>JAHDFK010000016.1 GCA_020628175.1 Wenyingzhuangia sp.
CCAGGACCCTCTCCTTAAAAGGGAGATGCTCTACCAACTGAGCTACCAGGTCAATAATACCACTCGTTATTGCGGGTGCAAATATAGAACATTACTACGTTTACACCAAACTTTTTTTTACTTTTATTCTGACAAATATGCCTTCCTAACTTTCTTAAATAAATTAGAACTATACACAAAATTTACAACTGCTTCATTGTCAGTTTTAAATACATCTTTACTTGTTCCTTCCCACTCTTTCAAACCATCTTTTAAAAAAATAATTTTTTCTCCTATTTCCATTACAGAGTTCATATCATGGGTATTTATAACTGTTGTAATGTTGTATTCATCTGTAATTTCTTGAATTAAGTTGTCTATTACAATCGATGTTTTTGGATCTAGCCCTGAATTTGGCTCATCACAAAATAAATATTTTGGTTTTGTTACAATAGCACGCGCAATGGCAACTCTTTTTTGCATTCCTCCAGACAACTCTGCCGGAAACTTCTCGTTACTACCTACTAGATTTACCCTATTTAAAACAAAATTTACACGCTCTAACATTTCTTCTCTAGACTGCTTGGTAAACATTTTTAAAGGAAACATTACATTTTCTTCTACATTCATAGAATCAAACAAGGCAGATCCTTGAAAAACCATTCCTATATCTTGCTTTAATTGTCTTTTTTCATCGTCTGTCATCAGCTCTGTGGGTTTCCCATCAAACGATATGGTTCCTGCTGTAGGCAAGTGTAACCCGAGCATTGTTTTTAAAAATACGGTTTTCCCAGATCCACTCTGACCAATAATCAAACTCGTCTTTCCGGGCTCAAAAGCCGCATGTATCCCTTTTAAAACTTTATTCGTTCCAAAACTTTTCTCAACTCCCTTTATCTCTATCATAATAAACTAGCTCAGTAACAATTGCGTTAAAAAATAATTGGCTATAATAATCATTACTATAGTCCATACTACTGCTTTAGTACTTGCTCTACCTACTTCTAAAGCTCCTCCTTTTACATAATAACCAAAATAAGAAGGTATGGTTGCTATTAAAAAGGCAAATACCGTAGACTTTATCAAACTATAACGTATTAATGACGGATCGAATTCTATGCGAATTCCAGAAATATAATCGCTTTGTTCAAACAAACCACTAATAACCCCAGAAGCCCATCCTCCAAAAATCCCTAAAGTCATTGCTAACAATACCAGAAAAGGATAAAAAAATATAGTTGCTATTATTTTAGGCAACACCAAATAGTTTAACGAGTTAATTCCCATTACCTCCAAAGCATCTATTTGTTCTGTAACACGCATAGTACCTAAACTAGAAGTGATGTAAGAACCAACCTTACCTGCCAAAATAACCATAATAAATGTAGATGAAAACTCTAAAATCATCGATCGTTTGGTCGCAAAACCAATCAAATTTTTTGGGATAATAGGATCGTTTAAATTTAAAGCTGTTTGCATTGCTACAACTCCCCCTATAAAAAAAGAGATAAACGCCACAATTCCAACAGATTTCACTCCCAAATCGTCGATTTCTCTAAATATGGCTTCTCTAAAAATTTTAGCTTTCTGAGGTTTCCTAAAAACACTCTTAAGCATAATTGCATAAGCACCAATACTCTTTACATAATTCATTACGTAGATTTTTAGCTAAAATATCAAATCCTTAACAATAAAATAGTCTAATGTGTGTACTTTTAAAACTGAAACTAAATGAATTTCGAATGAAAAAAATAATCGTTCTCCTTTTCCTAAGCAATATACTATTTGTGAATGCTCAAAAAAAACTAAGCTCGTTGTAGGAATTGTAGTAGATCAGATGCGTTACGATTATTTAACACGTTTTAAAAACCAATTTGGTAACAAAGGATTTAATAGACTTCTAAAAAAAGGAACTTCGTTTGAAAGCGCTTATTTTTCGCATATACCAACATATACTGAGGTTGGACATGCAGCAATTTACACAGGTACAACACCTAAAAACAACGGAATTATTGGAAACAATTGGTACGATAAGTTTTTAAAAAAATCTATTTATGTTGTTGATGACAATAGGTACAAAACCGTTGGATCTGCCTCAAAAAACGGTCAAAAATCTCCTTATAGATTGGTTGCCTCTACCTTAGCTGATGAACTAAAAATTACTCAAAATTTTAACGGAAAAACAATAGGTGTGGCTATTAAAGATAGATCCTCTATTTTACCCGTAGGACATACAGCAAATGCTGCTTATTGGTTTGATGGAGATACAATAGGAAATTGGATTACAAGTTCTTATTACACTAAGAAGCAAAAAAAATGGGTCGCAACCTATAACAAACACAACAAAAAGCAACTAGATACTTATATACATACTCCTTGGGCAACGTTAAACAACTCAAAAAACTATGTAGAATGTGCTGCCGATCACGACAAATACGAAAGAAAGCATAAAAACGAAAGTAAAGCTAGCTTCCCTCATCAAATAGAAAAATTAGAAAAAAACAATGGTCATTATAGTATTTTAAAAGCAACTCCATTTGGAAATACAATGACTTTAAATTTTGCTAAACAAATTGTTAAACATGAAAAATTAGGGCAAAACAAAATTTATTCTGATTTTTTAGCCATTAGTCTTTCGAGTACCGATTATATTGGACATCAATACGGACCCGCTTCTACGGAAATAGAAGATACATATGTACGTCTGAATAACGATTTAGATAATTTTATAAATTATTTAGACAAACACGTTGGATCTAAGAAGTATGTTTTGTTTTTAACTGCAGATCATGCCGTTGTAAATGTTCCTCAATATTTAATAGACAACAAAGCTCCTGGCGATTATTTTTCGTCTAAAAAATTATTAGCGCAGTTAAACAAGGTTCTTTTTCAAAAATTCAATTCCAACCAATTAATTGAAAACATCTCTAACAATCAAATCTTTTTAAACAAGCAAAACATCTTAAAACACAAGCTATCATTTTCAAATATTGAAGAAACTCTTATGGATACCTTACTTACAAATAAATATATCTATAAAGTTGTATCTGCTAAAACACTACAAAAAAACGAATTTAGAAAAGCTCCTTTAAGTTTGCTTCAAGAAGGATACAATCAAAAACTATCGGGTGATCTATTGTTTACCTTAAAACCTACCATAATTAGCGATGGATATTTAAAAGGAGGTACCACACATGGTACAGGTTATATCTACGATACACACGTACCTCTTATTTTTTACGGCAACGGAATAGCAAAAGGTAAAACGGTAAAGAAAACGGTAACAATTACGCAAATAGCACCAACGCTTGCCAATATTTTAAAAATACAAGAACCTAACATGAGTAGCACTAAAATAGTAACCGAAGTTTTTAAATAACAAAAGAGCCATTCTCTTAATAAAAATGGCTCTTAGTGGTTCTTGTTGTTATAGTTCTTTGTTAAAATGGCAATCCTTTTTTAGCAGCAGCAGCCATTTCTTGTTCATTAATTTTATCTGCTTTTTGTAAAGCATCATTCATTGCTAAAATTAAATAATCTTCAACAGCTTCTTTGTCCTCTAAAACATTGTCGTTAATAGTTATTTTCTTCACTTCTCTATTTGCAGTAACAGTTACATTTACCAAACCACCACCAGAACTTCCTTCAACAAAAATAGTATTCAAACGTAACTTAGCCTCTTCTACATGCTTCTGAGCATCTTGTAATTGCCCCATCATTTTAGACATATCTCCAAACATAATTCTTAATTTATTTTTTGGCAAGATATAAAGTTTCTAAATATCTTACTAAAAAATTAAAGATGGTAAAGAAACTCTTCTGTTTTGCTTTAAAAGCATCGCTATTTATTACTTTTACGCTTCTAATTAAATGCCAAATAATGAAGATTGTAACAGCTCCAATAGCAGATAAAATCCCGCATAAACTTACCAAACATAACGATGTAAGAGTAGATGATTATTATTGGATGCGTTTGTCTGATGAAGAAAAAAACGCTGAAATTCCCTCTGCTAAAACTCAAAAGGTTTTAGATTATTTAACTGCTGAAAACGCTTTTTACGAAGCCGAAACAAAGCACACTTTACAATTTCAGGAAGATTTATTCCAAGAAATGAAAAGTAGAATAAAAGAAGACGACAGCTCTGTCCCGTATTTTAAAAACGGGTACTATTATATTACGCGCTACGAAATAGGTAGCCAATACCCTATTTACACCCGAAAAAAAGGTTCTTTAGAGGCTAAAGAAGAAATTATTTTAAATGTAAACGAGTTAGCTAAAGGTCATGATTATTTTGATGTTGGTGGATTGTCTATTAGTAGCAATAACCAGTTAATGGTATATGGAACCGATAACACAGGTAGAAGACAATACACTTTAAACTTTAAAAATTTAGAAACTGGCGAGCTACTAAACGATACTATTGAATTTACAACAGGAGGAGCTACATGGGCTAACGATAATACAACCTTATTTTACAATAAGAAAGATGAAGTTACCTTACGAAGCGACAAAGTGTACAAACATATTCTAGGTACAGCTACAACAAAAGACACTGTTATTTACCACGAAACCGATGAAACTTACAACGTATATGTTGGAAAAACAAAATCTAAAAAGTTTTTAATAATAGGTTCTTATAGCACATTACAAACAGAATATCAGTTTTTAGATGCAGACAATCCTTCTGGCGAATTCCAACTGTTTCAAAAAAGAGAAGATGATTTAGAATACAGTGTAATGCACTACGAAGATTCTTTTTACATTTTAACCAACAAAGACAAGGCAACTAATTTTAAATTAATGAAAACATCCATTAATGCAACAAGCAAAGAAAATTGGGTGGATGTTATTAAGCATAGAGACGATGTTTTGTTAGAAGATGCTACGATATTTAAAGATTTTTTAGTGTTAGAAGAACGTGAACAAGGGTTGAATAAAATTAGAATTATTAGATGGGACGGTTCTAAAGACTACTATTTACCTTTTAACGAAGAAACCTATTCTTGTTATGTAGGTAGCAACCCAGAATTTGACACAGAATGGTTAAGATATGGTTACAATTCTATGACCACGCCAAGCTCTGTTATTGATTTTAACATGACGGATGGGACTCAAAACATAAAAAAAGAGCAAGAGGTTTTAGGAGGAACATTTGATAAAAATAATTATACTAGCCAACGTATATGGGTAACAGCTCGAGATGGTAAGAAAGTAGCATTATCTATTGTACATAGAAAAGATACTCCTATTCATAAAAATACTCCCGTGTTAATGTATGCCTATGGATCATACGGACATACGGTTGATGATAGTTTTAGTACAACGCGTTTAAGTTTACTAGACAGAGGTTTTGTTTTTGCTTTAGCACATATTAGAGGTTCAGAATATTTAGGTAGACCTTGGTATGAAGACGGGAAGTTACTAACCAAAAAGAATACTTTTAACGATTTTGTAGATTGCGCCAAACATTTAATTGATATGAACATGACATCTCCTAGACATTTATATGCAATGGGAGGATCTGCAGGTGGTTTATTAATGGGAGCTATTGCAAACATGAATCCAGAACTTTTTAACGGAATCATTTCTGCGGTTCCTTTTGTAGATGTAGTCACAACTATGTTAGATGAAAGCATTCCTTTAACAACAGGTGAATATGATGAATGGGGTAATCCTAACGAAAAAGAATATTACGATTATATCAAGTCTTATTCTCCATACGATAATTTAGAAGCTAAAGAGTATCCAAATATGCTAATTACTACAGGTTTACATGATTCTCAAGTTCAATATTGGGAACCTGCGAAGTACACTGCTAAATTACGTGATCTAAAAACAGACACAAACAAACTATACTTAGATACTAATATGGATGCAGGCCATGGAGGTGCTTCTGGCCGATTTGATGCCCTAAAGGAAGTTGCTAAAGAGTATACTTTCCTGTTTGATTTAGAACAAATGGTAAAATAAAAAAAGGTCGAGCTACATAAGCTCGACCTTTTTTTATTGTTTATAGGAACTATTTTAAGGTTTCTCCACCTTTTTCACCAGTTCTTATTCTATATGTTTCTTTAACATCATACACAAAAATTTTACCATCTCCTACTTCACCAGTAGCTGCAGAACTTAAAATAGTAGTAATTGTTTTTTCTTCAAAATCATCATTTACAATAATAGATAAATATCTACGTTGTATATCTGCTGTACTAAAAGAAACTCCTCTATATACTTTCCCTTCCTTTTCATTACCTAATGCAGTTACATCCCAATAAGAGAAAAAATTAACTCCAACGCTGTGCAAAGCCTCTTTAACTTCAGAAAACTTTGACTTTCTTATGATTGCTTCAATTTTTTTCATATTTAACTATTTAAAATTACTATAATAAATATACAATTATTTAACTAAAAAAACAGCCTAATTCTATAAAAGAAATAGGCTGTTTAGATATAAACTTAAAACATATTGTTAGTCGTTGTAAACTCCAATACCGTGCTCGGCTTTGTCTAGTCCTTCAACTTCTTCTTTTTCAGAAACTCTTAATCCAATTGTTGCTTTTAAGATTGAGAATACAATGAAAGCTGTTACTAAAGCCCATCCTGCGTATGCCAATGCACCAATAGTTTGAACTCCTAATAAAGCAGCTCCACCTCCAGTAATTAATCCACCTTCTGTAGCAAATACACCAACTAAAATAGTACCTAAAGTACCACAAACACCGTGTACAGATACAGCACCTACTGGATCATCAATTTTTAATTTCTCATCGATAAAAGTAATAGCGATTACAACTACAACTCCACCAATTAATCCCATGATTGCAGCAGAACCAGCAGATACATTGGCACATCCAGCAGTGATTGTAACTAATCCAGCTAAAGCTCCGTTTAATGTCATAGAAATATCTGGTTGTCCGTAACGTAACCAAGTGTAAAATAATGCAGCAGCAGCACCTGCAGCAGCAGCTAAGTTAGTATTGATTAAAATGTTACCAACAGCAATTACATCTTCTTCAGATCCAAAAGCTAATTGAGAACCTCCGTTAAATCCGAACCATCCTAACCATAAGATTAAAACTCCTAATGCACCAAATACAATGTTGTGTCCAGGAATCGCTTGAGAAACTCCATCTTTATATTTTCCAATTCTTGGTCCTACTAACATTGCTCCAATTAATGCAGCCCATCCACCAACAGAGTGAACAATTGCAGATCCAGCAAAGTCAATAAATCCTAATTGAGTTAACCATCCATCACCTTGCCATTGCCAGTGTCCTGAAATAGGATAAATTACAACAGTTACAATAAATGAAAAGATAATGTATGTTGTAAACTTAGTTCTTCCAGCTACAGCTCCAGAAACAATAGTTGCAGCTGTTGCAGCAAATACAGTTTGGAAGAATAAATTATACATATCTGCACCTTCGTTGTAGAATAAAGAAGGTGTTCCTATAAATCCTCCTATTGATTCTCCATACATTACTGTATAACCAATAGCCCAAAAACCAAGTGAACCAACTATTAAGTCCATTAAGTTTTTCATAATAATATTTCCAGCATTTTTTGAGCGAGTAAATCCTACCTCTACTAATGTGAATCCTGCTTGCATAAAGAATACTAATATTCCTGATATAATGATCCACAAAGCTCCCATAATTGCGCTTGTATCCATAATTTTATATTTTAAAAGTTTGTTTAGTTATTATTTTAATGTTTCTCCTCCTTTTTCTCCTGTACGGATTCGGTATGTTTCAGACACATCTGAAACGAAAATTTTTCCATCTCCGACTTCTCCTGTAGAAGCAGTTTTTAATAAAGTGTCGATGGTAATTTGTTCAAAATCATCGTTAACAATGATTGATAAGTGACGTCTTTGGATGTCGTTAGTACTAAAAGATACCCCACGGTATACTTTTCCTACTTTTTCGTTTCCTAATCCAGTCACATCCCAGTAAGAGAAGAAGTTTACACCTACTTCGTGTAAAGCTTCTTTTACCTCAGAAAATTTAGATTTTCTGATGATAGCTTCGATTTTTTTCATGATTGAAAGTTTAAAATTTAGGTTGAATATATTTTTGTTATCTGGCAAGGCTCACACCTTACCAGATGATTGGTTTTTTAAACTTTTCTAAATCTTACGATTTTATTAGAAAGAGTAAACAGCAGCTACTGTTAAAGCAACATCATCCTTTCCGTTAGCAGAAAGTTCTTCTTGATCATATCTTACTTCAACAATACCTTTTAAATTGTTAGTTATTGTTTTATTAGCTGTTAAAGTAGCAGCAAATAAACCAGTTCCATCAACAGATGTAGTGTCAATATATTCTGGACGTAAACCTATAGATAAAGTTTCGTTAACTTGTCCTTGTAAGTACAATGCAGCTCCTCCATAAACACCTTCTTGGTAAGCAGCATTATATCCAATGTAAAACTTTTCAGTTACGTCAAATCCACCTGTTACATCAATTAAAAACTCATCAGAAGTAGATCCATCAACAGATCCATAGATTAAGTTTAAAAATTGTCCTTTGAAACCTACTTGACCTCCTAATTGAATTTTACTAGAATTATTTGTTCCTGCTAATAATGTATGTGGGTTTGTAACCGCTAACATGAAAGACCAGTCTTCAGATGCAGCATAATCTACCTTAGCTCCTGTATGAGAAAAAGGTCCTGCATTAAATAAGTGAGAAACAGAATAGTTAAAGTTAGATGCTGGAGAAATAACTTCGTAACCATAAAAAGTATTAAACTGTCCTAAAGTTAATGTTACTTTCTCACTAGCATTGTAGTAAGCATACAATTGGTTAATTGCTCCTGCATCAGATCCATTAGCATACACATTTGCAGCATTTGCTCTCGGTCCAAATGCTAAATCAGCAACAGCACCAGCTTTACCAGCTTCGTAAGAGAACACAGTATTAGCCATTCCTAAACCAAATCCGTTAGCTCCAACATCAGATAATATACCCGTTGATGCTCCACCTTCTGAATTTAATGTTCCGTATGCATCTACCGATCCAGATACAGTTAATTTTCCGTCTTGTGCAAATGTTAACGTTCCAGCTAACATTAATGCAGATAAAATAATTTTTTTCATGATAAAGTTTTTTTTATGTTTTTAAGTTTTATCGATAACAAAGCTACGTATTTATACGTATTATGCAAGTAAAACTAAACTGATTTTTAGCAGATATAGCATTAACCCACTAAAAATCAACACATATGACAAAAAAAATATTTGTTTTTTTTTTGTTTTTATAACAATTGTATATACATTTGTAGTATAAACAATTATAAAAATGGTCAATTTAACTACAAAAGCTATAACTAAGTTAATGAGTTCTGGAAATTATATTGTAGAGCAATTGAATTTGTATTTTAAAAATCATGACCTAACAGTACAACAATACAATATATTACGTATTCTAAGAGGTCAAAACGGATCGCCAATCAACTTGTTCGAATTGCAAGAACATATGATTCATAAAATGAGTAATACAACTCGTTTGGTAGAGAAACTTAGAAAAAAAAATTATTTAGAACGTAAGAGATCCATACAAAATCGACGAAAAGTAGAGATTATTATTACACCAAAAGGAAATCAGCTATTAGCAACTATCGATATGACTTTGGGAGAACGTGAAAAAGGACTCTTAACAAAACTAACCGATAAAGAACTAGAACAACTTATAAAAATTTTAACGAAAATAAATTCATAACAATTAAATATAAATACACATGAAATTAACAACAATCAAATCAACAATTTTAGCTTTAACAGCTGTATTCACAATGTCTTTTACAGCACAAGCAGGTAAAAAACCCATCAAACCAAGTAAAAGTTCTATACACTGGGTAGGTAAAAAAGTAACAGGAAAACACGAAGGAACTATCAAGTTTAAATCTGGAGAAGTAAAAATAAAAAAAGATAAACTAGCCGGAGGATCTTTTATTGTTGACATGAATTCTATTAATGTTACAGACTTACAAGGAGAATACAAAGGAAAATTAGAAGGACACCTTAAAGCTGATGACTTTTTTGGAGTGACAACGTACCCAGAAGCTAAATTTACAATTACAAGTGTTGAAGGAAATCTTGTAAAAGGTGATTTAACAATTAAAGATCATACAGAAAAAGAAGCTTTTGTATTAACTACTAAAGGAAATACGATTTCTGGAGATGTTGTTATTGATAGAACTAAATTTGGAATTAAGTATGGTTCTAAATCATTTTTTGATGGATTAAAAGATAAAGCCATTAACGATGAGTTTTCTTTAACAATACATATTGAATTTTAATCCTACCATTTTTAACTTTATTTTAAGACGAGCGAAACTTATTGTTTCGCTCGTCTTTTTATTTATCGGTATTATATGTTATTTCTATATGCAGATAGAAACTATATTTCTTAAATTCGCATCACAAATACAGTATATAGTATGTCTAAGTTTGAATTAAGATTACCCAAAATGGGAGAAAGTGTAGCTGAAGCTACCATTACCTCATGGTTAAAAGAAGTTGGAGATGTAATAGAGTTAGATGAATCTATTGTTGAAATAGCGACAGATAAGGTTGATTCTGATGTTCCTTCTGATGTATCGGGTGTATTGTCTGAAAAGTTATTTCAAGAAGGTGATATTGTACAAGTTGGAGAAGTATTGGCTATTATAGAAACGGATGCTAATACTGTTTCTCAAACTAATACCACACAAACCATTGTAGATGATACTTCAGATATAGACACAGATGCTATTTCTCAGGTAGAAGCAGAAATAGATACAATTATTAGTAATGTATCTGCCAACAAAACACAAAAATCTAATATTGTCAATACCGAAGATAAATTTTATTCTCCCTTAGTAAAAAAAATAGCTGCTACCGAAGGAATTTCTCAGAATGAACTTGATGCTATTATAGGATCTGGATTAGAAGGTAGGGTAACCAAGGAGGATATTTTAACGTATGTAAAAAATAGAAGTACTCCAAATACCAAACAACAAACTACATCTATTGCAACTTCTAATGAGCTTGTTAAAAAAATAGAGCCAATAGAAAAAAAGACTCCTGTAAATTTAGAAATTAACAACGGAGATGAATTAATTACTTTATCCAGAATGGGTAAATTAATTTCAAATCATATGGTGCATTCTAAACACAAATCTGCCCATGTACAGTCTTTCATAGAAGTAGATGTTACCAATATTGTAAACTGGAGAAACAAAGTAAAAGATACTTTTTTACAACGTGAAGGAGAAAAACTAACCTTTACTCCTATTTTTATGATGGCTATTGCACAGGCTATAAAAAAATATCCGTTGGTAAATATAACTTATGATGGTGACGAAAAAGTAGTCTTAAAAAAAGCAATTAACTTAGGGATGGCTTCTGCTTTACCCGATGGAAATTTAATTGTACCCGTAATTAAACATGCAGGCACACTTAATTTAATAGGCATGACCAAATCTGTAAACGATTTGGCTAATAGATCTAAATCTAATCAACTAACTCCTGATGATGTGAAAGGAGGCACCTATACTGTTACTAATATTGGTGGATTTGGTTCTATTTTTGGAACTCCAATTATAAACCAACCCGAGTGTGCTATTTTAGCTTTAGGAGCAATTAGAAAAACGCCTTCTGTTATTGAAACTCCTGATGGTGACTTTATTGGAATTCGACAAAAAATGTATTTGTCACATTCTTACGACCATCGAGTTATTAATGGTGCTTTAGGAGGTATGTTTATTAAAGAAGTGAAAGATATTTTAGAAGCTTGGGATGTAAATACAGAAATTTAATTCCCAAACTAAAAAAGATACTTGCACAAAATAAGTATCTTTTTTTGTTTTTCATTTTTTGTATCAAATTAAATGTTGAGACCTTCCCATCCAATTTACTAAATAATATAGTATTCTAGCACCAACATTTCCATCCCATTCGTTATTTCCGGCAACCTCACACAAATCAAAGCCTATAATTCTTCTACCACTTTTTACAACTTGCTTAATTAAATAATAGGCTTCTGTATATTCTAAGCCTCCTGGAACAGGTGTACCTGTGTTTGGGCATAAATGCGGACTCAATCCATCAATATCAAAAGAAACATAAACTTCTTGAGGCAAACAGGCTATAATTTCTAAACATTGTTCGTGCCAATTTTTGCCCAAATAAGCATTTGATTTTAAATCGACGTCGTAAAACACAGATACATTGTTTTCTTTAGCAAAAGTTACTTCTTCATCACAATAATCTCTAATTCCAACCTGAACCAATTTAGACGTTAGTTTTTTTTGTAAAACATTATAAAAAATAGATGCATGCGAATATGTAAAATCTTCGTACGATTTTCTTAAATCCATATGCGCATCTATTTGTAAAATTCCCATAGTAGGGTGTTTTTCATGAAGTGCCTCAATTAATCCTAAAGGAGTACTATGCTCTCCGCCAACTATAATAGGTAATTTTCCTTTGTTAATTAATAATCTGGAAGTATTGTAAACTTGTTTATAAAGTAAATAACACCCCTGATTGATTTCTTTTAAAATAAATTGCATGGCAATATTTTGCTTCAAATCTCCTCCAGATTCTAGAAAATGAATATACTGTTTTGCCTTTTCTCTAAGAGATTTATTACTTGTTTTCCATTCTAACAACGGAGGTTTTATGCAAAAACCTAATTTCCATGCGTCAGGAATTTCTTCTTGAAACAAATCTAATTGAACAGATGCTTTTAAAATATTTTCTGAGGCATTTGCTGTACCATCAATATAAGAAACCGTTACATCCCATGGTACCGAAATACCTACTACCTTAGCTGTTTCTTCTGTAAATGGCAAACCTATAAAATTACCATTACACAAACCTACACCACTGGAATTAAAATCATTAACACTCATTTTCCTTGTTTTTTTTATTCTTTTTTTTTTACTTTTCAAATCAAAAAAAAAATTAGATTTGCCTTCGCAAAATTATATATAAATTTTTAAAATAATGTCTAAAGTATTAATCATTGGTGCTGGAGGTGTTGGTAGCGTTGTTGCACAAAAGTGTGCTGCCATTCCCGAAGTTTTTTCTGAAATTATGCTGGCAAGTAGAACAAAAGCTAAATGTGATGCTATTGCCAAATTAATTAAACACAGAACTATTAAAACGGCTCAAGTAGATGCAGATAATGTATCAGAGTTAGTTGCTTTGTTTACTAGTTTTCAACCCGAACTAGTTATTAATGTTGCCTTACCTTATCAAGATTTAACAATTATGGATGCTTGTTTAGAAACAGGTGTTAGTTATTTAGATACGGCAAACTACGAACCCAAAGATGAAGCTAAATTTGAATATAGCTGGCAATGGGCTTACCAAGAAAAGTTTAAAGAAAAAGGATTAACAGCAATTTTAGGTTGTGGTTTTGACCCTGGAGTTACAAGTATTTACACCGCGCATGCTGCAAAACATCATTTTGATGAAATTCATTATTTAGATATTGTAGACTGTAATGCTGGAGATCATGGAAAAGCCTTTGCCACAAATTTTAATCCTGAAATTAATATTCGTGAAGTAACACAAAAAGGACGCTATTGGGAAAACGGAAAATGGATTGAAACGGAACCTCATGAAATTAAAAAAGCTTTACATTACCCAAATATTGGAGCTCGAAATTCATATGTTATTTATCACGAAGAATTAGAGTCTTTAGTTAAAAACTTCCCAACCTTAAAACGTGCTCGTTTTTGGATGACTTTTGGTGATGAGTATTTAACACATTTACGTGTAATTCAAAATATTGGAATGGCAAGTATTGAACCTATTGTATACAAGGGAATAGAAATTGTACCTCTTCAATTTTTAAAAGAAACATTGCCTAAACCAGAAGAACTAGCGAATAATTATACTGGAGAAACCTCTATTGGATGTAGAATTAAAGGAATAAAAGGTGGTAAAGAAAAAACATATTATATATGGAACAATTGCAAACATCAAGACGCATTTGATGAAGTAAACTCTCAAGGTGTATCTTACACAACTGGAGTACCTGCAATGCTAGGAGCCTTACTTTTTTTAACCAATAAATGGAAAAAACCTGGAGTTTTTAATGTAGAAGAATTTAATCCTGATCCGTTTATGGAGTTGATTGGAAAATATGGATTACCATGGCAAGAAGAAATTAATGGAGACTTAGAAGTAGATTATTAATATTTATTAGCTCTAATACATCGGTAGTAGGAACCTTAAAGCCTCCTACTACCTTTTAAACTAAACTATGGACTATACAAAACTACCTTCTAGCGCTTTCGTTATAGAGGAACAATTACTCCGAGAAAACTTATCACTCATAAAAGAAATACAAGACAAAGCTGGGGTAAAAATTATTTTAGCTTTTAAGGGCTTTGCTATGTGGAGTTCTTTTGGTATGGTTCGCGAATATATTACGGGTGCAACTGCTAGTTCTTTATACGAAGCCCAATTGTGTTTTGAAGAAATGAAAACAAAAGCACATGTGTATGCCCCTGCTTATATTCCAGAAGAATTTCATGAATTAATGACCTATAGTTCGCATATTGTGTTTAACTCAATTGCTCAATTTAAAAAGTACTACGAGCAAACACTAACTGCTAATCATAAAATATCTTGTGGACTAAGAATCAATCCAGAACAAAGTGATGTTACTGTAGACTTATACAATCCTAGTTCACCAAACTCTCGATTAGGAATTCTTAAGAATCAAATGCCTGAAAAACTTCCTAAAGGTATCGAAGGATTGCATTTTCATGTTTTATGCGAGTCCGATTCTTTTAGCCTAGAAAAAACATTACAAGCTTTAGAAGATAAATTCGAAAAATATCTACATCAAATTAAGTGGATTAATATGGGAGGTGGTCATTTAATGACTCGTAAAGGATACGACACAAATCATTTAATTCAGCTTTTAAAAAACTTTAAAGAAAAATACCAACTTGATATTATTTTAGAACCCGGTAGTGCTTTTGCTTGGGAAACTGGTGTATTAGCTGCAACAGTGTTAGATATTGTGCAGAGTAATGATGTACAAACTGCCCTACTAAATGTCTCTTTTACGGCACATATGCCAGATACCTTAGAAATGCCTTATAGGCCTAAAATTATTGGAGCAGAGTCTATCCCAAATAATAACAGTAAATTTCTATATCGTTTGGGTGGTAATAGTTGTTTGGCAGGTGATTTTTTAGAAGCTTATGCCTTTGATAAAGAATTACAAATTGGAGATCGTATTATTTTTAAAGACATGATTCATTATACAATGGTGAAAACTACCTTTTTTAACGGAATTAAACATCCTGATATATGTATCTGGACGAAAGACAATCAATTACAAACCATTCGAAAATTTAACTATCAAGATTATAAAACTAGACTTTCCTAGTTGCTATTTATCAAAAATTAAAATACATTTACTCTCATAGAGTTCTTAAATAATGTTTTCGTTTCTATTTTTCGGTTGTGCAAGTACGAAGAAAATTAACTTGCATAATATAACTAAGAGTTATAACGAAATTCGACTGTTTTCTTCAACTTTACTTTTGATTTTACTCTCTTCTGTAGCTCAATTAAAGCTAAGGTCGCTGTATTTAGTTATCCGAATATAGTATTGTTTTTTATATACCAATTTTTTAGTGCAGTTTACTTTGTAAGTAAACTGTGATTTACAATTCTCTATATAAAAAACATGAAAAATAAATACATAAACTTAATCGATCAAACTTTTGATTTTCCGCAAGATGAATTTAAGGTAACAGAAAACAATACCCTTAACTTTCATGACATCGATTTACAACAACTGATTGAAGAACACGGAACTCCTTTAAAAATAACCTATTTACCTAAAATATCTAAAAACATACAACAGGTAAAACAATGGTTTCGCAATGCCATAAAAAAACACAACTATCAAGGAGAATATCTTTATTCTTATTGCACCAAAAGCTCTCATTTTAAACATACTTTAGAAGAAGCTTTACAAAATAATATACACTTAGAAACATCTTCTGCCTTTGATATTGATATTGTAGAAAATTTAATAGATACTAAACAGCTAGATGAAAACTGCTACGTAATTTGTAACGGCTTTAAAAGAGAACAGTACATTTTAAACATTGCCAACCTAATAAACAAAAAACATAAAAAATGTATTCCTATTATAGATAATTATGAGGAACTAGCTTTATTAGAAGAACAAATTAACACAAAATTTGATGTTGGTATCCGAATTGCTTCGGAAGAAGAACCTAAATTTCAATTTTATACCTCTAGGCTCGGAATTGGCTATAAAAACATTGTTCCTTTTTATAAAAACCAAATCGAAAACAACTCGAATGTTAATTTAAAAATGCTCCATTTTTTTATTAATACTGGTATTAAAGACAATGCTTATTATTGGAATGAATTGCATAAATGTTTAAAGGTATATGTCGCACTAAAAAAGATTTGTCACTCTTTAGATTCGTTAAATATTGGTGGAGGCTTTCCTATAAAAACATCACTTGCTTTTGAGTATGATTACGAATATATGATTGATGAAATTGTAAATCAAATTAATATTGTTTGTAAAGAAGCACGTGTAGAAGTCCCTAATATTTTTACAGAATTTGGAAGTTATACCGTTGGAGAAAGCGCAGCCAATTTTTACAAAGTTTTGTATCAAAAAAAGCAAAATGATCGAGAAAAATGGAACATGATTGATTCTTCTTTTATCACCACGTTACCAGATTCTTGGGCTATTAGCTCTAAGTTTATTTTATTACCAATTAACCGATGGAATGATACCTATGAACGTGTTTTATTAGGGGGACTAACCTGTGATAGTGATGATTATTACAACAGTGAACAGCACAGTAATGCTATTTACCTACCTGCTTACACCCCCGAAAAAACTTTATATATTGGCTTCTTTAATACAGGAGCTTATCAAGAATCTTTAGGTGGATTTGGTGGTTTACAACATTGTCTAATTCCACAACCAAAACAATTAATTCTAAATCGTGATAAAAATGGCAAGTTAATTACAACTGTCTTTAAGGAAAAACAAACTCACCAAGAATTTTTAAACATACTTGGTTATACCAATACACATAATTAAAATTTAAATATGATAAATTATGAAACGAATTATAATTGATCACACAAAAGTTACAGATGAAATTTTAAACCTTATCCTAGAAGAATACCCTGATGGATATACAGATAGAGATGTTATTAAATTTAAAAATCATAAAAACGAACAAATTGAAGCTTTAGAAATTCGTTGTAACGACGATATTTATCTAGTAAAAGTTGGATTAAGTTTAGATAAAGTTATTGATAATTTTAACGAAGACATTCCTGAAGGTGAAACTGATAAAAATATAGCCAATGATAATGACTAAAAAAGAGGTTTCAAATAATTTGAAACCTCTTTTTTATTAGAATTTATACGTGTAACTTATTTTAAAATCTTTTTTATACTTACCAAAAGCAAACGAAGTCGTTTGCTTTTTTTTATGTGTAAAAAGATAAGATGATAAGATTCCAATTCCTGCTCCAACAACCACATCTTCCACAAAATGTTTTTTAGCATGTACTCTACTAAACCCAGTATAAGCAGCTACAGTATAGGCAGGTATTCCATACTTCCAACCATATCTTTTTTGTATAAAAGCAGCACTCTGAAATGTTATAGATGTATGGGCCGATGGAAAAGATTTGAAATTTTCTTTATTGGGACGTTCTTTCTTTATCAATTCTTTTAAGCCAAATGTTACTGCTGTATTTAGCAAAAACGACTTCCCAAACATATAGATTCCTTCTTTATCTTTTTCTATAAGAGCTGTACTAAAGGCTACAACTGGTAATGAATAGAGTCCATAATCACCTATTTTTTCAATCCTAGATTGGGCTTTTACCTGAAAACAGCAAAATAAAGCAATTAGTATATATGTCGATTTAAGCTTCTCCAACAGGACCAAAGTTTATAGGATAATCTGGCTGATCAAACTCTTTAATTTCACCCACTTGAGATTCAAATCTATTGATATTATCTATTAAAGCCTGTGCAAGTCTTTTTGCATGTTGTGGCGTTAAAATAATTCGAGACTTTACTTTAGATTTTGGTGCTCCTGGCATAATATTTACAAAATCAACAACAAACTCTGAGTTTGAATGATTGATAATTGCCAAATTAGAATAAGTACCTTCTGCCATTTCTGGTGTTAACTCAATATTTATTTTCCCTTGCTGTTCTTCTGATTTCTCCATGTTGTTCTATTTATGCTACCTTAAAAGTAAGCTTTATTTTTGAGGCAAAAAAAAACGGATTCTAAAATTAGAATCCGTTCTTTTTATGAGTAGAGTACGAAATTATTCTTCAATATTTCCTATACTCTCTTCTATTTCTTCTTTAGGACCAACAATCATATTGTTATAAGACCTCATACCTGTACCAGCAGGAATTTTCTTACCAACAATTACATTCTCTTTCAATCCTTCTAAGTAATCAACTTTACCATTAACAGCGGCTTCATTCAACACTTTCGTAGTTTCCTGGAACGATGCTGCCGAGATAAACGACTTCGTTTGTAACGAAGCTCTTGTAATACCTTGTAAAATTTGTTCTGCCGTTGCTGGCTTCGCATCTCTTGCTACTACAATTGCTTTGTCTTCACGAGTTAATCTAGAGTTTTCATCTCTTAACTGACGTGCAGAAATAATTTGACCTGCTTTAATTGTATCTGACGCACCTGCATCTTCCACAACTTTCATTCCGTAGATTTCATCGTTTTTCTCGATAAAGTCGTTTTTATGAACTAATGAATTCTCTAAGAATAATGTATCTCCAGAATCAATAATTCTAACTTTACGCATCATTTGACGTACAACTACTTCGTAATGCTTGTCGTTAATTTTCACCCCTTGTAAACGGTAAACTTCTTGAATTTCGTTTACAATGTATTCTTGTACTTTAGAAGGACCTTGAATTCTCAAAATATCTTCTGGAGTAACAGAACCATCAGATAAAGGCATACCTGCTTTAACGTAATCGTTTTCTTGTACTAAGATTTGGTTCGATAACTTGATTAAATATTTCTTAATATCTCCAAACTTAGACTCTACAATGATCTCACGGTTACCACGCTTAATTTTACCAAAAGATACCACACCATCTGTTTCAGCAACTACTGCTGGATTTGATGGGTTACGTGCTTCAAACAATTCTGTTACACGTGGTAAACCTCCTGTAATATCCCCAGCCTTTCCAGACTTACGAGGAATTTTAACTAACGTTTTACCTGTTTCTATAGCTTCTCCATTGTCTACCATTAAGTGAGCACCTAAAGGTAAAGAGTAAGAACGTAATGCATTACCATCAGCATCCTCAATAATTAACGTAGGAATCTTTTTCTTATCCTTAGATTCTGTAATTACTTTTTCTTGGAAACCTGTTTGTTCATCAATTTCTACAGCGTAATTTACTCCTTGCTCTAAGTCTTGGAATACTACTTTACCTCCAAATTCTGATACAATAACTCCGTTAAATGGATCCCATTGACAGATTGCATCTCCTTTGTTTATTGTAGTTTGACCGTTTACAAAAATGTAAGATCCATAAGGAATTACAGTGTTACTTAAAACAGTTCCTATTTTATCATCTAAAATTTTAGCTTCAGCCGTACGAGAAATTACAATCTCTACATCCTCTCCTTGTGGATTTTTACCTGGTACAGTTACTAAATCATCAATAACTAATTTACCGCTAAACTTAGCTGTTAACTTGTTATCTTCAGAAATGTTTCCGGCTACCCCTCCAACGTGGAATGTACGTAATGTTAACTGTGTACCTGGTTCTCCAATAGACTGTGCAGCGATAACTCCAACAGACTCTCCTATTTGGACCATGTTACGTGTAGACATTGATTGACCGTAACATTTAGCACAAATACCTCGCTTCGTTTCACATGTTAATGGAGAACGAACTTCGACAGTATCCAATCCAGAAGCTTCAATAATTTCTGCTAATTCAGATGTAATTTCTGTACCTGCAGATACCAATACTTCGTGCTCTACAGGATCTTTAATATCGTGTAAAGCAACACGCCCTACAATACGCTCGCTTAAAGATTCTACAATTTCATCGTTTTTCTTTAATGGAGATACTTCTAATCCTCTTAACGTACCACAATCAAATTCGTTAATAATTACATCTTGTGCAACATCAACTAAACGACGTGTTAAGTATCCTGCATCGGCAGTTTTTAAGGCCGTATCGGCAAGACCTTTACGGGCACCGTGCGTAGAAATAAAGTATTCTAAAATTGATAAACCTTCCTTAAAGTTCGATAAAATTGGGTTTTCAATAATTTCTCCTCCAGATGCTGTAGATTTTTTCGGCTTCGCCATTAATCCACGCATACCTGTTAACTGTCTAATTTGCTCTTTAGAACCACGGGCTCCAGAATCAAGCATCATAAATACAGAGTTAAATCCTTGTTGATCTTCTCTTAAACGTTTCATCGACAATTCTGTCAATTGGTTGTTTGTAGATCCCCAAATATCAATAACCTGGTTGTAACGTTCTTTGTTCGTTAACATACCCATGTTATAGTTTTGGATAATAACGTCAACTTCAGCATTTGCATCAGCAATCATTTGCTTCTTTTCTGCTGGGATAATAATATCTCCTAATGAGAATGATAATCCACCGCGGAATGCAAATCCAAATCCTAAGTTTTTAATATCATCTAAGAATTTACCTGTTGTAGGAATGTCAGTTGCTTTTAAAACTCCTGCAATAATTCCTCTTAAAGATTTCTTAGTTAATACTTCATTAATATATCCTGCTGCTGCTGGTACGTGTTCATTAAATAACACTCTACCCACAGTAGTTTCTATAATTTTTGTTACCTGCTCTCCGTTTTCATCAATATCTTGAGTTCTAACTTTAATACCAGCATTTAAGTCAATTGCCTTTTCGTTAAAAGCAATTGTTACTTCTTCTGGAGAATAGAACGTTAAACCTTGTCCTTTTACCGTATAGTTTTCATCAGTAACACGTAATTTGGTCATGTAGTACAGACCTAATACCATATCCTGAGAAGGTACCGTAATTGGAGCACCATTGGCTGGGTTTAAGATAGAGTGAGAACCTAACAATAACATTTGAGCTTCTAAAATAGCCTCAGGTCCTAATGGCAAGTGTACCGCCATTTGATCCCCATCAAAATCGGCGTTAAATGCCGTACAAACTAATGGGTGTAATTGTATTGCTTTACCTTCTATTAACTTTGGCTGGAATGCTTGAATACCTAAACGGTGTAACGTAGGGGCACGGTTTAATAAAACTGGGTGTCCTTTAATTACATTTTCTAAAATATCCCAAACAACTGGCTCTTTCTTGTCTATTATTTTCTTAGCAGATTTTACTGTTTTTACAACACCACGCTCAATCAACTTACGAATGATAAATGGTTTGTACAATTCAGCTGCCATATCTTTAGGCAATCCACACTCAGATAATTTCATTGTAGGTCCAACAACAATTACCGAACGCGCAGAATAATCTACACGCTTACCAAGTAAGTTCTGACGGAAACGTCCTTGTTTACCTTTTAATGAGTCTGATAAAGATTTTAAAGGTCTGTTAGATTCTGTTTTTACTGCAGATGATTTACGTGTGTTATCAAATAATGAATCTACAGATTCTTGTAACATACGTTTTTCATTACGTAAAATTACCTCAGGTGCCTGAATTTCTACCAAACGCTTTAAACGGTTGTTACGTATAATTACACGACGGTATAAATCATTTAAATCTGAAGTTGCAAAACGACCTCCATCTAACGGTACTAATGGACGTAATTCTGGTGGAATTACCGGAATTGCCTTTAATATCATCCAAGAAGGACTGTTTTCTCTGTGCTTTTGAGACTCACGGAAAGCTTCCACAACATTCAAACGCTTTAAAGCTTCTGTTTTACGTTGTTTAGACGTTTCTGTGTTAGCTTTGTGTCTTAATTCGTAAGATAACGCATCTAAATCAATACGGTCTAACAATTCTATCAAACACTCAGCTCCCATTTTAGCAATAAATTTGTTTGGATCTTCGTCATCCAAATATCTATTTTCTAATGGTACGGTCTCTAAAATATCTAAATACTCCTCTTCTGTTAAGAAGTCCATTTTTTGTAATGGAGTTCCATCCAACTGAGTCGCTGTTCCTGGTTGAATTACTACGTATCTCTCGTAGTATATAATCATATCTAACTTTTTAGAAGGTAACCCTAAAAGGTATCCCATTTTGTTAGGTAATGATCTAAAGTACCAGATGTGTGCAATTGGCACCACTAAATTAATGTGACCAACTCTATCTCTACGTACTTTCTTTTCTGTTACTTCTACACCACAACGATCACACACGATACCTTTGTAACGAATTCTCTTGTACTTACCACAAGCACATTCGAAATCTTTTATAGGTCCAAAGATTCTTTCACAAAACAAACCATCTCTTTCTGGTTTGTGTGTACGGTAATTTATTGTTTCTGGTTTTAAAACTTCACCTGAAGAAGATTCTAAAATAGACTCTGGTGATGCTAAACCAATAGAAATTTTTTCAAATTTCTTTTGTGTAGGGTTTTTATCGTTATTTCTTGCCATGATTTCTTTTTTAGTCTTTAGTAGTAAGTACAAAGTTTTAAGCTTTAAGGCTTATTACTTTGTACTTTTTACTTAATACTCTAGTTATTCTTCTAATCTTACGTCTAATCCTAAACCTTTCAATTCGTGCATTAACACGTTGAATGATTCTGGTAAACCTGGTTCTGGCATTGGCTCACCTTTTACGATTGCCTCGTAAGTTTTAGCTCTACCAATAACATCATCAGACTTCACTGTTAAAATTTCACGTAAAATACTAGATGCTCCATAAGCCTCTAATGCCCAAACTTCCATTTCTCCAAAACGCTGACCTCCAAATTGAGCTTTACCTCCTAATGGCTGTTGTGTAATTAAAGAGTATGGTCCAATAGAACGTGCGTGCATCTTGTCTTCAATCATGTGACCTAACTTAATCATATAAATGATACCAACTGTTGCTGGCTGATCAAAACGCTCTCCTGTTCCTCCGTCAAATAAGTACGTATGTCCAAATCTTGGAATTCCTGCTTCGTCTGTTAATGCATTAATTTGATCTAATTTTGCACCATCAAAAATTGGTGTTGCATATTTTTGATCTAATTTTTGACCTGCCCATCCTAATACAGTTTCGTAAATCTGTCCAATGTTCATACGTGATGGTACCCCTAATGGATTTAATACAATATCTACCGGTGTTCCATCTTCTAAGAATGGCATTTCTTCTTGACGTACAATACGAGCAACAATACCTTTGTTACCGTGACGTCCTGCCATCTTATCTCCTACTTTTAACTTACGCTTTTTAGCAATGTATATTTTTGCTAATTTTAAGACACCTGCTGGTAATTCATCTCCTATAGTAATAGCAAATTTCTTACGTCTTAAGGCTCCTTGTAAATCACTTACTTTAATTTTGTAGTTGTGTATTAATTCAGCTACTAAATCATTTAAATGACTATCTGTTGTCCAAGATCCTTTTGTTAAGTGTGTAAAATCTGTAACAGAGTTTAACATTTTTAACGTGTACTTTTTACCTTTAGGGAATACTTCTTCTCCTAAATCATTTTGTACACCTTGCGATGTTTTTCCAGAAATTAAAGCAAATAATTTTTCAATTAAGTTATCTTTTAAAGACTCAAAATCATGTGTAAATTGTGCTTCTAAAGATTCTATTAATTCTTTATCTCTAACTCTCTTAGATTTATCCTTAACAGCTTTCTTAAATAATTTCTTACCAATTACAACTCCTCTTAACGATGGAGATGCTTTTAAAGATGCATCTTTTACGTCTCCTGCTTTGTCTCCAAAAATGGCACGTAATAATTTTTCTTCTGGTGTCGGATCAGATTCTCCTTTTGGTGTAATCTTACCAATTAAGATATCTCCAGGTTTTACCTCTGCTCCAATACGAATCATTCCGTTTTCATCTAAGTCTTTTGTAGCCTCTTCAGAAACGTTAGGAATGTCGTTTGTTAATTCTTCTGCTCCTAATTTCGTATCTCTAACATCTAAAGAATACTCATCAATATGGATAGAAGTAAATATATCTTCTCTTACAACTTTTTCAGATATTACAATCGCATCCTCAAAGTTATACCCTTGCCAAGGCATAAAGGCAACTTTCATGTTACGTCCTAAGGCTAATTCACCTTTTTGCGTTGCATAACCTTCACACAATACTTGTCCTTCGTTAACTGTATCTCCAACTTTTACAATTGGCTTTAAGTTAATAGAAGTTCCTTGGTTTGTTTTTCTAAACTTAATTAAGTCGTAAGAAACTTCGTTAGAATCAAAACTTACAGAAGCTTCCTCCTCAGTTCTTTCGTAACGAATTGTTATTTTATTAGCATCAACATAAATAACCTCTCCTGTACCTTGCGCGTTGATTAAGATTCTAGAATCTTTTGCAACTCTACGCTCTAATCCTGTTCCTACAATAGGAGCTTCCGGACGTAATAATGGTACTGCCTGACGCATCATGTTCGATCCCATCAAGGCACGGTTGGCATCATCATGCTCTAAGAAAGGAATTAACGATGCAGAAATAGATGCTATCTGGTTTGGAGATACATCCATGTAGTTAATGTCTTGTGGCGTTACAACTGGATAATCAGCCTCTTCACGAGCAATAACTTTTTCTAAGTTAATTTGTCCATCATCTGCAATATCAATATTTGATTGTGCAAACTTCATCCCTTCTTCTTCTTCAGCACTTAAGTATGTTGGAGCGTCAACAATGTTCACTTTTCCATCATCTACTTTATGGTATGCCGTTTCTATAAATCCTAAATTGTTCACTTTTGCATATACTGCTAAAGATGAAATCAATCCAATGTTTGGACCTTCAGGAGTTTCAATAGGACACAAACGTCCGTAGTGTGTATAGTGAACATCACGAACCTCAAATCCTGCTCTTTCTCTAGATAAACCTCCAGGTCCTAAAGCTGATAATCTACGTTTGTGAGTAATCTCTGCTAACGGGTTGGTTTGATCCATGAACTGAGACAACTGGTTGGTTCCGAAAAATGAGTTTATTACAGAAGATAAAGTCTTCGCATTAATCAAATCAATAGGCGTAAATACCTCGTTATCACGAACGTTCATACGTTCTCTAATTGTACGTGCCATACGAGATAAACCAACACCAAACTGAGCTGCTAATTGTTCTCCAACGGTACGTACACGTCTGTTAGATAAGTGATCAATATCATCAATCTCCGCTTTTGAGTTTACCAACTCAATTAAGTTTTTGATGATTGTAATAATATCGTTTTTAGTTAAAACTTTCGCGTCTAAAGACTCGTTTAATCCTAACTTTTTGTTCATTCTAAAACGTCCTACTTCACCTAAGTTGTAACGTTGCTCAGAGAAAAATAATTTTTCAATAATTCCTCTTGCAGTTTCCTCATCTGGCGGCTCAGCATTACGTAATTGTCTATATATATGCTCTACAGCTTCTTTTTCAGAGTTTGTAGGATCTTTTTGTAATGTGTTGTGGATAATTGCATAATCTCCACTTTGATTATCTTCTCTGTGTAATAAAATAGTTTTTACACCTGTTTCAACAATCTCTTCTACATGTTCTTTTTCTAAAATAGTGTCACGATCAAATACAATCTCGTTACGCTCTATAGATACAACTTCTCCAGTATCTTCATCAACAAAGTCTTCGAACCAAGTTCTTAATACACGAGCAGCTAATTTTCGTCCTAGTACTTTCTTTAATCCCGATTTAGAAACTTTAACTTCTTCTGCAAGGTCAAAAATCTCTAAAATGTCTTTATCTCTTTCGAAACCAATCGCACGGAATAAAGTAGTAACAGGTAATTTTTTCTTTCTATCAATGTAAGCATACATTACTTGATTGATATCGGTAGCAAATTCAATCCAAGAACCTTTAAAAGGAATTACTCTTGCTGAATATAATTTTGTACCGTTTGCATGGAAAGATTGTCCAAAGAAAACCCCTGGTGAACGGTGTAACTGTGATACGATAACACGCTCAGCACCGTTAATTATAAATGTACCCGAATTTGTCATGTAAGGAACTGTACCTAAATATACATCCTGTACAATTGTTTCGAAATCCTCATGTTCAGGATCTGTACAATATAATTTTAATCTTGCCTTTAATGGTAAACTATAAGTCAATCCTCTTTCGATACACTCTTCTAGAGAGTAACGTGGTGGATCTACAAAATAGTCTAAAAATTCTAACACAAAGTTGTTACGTGTGTCAGTAATTGGAAAATTGTCCATGAAAGTTTTGTACAAACCTTCATCGCTTCTTTCGTCAGCCTTAGTTTTCAACTGGAAAAAGTCTTGGAAAGACTTAATCTGAATATCTAAAAAGTCCGGATATTCTGTACTTAGTTTGGCTGAAGCAAAGTTAACTCTTGTATTATTTTTCGTTGCCAAAGGTGAAAAAATTTAAGTGAATTAATAATTCTATTTTCTTTTTTAAGCTCTTTTTTTTGTGCGTAAAATAACAAAGTATGTAAACGCAAAAAATGGTTTAGGTCTATCCTGCAAAGGAAAGACCTAAACCTATTTGGTTTGGTGTAGTAAGAATTACTTTAATTCTACAGATGCACCAACTTCTTCTAATGAAGTTTTGATTCCTTCTGCTTCTTCTTTAGAAACACCTTCTTTAATTGGAGATGGAGTTCCATCAACTAAAGCTTTAGCTTCTTTTAATCCTAATCCTGTTAATTCTTTAACAGCCTTAACTACTTTTAACTTAGACGCTCCTGCTTCAGTTAAGATAACATCAAATTCTGTTTTCTCTTCAGCAGCTTCACCACCTCCAGCAGCACCTCCTACAACAACTGCAGCAGCTGGCTCGATACCATACTCATCTTTTAAGATAGTAGCTAATTCATTTACTTCTTTAACTGTTAAGTTAACTAATTGTTCTGCGAAATCTTTTAATTCTGCCATTTTGATTCTTTTTGTACGTTTTTTAAAACGTGAATTGTATTATAATTTATTTGTGCGCGTAATTATTCTGCTGCTTCCTCAGTAGCTTCTACTGATTCTCCAGCGTTATCTGTACGTTCTTCATTCGTTAACGCTGAAACAACGTTTTTGATTGGAGACTGTAAGATTGTGATGATGTCACCAATTAACTCTTCTTTAGACTTAATAGCTACTAATGAAGGTAATTGATCAGCACCAACATAAATTTCATCTGCTATGAAAGCTCCTTTTAACAATGGCTTTTCACCTTTTGTTTTCTTTAAGAAGTCTTGCATTACTTTTGCTGGAGCGTTTGCTACAGACGCGTAAAATACAGATGTGTTTCCTTTTAATGTTGATGGTAAATCACCAAAGTCTTTTTCAGACTTTTCCATTGCCTTTTCTAACAATGTGTTCTTTACTACAGATAATTTAATGTTCTCTTTAAAACAAGCTCTTCTTAAGTTAGAAGTTGCAGTAGCATCTAATCCTGATATATCAGCTAAGTATATTACTGAGTTCTCCTCTAATTGGCTTGTTAAATCTTCAATTACTTGAAATTTTTCTTCTCTTGTCATTGTATATGAGTTTTAACAGCTAATTAAAGCGTTTTAAGATCTAACTGAACTGAAGGAGATTGAGTACTTGAAATAAATGCACTCTTAATGTAAGTTCCTTTAGCAGCAGTAGGCTTTAACTTAATGATTGTTTGAATTAATTCGTTAGCGTTTTCTGCGATTTTAGCAGGATCAAAAGACACTTTTCCAACTGCAGCATGTACAATTCCTGTCTTATCTACTTTAAAATCAATTTTACCAGCTTTTACTTCAGCTACTGCTTTTGCAATATCCATAGTAACTGTACCTGTCTTAGGGTTAGGCATTAATCCTCTTGGTCCTAAAACACGTCCTAACGGTCCTAATTTACCCATACAAGATGGCATAGTGATGATTACATCAACATCTGTCCAACCTGATTTAATTTTTGCTAAGTATTCATCTAATCCAACGTAATCAGCACCTGCTTCTTTAGCTTCTGCTTCTTTGTCTGGAGTTACTAATGCTAATACTTTCACATCTTTTCCTGTTCCGTGTGGTAATGTAACTACTCCACGAACCATTTGATTTGCTTTTCTAGGATCTACTCCTAAACGGATAGCTAAGTCTACAGATGCATCAAAATTTGCACTTGTAATTTCTTTTACTAAAGATGATGCTTCATTCAAAGAATAAACTTTAGAACTGTCAATCTTAGCTTTAGCTTCTTTTTGCTTTTTTGTTAATTTTGCCATGTTTGTTGTCTATTATTTAAAACGGAGCATCTCCGCTTACTGTTATACCCATTGATCTTGCAGTACCTGCTACCATCTTCATTCCTGATTCAACAGTGAATGCATTCAAGTCAGGCATTTTGTCTTCCGCAATCGCTTTTACTTGGTCCCAAGTAATACTTGCAACTTTTTTACGATTAGGTTCTCCTGATCCTCCTTTTAATTTTGCAGCTTCTAAAATCTGAACTGCAGCTGGTGGAGTTTTAACAACAAACTCGAAAGATTTATCAGAATACACTGTAATTGCAACTGGTAATACTTTTCCTTGTTTGTCTTGAGTTCTTGCATTAAACTGCTTACAGAACTCCATAATGTTAACTCCGGCAGCACCTAAAGCAGGACCTACTGGTGGTGAAGGATTAGCTTGCCCTCCCTTTACCTGTAACTTTACAATCTTACTTACTTCTTTTGCCATTTTTAATATAAAATTAAATTAAACTTTGTGTTATAGTTGGAAGCAAAACACAAAATCAATTTGTAACACTCTTTTGTTTTTTATGATATCTTATCTACTTGCATATAGTTTAATTCCAATGGTGTTTTTCTACCAAATATTTTCACCATAACTTCAAGCTTTCTCTTTTCTTCGTGAATTGCTTCAATCGTTCCATCAAATCCGTTAAACGGTCCATCTATAACCTTTACAGTTTCTCCTAAAACATAAGGTATAGCAATATTGTGGTCTGGTTGTACAGTTAACTCATCAACCTTACCTAACATCCTGTTAATTTCACTCTGACGCATCGGTACAGGGTCACCTCCTTTTGTTTCACCTAAAAAACCAATAACTCCTGTTACTGCTTTAATTACGTGAGGAACTTCTCCTGCTAAATTAGCCTCAACCATTATGTAACCTGGAAAATACACACGCTCACGTGTAGATTTTTTACCGTTACGCACTTGTACAACTTTTTCTGTAGGCACTAAAACCTGATCAACATAATCTGACAAACCAAGACGAGAAATTTCATTCTCTATGTAAGTTTTCACTTTACTTTCTTGCCCACCGATAGCCCTTACTACATACCACTTCTTTACAGAATCAGCCATAATTTACTACTAATTTAAAATATTAAAAAAAGACTCAAGCCCCTTCTGAAAAAACTGATCTACTAAAAACACAGTAATTGCAAATACTATTGTAAAAACAGCTACTACTACGGTAGATTTTTGAGCTTCTTCTTTGGTAACCCACGTCATTTCATCTTTTAATTCTACAAAAGATGACTTTATATAATTGATAATATTCATTTTTCCTTTTTAAAAGTCGTGCAAAGATATAAAATTATTATGAACACAAATAATTTTATATCTCTTTTTAGACTTATTGTTAAAAAAAGGAACTATATTTTTTAAATATAATTCCTTTAGCATTTTTTGCACGGGCGGAGAGACTCGAACTCCCGACACCTGGTTTTGGAGACCAGTGCTC
>JAHDFK010000017.1 GCA_020628175.1 Wenyingzhuangia sp.
AACTAAATTATATGCTTAATTTTGGCTACTCCCCAATAATATTACTTGATCCAATTATTATACCAAATGATAATTTTAATTTTTCGATATAACGCAAAAAAAAGCCATCTAAAAAAGATGGCTTTTGCTAAATTAACTTAACTATTATTCATCGTTATCATTATCAGCTAATTGTGTATTCATTTGTCTTTCTTCAATACTTGCAACTCTATAATCTGCTCCGTATTCTACTTGAGTTAAAGCTAGTGAGTTATTTTTCCAAAACAACCATCTTCCTTTTTTCTTTCCTTCGTCATAAACACCTCGTGCTGTTTTCTGACCATTTGTATCGAAAGAAGTCCAAATTCCATGTAATTTTTTATCTGAAGTAACATACCCTACCTGAGCTATTTCTCCATTATCATGAAAAAGAGTTACGTGATATAAATCTCCTTGCTTCTGTACTTTTATAGAATTGCTTTGCGCATATGTAATTGATCCAATAAATAATGCTAGTGTAAAAAATATTGCTTTCATAATTGGTTGTATTTATGTGTTGATACTACAAATATACACATATTTTACAATTGAGCAATGTTTTGTTAACATTAAATTAACATTAAGCACCTTTAAAAACCATAAACAACTAAAAAACAACTAATTAAAACACCCTAGAATGTTAATTCTAAGATACTGTAATGTGAATCGTGTTGGGTTACTTTACCATTTTCTAAAAAAATAGCTTGTGGAGATTGATGCACAACACCAAATTTGCCTGCAATAGCTGCAGAAATATCTCTGTGTGCAATCAAATCTAGAAAGTACAATTTGTACCCCTCTCCTATTTGTTTTTCAAACTTGTTTAAAACACCTGCACTAATACTACAACGAGTACTGTGTTTAAACAATACAACTTTTTCAGTTTTAGAAGCTTCTAGAGCCTCATCTAATTGTGCTACATTGGTTAACTCAATCCAATTTACTTTAGATGCAGCATTTTTATTATCTGACTTACTCCCTAAAATTTTATCAAAAAATCCCATCTTATTTATTTTTAATGTAAAGATATTCAATCTAAACATATTGGTTACTATCAATTCATGGGTCGTTTCTTAATAAATACCTTACAAAAAAGACAAACAGTCGCTAAAACACTATTTTACAGAGACATTTTGTCGTAAAACAAGACAAATATTCAGCACCAAAGTAAAGGAATAGTTCTTGACACATCAGCAACAGAAATAGCTATTACAAGAAATACGAAATTTAAAATTTTAGAATATGAATTTTAACAATTACACTATAAAATCGCAAGAAGTTGTACAACAAGCACAGCAAATTGCACAAGAATTACAACACCAACATATAGAAAATACGCATTTATTTAAAGCTCTATTGTATGTTGATGAGCATGTTACCCCATTTTTATTAAAAAAGCTACAAGTAAATACAACCTTACTCCCTCAAATTTTAGACAAAAACCTAGCTAGTTTTCCTAAAGTTACGGGCGGACAGTTAAGTTTATCTAACACAGCTACAAAAACATTGACCGATGCTAGCAGTATTGCTAAAAAAATGAACGATGAGTACGTATCTGTAGAGCATTTATTACTAGCTATTTTAAAAAACAAAGACAGTGTTAGTCAAGTGTTAAAAGACCAAGGAGTAACAGAAAAACAACTTAAAGCTGCCATTAAAGAAATTAGAAACGGAGAAAATGTAACCTCTCAAAATGCAGAAGACACGTATAATTCTTTAAACAAATATGCTAAAGATTTAAACAAACTAGCAAGCTCAGGTAAGTTAGATCCTGTTATTGGTAGAGACGAGGAAATTAGAAGAATTCTGCAAATTTTATCTCGTAGAACTAAAAACAACCCTATTTTAATTGGAGAACCAGGTGTGGGTAAAACGGCTATTGCAGAAGGCTTAGCGCATAGAATTGTAAAAGGGGATGTGCCTGAAAACTTAAAAGACAAACAAGTATTTTCTTTAGATATGGGGGCTCTAATCGCAGGAGCTAAATACAAAGGTGAATTCGAAGAACGCTTAAAATCTGTAGTTAAAGAAGTAACAAGTGCCAATGGAGATATTGTTTTGTTTATAGATGAAATTCACACTTTAGTAGGTGCTGGTGGCGGTGATGGAGCTATGGATGCTGCTAATATTTTAAAGCCTGCTTTGGCAAGAGGAGAGTTAAGAGCTATTGGAGCAACAACTTTAGATGAATATCAGAAATACTTTGAAAAAGATAAAGCGTTGGAGAGACGTTTTCAGAAGGTAATTGTAAACGAACCAGATACCGAGAGTGCTATTTCTATATTAAGAGGTATCAAAGACAAATACGAGGCGCATCATAAAATTCAAATAAAAGACAGTGCAATTATTGCTTCGGTTGAATTAAGTCAACGTTATATAACGTCTCGTTTTTTACCTGATAAAGCCATCGACTTAATGGATGAAGCTGCTTCTAAAATACGTATGGAAATTAACTCTAAACCTGAAGAGTTAGATGTATTTGACCGAAAAATTATGCAGCTAGAAATAGAAATTGAAGCTATCAAACGTGAAAATGATGAAAAGAAACTTAGTTACCTCCGTAAAGAACTAGCCAATATTAAAGAAGATAGAGATAGTATTTACACGCAATGGAAGTCTGAAAAAGATGTTGTAGACTTAGTACAAAACATTAAAAACGAAATTGAGCAATACAAACTAGAAGCAGAACAAGCAGAACGAGACGGAAACTTTGGTTTGGTTGCAGAACTGCGTTACGGTAAAATTAAAGAAGCGCAAGAAAAATTAACCTCAGCGCAAGATGAACTTTCTAAAAATCAAGAAAACTCATTAGTAAAAGAAATTGTTACCGAAGATGATATTGCAGAGGTAGTTGCCAAATGGACAGGAGTACCTGTACAGAAAATGCTGCAAAGCGAACGTGAGAAATTACTAAACCTAGAAAACGAATTACACAACAGAGTTGTAGGACAAGAAGCAGCCATAGAGGCCGTTTCTGATGCCGTTAGAAGATCTCGTGCGGGTTTACAAGATGCTCGAAAACCTCTGGGAAGTTTTTTATTTTTAGGAACTACAGGAGTGGGTAAAACAGAGTTAGCCAAAGCTTTAGCAGAATATTTATTTGATGATGAAAATTCGCTTACACGTATTGACATGAGTGAATACCAAGAGCGTCATTCGGTAAGTAGATTGGTGGGTGCACCTCCAGGTTATGTAGGTTACGATGAAGGAGGGCAACTAACCGAAGCCGTAAGACGTAGACCCTATTCTGTTGTTTTGTTAGATGAAATTGAAAAAGCGCATCCAGATACCTTTAATATTTTACTACAAGTATTAGACGAAGGACGCTTAACAGACAATAAAGGAAGAGTTGCCGATTTTAAAAACACGATTATTATAATGACATCTAACATGGGTGCCGAAATAATACAAGAACGTTTTGAAAATGCTAAGAAAAAAAGCAGAGAACAAGTAGCTTTAGAAACACAGAAAGAAGTCTTACAAAATTTAAAACAAATTGTGAGACCCGAGTTTATCAATAGAATTGATGAGATTGTAATGTTTACACCTTTAGATTTACAAGAGATTTCGAAAATTGTTGAGCTGCATTTAAAAGGTTTAACAAACTTATTGGCTAATAAAGAAATTACACTCGAAGCGACTACACATGCTAAAACAGCTTTAGCTAACAAAGGGTTTGATCCTGAATTTGGAGCAAGACCTGTAAAACGTGTAATTCAAAAAGAGGTACTCAACTTACTATCTAAAGAAATTTTAGCTGGTAAGATCACCAATCAAAGCCATGTAATTTTAGATGCTATTGATGATCAATTATTCTTTAAGAATCGCTAAATTAGAGGAGCTTAAAAAAAGATATCACACGAGATAAATTCGTTTATTTCGTGTGAAATTGTGAATACTAATTACAAAAAAAATCACACAATGCATTTACTATTTTCTTACGGAACTTTACAACTAGAAAAAGTTCAATTAGAATCTTTTGGAAGAATATTAAAAGGCGCAAACGATAGTTTAAAAGGCTACAAACTAGGGCAATTAAAAATTACAGACCCAGACGTATTAGCTAAAAGCGAAAAAGAGTTTCATCCGATTGCAGAAATGTCAGATAATAGTAACGACCAAGTAGAGGGTATGTTATTCGAAATAACACAACAAGAACTAGACGAAGCAGACGCATACGAAGTTGACGATTACAAACGAATAGAAGCTACATTTACTTCTGGTAAAAAAGGATGGATTTACGTAGCAAATAAATAATTAAAACATAGTACTATGAGCACATTAAGACTCGGTGATATTGCACCAAACTTTACAGCACAAACATCTGAAGGAGAAATTAATTTTCACGAATGGTTAGGAGATAGTTGGGGAATTCTATTTTCTCATCCGGCAGATTATACACCTGTATGTACAACCGAATTAGGAACCGCAGCAAAATACAGCGAAGAGTTTACAAAAAGAAACGTAAAAGTTACGGCCTTAAGTGTTGATGGAGTTACCTCTCACAAAGGATGGATTAAAGACATTAACGAAACACAAAACACAACAGTAAACTTTCCTATAATTGCGGATGAAGACAGAAAGGTATCTGATTTATATGATATGATACACCCTAATGCAGACAGTACCTTAACTGTACGTTCTGTATTTGTAATAGGACCCGACAAAAAAGTAAAATTGATGATTACCTACCCAGCATCAACAGGAAGAAACTTTGATGAACTGTTAAGAGTTATCGATTCTTTACAACTTACAGCCTACCATAAAGTGGCTACTCCTGCTAACTGGAAACACGGTGAGGATGTTGTGATTGTTCCTGCGGTTAAAAACGAGCAAATAGCAGAATTATTTCCAAAAGGGCACAAAGAGGTAAAACCGTATTTACGAGTAACTCCTCAGCCTAATTTATAAGTTTTTTTTAAATATAAACTTTAAGCTCTGTGATGTTTTCATGGAGCTTTTTTATTGTACTTTGTTTGTAAGTTCTTTGGCTAATTAAGACCTAAGAACCATAGAAATTTAGAACATGAAACAAGATATCGATATCCTAATTATTGGGGCAGGATTAACAGGTCTTACCCTAGCCTACTATCTTAACAAAACAAAGTATAGTTATAAAATTATTGAGGCTAGAGATAGAATTGGAGGACGTATACATACCCAAAAAAACACCAACGAAGCTCCAATAGAGCTAGGAGCCACCTGGTTTTCGAACCCTCATAAAGAGGCTTTACGCTTGCTAAAAGAACTCAAACTAACTACTTTTGATCAAATTTTAGGAGACACAGCTATATATGAGCCTTCTTCTGCCAATCCTCCACAACTGGTACAACTCCCCACTAATCAAGAAGCTAGTTACAGATTAAAAGACGGTACATCCGAAATTATACATGCTTTAGCAAAGCAAATTCCAGAAAAAAACATCCTATTAAATCAAGAGGTAACCGAAATTAAGGAAAATGACGATCTAGTAACTGTTACGACCAATCATAAAGTTTTTAAGGCAACGAAGGTAGTGAGTACCTTACCTCCACATTTATTAGTAAATACTATTAATTTTAATGGCGCCTTAGATGCGCAGTTAAACTTTATAGCACAACAAACACATACTTGGATGGGAGAATCTATTAAAGTTGGTTTTACCTACGAAACTCCTTTTTGGCGAGAAAAAAACTTAAGTGGAACTATTTTTAGTAATGTTGGGCCTGTACCAGAAATGTACGATCATGCAAATTATGAAGACAATTTATTTGCTTTAAAAGGTTTTATGAATGGTAATTACTACAAGCTTTCTAAAGATGAACGTTGTGAACTTATTTTATCGCAATTAGAAAAATACTACGGAAAACAAGTACGAAATTACCAACATTACGAAGAAACTGTTTGGAAAAACGAACGCTATTCTTCTACGGAATATGACGATTTAGTTTTACCACATCAACACAACGGTCACGCTGTATTTCAAAAAGCATACTTAAATAACAAACTTTTTATAGCAGGTACAGAAACTTCTATAAACTATAGTGGCTACATGGAAGGAGCTATTAGAAGTGCACAAAATACACTCGAAAAAATCAAATAAATACAAGTCATCAATTTGAAACAAAAACAGGTTAATTTTGTAGTAACTTTTTTATTTATTTAGCAATAGTATTGTACTTTGTTATTTTTACACCAAGCATATTCATACAAACAAATACTTATGGACAAAAGAAAAGACTTACTTATAGACAAACAAGCCAATAGCGCTGCAGGAGCTAAAGCTGTTTACATTTCTCTAGACCAAGCTTTTAGTAGAATGTCTGTAAAAAAATCTTTAAAAGTATTAAACAAGCTAAACCAAAAAGATGGAATTGACTGTCCTGGGTGTGCTTGGCCTGACCCTAAACATCGGTCTAAATTAGGTGAATATTGCGAAAATGGTGTAAAAGCTATTGCCGAAGAAGCTATGGATCGTGTTGTTGATCCTGCTTTTTTTGAAAAATATAGTATTGAAACACTAAAAAACCAAAGTGATTATTGGCTAGGACAACAAGGACGTTTGACACATCCTATGATTGTTCGAGAAAACGAAACGCATTATACGCCTATCTCTTGGAGCGAGGCAAATACAATTATTGGGAAAGAATTAAATGCTTTAGACAATCCTAACGAAGCAGCTTTTTACACTTCTGGTAGAACCAGTAACGAAGCTGCATTTTTATATCAATTGTTTGTACGAATGTATGGAACCAACAACTTACCTGATTGTTCTAACATGTGCCACGAATCAAGTGGAGTTGCACTCTCTAAAACCGTTGGTATTGGTAAAGGATCTACTACTTTGGACGATTTGTACAAGGCGGAGCTAATTTTAATTTTTGGGCAAAATCCTGCGACAAATCACCCAAGAATGCTTTCCGCATTAGAAAAAGCTAAAAAAAATGGTGCAAAAGTTGTTGCTATAAATCCTTTAAAAGAAGCCGGACTCATCAACTTTAAAAACCCTCAACACCTAAAAGGAATTGTTGGTGGAGGTACTGATATTGCCGATCTGTATTTACAAGTAAAAATTAATGAAGATGTGGCTTTGTTAAAAGCTGTGATGTTAAAACTATTTACACTCGCTGATAAAAAACCAGAAATACTCGATCAAGAATTTATTACCAACAAAACAGCAGGATTTCAAGAGTTTAAAAATGATTTATTACAAAACGATTTACAACAACTTATCGCCAGAACAGGAATTCCGGAACAAGAAATTGATATTCTAGTAGACTTAATTGCAAAACGCAATAAAATTATAACCTGTTGGGGAATGGGTTTAACACAACATGTAAATGGTGTAGATAACATACAAGAAGTTGTAAACTTACTTTTAATAAAAGGAAGCATTGCTAAAGAAGGTGCGGGTACTTGTCCTGTGAGAGGACATAGTAATGTACAAGGAGATAGAACCATGGGAATTGCAGAAAAACCCTCAAAAGCATTGCTTGATAAAATAAGTGAGAATTTTGGTTTTACCCCCCCTAAAGAACATGGATATTCTGTTGTAGAAGCCATTACAGCCATGTACCACAAACAAGTCAAAGTATTTATAGGTATGGGAGGTAATTTTGTGGCTGCTGCGCCAGACACCCAATACACCACCAAAGCATTAGAAAATTGTAACCTAACTGTACAAATATCTACCAAACTAAACAGATCTCATTTAACAACTGGTAAAACCGCACTTATTTTACCATCTATGGGACGAACTGATAAATTTATAAAAAACGGAAAAGCGCAATTTATAACTGTAGAAAATTCTATGGGAGTGGTTCATAGTAGTAAAGGTGTTTTAAACCCTCCATCAAAACAAGTAGAAAGCGAACCTGTTATTGTTGCCAATATTGCCAAAGCTACCTTAAAAAACAGTAAAGTTGATTGGGATTTTTTAACAGATGATTACAACAATATTAGAGATTTAATAGCCAAAACAATTGAGGGCTTTGATAACTTTAACGAACGTGTAAAACAACCAATTGGTTTCGAATTACCTAACGGATCGAGAACAGGAAACTTTACCACACCCAATAAAAAAGCAAACTTTACCATTAACAAACTCAGTGATATTTCGTTACAAAACGACGAATATATTATGATGACAACTCGTAGTCATGACCAATTTAACACAACTATTTACGGATTAGATGATAGATATAGAGGAATTTACAATGGAAGAATGGTTGTTTTTATGAATAAAGAAGACATCCAAAAAAATAATTTAAAAAAAGGTGATAAAATAAGCCTTTATAATAATTACAACGGTGTACATAGACAGGTCGATCATTTTTCTGTAGTACCCTATGACATTCCTAAAGGGTGTGTTGCTACCTATTACCCAGAATCAAATCCTTTGGTTCCTATAAATCTAACAGCTCATTTAAGCCACACGCCTTCTTCAAAGTCTATTAAAATTAAATTAACCACACTCTAAACACATGTTAAAATAGCATATCCCTAAAAAAACTAACACATGTTACTAAAAAACAACTCAGCTATTTTCATTACATTTGTAATCAGATCATTGCATTTTAAAAAAGCGGCCTAATATTTGCTGTATTTTTTATATATCGAACTAAACTCAAAAGTTATGAAAAAAAAAATACCTCTTTTTATTATTTACATTTATTATTTGTTCTGTAATAAATGCTCAATACACAGCACCTTCAGTAGGTACTACAACTAACGATTTTTTTTACATATCTAATTTTTCGTTAAACGATATTGATAACACAACAGACAATACAGAAAACCTTTATACGTACTATAACGGCACATCAACTCCTTTAAACATTGGAGAAGAGTATACAGGAAGTATAACCTACGTAGCTAACGCTTTCAATAGAGTTGGTATTAAAATTTGGATAGACTACAGTGGAGATGGAGAAGATTTTATAGATCTTGAAGAAGAAATTATTAGTTACACTGCTGTAGAACCTACAAATACTCCGCACACAATTCCTTTTACTTTTACAGTTCCTAGCACTTATAATTATACAGGGAATTCAAGATTACGAGTAGGTATACAACACAACAACTCTACTAACTTTAATTCTACTAGTTTAGACAGTCAACAAGGAGAGTTCGAAGATTATGACATTGAGATACGACCAGTTTTAACACCTCCGCAAGCAAGATGTATTAGAGATGACAGAACAAATTTCACATTAAATTCATTAGGAAACTTAACTATTACGCCCGAACAAATTAACAGCGGATCTTTTGACAACTTCAATACTCCTTCCGAATTAATTTTATCTTTAGACAAAACAGAATTTAACTGTGATAATTTAGGTGAAAATTCAGTAACTTTAACGGTTACAGATTTGGATGGGCTTTCGGATTTTTGTACAACAACCATAAACATAGCTCCTTATACTGGAGACTTTGTAGCACCAGCTTTAGAAACTGTAAATGCATATTGCGAATATACAGCAACTGCCCCTGTAATTAATCATCAATGTAATGAAACGATAGAGGGTACCACAACCGACACAACAATATTTACAACACCAGGGACTTATACAATCAATTGGTCTTTTACAAGCGGAAGCACTACTGTAACTAGCCCACAGACAATTATATTAACAGATCCTACAACTCCTACCAATTTAGTAGCAGATAGATCAGAAGAGTTTACTGCTAAAATATCTTGGGATGCTGTTGATCCCGGACCTTTTATTTTAAGATACAGACCTACCACTGGACCTACTAGTTCTGACTGGATAGAAGTACTTACAACAAATACAAATGTGGATATTGCTGGTTTAAATAATGGTACTGAATATGAAATACAAGTAAAAGTAGATGCCGACTGTGCTGTATTTACTTCATCGCTTTTTACAACTACAGAGGTTATGTATTGTACTCCTACACAAGTAGGTACTAATACTACATTCAATATTCAAAATGTTTCTATTGGAACTATAGACAATACTACAGACAACACCAATCCTAACTATGAGTATTATAACGGTACAGCTACTTCTTTAAATGCTGGTGGAAATTTATCTGGTACAATAACTTATGGTGGGGCTAATTTTAATAACCTTTCTTTAAATATTTGGATCGATTATAATATTGATGGAGATTTTGATGATGAAAATGAATACATTCATAACGAATTAATTAACGTTTCTAATGCTACGCCTAACATTGCTAATTTATCTATTGCAATCCCACTAAATATAAAGTCTGGAAAAACAAGAATGCGTATTGCTGTAAAACACAACAACCAACCTTCTAGTTCTTGTACATTAGACAACCAAGCTGGTGAAATTGAAGATTATGATGTTTTCTTAGAAGCTGTAGATCCTATTAGTTTTAAACCTGCTATGATTACGCAAATTCACGCTGGAGAAACGGAAAGATGGATTGAAATAACAAATCATACTACTGAAAATTTACCTGCTAATAGTATTAATTTAGCTTTGTATAAAAACACTTCTGGAGATCAAACCAATGTAACGCCTTCTGCTACATTTACAATAACAGAAGAAATAACAGCAAAAAGTGTGTTTTTAATAAAAAACTCTAGCGCTGTACTTACACCTACAGGTGTGATTACTACAGACGATGCTATTACTGACTTTGAAGGAGGTGATGATATTTTAATTATATCGGCAAGTACTTTTTCTAATGCTTGGGAAAACAGAGTTGATGTTATTTCTCCTATACAAGACAATACGGGCTACGTTAGAAATGATGATGTAATAACACCTAATAGAGAGTACGAAGAAAACAATTGGACTTTATTTTTAGACGATGATGCTTTGGAACGTAGAAATTTGAGTACAGGAGAACAAGCCTCTCGACATGCTGAATCGCCAACATTAAGTTTAATTGAAGATATTGTTGATGGTAGTGACATAGATTATAATGAATATATAGGTACACATGCATTTGGAAGCGTTACTAGGTCTGGCGGAAATTGGAATAACGGAGAACCCTACTTTTCAAGGTCTGTAATTATCAATCAAAACTATATTGCATCAACAACTCTAAATACAAGGAATCTTATCGTTAATGAAAACTTTAAACTTACAAATTCTTCTGGTGGATCTTCTATAGTTGTTATGGATGAATTGTTTATTGGTACTAATGCAGAATTAAGACTAAGAAACGGAGGACAATTAGTTCAATTACACGAAGGTGTAAGTAACGCGAGTGGTTCTGGTAAATTAATGATAGAACAAGACTCTGAAACCGCTAGTGTTTTTAGATATAATTATTTTTCGTCTCCTGTTTTAACCATAGGAGAAAATGATTATTCTGTTGCAGATGTATTAAGAGACGGTACTAACAATTTTACCTCGTCAAGTAATCATCAAGAAATAAACTTTATTGATGACTTTAACGGCTCTAATAGTAGCCCTATCTCTATTTCTAACGAGTGGATTTACACATTTGCAAGTAATGAAAGTAATGTATCTAATTTTGAATTAAAAAAATCTACAGGAAGAATAGCTGCTACTGATGGATTCACCATGAAAGGAACAGGTGTAGCTCAAAACTATGTTTTTGAAGGAACTCCTAAAGACGGTCTTTTAACAACTACTATTGGAGCAGATGAAAGCTATTTATTAGGGAACCCTTATACATCTGCTATCCGTGCAGATCAATTTATTGAAGATAATTTGTCGAGTACAGATGGAACACTTTACTTTTGGGAACATGTTAATGAAGATGATGCTACAGGTGAAAATGGACATTTTGCTTCGGGTTATCAAGGAGGTTACGCTACTAGAAATCTTACTATGGGATTAGCTGCTGATGTAGTAACAAGTAACAATACTGAAATCAATGGAACTCCTAGAATTGGAGAAGGTAACACATATAAAGAACCAAAACGTTATATTGCTATTGGTCAAGGTTTCTTTGTTTCAGGAAATAGCTCTGGAGGTACAATAACATTCAGAAATTTCCAAAGAGAAATTCGTAAAGAAAGTGCTAGTAATTCTGTTTTCTTTAAGGCTAAGAAAAATAGATTTATCAATCAAGTAAATACAACGTCAACTGAACTAGAATTAGACGAAATGCCTATGTTAAAACTAGGTATCGATTTTGACACTGACGATAATTTAAAACTACACCACCAACTTGGTCTTAGTTTTAGCGAAAATAATTCGTTAGCCTATGAACCTGGTTTTGATGCGGTTTCATTTAACGAAAACTCTACAAACGTATCTTTAAAAATTAAAAACGACACTAGAAACTTCTCTATTTTAGGAGTTCCTAGTATAACTAATGCTTTAGAAATACCTTTAGAAATTACAACAGACAGAACAAACCCTATTGATATTACTATTGATGAATGGCAAAATATAGATAGAGATGTTTACTTACTAGATAAAGAAACGGGTGCATCATATATTATTAATAATGACAAGGCTACTCTAACACTTGCACCAGGAACCTATACAGATCGTTTTGTTATTACGTTTAAAACTACAGAAACATTAAGTGTTGAAGAAAAAGAATTACGCAAAATCATCATTCAATCAGAAAAAGATAGTATTGAAATAACCAATGCTGGAACTTCTGCTATTACGAAAGTTGAATTGTTTAATTTTATAGGACAACGTGTAAAAACATGGACAAACGCTACGCAAACCAATACACTTGTTTTAAACACATCTGCCTTACAAGCTAACTTGTACGTACTTAAAGTAAGTACCAACAAAGGAAATGTGACACAAAAAATAATTATAGAATAATTTACACACTATACTTCATAAAAAAAGCGGCCAAAGGCTGCTTTTTTTATGAAGTTATTTTAAACTTTTAAGAATTCATTTCTTTTAGGTTTTCTACTTTGTTGCGTTCTAAAAAAGCATCAATAGTTTCAAAATGCTCAATCACTCGTTTTTCTTTAAATTCAAATACTTTCTCAGACAATCCTTTTAAGAAATCTCTATCATGTGAAACCAATATCAAAGTTCCATCAAAATTTTGCAAAGCTTCTTTAATAACGTCTTTAGAACGTAAATCTAGATGATTGGTAGGTTCATCTAAAATTAAAACATTTACAGGCTCTAGCAACAACTTAACCATAGCCAAACGCGTTTTTTCCCCTCCAGATAAAACACCCACTTTTTTCTCTATATCATCGCCTTTAAACATAAAAGCTCCTAATATATTTTTAATTTGGGTACGCACATCTCCTACTGCAACATTATCTACAGTTTCGAAAATAGAAATATCATTATCTAACAAAGATGCTTCGTTTTGCGCAAAATAACCAACTTTAGCATTGTGTCCTAAACCGCAAACTCCATCAAAATCTATTTGTCCCATAATAGCTTTTATCATGGTAGACTTTCCTTCTCCGTTTCGTCCAACAAAACTTACTTTTTCTCCTCTTCGGATAGCCATATTAGCATCTTTAAACACAACATGATCGTCGTAGGCCTTACTCATGTTTTCTACTTTAATTGGATAATCTCCCGATCTTGGAGAAGGAGGAAATCGCAAGCGTAATGAAGAAGTATCTACCTCATCAACTTCTATAATTTCTAACTTATCTAGCATTCTTTTTCTAGATGCTACAGAAGACGCCTTAGAATAAGTCCCTTTAAAACGTTCTATATACAATTTGTTTTCAGCAATCATTTTTTGCTGCTCGTCATACGCTTTTTGCTGATTTGCTCTTCGCTCTTTTCGAAGTTCTAAATAATGAGAATAGTTTGCCTTGTAATCGTACACTTTTCCCATAGATACTTCTAGAGTTCTATTGGTTATATTATCTACAAAAGCTTTATCGTGCGAAATTACAATAACCGCTTTTGCTTTGTTTAATAAGAAGTTTTCTAACCATATAACAGACTCAATATCTACATGATTGGTAGGCTCATCTAATAAAATTAAATCTGGTTTTTTTAATAAAATTTTAGCCAGTTCTATTCGCATTCGCCAACCACCACTAAACTCAGATGTAGCTCTGTTAAAATCATCTTGATGGAATCCTAATCCTTTTAAAGCAACTTCTACCTCTGCCTCATAATTTATATCTTCTAAAGCATAGTATTTTTCTCCTAAATCAGAAACACGCTCTATAATTTTCATATACTCTTCAGACTCGTAATCTGTGCGCGTTTCTAAAGCTTTATTCAGCGCTTCCATTTCCGCTTTCATCTCAAAAACTTCGTTAAAAGCCTTAGAGGCTTCTTCTACAACGGTACAATCATCATCTATTAGTAAATGCTGAGGTAAATAAGCAATAACGGTATCTTTGGGGCAACGCACCCCTCCTCTTGTTGGAGTTTGCATTCCTGCTATAATCTTCATCATTGTAGATTTACCTGCACCGTTTTTCCCCATCAAGGCTATTTTGTCATTTTCGTTTATTACAAAAGAAACATCCTTAAAAAGCGTATGCCCACTAAATTCTACTGCTAAATTATCTACCGAAATCATATTTTTTTATTTGAGTTGCAAAAGTACAAAAAAGAAACCCCAGACTTACATCTAGGGTTTTTCAATTTTGTACGTGAAATAAATTAAAAATCTTGTCATTCCTGACTAATGAAATGACAAGAAATAATAACTAGAAACTATTAAAACTTTTCCGATTTTATACGAAAAAGGATAATACAATGTAAATAAATGTTCTACGATACGTTATGTTTTCTGTAACTTGGAAAATATGATAAAACTGAACTTTAACCTGACTATAATAAACTATGATGCGTTAAAACTTTAATAAAACACTAGTAACACAATTACCACAACACTATTTAATTTATTTTCAGAAAACATATTCGTTTCGTAGAACGTATGCGTTATACTTAACAACGCTTACAAACACGTAAAAAACTACGTATTTACACTTACAAAAATACGTAACATATTGTATTTTTCCAAAATATTTGCATTTTATATTTTGGCCAGGACTTATTTAATCTATAAATGACTATAGTTTTACAATAAACACTCCTTATACCTTAATCAAAACTACGTATAAAATTACGTATAAAAATATTTATGTATAGAGATATTTATGAGTTTCAAAACTTAATAACTTAGTTATTGGAATAGTATCGTAAAAAAACACTCGTATATCTCTAGTATTTTCACTTTTACTCTTAAACATCCATTTGAACTTCTACAATTCTTTGTATTTTTATCCTATCAAAACAAACGAATGAAAAAATTAATTGTAGCTTTTATATTTATGCTAATTGTAAAAGCAAATGCTCAAGAAATAGGTATCCGTTTAGGTACATTTGCAGAAAGCAGTGTTGCTATAGACGGTATTGTAAACTTTGATGACAATACTCGCTTACATGGAGATATAACGTTTGGTAAAGGTATTGGCGCCAATTTATTGTACGATTTTAAAGTTGAGGAATTCAATATTCAAAAATTATCGTTACAATATTATTTAGGAGCCGGTTTGTCTACCTTTGTAGGCGATCCTTTTATTTTAGGAGTTAACGGAGAAGCTGGTGTAGAATATTTATTTAAAAAAACACCGATAACACTAGGTTTAGATTGGAGACCTCAGCTAAATATAATTACCAAAACATCTCTAGAATTTTTACAATTTGGAGTGAATATTCGTTACAGAATTAACGAATTATAAATTATGACACAGAAAAAAATTAATATTCAGAACAAGAGAGCTCGTTTTGAATACGAAATATTAGATAAATACGTAGCTGGAATTGTACTAACTGGTACTGAAATAAAATCGATTCGCTTGAGTAAAGCTCGAATTACCGATAGTTTTTGCGAATTTAACGAACAAGGAGAACTATTTGCTATTAATATGTTTATTGAAGAGTATTTATATGGAAATGCTTACAACCATAAACCTAAAAGCTCAAGAAAATTACTTTTAAACAAGAAAGAATTAAAAAAACTACATAGAGAGGTTCAGAACTCAGGTTTAACTATTGTACCCCTTAAAATGTTTTTAACAGATAAAGGATATGCTAAGCTTGAAATAGCCTTGTGTAAGGGTAAAAAACTATACGATAAAAGACAAACCATAAAAGACAGAGACAATAAAATTGCACTTGATAGAATTAAAAAAAGCTATTAAATGTATTGGCTTAAATTAATACGAATTAAAAACCTTTTCTTAATTGGTTTAAGCCAATTTTTAGTATTTTATATACTACACAAAAAAGTAACCATCACGCTATTTCTTTTTATTACAATTACTTTTTTATATGCAGCTGCTGGTAACATTATAAACGACATTTTTGATATTGCCACGGATAAAATTAACAAGCCTTCTAAGTTAGTTATCAATAAGTATATCAAACCCGAAATAGCTTTACGCATGTATTGGGTTTTAAATGGTGTAGCTTTTATTAGTTCTCTTATAATTTATTTTATCACTCAAAACTACTGGTTTCTTATCTTTTTAAGTACCATTCCTCTACTATTGTATTATTATAGCAAAACCTTAAAAAGCATTCCGTTTATAGGTAATTTAACCATTGCTATGTTAACAACATTAACTTTACTCCTTTTACTCTACACAAAACCTCCTATTTTTGATATGAGAAGAAATATAGTTCTATTTAGCTTATTTGCATTTTTTACAAATTTAATTAGAGAAATTGTAAAAGACTTAGAAGATATTGATGGAGACTATGCTGCCAAATTAAACACACTCCCTATTGTTATAGGAACCAAAAGAACGCTATTAATTTGCAAAATTATAACTGCTATTTTGATAAGCTACATTATGTGTATTCTATTTTTAACACCCAAAATAAGTTTCAAACTATTTTTAGTTACAATTATTTTAGCGCCTGTTTTGTATATTTTCTATTTAATATCAATAGCAAAATTAAAAACCGATTATTCTAAAATAAGTATGCTATTAAAAATGATAATGGCATTTAGTTTAGGGAGTTTATTATTTATTTAAATCAATTCGTATGTTATCCCATTTATTAAAAGAATACAACGTCATTTTAGGCTCTAAATCTCCAAGAAGACAACAATTTTTAAAAGATTTAGAAATTCCCTATCAAATAAGAACTGCAGATACTAACGAAGTTTACGACTCAAAGTTACAAGGTCCCGCTATAACTGAATATCTATCTGAGTTAAAAGCCAAGGCAATTCCTATTAAAAACAACGAGTTGTTAATTACTGCAGACACCATTGTATGGGCCAATAATACGGCCTTAGGAAAACCAAAAAATTATGAAGAAGCTGTTGCTATGTTAACACTTTTAGCCAACAACAAACACGAAGTAATCAGCTCTATTTGCTTAAAAACAAATCAGAAAACAAAATTAATTACAGACACTACAACAGTGTACTTTAATCCACTTACTCGTAAAGAAATAGAACATTATATAAATACCTATCAACCTTTTGATAAAGCAGGTAGTTACGGTATTCAAGAATGGATTGGAATGGTTGCTGTACAAAAAATAGAAGGAAATTATAATAACGTTGTTGGTATGCCAGTACATAAGTTGTATACAACACTCAAAAACTTCTAATTTTATTAACTTTCAACCATTTAAAATTATTACTTTTGCTCACATTAAATGTTAGAACTGTAAAATGAAAAAATACACTTACACAGAGAAAAAAGATACTCGATCAGGTTTTGGTGCTGGATTAGCTCATTTAGGAAGAACAAACCCAAATGTAGTAGCCCTATGTGCTGATTTAATTGGTTCCTTAAAAATGAATCAATTTATAGATGAAAACCCTGAAAGATTTTTCCAAATTGGTATTGCAGAAGCTAACATGATGGGAATTGCTGCTGGTTTAACAATTGGTGGAAAAATTCCTTTTACAGGTACATTCGCAGGATTTTCTACAGGTCGTGTGTACGATCAAATAAGACAATCTATTGCCTATTCTGATAAAAATGTAAAGGTATGTGCATCTCACGCTGGTTTAACACTTGGAGAAGATGGAGCAACGCACCAAATTTTAGAAGACATTGGATTGATGAAAATGTTACCAGGTATGACTGTAATTAACACTTGTGATTACAATCAAACCGAAGCTGCTACCATTGCGATAGCAGAACATGAAGGGCCTGTTTATTTACGTTTTGGTAGACCCGTTGTACCGATTTACATGCCTAAATTTACAGACGTTAATCACGAAAATAAATTTGTAATTGGTAAAGGAATTAAAATGACTGAAGGAAACGATGTTACCATTGTAGCTACAGGTCACTTAGTTTGGGAAGCAATACAAGCTTGCGAACAATTACACGAACAAGGTATTAACGCAGAAGTAATAAACATACACACTATAAAGCCTTTAGATGAAGAAATCATATTAGAGTCTGTTGCTAAAACGGGATGTATTGTTACTGCTGAAGAACATAACTTTTTAGGAGGATTAGGAGAAAGTGTTGCAAGAACATTATCGTTAAACAATCCAACTCCTCAAGAATTTGTCGCTACAAACGATACTTTTGGAGAATCTGGTACTCCAGCTCAATTAATGGATAAATATGGTTTAAATGCCGCTGCTGTAGTTGCTGCTGCTAAAAAAGCTATTGCAAGAAAATAAGAAACCTTATTTCAGATAAAACATCAAAAAGCATCTTATTTTTATAAGATGCTTTTTTTATGATTCAAACGAAACAAATTATGCAATTTGGTAAAGTTCCAAACCCTGAAAATTGTTCATTTCATCTACCAAATGATCACCCTATTACACAAACCGTATTTGATGAAAAACACAAATTGAATACACAATTTACAATAGGCTGTGCTAAATGGAACAAACAAGATTTAAAGGACTTTTACCCAAAAGGTATTAAAGATGAACTTCGATATTACGCTTCTCAATTTAATAGTATAGAGCTTAATGCTACTTTTTACAAATTGTACGAAGCTGAACAATATCAAAAATGGTATCATAAAACCCCCAAAGATTTCAAGTTTTACCCTAAAATAAACCAAGATATTTCTCATTACTACCAACTACATCATAATTGTTACCCACTAAATCAAAAATTTATAGAAAGCATACAACCGCTGCAAAACAAGCTTGGTATGGTATTTTTACAAATGCATCATGATTTTTCGCCTACACAAATACACAACTTAAAAGATTATATAAAAAAATGGCCTTCAAATATTCCATTAGCTATCGAACTTCGACATTCTAATTGGTTTCATCAAGCGCATACAGCAAATAAACTTTATTCAACCTATCAACAATATAACATTACTAATATAATAACAGATACTGCTGGAAGACGCGATTTGTTACATATGGCACTAACCACTCCCACCCCATTTATTCGCTTTGTAGGTGCAAATCACGCTAGTGATTATGATCGTTTAGATCAATGGATTGAAAAAATAAATATATGGTATCAAAAAGGAATAAAGAGTCTTTCTTTTTTCATACATCAAAACACCGAAATAGAATCTGTAAAATTAGCTTCTTATTTTATAGAAAACTTAAACAAAAAACTTAAGCTCAATTTAAAAAAGCCCAAAACACTTACTGATATAAGAAATCAACAACAGGAACTTTTTTAAACTATCAAAATTACCTAAGTATCAAACAAAAGAAAAGGAAGCACACTAACCTTGCTTCCCTTTCAACTTACTCTACCCCTAAATATTTATTTTCCTAATTCCATGAAGACAAACCAACAATCTCTCCGTTTGGTCCTTCAAAAAATGTATACTTATCTTTTGTATAATTATCGTTTTCTAACTTGTAACCAGCGGCTTTCAATTTATCTCCAATAGGTCCAATATCATTAACTCTTAACATAAAGTGATTATGATTCGTATTCCCTATCTTCTTATAAGTCCCCATAGATTCTGGAGATGGTACCGATAAACTAATCACTAAATCATTAGCTCTTAATTTCAACACTAACATCCCTTCAAGTCCTCCATGTAACACCTCTGCATTATCTAATTTAAAACCTAAAATTTCTCTATATAAATTTAATGTCTTCTCTAACTCAAGTACATGAATACAAATGTACCTTAGCCCTGTAACTCTTGCTTCTGTAGTTTGTTCCTCTTTACCTTTTTTAGATTTTTGAGAAAAAGCGTCATTTGTTCCTGCGAACATAAAAATAGCTATCAAACATATTTTTAAAATTGTAGACATTCTATTGTTGTTTCTTTCTTGACTCATCATAAACTATTATTATTTTATTATTATTTACTTTTTAACTTCCAAGTTCTTACCCAATCAACACGCATTGTGTTTTTTGATGTATCATTTAATTCTTCTTTTTGTGGTAAACCTCCAATATTACATTGTTCAGCTGTCCATAAATCAAAAATCAATTCAAGCTCTAGAGTCATATCCTGACTAGTTGTAATTTTCCCAGCTTCTTCCCCATCTAAATAAAATTGTACATTTCTAGAATCTTTCCACCATGCACCTACAATATGATACGTTTCATCCCATTTTTTCCCTTTATTCGGGTTTTGATCAGATAAAAAACGTGTATCAAAATTACCGTGTCTATTTTCAGTACGTCCTTTCTTAGCAATAAAATACTGAGAATTCATTTGCGTTGGAAACAACCATGGCGTCCATGCAAAATCCGATGGTTTGTTTGTTTGGTCTCTACAATCTTCTGTAGGATTTACGTTGTTTTCTACAATATCAATTTCATCTCTATCATTAATATCTCCATTATTCATCCAAAACGTGTTAAAGGCCGAAATACTTGCAGCTTTCATACTACACTCTGTATACATAGGATACTTGATTTTTGTTGTAGAATGTACACGTGCTGTTCTAAACCAAAGTGGTGTGTTAGGATTTGGGTCCAATGTTGCTTTTATACACAAATTTCCATCAACAACGCTTGAATTTTCTTTTCTCATCGATACAGGAGTTCCTCCATAATTCCAAAAGGAATTTGTCCACTTATCAGCATCCCAAGTATCAAATTCATCAGACATCTCTTCTACTTTTTCCCATTGCATATCCTCTGGTGTTGTATCGTCTACAGATACAAATGAGGGTAACTCTGGATTTAAAGACATTAAATCAATAACAGCAGATTCCTTTTTAACTGGAATAATTTCAAAAGTATCCTTATCTTCTTCACAAGAAGCAAGAGTAATCAGAAAAAACACTATCAAAAACCTCGTAATCATTTTCTTTATTTTTTTTAAAACCATACAATGATATAACAAAGATCCTTAATTATCATTTTACTTTTGTTCATTTTTTTTCACTAAAAAATTTTGAACTAATTGTTTTTTGAATCTAAATTTGAATTATTCGTAAAAATAGGCTTCCATTTTCTAGATTTTGAAAATTCTTTATTCGGAAAATCCTTAGGAATTTTTTGAGTGACGCTCCCTGTTGCTGCCCATTCCGCACCTCTTTGAAATGTTGTCATAAACCCAACGCATTCCATAGAATAATCAAAATGTCCTAACGTACTATGAAACACTCTTCCTTTCCCATAATTTACCGTTAAAAGCATTGGTACATGTTTACCTGTACCTTTAATACTTTTATCATACCATGGATCATTAAACTCCACATCGGCATAAGCAGTAGCCAATATGGTTGCGTTTATAAAAGGACCTCTCATACGATCGTAAAGCTCATCTTTTGTATGCAACCACTCTTTAGGCAATCCTTTTAAAATAGGATGTTCAGGTTCTCTATGCTGTATTACAAATTCATATTCTTTACCATGCGAAGCACAAACTCTTGCCGAAGTATCTTTTTTAACTTCTCCGTTTTCTTCAACATAAACAAAAGGCCCTGTGGTTGTATTTCTATCTCCCCAAGCTCCTAATCCTATCATTTTATTATATTCTTCCCAATCTCCCCAGGCATTATTCGCTGCATGGACAACAACAAGTCCACCTCCTTTTTTCATATATGATTCGAATTTACGTTGCATACATTTAGACCAACTAGGTGTAAAAGCCCCTAAATTAGAAACCACTAAATCGTATTTTTTAAAATCTACCTTAAAATCCGTGGTTGTATATGCATCCTTTACAATCGGTCGTTTTATAGTATCCATAGGGAATTCCGATAAAAAATAATCATGCGCTTCTGGTCTATCTGAAAAATATTTAAACCCTTTCCAAACAGTATCTAATCGTTCTATTTCAACCTCAAAAAGCCCTTTTTTCTCAAGATAGTCCTTCATCATTAAAGATGTTTTGGGCCATACATAATGATTATTAGAACCGTCTAAAATTAATGCTTTTAACGGCGATGTATTTTTTTGAGAATAGGCTAAACAACAGATTAGCAATTGCAAACTCAAAATTATTTTGATTTTAATGATATTCATTATTCTTTAATTTATTTATTTTTGATTCTGAACGGTATTTTTGAGGTGTAGTTTTTAAAAACTTCTTAAAAACTGTTGTAAAATATTGACTTGTAGAAAAGCCGCAATTATAGGCTACTTCCGAAGCACTTAAGTCGGGTTGTTTTAACAACATATCACAAGCCATTGCTAATCTTTTTTTAGTAAGTACTTGCATTGGTGTTAAGTTTGTTAACTGCTTACAATGGTGTGTAAAACGAGTCGTACCTAAACCTGCCGACTGCGCCATTTCTTCAATGGTCCACCTATAAGAAGGATCATTATCCAATTCTTTTAAAAATATTTTTGCAGAGCGCAAACTATCTGTTAACGACTCATTTAACACCAACTTCCCTCTATCAAACATATCCAAAATCAACACTAACAGTTCATTTATGTAAATCCTTAATTTAGACGAAGGATCTTCTATCCCATCATTTAAAACACCGTTAATTTTCTTAAAGCAGTCTTTAATTTCAGGAGTGGTTTTCCATACAGGCTGCTCGTTTTGACGTATAGACAATGTCAATCTATCTAAATCACTTTTTGAAAGTACAATCCAATCAGGCCACTCCCATTTTTGATGAGGGCGACGTACCCCTACATCCAGGATTATCCAATAAAACTTTCCCAAACCAATACTTGGATTTCCAACACGATGCTGTTGCCAAGGACGTGTAATTGTAAAATCACCTGCCGACAACTCTATTTCATGTTTTTCTACAGCATAAGGCATCGATCCAGATTCTAAAAAATGAAATTCCACACCTTCATTCCTATGCCAATCTAAACCCCAATCTTGCTCAAAATGCGCATCCCAATAGCCTATAGTATTTAAACCTTTTGTATCTTTAGAAAGACGCTCTCCCGGATAGGTATGCCTCGCAAAGGCTTTAAATTCTACCATAGAACGGTCGCAAGCATCTACAAGAGGCAAACAAGTATCTGCATGAAAAACAGAACCATTTTCACCTTCAAAAGGACTAATTAAATGTTTAACTTTATTCATTGTAATATATTGAACAGATAAAACTACAAAAAAAATTAGTTTTATTGTGGTTTCAAAAAAACTTAACTTATCAATATTAATTTTCACTTATTAATTTATGTCACAAAATTCAACAGCCTCAAACTTATTTAAAGCAAGTTGTTTTGCTTTAGTTACTACTGCAATGACTTTTGCTATACGTGCAAAAATAGAAGAGGTATTTATAACAGATTACCATCTTACAAACGAACAAATAGGTTTTGCTTTTGGTCCTGCCTTTTGGGGATTTACTTTAGCCATGCTTATTGGAGGACCATTGGTAGATTATTTTGGAATGAAAAAAATTCTAAACTTCGCTTTTATTGGTCATTTATTAGGTATAACAATCACTCTTTTTGCTAGAGATTTTTGGACCTTATTTGCCGGAACTCTATGTATTGGTATTGGTAACGGAATGGTAGAAGCTGCTTGTAACCCTTTAGTTGCTTCTTTGTTTCCTGAAAACAAAACCAAAATGTTAAATAGATTTCATGTTTGGTTTCCAGGAGGAATTGTTATTGGTAGTGTTATTGGATATATAACTATAGATCTTTTACATTTACATTGGATGTTTTTAGTAGGAGTCTTATTTATTCCTTTAGCAATATATACAAGTATGATTTATGGAAAAGAGTTCCCTAAAACAGAACGTGTAAAATTAAATGTTAGTAATAAAAATATGCTAAAAGCATGTTTATCTCCTCTATTTCTTTTCATGGTTTTCTGTATGTTTTTAACTGCTGCTACAGAATTAGGAACCGGACAACGTATTTCTTCACTACTTGGAGAATCTGGAATTCCCCCTTTATTAATTTTAGCTTTTATCAATGGGCTTATGGTTATTGGTCGTTTCTTTGCGGGTGAAATTGTTCACCGTATCAACATAACATTAATGCTATTATTATCAACCGTGTTTTCACTTTTAGGTTTACTTCTTTTAAGTTACACTTCAGGAATTTCAATATTCTTTGCAGCGGCTGTTTTTGCTATAGGAGTTTGTTATTTCTGGCCAACAATGTTGAGTTTTGTTGCCGAAAAAATACCCGAAAGTGGTGCTTTAGGTCTATCGCTTATGGGAGGTGCTGGTATGTTATCTGTTTCGTTAGTATTGCCTATTATGGGTAATTTTATGGATACCAATATAACAGGATCAGAAACACTAAGATTAATGGCTATTTTACCTGCAATATTAATTATTGCTTTCGGAACCTTACACATAGTACTAAAAAGAAAATCATAATACAGATAAATGGAAAACAGAAAATTAAGAATGGGAATGATTGGCGGTGGAAAAGATGCATTTATAGGTGCTGTACACCGAATGGCTGCTAATCTTGATGGGCAAATAGAAGTTGTTTGTGGTGCTTTTAGTAGTACGCATGAAAAATGTTTGGCAACAGGAAAATCTCTTTTTATTGATGAAGATCGTTGTTATCCTTCTTTTCAAGAAATGATGATACAGGAAGCTAAATTGCCAAAAAACAAACGTATGGACTTTGTGTCTATCGTAACTCCTAATCATTTACATTTTGCCCCTGCTAAGCTCGCTTTAGAAAATGGTTTTCCCGTAATTATAGATAAACCTGTTTCTTTTTCTACAGACGAAACATTACAACTTAAAGAACTTGTACAAAAAACAAAACTTCCGTTAGCTATTACATTTACCTATAGTGGTTACCCAATGGTAAAGCAAGCAAGAGCAATGGTTCTAAACAATGAAATTGGAAAAGTAACCAAAGTAGTTGTAACTTTCCCTCAAGATTGGCTAACAGAAAAAATTGAGGATACAAACCAAAAACAAGCCGCATGGCGTACAGACCCTAGTAAAAGTGGGAAAAGTGGTACCTATGGAGATATTGGTACGCATTCTGCCCATTTAGCAGAATATGTTAGTGGTTTAAAAATAAACAACGTACTCGCACAATTAAATAAGGTAGTTAAAGGTCGTAGTTTAGATGACGATGCAAACATCTTATTAAAATTTGAAGATGGTACACCTGGTATTTTAATGGCTTCACAAATATCTGCTGGCGAAGAAAATGGATTTAAAATCAATGTATATGGTAAAAAAGGAAGTGTACAATGGTCTCAAGAAGATAACAACTCTTTACATGTAAAATGGTTAAACAATCCACAACAAAAATTAAGATCAGGAGTTAACAATCAATACCTATCTGAAGAAGCATTGGAGCATTTAAGACTTCCAAGCGGACATCCAGAGGGCTATCTAGAAGCGTTTGCAAATATCTATAGAAATTTTGCAATGGCACTTAGAGCACATCACAAACAAGAAGCTCACAATCCTGTTTTCGATTACCCTACAATTGACGATGGCTTACATAGCATGTCTTTAATAGATGCTGTTGTAACTTCATCAGAAAACAACAATACTTGGACACCCGTTACCTACTAAACTAAAAATAACAGAAAAAGAACAAAATAATATGAGTACAATAAAAGGCCCAGGAATATTTTTAGCACAAGTACTTGGTGATGAAGCTCCCTATAACAATTTAAAAGATATTTGTAAACAAGTAGCTGCTTTAGGCTATAAATCTATTCAATTACCAACTTGGGATACTAGAATTATCGATATTCAGAAAGCTGCTTTGCACAAAGATTATTGTCAAGAAATACAAGGAATTGTGGCAGAAGCTGGTCTAGAAATTTCAGAACTTTCTACGCACCTCCAAGGGCAACTTGTAGCAGTTCATAACGCTTACAGTGATATGTTTGATGGTTTTGCACCCAAGCATGTACAAGGAAATAATGCCGCAAGAACCGTTTGGGCAACAGAGCAAATTAAATATGCAGCAACGGCAAGTAAACATATGGGTATAAAACCTATGGCTACGTTTTCAGGATCTCTAATGTTTCACACTGTATATCCATGGCCTCAAAGGCCTAAAGGATTAGTAAAAGAAGGCTTTAAAGAATTGGCTAAAAGATGGTTACCTATATTAAATCATTGTCAAGATAACGGAGTAGAACTATGTTATGAAATTCATCCTGGAGAAGACTTACATGACGGAATAACTTTTGAACGTTTTTTAGAGGCTACTCGAAATCATAAAAGCGTAAAAATATTATATGATCCGAGTCATTTTGTTTTACAACAACTAGATTATTTACAATACATAGATTTTTACCACGAATACATAAAAATGTTTCATGTAAAAGACGCCGAATTCAATGCAACAGGTAAATCTGGTGTATATGGTGGTTATCAAGATTGGATCGATAGACCAGGTAGATTCCGTTCTTTAGGAGACGGACAAGTAGACTTCAAAACCATTTTTAGCAAATTAACACAATATGGTTACGATGGATGGGCTGTTTTAGAATGGGAATGTTGCATCAAATCTTTAGAGCAAGGTATAAAAGAAGGAGCACCATTCATCTACAAACAATTAATAGAAACAACTACCAAAAGTTTTGATGATTTTGCTGCTACAAATGTAGACAAAGAGCATCTACACAAAATACTAGGAATATAAATAAACTATAAAACTAAATATCATGCGAATTATAAAAATAATTTTTCCATTACTAGTACTTCTAATATCGTGTAATGTTAAAAAAGAACTAAAACCTAAAGACTCTTATGCAACACACGCATGGGAAAATTTAATAGACAATGAACTTACCCAATGGGATACCTACTTAGGTTATCAACACCAACCTGGTTACGATGGTTCACAACCTAAAGACAAACAAGGTAAGCTTATAGAACCTATAGGGACAAACAAACCAGGTTACAATGTGTTTACAACTGTAAAAGACCAATCTGGAGCTACAATTATTAAAAATTCTGGAGAATATTACGGATGCTTAATAACCAAAAACGATTACGAAAACTACCATTTTCAATTAAAATACAAGTGGGGTGATAAAACATGGGCTTACAGAAAAAATTTATTAAAAGATTCAGGTATTTTGTACCATTCTGTAGGACCTATGGCTGTTGAATATTGGAGGTCATGGATGTTATCACAAGAGTTTCAAATTATGGAAGGTCATACAGGTGATTTTTGGAGTCAAGCAAATTCAGCAATAGATATTAGAGCTTATAAGCCCGAATCAAACTTAGATCCTGTTGCACATAAATCTCAAGATTTTTTACCTTTTAGCATGAATAGTAAATATAGAAACTACTGTATGAGAAGTGGTAATTTCGAAAAAGCTCATGACCAATGGAATACTCTAGATTTGTATTGTTTTGGAGATAAAAGCTTACATGTTGTAAATGGAGAAGTTGTAATGATACTACAAAACTCAAGATACATAGACAAACAAGGTAACAATATCCCTTTAGCTAAAGGAAAAATACAACTGCAAAGCGAGGCTGCCGAAATATTTTTTAAAGATATAAAAATCAGAAAAATAGATTCATTCAGTCCAACACACAAAGCCTTATTTTAAAATAAGTGTTTACATAAACATAAAAAGCTGTAAATTAATTTTTACAGCTTTTTTTATAGTATTTATTTTGGCGTTCCCCTATCGGGTCGTGCTTTCCGTACTCACTTTTTTTCGTACCTCAAAAAGAGTTCAAACATACCCGTCAATCACTAACGCATTATACTAAAATATTGTAAATATCAATTTGAATAAAGCGAAGTATGTTTGTATCTGTAAAAATCCTAAATCTTATCTATAAATAACATCACCTCCAACACAATTGGAGATCTCAACAACAACAATACTATATATAAAAACAAAATCCCTCATTTGAAATCAAATGAGGGATGTAGCTTTTCCATAACAATCTTAAAATACTTTTTCTATAGCAATCTAAGCTTTTTTCTTTTCTCAAAGATAACAACTAACACACATCAACACTACACTCAATTTGAGTGTTTTTAATCAATTTTAAAAGTATTGCAAAGTTGGATATCACGATAGAATGTTGGCTATTCAAGTGAATATACCCAATCTAATATTGATAAATCTATTATGATAGATAAGTTAAATAACGGCTCAAGCTAAAAACTTGGGGATAAATGTATCTTTGTAGTTAAAAACAGAT
>JAHDFK010000018.1 GCA_020628175.1 Wenyingzhuangia sp.
CGACCTGCTGATTACAAATCAGCTGCTCTAGCCAGCTGAGCTATATCGGCTTTTTGTTAATTTAGAACCGCTTCATAAAAAAAGCAGTCCGCTATCTTAACGGACTGCAAATTTAGAAAGTTTTATATATCATGCAAAACATTTTAAACTTAATTTTCGTTTTTTTTAATGTTGCATTACTCTTTCCTTTTCTTTGATCTTAGTTACTTGTCTTTTCATAGAATCTGCACACAAACTAATTCCTTCTTCAAAAGTCTTAGATTCTTTCTTTACCATTAAATCATGTCCAGGTATATTTAGCTTTAACTCAGTTACTTTGTTCTCTTTTTCACTTGTTTGTTGCACCTTTAAATACACCTCGGCATCTACAATTTTATCATGGTACTTTCCTAAACCTTCTACCTTTTTGTTTACAAACGTTATTAAATCCTTATCTGCTGTAAAATTTACTGATTGAGTTATTACTTTCATATAATTTATTTTTTTTTGGCACTTCTAGGGTGTGCTTGGTTATAAACTTGCTTTAATTTGTCTAGACTATTGTGCGTGTAAATTTGCGTTGCGGCTAAACTCGAATGCCCTAGCAACTCTTTAACCGAATTTAAATCTGCACCATTACTAACCATATCTGTTGCATAAGAGTGTCTCAACACGTGAGGGCTCTTTTTCTGTTTCGTAGTAACCTTACTAAAATAAGAATTTATAACGCGATAAACAAGTGCATTGTACAATTTACCACCTCTTTTGGTTACAAAAAACCAATTTTCTGCGGAAGAAACTTGTAACCTTTCTTCTAAATACTCTTTAAATTCACTTACAACAGCATCATATAAAGGCACAATTCGTTCTTTATTTCTCTTTCCTAAAACCTTTATTGTTTTTTCGGAAATAGATACATCTTCTATTTTTAAATTTAACAACTCCGCTTGTCGAATTCCAGATGCATACAATAAATGAATCATCAATTTATTTCGTTTTTGCTCATACACAATATCGTCATCATCCGTTATCAGCATCGCTTCTTCGATTTCTCTTTCAGAAAAAGGCACTATCACTTCTTTTTTTGTCTTTAAACTTTTTTGATATTCAAAAGGATTACTTCTTAACTCTTGTATTCTTATTAAAAAAGAATAAAATGTTTTTATAGAGGTTATCTTTCTATTTATAGATCGATTGGATAATTGGGCTTCTTTTAAGGCAACAATCCAAGATCTCATATAAGTAGTTTGCACTTTAATTATAGAATCTTCTTCGAAAGTAGCAACTACAAAGTCTAAAAAATCACGAATATCTTTTTGATATGCTGTTACGGTATGTTTTGAATAGTTTTTTTCTATTTGTAAATAATCTATAAACTTATCGAGTAGTTTCATTTGCAGGTATAAAGTCTTAAAATACAAAAAACCCTGTGAAAATTCACAGGGTTTTTAAAAAGCTTATTAAGCTTGCTCTTCGTTTGTTTTTAAACGCTGAACGTATGCAGCTTTAATTCGTTGTTTACGGTTTGAAACAGATGGTTTATTATACTGTTGACGCTCACGTAAAGTTCTCATTGTTTTCGTACGATCGAATTTTCTTTTGAAACGTTTTAACGCTCTATCGATATTCTCTCCGTCTTTTACTGGAATGATTAACATATATTAGCACCTCCTCTCATCGTCATGATATATTTTAAGTGTTTTATTTCTAATTTTGGACTGCAAAGATAGTTCTAATTACTTAATTAAAACTATTATTTTAAAATATTTCTAGAAATAACTAATTTCTGAATTTCTGTAGTTCCCTCTCCTATGGTACACAACTTACTATCTCTATAAAACTTCTCTACAGGAAAATCTTTTGTGTATCCATAACCTCCATGTACTTGTATTGCCTCGTTAGACACTTTAACACAGGTTTCTGAAGCATACATTTTAGCCATAGCTCCAATAGTTGTCATTTTTTCACCTTTTTCTTTTTTAGCCGCAGCTTTGTGTGTTAACAATTCTGAGGCTTCTATTTCGGTAGCCATATCTGCTAACTTAAACGAAATACCTTGAAAAGATGAAATTGGTTTTCCAAACTGAATTCTTTCTTTAGAATATTTTAAAGCAGCTTCGTAAGCTCCTTTTGCAATACCTATAGACAAGGCTGCTATAGAAATTCTTCCTCCATCTAAAACTTTCATAGACTGAATGAATCCTTCTCCAACTTTTCCTAAAATATTTTCTTTAGGCACTCTACAATTATCAAAAACCAACTCTGCAGTTTCCGAAGCGCGCATTCCTAATTTATCTTCTTTTTTTCCTGAACTAAAACCTGACGTTCCTTTTTCTATCACAAAAGCAGTCATACCATGCGAATCTCCTTTTTTACCAGTTCGAGCAATTACCACAGCAATATCTCCACTAATGGCGTGCGTTATAAAGTTTTTTGCTCCGTTTAACACATAATCATCTCCATCTAAAACAGCTGTCGTGCTCATACCTCCGGCATCAGAACCTGTGTTATGTTCTGTTAACCCCCAAGCACCAATCCATTCTCCCGTTGCTAATTTAGGCAACCATTTTTGCTTTTGCGTTTCGTTTGCAAATTGTAAAATATGCCCTGTACACAACGAATTGTGCGCGGCAACAGACAAACCAATTGAAGGATCTACTTTTGAAATTTCTTCGATAACGGTAATGTACTCATGATATGTTAAACCCGAACCTCCATAAGCTTCTGGAACTAAAACTCCCATAAAACCCATTTCTCCTAACTTCTTAAATAAATCTACCGGAAATGTTTGAGCTTCATCCCATGTGTAAATATTAGGTGTGATATGGATTTTAGCAAAATCTTTAATAGATTCTGCAATCATTTTTTGGGTTTCATTTGTCTCAAAATTCATTCAAAAAAGTTTTAGTTTTTTAATCAGCCTGCAAATATAAACTTATTAAGTCAAATTTATCTACAGGAAAATTACTAATTGTTTTTAATTCTGCTAAATTCTGAATTTCTGCAAATTCATTTCTATACTCCACAATTGAATTAGCTTGTTTATAATTTATATAAACAATGCTACTTAGCTCTTTTACCGAAGCTTTGTTTACATTTATTTTGCGAATATTGGGTTTCGATAGTACTTTATATTCTTTTTTTAGATGATGCAAAGCTTTATTAGAAAGCCCCCATACTTCGTTTAATTGCTCTAAAAAAGTATAGCCTTTTAACAACGCTCTATATTTAACAATCGTATTCGCAGTTTTATAATTTATTCCTGAAACCTTACTTAAATCATCTACCGATGCCGTATTGATGTCCTTAACAACAATAACAGCTCTGGTTGTAAATTGTTTTTTGGTTGATTTTTTAAAAGTAGGAAATTTAAAGAATGGACTTATTTCTTTTAATAAGGAGTCAGAAACTAAAGTGACTTTTTTAAAATCAGCAACACTCTTAATATACTTACCTTTTTCTCGAAACGCATGCAATCTATCTATTTCTTGTAACGACATACCTAGCTGATAACCTTTGTAATCGGATATATAATTAGGATTGAAACTCGACTTCTGTTGTTTCCGGTTTAAATTAGTTAAACTGTCTAACCGTTTTTCTATCAAATCTGTAATTGGGCTTGACTCTATCTCTGCTTGATGATCTCCAAAAAAATCACACATAATAATAATTTGAAAAATTACAATAAGACCTACTAAAACAAAAATTCCATTTTGCTGACTCTTAGAGTACTCAAAATGGAATTTAAAATTTAACATCTTATGCTGTATTACTTTTTATAACGAATAGCAGTTAAGTAACGTTGTAATTCTGATTTTACTTTGGGCGCTAACAGTAGCAGCCCTATAATGTTTGGAAACACCATCGCAAAAATCATGGCATCAGAAAACTCGACCACCGAATTTAAACTTGATGAAGAACCTATAACTACGAATACTAAAAATAAGAATTTATATGTAAAATCGGCTATTTTTCCTTTTCCAAACAAATATTTCCATCCCTGTATACCGTAGTAAGACCATGATAGTAACGTAGAAAATGCAAACAATATAACAGCAATTGTTAACAATATAGAAAAATGAGGAATGGCCGAATCAAAAGCTACCGAAGTTAAATCTACTCCTCCTAATTTTTCTCCCGTAGCATTCATAACTACATTGCTCCCTTCTAAATTTCCGTAAGTAAATAAATTACTTTTTAAATTTGTAACTACAATTACCAAAGCAGTCATAGTACAAATAACAACCGTATCTACAAAAGGACCTATAGAGGCTACAATACCTTCACTGGCAGGAAAACGGGTTTTCACAGCAGCATGTGCAATAGATGCAGATCCCACACCTGCTTCGTTAGAAAATGCAGCTCTTCTAAATCCTTGTATCATTACACCAATAGCTCCACCTACAACAGCCTCTCCGTTAAACGCTCCAGAAAATATTTGAGCAAATCCTTCAGGAAGAATTGTAATATTCATTGCTAAAATAATAATTGCTGCTCCTATGTACATAATCCCCATAAAAGGAACTATTTTTTCGGTAACTCTACCAATACGTTTTATACCTCCAATAATTACAACACCTACCAAAGCAGCCATTACAAGTCCAAACCAAAAACCGTTTTCTATACCAAATAACTGTTTCATTTGTGCGGTTGCCTGATTTGCTTGAAACATATTTCCTCCTCCAAACGAACCACCAACTACAAAAATGGCAAACAATACTGCCAATACCTTTCCTAAACCTCCTAAGTTTTTTTCTTTAAGACCTGTTTTAAGATAATACATGGGTCCTCCATAAATCTTTCCGTCTTCTCCAACCTCTCTATACTTTACTCCTAGCGTAGCCTCTACTAGTTTTGTTGACATTCCTAAAAAACCTGCCAATATCATCCATAAAGTAGCCCCAGGCCCACCAATGGCAATGGCTACGGCAACTCCTGCTATATTACCTAAACCTACAGTAGCAGACAAAGCAGCTGTTAACGCCTGAAAATGTGTAACCTCTCCTATGATTTCCTCGTTTTTAGGAGTTTCCATAATATTTCCTCCTGGTGTCGGATCTCCAGCTACTACATTGTTTGCTTTATGATCTACATCATCGTAAGTTCCTTTAGCAGCATGAATGGCCACTCCTAACAATCTTACATTGGCAAACTTAAAATATAAGGTAAAAAACAAAGCACCTCCTAAAAGCACAATCAACACAATAGGCACTGAATTTCCTGCTATTGAAACTGCATAAAAAACAACCGATCCCACCCAATCTGCAAATGGCTTAAAGCCCGATTCTATTTTTTCATCGATAGACATTTCTTGAGAATAAGTCGCTAAAGAGCATAAAAATGCACTAAGTATTGCAATGTATTTTTTCATAAAGTATAAATTCTAAAATATAGTAGGTATTGAAGACGCAATATATTAATTATATATAGGTTGTTACTCCTATTTAAGAGAATTACGATGTTAAAGGATTAATAAAAAATAATTTTTAAAATTCTTACGAATCCATTTTTTCTCTGTTGCATCTAATGGATTATCTGTTAAAACTAATCCTTTGGAACAAAATTTTTCTTTTGCATAAGCTTTAGATAGGTTTGATATTTTATTATTGTTTAAATGTACTAAAACCAAACTTCTCATTTTATTAAACACTACCGGGTATGTCTCTATCAAATTATGTCCGATATGAACAACTCTAAGATGTTTGATTTGCTGTAACTTATCTGGAAGATTTTTTAAATTATTATGATCTAAAAACAAACGTTTCAAACCAGATATCGTTCCAATTTCTGGAGGTATCTCATCAAGTTGATTATGTTGTAACCATAAGAGTGATAATTTTTCAAGTTTCGCTAAAATTTCGTAATCAGCTCCTTTATGAATACGATTGTACGAAAGGTTTAAATCTTCTAACTTTTTGAAATTAGGTATTGCTTTAGGTATGCTTGTTAACTTATTGCTAGATAGATTTAAAAACACTAATGGTAAATTCTCTATTTGATGGAGTTCTTTATCAAAATTTAATTTTGGATTGTATACCAGCGATAGGTGTTCTAATTTTGAAAGCTTAAGTATATTCTTGGGTAAAGCTTTTAAATTCAAACTATCTAATTGTAAAACTCGTATTCTTTCTGGATGAGATAACTCTTTAATAACTGTTTCAATTTCTTTTACAGAAGCGTCTTTAATTTTTAAGATACGCTCATTATGAAACTCATACGAAACACTACTAAAAGACTTCTGATTACCTAACAACTTGGTTGTTTTTTTTACTACGCAACTACTTAACATAGAAATACAGCATACGTACAATAAAAGTTTTACGAAATTAGTTTGCATAGAATATATTAGTATCTAATTCATAATAAATTTTATCTCTTGTACTCGTTTTCCAAGGATATCTAGGATTCAATCCAAAACCATCGTGTAGTTTGTTTTGTATATAAGCACCCGCTTTCTGACTGTTGATACCCAATTTACCATGCATTCCGAAATAATCTTTCTGATAGGTAGCGGTAAAAAACATATTTCCGTAAAATATATTAGGAATATGAGACGGCGTATACCATACATTTTTTCTTCCATGCGAAGAATTCACAATATTTCTAGGGCTTAAACTATAATTTGCCGGAGGTGTAAACATTGTAATTCCAATACCTGTTTGATAAAGTTGATTGTTAGTCTCTATTTTAGAATACCCCACATACAAGCTTCCTGTTTCTCCAAAATCGGTTGCTTCTCCGTAAAATATTTTACCCAATTGCAAATCGTTTAAAAAAGTAATGTAAAAACTTGAGTGATTTTGGCTAACACGAAAAATCAATTTCCCGCGTCTTACGCCATACATTGCTAATTTATCTGGGTATATTTCTTTTTCGACCCCAAATCCAATCCCTCTAAAATTAGATTTGTACTTACGATTAAAAACAAACACACTATTTTGGTTACTAACAGTTGTTCCTAATAAGTTTCTGTTTTCTCCACTTCCTATAAGCGAAAAAAACTCAAACACTTTCCCTATACCTTTTTCTGAATATGTATGTCTTTTGTAACTCTTATACAAAGCCAACGATATATTGTGTTCTGACCTTATTTTTTTGTAGCCCAAAGTACCAATTGCAGAAACCCCTACTTTTAGGTACTTATTTTGGTTACCAAAAGTAAACTGTGTTTTTACTAAAAAGCCTCCATTAGATGTAAAGTTTTGAGCATGTATATTTTTTACACTTAGCATCGTAAAAATTAAAACAAGTACTCCTCTTTTCATCTTCGCTTGATTACTCGTAAACCTCTTTAAATTTTTCTATCTGATCTGGGCGACCCAATACAATTAATTTGCAATGTGGTTCTAAAATCATTTTTGAAGATGGATTTACAATATATTCATCGTCTTCGGTAATAAAACCAATAACATTGCATCCAGAGTTTTTTCGCACATCTAAATCTCTTATCGATTTTTTTAGATACTCTTTTGGAAGTTCATCTACACCTATCTCTTCTAGATTTGCATTGGAATCTCCTTCCATATTAATTCTGTTTACAAACTCTACCAAATCAGGTGTTACTAATAAAGCAGCCATATGATCTCCACCTAATTTATCGGGCATAATTACATGATTTGCCCCTGCTATTTTTAACTTTTTAGTGGCATTTTCATCATTCGCTCTACTTACAATATCTAACGTTGCATTTATTTGACGTGCAGATAATACTACATATAAATTATTCGCATCCGAAGGCAAAGCTGTTATTAAATGAGATGCCTTTTCGATACCTGCATTTTTAAGAACATCATCGTTGGTTGCATCTCCTTTTACAAATTGTATATCTTCGTAAAAAGGATCTTCTATCAACGCTTCATTTTGCTCAATAACAATACATTTTTTATTGTACTTTTTAAGTTTTTCAAAAGACTGTCTTCCGTTTCTACCAAAACCACAAATAATGGTATGTCCTTCTAACTTTGCTATTTCTTTTAATTCTCTTTTTACACGAAACGCATCCATAAGTATATTATTTGAAAAAAATTCTGAAATTACCGTTACTAAATATCCGTAGGCTCCAACACTCATTAACAATAACAATACTGTAAACAACTTACCTCCAGAACTCAATGGTTGTACCTCGCCAAAACCAACAGTTGTAATGGTTATTACTGTCATAAAAAAAGCATCTAACAAACTGTGGTTAAACACTGTAAAAAACACTATAGTTCCAATTAGTATAACTATAGCGAAGAAAAAGAAGCCTTTATAAATTCTGTGTAACATCATTTCTACAAATCAAAAACAGAGGTTCTCTTAGCACGAATCATATCTTTTAATTTTAATAAAAACGCTAGTGTTAAATACACACCAAAAGAAACTCCTAATGTTACAAACGATATGTAGATAAAAAACAAACGTACATTTACCGCACGCATTCCTAACCTATCTGCAAATCTAGAAGACACATCAAAACCGTGTTTTTCAAAAAAATAACGAATATTATGAATCATTTTCATCTTTAAAAATTTACAACGTATGCAAGGTAACAATTTAGATCTGCTGTAAGCTAACTTCTGATACCCAAAATACAAAACAGCCCTCTCTACTACAAATATCTTACTTTATTTAAAATTAAAGAAACGCAACAACTATATTTACAACTGTTAAAATACAGTTGATGATGAAGACTATTGATACTGCTTTACAAGTAGCAAAACTTACCAATTTACCTGACGGTAAAGTAACTACCGTTTTAAACTTATTAGACGATGGAGCTACAATTCCGTTTATTGCGCGCTATCGTAAAGACCAAACAGGTGGTTTAGAAGATTTTGAAATCTTTAACATTCAGAAACAAGCCTTACTTGTAAATGAGCTTATTAAAAGAAAAGCACATATACTTGAAACGTTAAGCGAGTTAAAAATAACCGATACAAGTCTTACAGACAGGATACACCAATGTTGGGATAAAAAAGAGCTTGAAGACGTATTTGCTCCTTACAAGTCTAAACGTAAAACCAAAGCAAGTGTTGCAAGAGAAAATGGTTTAGAACCACTTGCTAAAATAATAATGTCGCAAAAAACAAACGATTTTAACTTACATCGTTTTCTAAAAAAACCTATTACTACCGAAGAGGAAGCGCTACAAGGAGCTTTAGATATAATAAGCGAATGGATTTCTGAACACATTTTTGCAAAAAACCAATTGCGAAGGTTATTTAAAAGAAACAGCTTATTAACTTGTAAAGTAAAAAAAGAAAAAGAACAAGAAGCAAACACTTACAAAACCTATTTTGAGTTTGAGCAAAAAGCTACACGTGTACCCTCGCACAGAGTATTAGCCATTTTACGCGGTACACAAGAAGGAGTGTTAAGTTCGGGGTTAAAACTTGACAAAAACGAAGCATTAACCATTCTTGATAAAGTTTTTACTAAAAACAAAAACCAAGCAAGTAAGCTAGTAGAAAAAGCAATTCAAACCACATATAGTAAAAACTTAAAACCTGCTTTAGAAAAAGAATTACTAAAAGAAATAAAACTAAAAGCCGATATGGATGCCGTACAAGTTTTTTCTAAAAACTTAGAGCAACTTTTACTAGCCACTCCTATTGGTAAAAAAAGAGTACTAGCTATAGATCCTGGTTTTAAAACAGGTTGTAAACTTGTTATCTTAAATGCGCAAGGCGATTTGTTAGAGGAAACAATTATTTACCCTCATCCGCCACAAAAACAAGAAACAAAAAGCAAAGAACTTATTGCTAATTTTGTGCAAAAACACAACATAGAAGCCATTGCTGTTGGTAACGGAACCGCTGGAAGAGAAACAGAACATCTTGTAAAGTCTATTTCTTTTAACACTCCTGTTGCTGTTTATTTGGTAAACGAAAATGGCGCTTCTGTGTATTCTGCATCTGAAATTGGACGAGAAGAATTTCCTAACCACGACATTACCGTAAGAGGTGCTGTAAGTATTGGTAGACGATTAATGGATCCGTTGGCCGAATTGGTAAAAATAGATCCTAAATCTATTGGTGTTGGTCAATATCAGCACGATGTGGATCAAAATTTATTAAAATTAGAATTAGATCATATTGTAGAACGTTGTGTAAATAAAATAGGCGTGCAACTAAACACTGCGAGTAAATATTTATTGCAATATATTTCTGGAATCGGTCCTGTGCTAGCGCAAAACATTATAGATTATAGAACGCAACACGGAAAATTCACCAATCTAAAGCAATTAACAAACGTACCCAGATTAGGAAATAAAGCCTTTGAACAATGTGCAGGTTTTTTACGTCTGCAAGGCGATCAACCTTTAGACAATACAGGTATTCATCCAGAACTTTACAAAGAAGTAGCTCAAATAGCCAAACAGTTAAAAGTAAGCACTACACAATTAATAGGTAACGAAAATATTATTGACTTAAACGATGATGTTGTTTTGCAAGAAAAATTAGGAAAATTAACCTTAACCGACCTATTAAACGAATTGGCAAAGCCCAACCAAGATCCAAGAAACCAAGAAGATCAACTTGTTTTTGACGAACACATTACACAAATAAACCATTTACACGAAGGAATAGTTTTAAAAGGTCAGGTTAGTAACATTACCAACTTTGGCGCTTTTGTAGATTTGGGTATCAAAGAAAATGGCTTGATACATATTTCTCAAATTACAGATAAGTTTATCTCTTCTCCAAACGAAGTTTTACACTTAAACCAGGTTGTAACCGTAAAAGTGATTCAGCTAGATATAGAAAACAAGCGCATTGGCTTAACACTTAAATTTTAAGTTATGAAAAATTTGGTTGTACTTACCGGAGCAGGTATTAGCGCAGAAAGCGGTATTAAAACATTTAGAGATAGTAACGGTTTGTGGGAAAACCACAATATTATGGAAGTAGCCTCTATAGAAGGTTGGCACAAAAACCCTGCTCTTGTTTTAGATTTTTACAACAAACGCAGGCTGCAAGCAGAACAAGTACAGCCCAACAAAGCACATGATTATATTGCGCAACTTCAAAAAAACTACAACGTACATATTATTACACAAAATGTTGATGATTTACACGAACGAGCACAAAGCCAACAAGTATTACACTTACACGGAAAACTTACAGAAGCAAAAAGTGAAAAAGATTCAAATTATATTATTGACATAACAGGAAAAACAATACAATTAGGAGATACTTGTCCTAAAAATCATCAATTACGACCAAATATTGTTTGGTTTGGCGAAGAAGTTCCGCTACTAAACACAGCTGTTGACCTCTGTAAAACCGCCGATTTATTTTTAATTATTGGTACGAGTTTACAAGTGTATCCTGCGGCAAGTCTTATAGATTACATACCACAAAATTGCCCTGTATACTGCATAGACCCCAATATAGACTCACTTGCGTATCCTAACCATTATACATGTATTAAAAATACTGCTGTAAACGGAATTAAAGAATTAGACACCTATTTAAACTGCTAAATAATGACTCTTTTAGAAAAAAGACACTATCAGTACGAAGGATTTTACAAACAACCTAATCTGTGGTTGACTCCCTCTTTTTTTGAGTATCCACAAATTGATGTTCCATTTCTAAAAACTATTTCTTTTCCTATTGAAGAACCTCAAAAACATCAACGCTTAGGTAAACTTGTAGAAACATTTTATACACAAAATTTACGAGAACAACCCAATTATAAAATACTCACAAACAACTTACAAATACAAGTAAACAAACACCAAACCCTTGGAGAGTTAGATGTTATTTGTGAAACTCCTACCGGAACAAAACACATAGAGCTAACCTATAAATTTTACTTGTACAAAACAGATATTCTACATGAGCTAGATAGATGGGTTGGTCCTAATTTAAAAGATAGCCTAGTTAAAAAACTAAACAAACTAAAAATTAAACAGCTCCCTATGCTGCAACATCCAGTTTGTCAGCAAATGTTATCAGATAGAAATATCAATCCTAATAATATACAACAGCACGTGCACTTTAAAGCACAATTATATGTACCCTTAAGTTTACAAAAACATCAGTTTCCCAATATTAACAACGCATGTATTTGTGGCTACTATATCAGTCATAAAGAAATAGATTTCTTATTTCCATTCGCACTTTATCAAATTCCTCAAAAACAAGATTGGTTAATCAATCCGAAACACAACACACAATGGATGTCTTTTATTGAAATAAAACCACTTATAATCGAACAAATAGCACAAAAACACAGTCCATTAATTTGGATAAAAAGAGGAGCTATTTACGAACGTTTATTTGTTACTTTTTGGTAAAACAAAGCCCTATATTTGTGACAGTTAAATTCTAAGAATGCACCCAAACAATCCTTTCCAACAAGAGTATGATTTTGCTACATTAACACAAGCTCACCCAGACTTATCTCCCCATGTTTTTACCAACAGCTATGGAAACAAAACCATAAAATTTGCAGACAAACAAGCGGTAAAGCAGCTTAATAAAGCCTTGTTGATTCATTATTATCAGCTTACAAATTGGGATATCCCAGAAAACAATCTATGCCCTCCTATTCCTGGAAGACTCGATTATTTACTACACGTAAATGATTTATTGGATACAACTAAAAACATCAGCTTATTAGATATAGGAACTGGTGCAAACCTTATTTATCCTATTTTAGCTACATGTCATTTAAACTATACCTGTACCGCAAGCGAAGTAGATAAGGATTCTTTTTTAAACGCTCAAAAAATTAGAGATAACAACGCCAACTTGGCCAACATTTCTTTACGCAAACAACAATTTAAAAACTCTATATTAGAACATATTATTACGCCTTCGGATTATTTTGATGTTGTGGTGTGCAACCCTCCTTTTTTTAAAAATGCTTTTGATGCCGAACAAAAAAACAAGCGAAAAGTAAAAAATTTAAAGCTTAAAGAAACTGAAACCCTAAATTTTGGAGGAAAATCTAACGAACTCTGGTACAAAGGAGGTGAAGAAGCTTTTGTAAAAAAAATGGCCGAAGAAAGTAAACACTTTAAAACACAAGTTTGCTGGTTTACTTCTTTAGTTTCGCAAAAAGAAAATTTAAAAAATATAAAAAGAGCTATTAACAAAACAAATCCTACCGAAGTTAAAATTGTAGCTATGGAACAGGGTAACAAAAAAAGCAGGTTTATAGCTTGGCGATTTTAAATTTAACTCATACAAAACACATAAAAATGCAAAAAAACTACACCAAAACATACAGAACCATTCACTGGTTAATAGCAATTACCTTACTATTGTTGCTAATTACAATTTTCTTAAGATCTACTTGGTTAAACAAACACAATGTTGCCCAAATAATAGAAGACTTTTTAAATAAAGAAACTACAGTAATCACACGCGAACAAGCTATAAAACTAGCTAAAAACATTCGCCGCCCTATGTGGAATTGGCATGTTTACTTAGGCTATTTTTCTACTTTTTTATTTGTCATCCGTTTTAGCTTACCTCTATTTGGAGAAATGAAATTTCAGAATCCTTTAGCCAAAAACATCAGTAAAACAGATGCTTTTAAAGCGTATACCTATATTGCATTTTACATATGTATTGTAATTTCTTTAGTTACTGGTTTATTAATTGTTTTAGGGCCAAGGTCAATACATTATTTAATGGAAGATATTCACAAACTATCTATCTATTATTTTGTTGCCTACCTTATACTTCATTACGTTGGCGTATTAAGAGCCGAGTTTACAAACGAAAAAGGAATTGTATCTAGAATAATTAGTGGTTCCAAAAAAAAATAAGCAAAAAATATACTCACAAAAAAACTCCCCTTAAGAACAAGAGGAGTTTTTTGTATCTACTAATAAATTTCTTACAAACTCTTAGCTGCCTCTACGAAAGTAGCCAATCCGCTATCCGTTAAAGGATGTTTCATCAATCCTTCTATAGCTTTTAAAGGTCCAGTCATTACATCTGCACCAATTTTAGCACAATCTACAATGTGCATTGTATGTCTTACAGAAGCTGCTAAAATTTGAGTTTCAAAACCGTAGTTGTCATAAATCTCTCTAATTTCTGATACCAAGTGCAAACCATCCGATGAAATATCATCTAACCTTCCAATAAATGGAGATACATACGTTGCTCCTGCTTTTGCAGCTAATAAAGCTTGCCCTACAGAAAACACAAGTGTTACATTGGTTTTTATCCCTTTACTAGAAAAGTATTTACACGCTTTAATTCCATCTTTAATCATTGGTAATTTTACTACGATTTGAGGATTTAATGCAGCCAAAGCCTCACCTTCTTTTACCATACTATCAAAATCTGTAGACAATACCTCAGCACTTACATCTCCCTCAACAGCATCACAAATATCTTTGTAATGTTGTAATACATTCTCTGCTCCCGAAATTCCTTCTTTAGCCATTAAAGACGGATTGGTTGTAACACCATCTAACACACCTAATGCTTGCGCTTCTTTAATTTGATCTAAATTTGCTGTATCTATAAAAAACTTCATCTTCTTTTTTTTATTCGTTATTCGTTTTATTTCTTGTAAACAGCATTCTTCTGCTATTCCTTGTGTCGAATATAACAAAATATTAGTAACATTACACCCTTTTAAACATCAATAAAATTTAACATGAAAAAGTTTTTTATTCTATTTGCTATTCTATTTATTAATGGACTTACATACGCACAAACCAGCGACAATAGTTTTATATCACAAGGAGATCATATATTGGGTGGTGGATTTCTTTTTAACCGTCAAAACTTAAAATCGGAAAATGCATATCAAAACAATTCTAAAACTACTATTTACAATACCGAATTAAATTTAGACTATGGTTATACTGTAACTGATGATTTTGTAATTGGTTTAAATTATGACCTAGTCATACAAAGAAACGATGGGGATTTTGAAGATACTCGAAACGACACACATGTAATTGGACCGTTTGTAAGAAAGTATTTTCCTATAACTGATAAGTTATTTTTCAACACAGAACTTAACTTGGGATATTTATATACTACAAATCAAGATTTTGGCATCAATAAATCTACTAAAAGCAATGGAGTATCTACAGTTTTAATTGCTGGACTAACCTATAAACTAAGTTCTAAACTAGCACTTACAAGTAATATAGGAGATATTAGCTTTACACATTTTACGTTTGACAACATTGATTTTAACGAAAAATTCTCTGGTGAAACTAACAGCTTCCGTGTAAGATCTATTCTCTCTAACCTATCTATTGGTGCTGTTTTACTATTTTAATTTTTCTTTTAATAGTGTAAGATTTTAAAACAATTACGTCTAAGGTGAAAAAATCTAACTATATAGAAACTATTATGAAAAAATCAATCTACGTTATTTCGGCAGCAACACTTTTAGTTACTGCCATAAGTTGTAAGCAAAAACAACAAGAAACTAGCACAAATGTTACACCTGCCGTACAGGTAGAAAAAAGTTTATATGATGTAAACAATCCTAAAGGAATGCTACAAGAGGTTTCTAAAACTATTGGAGGTATTGACGGCTTAAAAAAGCTTCATGATATTTCTTTTACCTACAATTATGTACATCCTGATGGTAAAAAAGATATTTCGACTGAAAAATATATTTTCGAAAACGAAATTTCTTGGGCAAAATACACTACACATCAAATAAACGTTGCTCCAAATTTAAACGGAGATATTGTACAATTTTACGATGGAGAAAAAGCCTTTGTACACAATAATGGTAAAGCAGTTACAGATGCTCAAATAGTAGGTACAGGGCAATTTTTAAGACAAGCCAACTATATGTGGTTTACCATGATGAACAAATTAACCGACCCTGGTACAATTCACAAGTACTTAGGTCAAGAAATTGTAGAAGGTACCACTTATGACAAAGTTCACATTTCTTACGATCCTGAAATAACAGGAAAAAAAGAAAACGATATTTATATTGTATACATCAACCCTGTTAATAAAATGGTAGAGCAATTTAAATTTTCGTTACCCGCATTTAAAGTAATGGAACCAATTTTATTGGCTAAACTAACCTATACTGATATTGAGGGTGTAAAAGTAGTGACAACCAGAAATATGTTTTCGCCAACACCTAACGGAACGTATACACCGATGGTGACACAAACATTAGAAAACATTAAATTTAACAACGGATTTACGGTAGAAAGCCTACGTAACGAAATTTAATACAATTTCATTTTTAAAAAATACAGAGGCTATTGTTGTAATTACAGTAGCCTCTTTTTTATCTTTAATAGTTATAAAGACACACTATGGATTATTTACTCGGTAATATTAACTGGCTAGTAGAAATGATACTTTTCAAATCTCTTTGGCACAAAAATTACTTTTGGGGATTGATTTTGATTTCTTTACTGGTGTGGGGATTAGAAATTATATTTCCGTGGAGAAAAAATCAAAAAATTGTTAGAAAAGACTTCTGGTTAGATGTGTTTTATATGTTTTTTAACTTTTTTATTTTTAGTATTTTCATCAGTGTCTTCTACCAATGTATTACTTCTTATTTACAACAAACAAGGTTTAATTTTAAGGCTTTAACCATTGTAAACACACAACAACTTTCTCCAGTTACGCAACTTGTAATGTTTTTTATTGTAAGCGATTTTCTACAATGGTTCACACATTACTTATTACATCGTTTTGATTTTTTATGGCAATTTCATCAGATTCATCACAGTGTTAAAGAAATGGGATTTGCCGCACATTTGCGTTACCATTGGATGGAAAACATACTATACAAACCACTAAAAACACTTGCTGTTATGTTGCTGGGCGGATTTGAACCTGAACAAGCTTATATTGTACACTTCATTGCTATTACCATAGGACATTTAAATCATGCCAACTTAAACATTACCTGGGGTCCTCTAAAATACATTCTTAACAACCCAGTAATGCATTTGTACCATCATGCGTATACACTGCCTAAGCAAAAAAGAAAAGGTGTTAATTTTGGAATTAGCTTAAGTGTTTGGGATTATATTTTTAAAACCAATTACTTACCTAAACCCAATAAAGATCTTAAAATAGGATTCGAAGGAGATGAAAAAATACCGAATGGTTTTTGGAAACAATTTTGGGTAGGTTTCAAATCTTAACTAAAAATTCTCCCCTATATTTATAGAAACTATTTTTAACTTTTTTGTTTTGACAATTCAAAATCTAATCACCTATCCTTTAAAATCTGCAAAAGGAATTCTTTTACCAGAAACTCACATTACTCGTTTGGGCTTCAACCACGATCGTTATTATGCAATAGCCAATACAAACAATCAAATTTTAACCGCTAGAGAGGTTCCAGAATTACTACAAATCCAGCCAATATTTACAGATGGTGGATTGCAGTTTTGTTATACAAATACAAGCTCTAAAACAATAAATATTTCTACTACAGAATCTCCTACTACTTTTAGTCTTTTTAAAAAACCTGTAACAGCTATCCCTATAAATAATTCAGAGTTAGATTCATGGTTTTCATCCATTCTAAAACAATCTTGTAAACTTGTATTTATTTGTAAAAATCATCTTCGAGAGAACAACAAACATACGCTTTCTTTTAACGATGTTGCCCCAATACATTTAGTAAACCTAAACTCATTAAATGCATTAAACCTACATTTAAAAACCCCTGTAACGGTACATCGCTTTCGTCCAAATATTATTGTAAAAGATGTACCAGCTTTTGAAGAAGAAAACTGGACGAATATACGAATAGGAAATTGCTCTTTTAAAGTAATAGCTCCTACGGAAAGATGTTCTTTGATTACTCTAAACGAAAAAAACTCGGTTAAAGATAAACAACAAGAGCCTTTAAGAACATTAGCTAAAAACTTTTTAAAAAACGGAAAAACAACTTTTGGAATTTACTTAGCACCTATACAAACAGGTATTATTAAAAATACAGACCTACTAACTCTAGAATAATTTATACTATGAAACAACGATGCACATGGGCTACCAAACATACACTCAAAACACATTACCACGATACGGAATGGGGAGTTCCCGTATATGATGATGCTGTTTTATTCGAATTTTTAACTCTAGAAGGTGCCCAATCAGGATTGAGTTGGCTTACTATTTTAATAAAACGAGAAAATTACCAACAGGCTTTTGATCATTTTGATGTTCAAAAAATAGCACATTACGATAGTGCTAAAATAACAGAGCTTTTAAATAACGAAGGAATTGTTAGAAATAAATTAAAAATAAACTCCGTTGTTTCTAATGCAAGAGCATTCTTAAAAATTCAAGAAGAATATGGTAGTTTTTCTAAATTTATATGGAACTTTGTAAACAACAAACCTATTATAAATACCTGGAATCATGTTGATGAAGTTCCAGCTAAAACGGATCTTTCTGATTTGATAAGTAAAACACTCAAGAAAAAAGGATTTAAGTTTTTTGGTTCTACAACATGTTATGCCTTTATGCAAGCTGTGGGTATGGTAAACGATCATACAATCGATTGTTTTAGACATAAAGAGGTACTACAATAACTATGTAATGGCAACTTACCCAAACTTTTTTCATCCCTTTAACGGTGATATTTCTAATATTTCATTACCTAAAAAGTTTACCTTTCCTTTTTATTACGAACCTCATCAGCTTTGCGAATTGGCCGCCAATGAGGTACAAAATTATATAGCTAATCAAAAAGAATGGGTACATCCTTTTACCTCTAACAACAACGAGAAAAGTATTGGTAAAATGTTTGGTGTTTTGGTAGTACAAACCCCTAGCAACGAATTAGGTTTTTTAAGTGCTTTTTCTGGTAAATTGGCTGGTACCAATACGCATAGCTATTTTGTACCTCCTGTTTTTGATATGCTAACGAAAGACAGTTATTTTTTAACAGAAGAACTAACACTTAACACACTAAACAGTACTATTGAAAACTTAGAAACTGATAAAAAGTATTTAAAGCTTCTAAACCAATTAACAAATACTCAAGAAGAAGCTAAAAAAGAAATTGAAGCTTTAAGAGCGTCTATGATTTTAGCCAAAAAAGAACGTAAGCAACAAAGAAACATAGCGAAAGAAACCTTAAACGAACACGATTTTTTACAACTAACTCATCAATTAGCGCAACAAAGTGTATCTGCTAAAAACAAACTAAAACACACAACAGAATTTTGGAAATTAAAAATTGACGAGCTACAACAAAATGTGGATAGTTTTAAAACTCAAATTTTAGATTTAAAAAACACACGTAAACAAAAATCTAATGCATTACAGCATTATTTATTCAACCAATATCAATTTTTAAATCAAACGCATCATAAAAAATCATTATTAGATATATTTAAGAATACACCTTTCGAAACACCTCCGGCTGGAGCTGGCGAATGTGCTGCTCCAAAACTTTTACAATATGCTTTTGCAAACAACTTAACTCCTATTAGCATGGCAGAATTTTGGTGGGGAGATAGTCCTAAGTCTGAAATTCGAAAGCATGGACAATATTATCCGGCTTGCCAAGGAAAATGCAAACCTATTTTAGGACATATGCTAAAAGGAATTCAAATGGATGAAAACCCATTACTTACCAACCCGGCAATAGGAAAAGAAGTCACCACCGTTTACGAAGATGATATTTTATTAGTCGTGAATAAACCTGCTGAATTTTTATCTGTACCCGGTAAAACAATTTACGATTCTGTATACATGCGCATGAAACAACAATTTCCGAATGCTACAGGTCCTTTAATTGTACACAGATTGGACATGTCTACCTCTGGCTTGATGTTAATTGCCAAAACAAAAGAGGCACACGATTATTTGCAACAACAATTCATCAAAAGACAAATAAACAAACGATACATTGCACTTTTAGATGGAACACCTACAAAAGACGAAGGTTTTATAGACCTGCCTTTGCGTTTAGATATTGATGATAGGCCTCGACAATTGGTCTGTTTTGAACATGGAAAATCTGCGAGAACACAATGGGAAATTATTGAACAAAAGGATGGAAAAACAAGAGTCTATTTTTACCCTGTAACAGGACGTACACATCAATTAAGAGTTCATGCATCACATCATTTAGGGTTAAACACCCCTATTTTAGGAGATGATTTGTATGGAAAAAAAGACACAAGACTACATTTACACGCAGAATCTATTACATTTAAACACCCTACTCATAAAGAAACCATAACGGTACAAATCGATCCAGACTTTTAAACATTGCTAATAAAAAAGCCGAGACACATTATGCGCTCGGCTTCTTATCACAATTATTAATACCCTAATAATTATTTTCTTGTAATAGTTCCTGATGGAAAAGAAGCTAAATTTGCTCCAAATGTATGTACTGTTGGTGCGGTACCTGCATCTTCTGCAACCATACTAACTAAAGGCTTTATAGAAAAAGGCTTCGTCGAATTGTCTGGATATGGCTCTAAAGAAATTACTGCTGTTTTACCTCTAACATCTAAAGGAAAATCAACTCCTTCTGGTGCATTTAAGAAAAAATCTTCTCCTGGTACTGGTGGTCCTGCATTTGCTTCTGCTCCACTAAACATGTTAGATGAATCTCTATCATTAAATTTTGTGAAAGTTCCTGTAGAAATTGGTGTTCCATCAACAACTACCCATCCTTCGTAACGCCAACCAGACGCTTCGTCTAATTCTGGCATTCCTTCAAAACCTGCCATTGGTGGTGCTGCAGGCATACCAAACCAAATTCCGTTTTCATCGTTTCCATTGTTTCCATCTGTTTCATCCGTTGGTGTTCTTAAAAAATAAGATCCTGAAGCATTAGAAAAATCTGCATCCATCATTGGGTTTATACCTGGTACAACATTTGCGTTTACTGTGGCAACATTATCTGTAAACCCTGCTACTAACATTTTAGTGGGTGCTGGTGCTGGGTCTTCATCTACAGCCGGCTCTATAGACAAAACAAAAGCTGTTGCTTTTGCCAACATATCTGCATCTACATAAAAACTTTTTTCTAAAGATTCACCATTATTTTCAACATCAAAAGTACCCGTAGAAACAGGTGCTCCATCAACAATTACCCAACCTTCGTATTCAAAATCTGCTCCAAGAGTTTCTAAACCAGATAAGTTTAAAGTCAAGTTATCTGCTTTTACTTTATCAATAGTGTCATCACTATCACTACAAGACCCTAATAACAAACCAAAAGCTAATGCGCTTGCTGTAAAAATTCTTTTTTTCATTTTGTTCTGTTTTTAATTATAATTACAAATGTATTATTCATGCTTTACTTGTTTTGTTAGCTAGCTAACACTTAAACATTTTTTCATGAAAATTTTAGTTCTGTTAAAATCTATCAAGCCTTCTTCTTTAAGTTCATTCATTATAATATTCAAGCTAGGTCTTGAAATACCAATCAAGCTAGCAATATCTTTTTGAGTATAAGGGTGTTCAATCTCTATAGAATCATTTAGAGAATTTGTTACACCAAAATCTTTAGACAAATCCTCTAAAAATTCAATAACTCTTGTTTTACAATCTTTAAACATTAAAATTTCGAGGCGTCGTTCTAATTTTTTAATTCTATAGTTGATGAATTTATACACACTTAAGGCAAAGTTTTGATTATCTCTCATTAAATCGTGTAGCGTATTTACACTTATAGGGCAAACCGAAGTTGTATTGTTTAACACTTGTGCAAATTCACTTCGTGTTGTTTGGCCTAACAAAGCTTTTTCACCAAAAACCTGTCCTTTGCTCAATACCGATTTCACAACCTCATCTCCCTCTGCTGTATAATAACCTATTTTTATTTTTCCTGACTTTATAAGATATAGCTTATTAGCCGTATCTTCTGAAAAATATACATATTCATTTTTCTTAAAATCTAAGAAACTATGACATGATGCATATTCTTTAAACTTATGAGGACATAGCTTTCCAAATAAATTTACATTTTCTATAAACCAAAATTGTTGAGACATCCTTTTATAGTAATTATTTTTATAAGGATTCAGACGAAAAAACAATGTAGTAATTACAAAAAAAAGCTGCTATTATTTGATTTTCATCAACAATAGCAACTTTTAGTTTATTTTTTCAAAACCTACATGAGTTTGTAAGACTGTTTGGCTATTTCTAACTCTTCGTTTGTAGGTATAATTAATAGTTTTACTTTACTATTCTTTGTTTGTATTTCCGTAATAGTTTTCGGACGTTGGTTGTTTAATTCCAAATCCAATTCTACTCCTAAAAACGCTAAGTCTTTGCATATTCTTTTTCGTAAATCTATGCTATTTTCTCCTGCTCCTGCAGTAAACACAATAGCGTCTAAACCATTCATTGCAGCAGTATAAGCTCCTATATATTTTTTAACTCTATACGCATATAAATCTAAAGCTTCTGAACATTCAATATTACCTGCTTCTGCTTGGCTTATCAAATCTCTAAAATCCGAATAACCTGTCATTCCTAACATTCCGCTCTGCTTATTTAAAATAGCACTTACTTCTTTGGTAGAATAACCTAGATTTTCTATTAGGTGTAATACTACTGATGGATCAATATCTCCCGTTCTTGTTCCCATTGCCAAACCTGTTGTTGGAGAAAACCCCATAGAATGATCTATACATTTTCCGTTGACAATTGCAGAAACCGAAGCTCCATTACCAATGTGTAAAGTGATTAGTTTTGTAGTACTTTTCCCTAAATATGTATTTGCCTTTTCCGAAACATATTTATGACTTGTACCGTGAAATCCATACACACGTATTTTTTCTTTTTCTGTAATATTTTTTGGCAAAGCATATTTGTAAGCTTCCGCAGGTATAGTTTGATGAAAAGCAGTATCGAAAACAGCAATTTGTTTTGCGTTCGGAAACAACTCTTCGCAAACCTCAATTCCTAATAAATTAGCAGGATTGTGCAATGGAGCTAGAGAAAATAAGTCTCTAATTTTATCTTTTACATCTTGCGTTACCACACATGTTTCAGAAAACGTACTTCCACCATGTACAACTCTATGCCCTACAGCACTTAAGTCTTCTGTTGTTTGTAAAACTCCTACTTCTTTATCTAACAAATAAGCCACTAAAAGAGATAAGCCTTCTTTATGATCTTGAATACTTTGTGATATTTCTATTGCATCTCCTTGTGTTGGCTCGTATACAAAATTAGATATTTCCTGTCCAATACGTTCTATCAATCCCTCACAAACTACTTGTTCAGAAGGCATATCAATCATTTGATATTTTAAAGATGAACTTCCTGAATTGATAATTAATATATTCATGTTTTTTATAATTCTTGTGCTTGTATAGCTGTTATAATAACCGTATTAAAAATATCGTCTACGGTACAACCTCTACTTAAATCGTTCACTGGTTTATTTAAACCCTGTAACATAGGCCCAATAGCTAAAGCGCCTGTTTCTCGCTGAATGGCTTTGTACGTATTATTTCCTGTATTTAAATCTGGAAATACTAAAACCGTAGCCTTTCCTGCTACTTCAGAATTTGGCATTTTACTTTTAGCCACTCCTGCATCTACAGCAGCATCGTATTGTATAGGACCTTCAACTTTTAAGTCAGGTCTTTTTTGTTTTACGATTTCGGTAGCCGTTCTCACCTTATCTACCTGAGCTCCTTTACCAGAGGCTCCAGAAGAATAAGACAACATGGCCACTCGAGGTTCTATTCCAAAATTGGCTGCAGAATCCGCCGAAGATATCGCTATTTCCGCCAACTGTTCCGCTGTTGGATCTGGATTAATGGCACAATCTCCAAAAATAGCTACTCTACTTTCCATACACATAAAAAATATAGACGACACTACAGATACATCTGGTTTGGTTTTAATAAACTGTAAAGCGGGTCTTATAGTGTGTTGCGTTGTATTTACAGCACCAGAAACCATTCCGTCTACAATACCTTTGTGCACCAACATGGTTCCGAAGTAAGATACATCTGTCATTGTATCTTTTGCTGTATCTATATTCATACCCTTATGTTTTCTTAACTCATAAAAGGTAGTTACAAAATCATCAAAATAAGACGATTCAATAGGATTGATTACTGTTATTTCTTCAAAATCAATTGCTAAATCAATTTTCTCAGCCTTTTCTTTAAGCTCCTCAATGCTACCTAACAATACAACATCAACAATGTTTAGTTTAGATAGCATAGCCGCTGCATCCAATACTCTCGGGTCGTTACCCTCAGGCAATACAATCTTCTTTTTAGATTTGCTTGCTCTGTCAATCATATTGTACTGAAACATTTTAGGTGTCATCCCTTCTACTTTAAATTGAATCAGTTGGTTTGTTAACTCTTTTGTTGGTATAAATTCATCAAAAATTCTTGTGGATTCTAAGATTTTATCCGTGTTCTCAGAATAAATTTGAGACTGAACATTCGCTACATTGGTTGCTGTTTCAAACGTTCCTGTTTTAACTGATAAAATTGGAACGACATCCGATAACCCATCAATTAGTTTTAAAATTGTTTTCTCTGGCTTTAAACCTCCAGTTAATACAATACCTGAAACTTTAGGATAATTTTTAGAACTATTTGCTTGTAAAGAACCTAAAATAATATCAGCTCTATCTCCTGGAGTTACTACTAAATAATCATCTACATAATGTTCTAAATGATTTCTTAATTGCATAGCTCCTACTCCATAAGCTCCTATCGGACTATTTAAACCTGCCTCACCAAACAAAACTTCTGCTTCTAAATTTCTAACAATTTCTGCAACTGTTGGATTTGATAACTTATGAGAATATGGAATCACAGAGGTTAAAACAGAATTGGGTATATTTTTGTTTAATTCTTTTTTAATTTGTGTTAAATGTTTCGGATTGGCTTTATTAATGATTACAGACAATACTTTTACTTCTTCTCTAATAAACGTATCGTAAATTAGTTTTGTATTTTCTATCAAATCATATACAGAAACTCCTTTTTTAGCTTTACTAATCAATAACGCAGGAATCCCTAAGTTTTTTGCAATATTTACATTTAACTCCGCCTCGTAAGATGTTGCATCTCCTTCGAAATCAGAACCTTCAACCAGTACAAAATCATATTTAGATTCCATTTTTTTATACTGCTTGATGATTTTATCTAAAACCTCTCCACTTTTTCCTTGGTTTCTTTTGGCAATAACGTCTTTACCTTCAAAAACATAAGCTTCCTCGTATTTAATATCCAAATCAAAATGTGATAGAATAGTTTCTATATGATAATCTTTATGTCCTTTTTCTGTCGTAATTATAGGTTTTAAATACCCTACTTTTTTTGTTTTCCCTAATAACAAACGCATTAAACCTAATGTAACAATAGATTTACCACTGTTAGAATGCGAAGCTGCAATGTAAATAGCCTTACTCATAATTACGTGTGATTTTTGGTATAAAAATAAGGTTTATATTTCTTTATTTAGAACTACTATAAACCTTATTTTTACAGAAAACTATCTATTTATGAAATACATTGTGTTGCTAAGGGCTATTAATGTTGGTGGAAAAAATAAAATTTTAATGAAAGATTTTGTGAATGTCTTATTAGCAAATTCTCACTTTATAGAAGTGAAGAGTTATTTGCAAACCGGTAATTTTATTATAAATAGTACCTTAAAAAACGTAAAAGGAATTACACAAATTATTCAGAAAACTATTTTAGAGCATTACAACTATAAAATTGATGTATATACTTACACTCATCAAGAGTTTAAAGATTTAATTGCTACAAATCCTTTTGAAATTATAGAAAAGAAAAACTATTGTACGTTTACTCAAGATACTTATTCGAACATCGATACTCTAAATAATAATGTATTTAATGAAGATCTTTTTTTTATAAGCAATGGTATTATACATACCCGCTATAATACCAAATACAGTGATTCTAAATTGAACAACAATTTTTACGAAAAAAAATTAAATATTAGCGCAACTACTAGAAACTGGAATACGGTAAAAAAATTACTAGAATTATCTGCATAAAAAAAGACGCTTTAAAAGCGTCTTTTTTTATTGCTTTGGTATTTAATTTTCTAAAGTTTCTTCCTCTTCTTCGTTAGCTACTTTAGTAACACTTCGTAAGTTAACCTTATAATATGTTGCCGATGCTTCCACAGGATTGGTTATATTACCACTAATTGTTAATCCTCTTGGTAGTATTATAAACCCTTTCCCTGTATCTTTGTATGCTCGAGGAGACATGATATCAGTTGCATTCACAAATCCTCCTTTAAAATTTGGTAATCCGTTTTTAAAGCCTATTAATCCCGTATTCAAATTCACAAAACTATCATTCTCTCTTTGTACATTAATACTTTCGTTTTGTAAATCAAATACTTCAAAAGTAACGTTCACTATATCATTCCCATCAGGAGCTACATCTTTACCTTCAACTGTTTCGTAAGTGTACATATCATAAGCAACACCATTCGCTTCTACAGTTATTTTCATCAAATTTTCATCATTTACTAACAATGGCTGATCTACTGAAGGAGCTTCTGTTGTAAATACATCTAAAGAAGCATCGTAATAATTGTTATTTAAAAAGAAATCTATATTTTTTTTATCTTTATCATAATCTTCTTCTAAAGAAGTAAACTGATTATCGCCATTACTACATCCAATTATAGAGATCGCTGCAAATACTATGTAGCATATTTTTTTAATGTTCATTTTTTTTAATGTTTTAAAAAACGCAATTTACAATTTTCATACCTTAGCAAAAAACGAATCTCCAACAAATATATAGCATGAGGATTGATAAATATTTATGGACTATTAGAATGTTTAAAACACGTTCTATTGCTACCGATGCTTGTAAAAAAGGTCATGTAAAACTCAACAATGTTAATGCCAAACCTTCTAAAGAAGTATATATTGGCGAAAAAATATTGGTTCGCAAAAATCAAATCAATTATCAGCTAGAAGTTTTAGACATTCCTAAAAGTAGAGTTGGAGCCAAATTGGTAGATCTTTATCGTAAAGATGTTACGCCTAAAGAAGCTTTTGAACGAGAAGAATTATTAAAATTTTCGAAAGATTATTATCGCAAAAAAGGAGCAGGAAGACCTAGTAAAAAAGATCGAAGAGATTTAGAAGACTATCAAGAAAATTATAACTTTGAAGATGATATTTAAAGAGCTCTCAAATGAATAAATCAATTATATTAAACCATCAAGAAATTAGTCACAAAACAAGACGAATTGCTTTCCAAATATTAGAAAGTAATTGTGAAAGTGATGAAATAATTTTAGCAGGAATTAATGGAAACGGTTTTACATTTTGCAAGCATTTAAAAAAACACTTAGAAGAGATCAGTGAAATTAAAATTACCTTGTGTGAATTGTCTATTGATAAAAAAAATCCATTAGCTCCTATTAAGTCAAGTATTGACAAAGAAACTTACCAAAATAAAAATTTAGTACTTGTTGATGATGTTTTAAACTCTGGTAAAACACTTATTTATGGGGTGAAACATTTTTTAGAAGTGCCTTTAGCATCTTTCAAAACTGCAGTTTTGGTAAATAGAAATCATAAAAAATACCCCGTTAAAGCAGATTTCAAAGGAATTTCTTTATCTACCTCTATGCAAGAACATATAGAAGTAGATTTTAGTAATGAAAACGATAGTGTAGCTTATTTATGCTAAACACACCTTGTAACTACAAATTAAAAAAGGCTTTCCTGTTTAGAACAGAAAAGCCTTTTTTAATTATGGATTTTCACAATCCATTTTAAGCTTGTATTTTTTCTATAATCTCGTTTGCTATGGTATTTACTGTTTTTTTATCTACCGATACTTTTGTTTTTGCCTGTAAATAAAACACATTTCTTTCAAACAAATGCTTTCCTATAAACTCAGGTAATTCCTCGTCTTTAATTCTAGCTATTAGAGGACGTTTTTCTTTTTCTGGCAACAATCTTTCTACCAACGTAGGAATGGATGCGCTTAAATATACAGGTATACTTTTTTCGTTTACTAAACTCATATTCGCTCCAAAACATGGAGTTCCTCCTCCTAAAGACAAAATAAAATCTTCTTCTTTATCTAATAATTCTTGTAAAGACGCTGTTTCTAATTTTCTAAAATAAATTTCTCCCTTTTGCGAAAAAATGGTTGCAATAGACATTCCTTCCTTCTCTTCTATATAGTCGTCCAGATCTATACTATTATAGTTTAACTCTTTAGCTAATGCTTTTGAAATGGCAGATTTCCCGCATCCCATATATCCTAGAAGAACTAATTTCATATTGTACTTACTTAAAAACGTTTCAACAAATATGCGAGAAAAAACAAGTTAAAAAAAGTTTCTAAAGTAAAAAAAACTCCTATATTTGCACCCGCATTGACCTGGTAGCTCAGTTGGTAGAGCATCTCCCTTTTAAGGAGAGGGTCCTG
>JAHDFK010000019.1 GCA_020628175.1 Wenyingzhuangia sp.
GAACATGTTCAAACCCTGTTTTTAAAACTTACACACTTGGAGGTATGGTGCCTATATTTTAAAAAGGTCGTCTAGAAAGTAAATTTTTAGACGACATTTTTTTCTATATTTTTTTAAATATCTAACCAATTCTTAAACATTCCATTCGTAATAATTAGACCCTGTATTTAAGGTAAAACCTGTTTTAGGATACAAATTATTCCCTATTTGGTTTGATTTTTCTGTTTCTAAAAACATTCCACAAGCTTTGGTGTTTCTTACCAAATCTTTGGCTTTTTCTATCAAGGCAACCGATACTCCTTGCCCTCTTTCATGAACGTCTACAAATAAATCATTCAGCAACCAAAGTTTTTGCATTCTGGTAGATGAAAACAATGGATACAACTGTACAAAACCAACTAATTTATTTTCTGTATTTTCTGCTACAAAAATTTCTGAATCTCCTTGTTGTATTCTTTCTAACAAAAAAGCCTTAGCGCCACTTACATCTGATTCTTTCTTGTAAAAAACTCTATAGCCGTTAAATAACACGGCTAAAGCTTCAATATCTTTACTAGTTGCTTTTCTACAAATCATGTTTTACTTAACTATCAATTCTTTCGATTTTAGCACCAACAGCTTGTAATCTTTCTACAATATTTTGGTACCCTCTATCTATTTGTTCTACATTATGTATGGTACTTGTTCCTTTTGCTGATAAAGCTGCAATTAACAATGAAATTCCTGCTCTAATATCTGGCGAGGTCATTGTTGTAGCTTTTAAACTCGATTGGTGATTCATTCCTACCACTGTTGCTCTGTGTGGGTCGCACAAAATTACTTTGGCTCCCATGTCTATCAACTTATCTACAAAAAACAATCTACTCTCAAACATTTTTTGATGTACCAATACCGTTCCTTTAGCCTGTGTCGCTACAACCAATACAATACTTAACAAATCGGGTGTAAACCCTGGCCAAGGTGCATCAGAAACTGTTAACATAGAACCATCTATATAACTTTCTATTTCGTACGACTCTTGTTTTGGAATATAAATATCATCTCCTTTTTTCTCTAACTTAATTCCTAACTTTCTAAAAACTCTAGGAATTTGTCCTAAATCTTTCCAAGACACATTTTTAATCGTCAGTTCAGATTTTGTCATTGCTGCCATACCAATCCACGATCCTATTTCAATCATATCTGGTAAAATTCTATGCTCGGTACCTCCTAATTTTTCGACACCTTCTATTTTTAACAGGTTAGAACCAACACCGGTAATTTTTGCCCCCATACGGTTTAACATGTTACAAAGCTGTTGCAAATAAGGCTCGCAAGCGGCATTGTAAATAGTTGTTACTCCTTTTGCTAATACAGCTGCCATTACAATATTTGCCGTTCCGGTTACAGATGCCTCATCAAGTAACATATCTGTTCCTTTCAATACATCAGCCTCTACACCATAAAAATGTTCTTCTTTGTTATATCTAAACTTGGCACCTAAATTAATAAAGCCTTCGAAATGTGTATCTAATCTTCTTCGTCCTATTTTATCTCCTCCAGGTTTTGGTATGTATCCTTTTCCGAAACGAGCTAATAAAGGACCTACAATCATTATAGAACCTCTTAATTTGGTTCCATCTTGTTTAAAAGCATCAGAACTTAAGTAATCTATATTTACCTCGTCTGCTTGAAACTCATAGGTATGTTCGCTTAACTTTTGTACTTTAACACCTAAATCTCCTAAAATAGAAATCAATTTATTAACATCTATAATATTCGGAATGTTCTCTATTTTTATTTTTTCGGGAGTTAGTAAAACCGCACACAAAATTTGTAATACTTCGTTTTTTGCTCCTTGAGGTGTAATTTCACCTTGTAACGGATATCCTCCTTCTACTTTAAATGTTGCCATAATCTAAAATTATTTGCGGTGTTTGTGATTGTTATTGTGACGACGCGTATTGTTATTTCTATTATTGTTGTTATTGTTGTGTTTTTGTTGGTTGTTCATTCTTCCTGAATTACTTTTTCTTAACAACACACTACTTTGCGACAACTCAATATCTGAATTTCTTACATCAATCCCTCCTTTAGAAAGTTCGTTTAAGTGATTTAAAATCACAAAATCTTCTACCGTGTCTTTGTTCCAATTTAAATAACACTTTTTCATATGGTTGGCTATATTTAGCACCAAAGCATCTCTAAGCTCTCCTTCATCCCAACTCAATGCAACATCAATCATTGTTTGTATGTTGTTTCCGTAAAATTTGTATTTACTGGCAGATTTCGGATAATTTAATTTTTCTGGCTTAGCGTTTACCTCTTCTTCTGTAAGAATTTCGTAAGGAGAATTTACCTTTAACTGAAACTTAGACATGATAAATAACTGATCCCACAGCTTGTGCTTAAAATCTGGAACATCTCTTAAGTGAGGTTGCAAATTTCCCATTACGTTAATAATAGCATTTGCCATTTTTTCTCGTTCATTATCATCTTCTAACGCTACACAGTGATTTACTAGTTTTTGTACATGTCTTCCGTATTCTGGAATAATCAAAGTGCTTCTTTCAGAATTGTATTCTAAATCAAAACCCATATTTGTTATAAGTATTATTTGCTATTTGTTGCCCTACTCAGACGAATAAAACGCAATAGCAGTTGGTTTTACAATAAACAATTATTTATTTTAAAAGGAAAATAATTTTAACAGTTTGTTTTTACATTTTTTACACACAAAAACTCTGTTTAGAAGTATTCATTTTTTGTGTTTTTTATTTCATTCAGTTATTCAACTCTTCTATAATTTCTTTAACCACCTATTTTTAGTTACTTTAACTTCCTATTTATCAACACACAAAACATGAGCTTAAAAAAACTCTTTTTTTTTATTTTAATACCGTTACAATTATTTGCCACAGATTTTAATGTTATAGATTTTGGAGCAAAAGCCGATGGTGTACATATAGATACCCAAGCTGTTCAGAATGCTATAGATGCTTGCTACAAAAACAAAGGAGGAAGAGTTGTAATTCCTAGTGGAAAAAAAGTAGTTGTTGGTACGTTATTTTTAAAAGATTTTGTGACGCTACACATTCAAAACGGTGCTACTCTTTTAGGTGCTACCCATAGCAAATACTACAGCAACAACACCTATAAAAACCATTACAAAAACGAAACTCATATGGATAGGTGTTTGATTTTTGCTCGTAATGCCACATCTATTGGTATTACAGGTTTAGGTACTATTGATGGACAAGGTTATACCAAGTATTTTACAAGAGAAACTGGTAGACCTATGCTACTTCGTTTTTTAGAGTGCACTAACATTCATTTAGAAAATATTACACTGCTAAACCCTGCTGCTTGGACTTCTGCTTGGATTTATTGCCACAATATAGTTGTTAATGGTATTCGAATTAAAAGTAGGATTAATCACAATGGAGATGGTTTGGATTTTGATAGCTGTACTGATGTTAAAATTTCTAATGCCACTTTTAATACAAGCGACGATTCTATTTGCCTACAAACATCGCACCCAGAAAAACCCACAAAAAACATTACCATAACCAACTGTAACTTTACAAGTAAATGGGCAGGAATACGTATTGGTTTACTTTCTAGGGGTAATTTCGAATCGGTAACTGTTAGCAATTGCACCTTTAGAAATATTGATGACTCTGGTCTTAAAATTCAATTAAACGAAGGAGGTATTATGAAAAATATGATTTTTAGTAATTTAACAATGACCAATGTTCCGCGTCCTGTTTTTATGACTTTTGCACAACAACGTGCTTTTGTAGATAGCCCCGAAAACGAATATCCGCCAATGAAAGCCATGAAAAACTTTATATTTAGCAACTTTATTATTGACAATAGCGAGCTTAAAAAAAACGCCAAAGACAGTGCTTTTTACTTTACAGGAATGCCTAAGCATTGTATTGAAAATATTATTTTAAAAAATATTCAATTTTTTATTACCGGAGGCGGAACACTAGAAGATGCAAAAAAAACTAATATTAAAGAATACACGTTAGATAACTTAAAAGGCTGGTGGCCAGAATTTCATATAACAGGCACATTGCCTACCTATGGTCTCTATGCCAGACATATAAAAGGATTGACTATTGAGAACTTTCATATTTTTAAAAATAGGCAAGATGCTCGAGCTCCTATTTTTTTAGAAGATGTGTCTTTTGAAAACATACACAATGTTTATGTAGATCATCAGAAAATAAATCTTACAGCCGTTCAAAAAAAATAAATTATGATTTCCAAAAATCCCCATAAATTCTTTATTCTTATTTTGATATTTTGTTGTTCTCTAAAAAGTAATAGTCAGAACAGCAAACCTAATGTAGTTGTTATTTACACAGACGATCACCGTTATAGTGCCGTGCATAAACTAGGTAACAAACAACTAAAAACACCACATATGGATAACCTGATTGATAATGGTATTCATTTTTCGAACACCTATTTACAGGGCGCTTTTACAGGAGCTACCTGTACGCCTAGTAGAGCAATGTTACTTACTGGTAGAGATGTATTTCATTTAGACGGAATTGGAAAAAACATTCCTAAGCAACATATTTCTATGCCAGAAGCTTTTGAAAAAGAAGGTTACCATACATTTACTACAGGAAAATGGGATCAAGATAAAGCATCCTTTAAACGATCTTTTGATGAAGCTGACCAAATTATGGGGCTTGGCCCTTATGTAGTCGATCATTTTCAGATGCCTCTCTGGGATTACAATAGCAAACTTAAAAAATTTAGCGCACCTTACATCTTAGATTTTAACGCAAACCACGAGGCTGTAAAACGTAAGTATCAAAAAGAAGTTTTTTTAACAGGCCCTTTTCACGATGAAACCAGAGGACCGCATACCTCTGAATTGTTTGCTCAAAGTACCGTGAACTACATCAATACATACAAAAAGAAGCAGCCCTTTTTTATTTACCTTCCTTTTCATGCTCCCCACGACCCTAGAGAAGCCCCAAAAAGATATTTAGACATGTATCCTGTAGAAACTATAGAGCTACCTCCTTCTTATCAACCTCAGCATCCGTTTGATAATGGACACATCTATTTACGAGACGAAAAACTGGCTCCTTGGCCACGTACTAAACATATTGTTCAAAAAGAGCTCGCTGCTTACTACGCACTTATTACGCATCTAGATCATCAAATAGGAAAAGTTATACAAGCTTTGAAAAATAAACATCTATATAAAAACACCATAATACTACTTGCTGGCGATAGTGGTCTCGCTGTCGGAAATCATGGGCTACTTGGTAAACAAAATCTTTATAGCGAAGATGGAATCCATGTTCCGTTTATAATTGGTGGTGGCTTTGTACAACAAAAAGGATTACAAATAAATGCATTAAATTATATTCACGATATTTTTCCGACGCTATGCGATTTGGCGAAAATACCTACACCTAAATCTGTACAAGGAAAAAGTTTAATGCCTGTACTTGAAAAAAAGACAAAGCAAATACGAGATTATACCTATCACGCCTATTTACAATATCAACGTGCTATAAGAAAAGGCGACTACAAACTTATTGAATATGTAAAAGCAAAGGATTATAACTCGAAAACCCAACAAGATGAATTTAGAGGCTCTAGAGTAACACAACTCTTTAATCTAAAAAAAGATCCGTGGGAAACTCAAAACTTAGCTATATTTCCAGAGTATAAAGCAAAAATAAAACAATTACAACAACAATTGCGAGAAGCTGCAATTACACACGAAGACAATGCTCAAAACTTAAAATTCAAACACGATTTTTGGAAATATTATACACCTCAATAAAAAAAGGGATTCTAAATTAGAATCCCTTTTGATTTTATGATTGAGTTATTGATCTCAAATATTTAATTTTTTGTTGTACCAACTTTAAATTTTCTTTTTCTGTTTCTATAGATTTTAAAGCGGTTTCTAATAAAGGATTTCCTTTTTTAGCATTTCCAAAGAAACCTAAATTGTTCTCTAATTGTTTTAAGTCTTTAGATACTTTATCTTTCTCTGTTCTTAGCTGGTTTGCCTCATCAAACATCTTCTTACTTTCGATGGCTTGCCAATAAGCAACTTTTAATTGATACTTTTTAAATGCAACATCTTTTGCATCTTCAGTTACAATAGCCTTCGAAATAATTGTTTGAATTTCTTGATCTATTTTGTTTTTCTGAGAAGGAACTCTACCAATAGCCAACCATTCTTTTAACGTTTCTTTATACGTTTCTTGCGTTACTCCATTTTCTTCTAAAGACTTTAAAAAAGCTTCTTTAGCTACAAAGTTTTCTTGTTCTTGAGGTGTACCTTCTTTTTTTATGGTGTTTAACCTATCAAAATAAGCGTCACATATTCCTCTAAATTCGTTCCAAAGCGCATCTGCTTGTTTTCTTGGCACAAAACCTACAGTTTTCCATGTTGCTTGAATCCTTTTAAAGTTTTCTGTAGCATTTACAATATCTTCAGAATCTTTCCATTCTTTAGCCTCGTTTATCAATGCTTGCTTTTGCGCTACAGCTTCTGCCTGAGATTTTTTTGTTTCTTTAAAGAAATCGTTTTTAGCTACATTAAAATTCTTGGTAGCATCTTTAAACATTTCCCAAAGCTCGTTGGTTTTGTTTTTAGGTACCCTACCAATATTTAAAAAAGATTCTTTTAAGGCTTCAAATTTATCAATACTCTTTTTCCAATCGTTAAAAGATCTATTGTTTGTAAAGTCAAAGTTTTTAATTTCTTCTAACTTTTCGTATTTCGCCGCTAAGTTTTTCTCTTCTTCTTTTCTTAAGTTATCGTAGTAAGCTGTTTTTTTATCATGAATTGCATTGGTAACCTCACAAAACTCTTCCCAAACAGGCTCTCTAAATTCTTTAGATACAGGACCTGTTTCTTCTTTCCAAATTCTATGCAATACTTGTAATTCGTTAAAAGCAAATTGTACATCTGCATGCACTAACAATTCTTTTGCTTTCTCTATAATTTGTTTTTTAGCCTCTAAGTTGTGCTTAAAATCAATCGCTCTTAAATCATTATTTATATGTAATAAATCGTAAAATTGCTCTACATACAAATAGTAATTCCCCCAAGTTTCTTGATACTTATCCGAAGGAATTGCTCCAACAGCTCTCCAATCTTCTTGTAATTGTTTAAACTCTTTGTAACTGTTTGATACATCTGCCTTTTCTACCATAGATTTAATGGTATCTATAATAGTTTCTTTTTTAGCTAGATTGTCTTTTAACTCTTGAGTTACTTTTTTATGATGGTCATTTTTTTTATCTAAAAACTGTTTCCATAAATTTTTAAAAGATACTTGTAAAGGTTGCTTCGAAAATTCAAAAACGGCTTCCTCCTCTTCATGTTCTTGTGCATCAAACTCAGCTTTTAGCTTCGCTAATTCTTCGTTGTACTGAAAATAAAAAGAAGCTCTTATTGCATTTGCATCTTCTTTAATTTCTGGTATGGAATGCTTTTTTAATTTCTCATCAAACAAGTCAATTAAATCTTCTAGAGCTATTGTTTTGTAATCTACTGTTTGATTTTCTACGTCAGCCATTATCATTTCTATTATTTTTTCAAGTATTTTATTTGAATCCTAATTTATACAATAATAATTAATTGACAACATTTATTTGCGGCGTAATATGGTTTACAATTGTTATTTGCTTTTTTAAAGACACATCTAACTCTTTTTCAGTTACATTACCATTTCTATCGCTTGTTTTTATTTTTATTTTTTCACTATTCCCTAGTACTGGTATTCTGGTATAATAGATTTGATTAGGCAATGTTTGCCAGTTTCGCGTATCTGTTTTCTCTGTAAACGCATTAAACAACCCTAATAGGGCGCCTAAATTTTCGTTTTGATTTGATAAACTTGCTTCTGCTATTTTTTTGGTTGCCAAACGTGCTACAGTTTTTCCTATTTCTCTTAACGTTCTATCTTTTAGTGTTTGCTTGGCTATTGTGTTGTAATCTTCTATCAATTCAAAATTGTACTGTTTGTTTTGTAACTCTATCCATGCATTTTTATAATACGAAAATCTACTTTCGTATTTCGGAAAAGCTACATTAATTACTTCTAAATCCGAAAAATTAGTCCCTCTTCTTTTCGTAGGTATCGGTAAGGAAAATCCCAACTCTTCATTCGTATAATACACAACTCCATGTCTATCTCCTGGCATGGCTGTAAACGTAAAATAGGTTTGAGATTTATAAGGCACCAAACCGTTTTCCCAAAAAACAACTACATTTTTATTTTTCACAAAACGATCGTCGTAACGAATACCAAATTGTTGGCTGTAGGTTTTCTCTAAATCATAAAACCCTAACAGATGGGCCATATTTACAACATCTTGCTGTAATTGTTTGGGTATTGTAACTCCAAAATAACTTCCTCTGTTTTTCTGATACAACTCTACTGCATTTCTATAAGCTATAAATGCATTGTTTATATCGCCTAACAACTCATATAGCAAACCCTGTAGGTTTAAGGCAAAAGCATCACTACTGTATCTGTTTTTTTTACCTGCAGCATATTTGTCGTTTATTTTCTGCAAGTCCAAATTAATACGCTTGGCTTCTACCAAAGCTTCATCGTACTCGCTTAAAAAAATATAATTTAATGCCTTGTAGTAATGAATCGATACTTTTTCGAAATCTTCGCTTTTGTAATTTTCTTTTTCAGGATTTAACAAAACTCCAAGGGCTTGTCTTGCTATATTTTTTTTCTGATACCCAATCAAAGCATCTGCCTTGTTAAAAAACGAATTACTTGTAACATAATCTTTTTGCAAATGCGCTAATTTTCCTTTTTCTAAAAAGTACAATAGCTTATTGTTTTTTTTCTGTAAATATTTGTTACGCTCTATTTGTTTTGAGGCTCCATCAAAATTGTTGTGTTGTAATTGTTGCTGGTACTTTACACTTAAATCGTGATAAGTAGCACAACTCACCAACAAAAATGGTACTAGAAGTATTATATATTTTAGCTTTTCTTTTTTCATACATCTACTAAAAATAAAACTGTTTAAAAATACAATTTCTAAACAGTTTTACTTTCCATTGTTTTTAACAACTAGTTTTTTACAAACTTTTTTATTTTCTTTTCTCCAAACCAAACTTTCTCGTTGGTTTCTATATTGGTAAGCTCTAAATCTACCTGATAGTACACTACTTTTTTACGTTTTACCGCATCTACTACAGAGTTTATAGAACCTTGTAACATATAATCTGCTCCTGTTTCTAAACCAAACTTTTTAATGGTAGAGTTTGCAGCATTTGTTTGTTGATCTGCCCTTTCTGCTCTTAACTCATTTCGCATTTCACCTCCTTGCACCACTCGTGCTCTTTGAGACTTTACCAATGCTTTTTCCATTTCTTTTGTAAACAGCTCTGCATCTATATGCTCATGCGATTTGTTTCGAACCAAACCTACTATTACTACAGGCTTTTTCTTTTTGTCAATCATATGTGTTGTAAGCCAATCTCCAAGGAGCACTTGAGAACTTAGGGCTTCTGCAGATAATCTCGCATCTGTATCATTCCACCTACCACTTAAATCTATTTGCTCTGTGGTATCAACTCTTACTACTTTTCTAGCACAAGACGTTGTTGTTAACAATCCAACTGCTGCGATCGCCAATACTAAAATTCTTTTTTTCATCTTTTTATTTTTTATCTAATATAATAAGAACATCCTAAAGACGATCCTCTAAATCTTCTGTTGTTAAAAAGTCCATAATTTAAAGCACCAAAACCTAAACCTCCATACACTCCTAAATTAGAGTACGAATGTCTGTAATACCTTGTGTTTTTAGCTCTAGCCAAACGTTCTTCGTGTCTCCACAAACGTCTGTTAGCCCTATGGTTTTTACGTATATTTTTTCGAATTCTCTTTTCTTCTATAGGATCTATGGCTACATAGGTTTGTTGTGCTGTAGTACCTTGTTGTTTAAGGTATGTAGTATTACTCTTTACATACTTTTGATAACTTGCCTCGTGATTTGGATTCTGATCTGGATTCGCTTGTCCAAACATTGTGATAGAAACAAATAAAAACGATAAAAAACTGAATAGCTTCATAATTGTAGTTTTAAAGGTTATACCTAACATACATCAAACACTATGCCTAAATTTTTAAGCATTCCAAATTTCCCAAGCTTTTTCGGCTTGTAGTTGTAACATTTCCAATCCGTTTTTAGTAGCCGCTCCCTGCTCTTTTGCCAATCGTAAAAAAGTGGTTTCTGCCGGATTGTAGATTAAATCATAAAACAAATGATTTTTAGTTGCAAACTCATACGGAATTGCTGGCTTTAAATCAATATTAGGAGAGGTTCCTAAAGGAGAACAGTTTACTATTACAGTATACTCCCCTAAAATATCTTCTGTAATTTGTTCGTAACCAAAACTTGTGGCTGTTGCTGCTCTTGATACAAATTTATATGCAATGCCTAATTTCTTAAAAGCAAACGCTACCGCTTTTGAAGCCCCTCCTGTACCTAAAATTAATGCTTTTTTATGGTGTGGCTTTAAAAAAGGTTCTATTGATTTTTGAAAACCATATACATCGGTATTGTAGCCTACAATCTCTCCATTTTCTTTTAATTTAATGGTATTTACAGCTCCTATTTCTTGCGCATCTTCATCTAACGATGTTAAAAACTGTTGTACTTCTTGTTTGTACGGTATGGTTACATTTACCCCTTTCAAACCGTTTTCTTTTGCGGTAAGCACCTCTTTTAAAGCTGCTATTTCTTGCAAATCAAAATTTACGTATTGATGATCATCTAATCCTAAATTTTGAAATTTCTCTGTAAAATGTCCTCTCGAAAACGAGTATGAAATATTTCTACCTACCAATCCAAATGTTACTTTCTTCATTCTTTTATTTCTTTATTCGAAAAATAATCTACTCCTAAAACAATACCAATCCCTAGCAATACAAAAGCTATGGCTCCAATATTTTGACTCGATGTTATATCGGGACTATATTTTTCAAATCCTATAACTACCTTATGTTGATACTTATCTAAAACAGGAATTCCATCTTTTAACAAGTATATTTTATGTTTCCATGGCCAAACAGTTCCTAAAGAACCAATAATAAAACCTATAATGGATGCATTTACTATTTTACTCCATTTTTTTAACACAAAACTTAACAATTGCGATAAAAAAATAAGCCCTAATACAGAGCCTAATGTAAAAACCAATAAAATAAGTAAATAATGTTGTGTGTTAGCGTCTTTTAGAACTTCAAAATTTCCTACGGCTAGGCTTGTAATTACATGTCCAAAAACGTTCACAGTGTCTACCAATAGAAATACATAATTCCCCATTAGCATTAAAATATAAGAACCCGATAAACCTGGAATTGTCATACCCGAGACTCCTATAATTCCGCAAAAAAAAACAAACCATAAATTATGATTTTCCATACTCGGATCAATAAAGTTAAGTGCAAAACCTAGTAAAACACCCAAACACAAAGATACATAGCTTTTGAATTTCCAGCCTTCGTATCGTTTTATTAAGTAGATACCTGAGCCTACAATCATTCCAAAAAACAAAGCCCAAACCTGAAGTTCAAAATGAATTAAAAAATAATCTAACAACTTAGACACGGTAAAGTAACTAAACACCATACCTGCCACTACATATACTAAAAAGCTACCGTTTATGTAACTAAAAAAGCTTTTGAATCCTCTTTGAAAGAGTAAACCAAAAGCTTTGCGGTTAATTTTCTGAAAAGAATAGATTAGTTCTTCATAAAAGTCTAACACATAAGCTACCGCTCCACCAGAAACTCCGGGTACTTTGTTGGCAACTCCCATAGAAATTCCCTTTACAAAAAGTAGTATTTTATACGTTAAACTTTTTTCAGACACCATGCATTTAAGATTTATGACTTGCTATTTTCTCTAATCCTAAAATTAATGCAAATCCCACAACTGCCAAAACTAACGCTATGGTTAACTGCGCATCTCCGTTGTATTGAGATGGCAAAATACTATCTTGTAACACAGGTACTGTTACCCCTTTAGAGTTTATTCTAGTTGTAAGTGTTTCTTTCCAAGGCCATATTTTGTTTAACGACCCTATAATAAAACCTGTTAAACCTGCTAACGTTGTATTTTTATAGTTTGAAAACAACCATTTCAGTACTCTCGAAAATGTAAGTAAGCCAACAATTACTCCTGCTCCAACAATTAAAACCGTTTTTATATCGCGGGCATGTACTGCATTTAAAATGGTTTCATAAGCTCCTAACAACACTAAAATAAAAGCTCCTGAAATACCTGGTAAAATCATAGCGCAAATAGCCAAAGCTCCCGATAAAAATAAAAATATTGGCGAAGCTTCATCGCTTACCATAGGCTTTGCTATGGTTATATAATAAGCAACAGCACACGCAATCACCAAAGCTATTATTTCTTGCAATCGCCATTTTGTTATTTGCTTACCAACATACCAAATACTTGCTAGTACCAAACCAAAAAAGAACGACCAAACTAAAATAGGTTTTGTGGCTAATAAATATGAAATTCCTTTGGCTAAAGAAACAACACTAATTACAATACCTACAAATAACGAAAGTAAAAAGTTACCATTTAGCTGTGTCCAAGCGGCTTTTACACCTTGTTCTTTTAATGTTTTTACAACCGCTAAATTTATATTGCTAATACTAGAAAGTAGCTCTTCGTATATTCCAGAAATAAAGGCTATTGTACCTCCAGAAACTCCTGGTACAACATCAGCTGCCCCCATTGCCATTCCCTTTAAAGCAATAACAACGTAATCTTTCATCGATCTTTTCATACATGTAAATATTTATGGCAAAAGTAAAGTTAAATACTAGTTCTCCAAAGTGTTTAAAATCATTCTTTGTACTTCAGTATCTTTAAAAACCGTTGGATACAAATCTTGCATAATTAAATAATAATCGTAATCTAAGGTTAACGCTGTTTTTATGTGTAAATACGCTTCTTGTTCTTTACCTATAATATGCAACAAACAACCGAGTCTATATTCTATTTCTGCAAAATTTTGATGTTGTTTTTTTGCCTTTATCGCATTTTCTAAAGCTATGCCATATTCTTTAACAAACACCCAAATATCTATTAAAGTTACCCAAACATCTACACCCGAAGCACCTAACTCTATACATCGTTCTAAGGCATCGGCTGCTTCTTCGTAAAAAGCCAATCGTAAGTTTACCTCAGCAAAACATTTTAAATAATCTACATTCGTTTCGTCTAGAGCAAGTGCTTTTTTTAAATAATGTATGGCTTTGTCATAACTTTTCTGATCGCTACTAACCATTGCTAATAAAAACCAACACTTATCTAACAACGGATCTTCGTGCAACGCTTTTTTATAATACGTTATGGTTTTTTGTAAATCGTCTTTTTTCTTGTAACACTCTCCTATTCTTAAATAAGCAAACGCTGTAGGATCGTCTAACTTCAAGGTAATTTCGTAGTTTTCTATTGCCTCATCGTAACGTTCTAATTTTTCTAAGGTTTTTGCTTTTTCAATATACCCACCTATAAAATCCTCGTCAATTACAACCGCGTAGTCAAAAGATTTTAACGCATTTTCATACTCTTTTAACACAAAATGTTGGCGTCCTATTTGATGCCATGCCACCTCGCTGTAAGGATTTTTATTGATGTAGTTTTCTAAAAAAACAATCGCTTCTTTGTGCGAAGCTTCCATTTCAAAACAATAAATAACATTGTACAACGCCTGATAATCTTCCGCATCGTGTTCTAAGCACACTCCAAAAGAGGTTCTTGCTTTTTCGTAAGCATCTAAATACAAATATTCCATTCCTAATAGCGAGGCTACATCTGCAGGATCATCCGTGTATTTTTCTGCTATTTTCAAGTAAGCAATTGCTTGTTCATGATCGTCTTGTTTCGATAATAAATTCGCTATTTGTATGTACACCTCTTCGTTAGAAGGATAAATTGCTTTTAATTTTTCTAAGGCAATGCGAGCTTCTTTGTACTTGGCTTCAAAAATTAGAATTTCAGCTTCTATCAGCTTAATATCCGAAGAATCTGGATGCTGTTCTAAACCTAAAAAAACTGCTTTCTTCGCCATCGATGTGTTTCCGTTATCTAAGTAGTAATGAATAATTTCTTCAAACTCTGTGGTATCAAAAAAATACACATGGTTTGTTTTTAACATTTCTTCAAACTTAAATAATGGTTGCATAAGCGTTTTGTATGGGGTATAATCTTTAAATAAAAATAGCCATTCTAAAGGTTTCGTTAGCCAGCGATGTCTAAATGTTTTTAACAAATTAATCAACAAAAAAACTATATTTGTAGTACTAATTTACTTAGACCTTATGAGTGATAAAATACTGCTAAACTCAAAAAAAATCCAAATCATTTTACAGCGTTTGGCTTGTCAGTTAATCGAAAAACACGGTGATTTTTCTAACACTGTTTTAATTGGCTTACAACCTAGAGGAACTTATTTTGCCGATAGAATTGCAGCCATTCTAAAAAAAGATTATCAGATTAAAGATCTAAAAGTTGGTAAACTAGACATTACTTTTTTTAGAGATGATTTTAGACGCAGAGACGCTCCTTTAAACGCTAATTCTACCGAAATAAACTTCTTGGTAGAAGAACAAAAAGTGGTGTTTATAGATGATGTTTTATTTTCAGGAAGAAGTATTAGCGCCGCACTCACAGCAATTCAATCGTACGGACGTCCAAAAGATGTAGAACTTTTGGTATTGATAGACAGACGCTTTAGCAGACATGTACCTATACAACCCGATTACAAAGGAACTGCCGTTGATGTAATTAACGAAGAACGCGTTTTGGTAAGTTGGAGTGAAAACAGCAACAAAGATGCCGTGTATATAATTAATAAGAAAGACCAGTAGAAGATGACCTTAAGTGTTCCGAACCTATTAGGAATTAAACACCTAGTAAAAGAAGATATTGATTTAATTTTTAAAACTGCCGATCATTTTAAAGAAGTGATTAACAGACCCATTAAAAAAGTACCTTCGCTAAGAGATATTACCATTGCCAATTTATTTTTCGAAAACAGTACACGTACCAAGCTATCTTTCGAATTGGCAGAAAAGAGATTATCTGCTGATGTGATTAACTTTTCGGCCTCTGGATCTTCTGTTAAAAAAGGAGAGACTTTAATAGATACCGTAAATAATATTCTGTCTATGAAAGTAGACATTGTGGTTATGCGACACCCCAATGTGGGAGCACACGAATTTTTAGCAAAACACGTAGATACCAAAATTATAAATGCTGGAGACGGTACACACGAACACCCTACACAAGCATTGCTAGATTCTTTTTCTATTAGAGAAAAATTTGGAGATGTAGCGGGTAAAAAAGTAGTAATTGTTGGAGATATTTTACACTCTCGTGTGGCTTTGTCTAACATTTATGCCCTAAAATTACAAGGAGCAGAAGTTAAAGTTTGTGGTCCTGTTACCTTAATTCCGAAACACATAGAAAGTTTAGGTGTTACTGTAGAAACCAACTTACGTAAAGCTTTAGAATGGGCCGATGTAGCCAATATGTTACGCGTACAAAACGAACGTATGGCTATTAATTATTTCCCATCTACTAGAGAGTATACACAACTTTACGGTGTAGATAAAAACTTACTAAACTCTTTAGATTCTGAAATTACCATTATGCACCCAGGTCCTATTAACCGCGGGGTAGAAATCACATCAGACGTTGCAGACTCCGATCAAGCTATTATTTTAAATCAGGTAGAAAACGGAGTGGCTATACGAATGGCATGTATTTATTTACTTGCCGAACAAATTAAAAAATAATACAGATGAACACGACCTCATCAAACACCTATACACTGCTTACAGCAGAAACAAACTTCGATACATTTTTAAAACAATTTTCTGAGGTATTTACCAAATACGAAAACCAAAATATTGTTGTTAATTTATCTAGCATAGAAGCTTCGGAAGCACAAATTCAATTGTTAGAAACCTATGCCACTCAGCAAACAGAAAACAACCAATCTTTTGTAGTGGTGGTTCCTAGTTTTGATGCAGATGCTTTTGAAGAAATACTAAATGTAGTACCCACACTAACCGAAGCGCAAGATATTATTGACATGGATGAAATGACGCGTGATTTAGGATTTTAACATGGCAATACAACTCACCATATTAGGATGTCACTCAGCTACACCAAGAGCAAATGCACATCCTACAGCTCAATATTTAAAAATTAATGAGCGTCATATTTTAATTGACTGTGGTGAAGGAACACAAGTTTTACTTAGACAAAACAAAGTGCCTTTTGCTAAAATCAAGCACATTTTCATATCTCACTTACACGGAGATCACTTTTTTGGTCTGGTAGGTTTAATTGCTACTTTCGGACTTTTAGACAGACGTACAGAGCTTCATATTTATGGTCCCAAAGGGATTAAAGAAATTATTACACTTCAATTAAAACTCTCTAAATCTTGGACCTCTTTTCCTTTATTATTTCACGAATTAGAAGGAAAAGAATCTGAATTAATTTTTGAAGACAAAAAAATAAAAGTAAGCACCATTCCGCTAGACCACCGTATCTATACCAACGGATATTTGTTTGAAGAAAAAGAAGGTCAGCGAAAATTAAACATGGAAAATATAGCCCTAGAACCCGAAATAGAGATTTGTGATTACCACAACTTAAAAAACGGAAAAGATTTTACCAAATTAGATGGAACCTTACTACCAAACTCCGATTTAACTTTGCCGCCTCGAAAAGCACTTAGTTACGCTTTTTGTAGCGACACAGCCTACAAACCCGACATTGTACCTCTTATTAAAAATGTAAACTTACTATACCATGAAGCTACTTTTTTAGAGGATAAAAAAAACTTAACCGAGCGCACAAAACACAGTACTGCTAAAGAAGCTGCCTCTATAGCCCAACAAGCCAATGCAAAACAGCTTATAATTGGGCATTATTCTGGTAGATACAAAGACATTGATGCTTTTAAAAAAGAAGCGCAAACTATTTTCGAAAACGTTGAGCTTGCAAAATCAGGAAAGGTGTTTACGCTTTAAAACAAAAAAGCTTCTTAAAAATTAAGAAGCTGTTTTGTTTTAATTAATTTCTAACTCAAAAGGTATTCTTGCTTGTACTCCTTTTGTTTTAAAAACATTTTGTATTGATAATAATTTAGAAAACCCTGTTTCTTTTATCACCTTTTCAAAGCCTAATTCAGCCTTTAAAAACGAGGTCGGATTTAGCATTCCTTTTAAATCTAACTTAAAGTCTGGTAACTCTACAAGTCCATAATTTTGTAAACCAACTTTACGAGCAGCATAAGCAATTGCCATTTCTAAATCTCCTAACTCATCTACCAAACCAATTTCTATAGCTTTTTTTCCTGTCCACACACGTCCTTGTGCTATGGCATCTACTTGCGCTATACTTAATTTTCTTCCACTAGCTACACGTTGTAAAAAAGTACTGTACACATTTTCTATTCCGCTTTTTACTGCCTTTTTAAACCTTGTATCTACAGGTTTTGTAACACTGTAATGCATCCCGTTGTCATGAGAGCTTACCACTTCTGTATGTATCCCTATCTTGCTAGCTAAAGCTGCCGCATTAGGCAACATCCCAAACACTCCTATAGACCCTGTGATGGTTGTAGGTTCCGCAAAAATTCTATCTGCTCCTGCTGCTATGTAATACCCTCCCGAAGCAGCAACATTTGCCATAGATACAATTACAGGCTTTTTCTCTTTTACTTTTTCAATAGCTCTCCAAATCAAATCAGAAGCCAAGGCGCTTCCTCCAGGAGAGTTTATTCTCAATACAATAGCTTTCACATCTTTTCTATCCGCAGCTTTGTATAAGGTTTTTACCATTTTTTTATCGGCTATGGTATTTTTTTCTCCTTTACCATCTACAATATTTCCTTCTGCATATACCACCGCTATAGAATTAGACGTAGCTTTTACATCATTTAACACCACAGTTGTCATGTAATTAGACAACTTTACTTTTTGTAATTTCTCTGTACCTAACTTATCTTTCAATACATCTTCGTACCTATCTTCATACACCACAGCATCTATCAAATTATTTTTTAACGATGTTGTTGCCGATAAACCATGCAATTCTAGCACTGCTTTATCAACATCTATATTCCTAGAAGTAGTTATTGCCGTATGCACTTCACTCCACAAACTTTTAATTAAAGCTGTTATTTGCTCTCTATTAGAGTCACTCATCTCATCAGCAATATAAGGTTCTACAGCACTCTTATACTTTCCATGACGAATCACCTCCATTTTAACTCCATACTTCTCTTGAAACGATTTGTAAAACGAAACTTCAGAATGCAACCCCTTTAATTCTACTCTTCCTAAAGGCGATGTAAACAAAGAATCGGCTACAGAATTTAAATAGTATGCTCTTTGAGAATACACATTGTTATATGCGTAAATAAACTTTCCTGTTTTTTTAAACTCCGTTAACATTTTTCGGAGTGTGGTAATTTGAGACCAACCTATATTATTGGGTATTTCTCTAATGCTAATTCCTTTAATTTTAGAATCTTTTTTAGCAAACGCAATGGCTTTACACACATTATTAAAACCATATTCTTTTTCTTCAAAACCAAAAACCTCAGCTACTGGATCTAGTTCCGTAGGCGAATAATCTTTCATACTCCCCGACAAATCTATTTCTAATACCGAATTTGCAACCACAGGCTTTACCGTATCTTTAGATACAGAAACAGCAATTCCCACTCCTATCAATATAAAAATAAAAACAGCCAAACAGATAGCTACAAATGAGGCTAATACATTTTTTAAAAATTTCATTCTTCAATTTTTTATTAAAACAAATATAAATTATTTCTTTGTTCATCGATACCTAAATCTGCTATGAACACCACATATTTATCCTTAGGAACCAATTTGGGAAATAAAACCCAAAACTTACGTTCAGCCCTTCAAAAAATTAATAATTTAGGAACTGTTACTAAGGTCTCTTCCGTCTATCAGACACCACCTTGGGGTTTTCAATCAGACGATTTTTACAACATTTCTATTTGTTTGCAAACCGAGTTAGAGGCTCTTAAACTATTAGATATCTTATTAGGTATCGAAACCGAACTGGGTAGACTAAGAAACCCCGAAGTTATTGGTTACACAGCAAGACCCTTAGATATAGATATTTTGTTTTTTAACAACGATGTTATCGACACAACAAAACTAACCTTACCGCATCCCAGATTGCACGATCGTAAATTTGTTCTAATTCCTACAATAGAAATTGCACCTAATTACACACATCCTAAACTTCGCAAAACTTTAGAATTTTTATTACAAACAACTACAGACACTAGTACTATAGAAAAACTCTCTCACATACATATCCATTAAAAAAAGCCTTAAATTTATTTAAGGCCTTTATTACTAATCTAGTATGTTTAATTTTGCAAACTGCAATAGTATTTTTTTGGTACCTATACCTTCAAACTTTACTTCCGCTTTTACATTTACACCTGTACCCTCTAAATTTAACACCTGTCCGTTTCCAAATTTAGCGTGACTCACTTTGTTACCAACAGCTAATTTTTGAGTTTCTTTTTTAGCTCCTAATTGCTGTGCTAATTTTGGAGTTACTCGTTTTAAATTTTGAGGTTGCTTAAAAGGTGTTTTCTTTTCTGCTGGTTTTTCTTGATTCCTTACAGATCGAGAAACCGGTTTTCGAAATCTAATTTTATCTCTCGGTATATCATCTTCAAACAATCCTTTATCTACAAATCTATTTGCCGCTACTTTGGTTCGTTGTGGCGATAAGTGTTCTATATATTGTTCATCTATTTCTTCTAAAAACCTACTTGGCTCACAATCTATCAATTTTCCCCATCGGTAACGTGTATGGGCAAAACTTAAATAACATTGTGTTTCAGCTCTTGTTAAAGCTACGTAAAACAAACGTCGCTCTTCTTCTAACTCACTTCGTGTATTTACACTCATTGCCGATGGAAATAAGGTTTCTTCCATTCCTACAATATACACATACGGATACTCCAGTCCTTTGGCTAAGTGAATGGTCATTAACGAAACCATCGGCTCATCATCTTCTTTTGTATCTTGTGTAGTTGCTAAAGCTACATCTTCTAAAAACGAGGTCAAGCTATCGTCTAAATCTTGTTCCTTACGTTCTTCTATAAAATCTTTAATACCATTTAATAATTCCTGTACATTCTCTACCTTGCTAACTGCTTCTGGTGTTCCGTCTCCCTGTAAATCTTTTATCAAACCTACGCGCTTCACTACCTCATCAGCAACTAAAAAAGCATTGTTTGCTTGGGCAGATATTTGCAAACTTTCTATCAACGTAGCAAAGTTTTGTAATTTGGTTTTGGTACCTGCTTGTATTTTAATGTCTGTATGCTCTAAGTCCTGAATAATCGCAAACATCGACTTTCCGTAATGATTGGCAGCAACAGCTAACTTATCCATCGTTGTTCCTCCAATACCTCTAGCCGGATAATTAATAATACGTTTTAAAGCTTCCTCATCATTAGGATTGATCAAGACACGTAAATACGCTAATAAATCTTTAATTTCTTTACGCTGGTAAAAAGACAATCCTCCAAAAATCTTGTACTTAATTCCTTTTTTACGCAACGCATCTTCCATCGCACGCGATTGCGCGTTGGTTCTATATAGAATTGCAAAATCATCGTACGTTTTTTGCAAATTCATGGCATTCTCAAAAATAGAATTCGCTACCCAACGTCCTTCCTCTCCGTCGGATAGAGTACGCATAATTTTTATCTTTCCTCCAGCCTCATTTGCTGTAAAAATGGTTTTATCTAAACGTGTTTTATTTTTTTCAATCAAACTATTCGCAGCCTCCACAATATTACTTGTCGATCGGTAATTTTGCTCTAATTTAAACGTTTTTACATCCGGATAATCTTTCTGGAAATTTAAAATATTGTTAATATTTGCACCACGAAACGCATAAATAGATTGCGAATCGTCTCCTACCACACAAATATTCTGAAACCTATCTGCCAAGGCTCTAACTATTAAATACTGTGAGTGGTTCGTATCCTGATACTCATCAACCATTACATACCTAAATCGGTCTTGATATTTAGACAATACTTCCGGAAAACGCACCAACAATTCGTTAGTTCGCAACAATAAATCATCAAAATCCATGGCACCAGCCTTAAAACATCTATCTACATATTCTTTGTAAATAGCTCCCATTTGTGGACGCATAGCTACCGTATCAGCTTCAATCAACTCCGGATTATTTCGATACGCCTTTACCGTAATCAAATTATTTTTAAACTGAGATATTCTCCCTAACAATGCCTTCGATTTGTATTGCTCTTTATTCAAGCCCAATTCTTTCACAATAGAGTTCATCAATCTCACAGCATCTTGCGTGTCATAAATTGTAAAACTAGAAGGATAACCTAATTTATCCGCCTCCGATCTTAAAATTCGAGCAAATACAGAGTGAAACGTTCCCATCCACAAATTTTTAGCTTCGCTTTGCCCTACCACTGCACCAATACGCTCTTTCATTTCTCGAGCAGCTTTGTTGGTAAACGTTAACGATAAAATCTGAAAAGAATCAACTCCGTTTTTTAACAAATGAGCTATTCTATACGTTAACACTCTTGTTTTTCCAGATCCTGCACCTGCAATAATAATCATTGGCCCTTCCATTTGCTCAACGGCAGCACGTTGTGGCGGGTTTAATCCTTCTAAATAATCTGACACTTGGCTCTATTTTTTAATCCCCTAAAATTAAGAAAAAACTTGTTACAACAACACATCATCTTTTAACAATACCTACTTGTTTTATAAGGGTGTTTCCCTAACGGGTCGTGCTATCACTACTCGCTTTTTTTCGTACCTCAAAAAGAGCTCACACATACCGTTCTATCACTAACACAAAAAAAACAAAGCTATTTGTAAGTTTTTTATTTATTTTCGCACTAAATAAAAAAGACAGACTTGTCTGTATATTTAAAAACAAATAATTAACACAATAAATACATTAAAAACATGTCAGATTTTAAAGTTTTAAAAAAAGAAGAAGTATCAGCAAACAACCAAGCTATTTTCGATAACCTTAACAATGCCTTAGGTTTTATTCCTAACATTTATGCTGCAATGGCACATTCTGATACTGCTTTAGGTAGTTATTTAGAATTTTCTGGAGCAAAAACATCATTTTCTAAAAAAGAAAAAGAAGTTATCGATTTAGCAGTAAGCCAAGTAAATGGATGTAGATACTGCCAAGCAGCTCATACGACCATTGGTAAAATGAATGGTTTTGACGATGCGCAAATTATAGAATTAAGAAAAGGAGGTGCAAACTGGGACTCTAAATTAGATGCATTAGCGGTTATCGCAAAAGAATCTGCTGAAAACGGAGGAAAAGTAAGCGAAAAAACTTTAGCTAATTTTTATGCTGCAGGATACACACAAGAAAGCGTTGTAGACTTAGCTGTTGCCATAGGTATTATTACAGTAACCAACACTTTTCACAATTTAACCAACGTTGCTATCGATTTCCCTGAGGCTGTTGAATTGTAAAAACAATACACTAGAAACTATTTTACAAGAAAAGAAAGCTATACATATGTATAGCCTTCTTTTGTAAAAATTAGACCTTGTTTAAATCAAGAATATGCAATCGTTTGAATTTTTTAGAAAAATAAATACTCTCATTTATTTCATTTAAATTTGTCTAACACATATTCCCCAAATATTTAAGGCACTGTATTAAGTTTATACAATAAACTAAAAATACAGTGCTTTTTTCTTTAAAAACACATTTCATAAATACGTACTGCTTCTACAGCTTCTTTCACATCGTGTACACGTAAAATTTGAGTTCCTTTTGTTAAAGCAATCGTATTGGCAACAGTAGTTGCATTTAGCACCTCATCTGGGGTGGTATTTAAAAACTTATACAGCATAGATTTTCTCGAAACTCCTGTTAAAACCGGCAATCCCATATTTTGAAAATAATCTAAATGTTGTAACAATTCAAAATTATGAGCCTCTGTTTTCCCAAAACCAAAACCTACGTCTAAAACAACATCATGTACATGCAATGCATTTAGTGCTGCTACTTTTTTAGACAACTCTTTATACACATCTCTAACCACATTTTCATAAACTGGTTTTTCTTGCATAGTTTGCGGATTTCCTTGCATATGCATTATTATATAAGGCACCTGTAAAGTTGCTACAGTACCAAACATAGCTGCATCCAAATCACCTCCCGAAATATCATTAATCATGCAAGCTTCCGCTGCAATACATGCTTTGGCAACCTCACTCCTAAAAGTATCTACAGATATTAAAATCTCTGGAAAGTTTTTCACCAACAATTGTACAACCGGTACAATTCGCTGCAACTCTTCTTCAACCGTAATATGCTTTGCTCCAGGCCTCGATGAATACGCACCCACATCAATAAAAGTAGCTCCATCTGCTAACATTTTCCTTACCCTATCTAAAATAGCTACTTCATCTTTATACTTTCCTCCATCAAAAAAAGAATCTGGCGTGATATTTAAAATTCCCATCACTTTAGGCGATGACAAATCAATTAGTTTTCCTTTACAATTAATTGTAGTTTGCATACAGTACTTTTATTTTATGTATAGATAGAAACTCGAATTTGTTTATTAAATTCGTTCTAAATATCAAAATTACAGAAAACCCCAGCAATATGTCTCATACATCCGAACAATACGATAAAATTATTAACGAATGCCAAAGCTTATTTTCTAAAAAAATGAGCGATTATGGGAGTGCTTGGAGAATTTTAAGATTGCCTAGCTTAACAGACCAAATTTTTATAAAAGCCCAACGTATAAGGCAATTGCAAGAAAACGAGGTTCGTAAAGTAGATGAAGGAGAAGTTTCTGAATTTATTGGGATTATTAACTATTGTATTATGGCTTTGGTACAAATAGAGAAAGGTATTGCCGAACAACCCGACATAAATAACCAACAAGCTATTGCTCTTTACGAGAAGCATATAAAAATAACCAAAGAATTAATGCTCAATAAAAATCACGATTATGGAGAAGCCTGGCGTGATATGCGTGTAAGTTCTTTAACCGATTTGATATTGCAGAAACTATTACGCGTAAAGCAAATAGAAGATAACAAAGGAAAAACAATGGTGTCTGAAGGTATTGATGCCAATTATCAAGATATGATTAACTATGCAGTTTTTGCAATGATTCACCTAACGTTATAAGCCATGACCATCTCGAAATTTATTACGCTTATTTTCAGAATTTTTACTGGAGTCCTTTTTATTTTTTCTGGTTTTGTAAAGCTCGTAGATCCTTTAGGTTCTGCTTACAAATTTGAAGAATATTTTGGTGCAAATGTATTGAATCTAGAATTTTTAATTCCGTATGCGCTTCCTTTTGCTATTCTTTTAATTATTGTTGAGCTTCTTTTAGGTGTTGCCATTTTGTTAGGATACAAAACAAAAACAACACTTTGGAGTTTGTTTGCTATTACAACACTATTTTTATTTTTAACGGGCTATTCTGCTATTTACGATAAAGTTACCGATTGTGGTTGTTTTGGAGATGCAATAACACTAACACCTTGGGAGACGTTTTATAAAAATATTGTTTTTATAGTAATTATTGTTTGGATGTTGTTCCATCAGCGTTTTATAAAACCTATTGTTTCTAAAACAGCCACTAACTGGCTACTCTTTTTAATCCTTTCTGGTTCTTTATATGTAGTATACCAGGCTTTAACCCATCTGCCTTTGATAGATTTTAGAGCGTATGCAGTTGGTAAAAACATTCGAGAAGGAATGGAGTACAAAGAGGATGGTGAAATTCCACCTGTTCACGATTTTTACTTAGAATCTGCCACTGACGATTTAACAGAAACAATATTAGATGCTCCAAAGACTTTGCTAATTGTAGTAAACGAACTTGAACATACCGAAGAAGCTGCTTGGGAAAAAGTACGAACAATAGCCTCGCAAGCTAAAAATAAAGGATACTTAGTATACGCACTATCTAGTAGTGGGTCGCAATTAGTAGCAGAAACCAGTACAAAACACAATTTACCTTTCGAAATTTTATTTTGTGACGGAACTACTCTAAAAACAATGAGCCGTGCCAATCCGGGAATTGTACTATTAAACAAAGCGACAATTACTCAAAAAGTGGCCTGGAGAGATATTGATGAAATTAATTTAGAGAATTAAAACCATTTCTGGATTTTTACACAAAAAACCGATTACATTCAGGTAATCGGTTTTTTTATAAAGTTTCTAAAAATAAAAACCACTTCTGTTTAGAAGTGGTTTTGTAGTAGCGGGAACTGGACTCGAACCAGTGACCTTCGGGTTATGAGCCCGACGAG
>JAHDFK010000020.1 GCA_020628175.1 Wenyingzhuangia sp.
CAACCTGTAGTTTAAAGGATAGGCTGTAATCCTTTTGAGTACGCTTTACGTAATTCTTATTGTTTGATTCCATAAATAACATTTGATTGTAACACTATTTTAGGACGGGACACATATTCTAAACAAAAAACCATCGATTATAGTATATCGATGGTTTTTTTATGCTTTAGCATTTTCTATACGCTAAAATATTTGTTTCGTTTGTTACTCTTCTTTTGTTTCTGAGGCATCTTCTGAAGAACTCCAAAACTCTCTTTGTTTGTTTAGTTCTCTTTCTTGTTTTGCATATTCTTCTACAGAAATTACTTTTAAGAAAGATGGATGTTGTTCTATTGAATATTCAATTTTTTTGATAATATCGTTTACATCTTCATTTTCATAATCAATCTCTAAAGGTTGTTTAATAACCATCGATTGTAAGATTCCTCTTTTTTTAATCAGTAAGCCTTTCTTATCAAAAGATCTTCTAAACCCATCAATAACAATAGGTACTACAATAGGTTTATAGGTTTTTATAATATGGGCTGTACCACGTCTTACAGGGTTAAAGGGTTTTGTGGTTCCTTGCGGAAAAGTTATCACCCAACCATCGTCTAACGCTTTTTTAATGTTTGTAATGTCAGACATTTTTACCTGTCTCTTAATATCTTGTCCTCCTGCTCTCCAAGTACGCTCAATAGAAATAGAACCTACATAAGCAAAAATTTTAGGTAAAATTCCCGACTTCATAGTTTCTAAAGCTGCTATGTAATATAAGTTTGCTTTAGGCTTTAATAAATAAGTCCATCTTTTTAAGCTATTATCTCTACCATTTAAAGTTGCGTAAAACACATGATACATTGCTGCAACATCTGCAAAATAAGTTTGATGGTTTGAAATAAACAATACCTTTCTATCTGGAAGGTCTTTTAAGATTTCAGACCCTTCTATTTTTAACTTATTAAAACCATTGTACCTTCTGTAAGAAACAATACCTATCATAGCCGTCACTATTTTCTTAAGAATGATATATTGTCCGAAAGGATTTTTTTTAAATAAGCTCATTGAGTTTCTTCTGATTTTTTAATCGGTTAACAAATTTACAACATTTTGTTCCTAATTATAGCTTTTTTACTACTTCTTTAAATTCACTTAAAATCATGGCTGTAGCTCCCCAAATATGGTGTCCTTCATATTTAAAACAGGGTACATTTTTATTATTTTTACCTGTAAATGGAATTTCGAAACTAGAAATTATGTGGTCATTTAACAATTCGGATACAGGTAATAACACCATTTTTTTTACCTCATAATTTATTTTAAAGCTAGGTTTATTTTTTAAAACACCTAGGTAAGGAGAAACATAGAAGTTACTAGGTGGTATATATAAGGACGTTAGCTGTTTTATCACATTAACTTCTGTACTGTTAATTCCCACTTCCTCAAAAGTTTCTCGCAAAGCTGTTTTCTCTAAATCTGCATCACTTTCTTCTTTTCTACCTCCAGGAAAACTTATCTGGTTGCTATGTGTTCCTTTATAGCTAGCCCTTAGTGTTAAAGTTATAGTGGCTTGTGCGTTATCATCTTCAAATAGCAAAACTAACACGCCCGCCTTTTTAGCATTTGGTGGAATTTGGTGCGCTTTTAAATGATGTCTATCTAATGGTGCTAATTTTTGATGCGCTACAACTCCAGGTAAATCAATATGTTTAAATAGTTCTAACTTCTCTATTAGTTGTGCAAACTCCATCTTTTTTATACTTTAACTGTATGAAATCTAAATATATAAAATTACTAATAAGCATTGTGTTAGACCTTGTAGGTATGGCTACTTATTTTATACCAGAGCTTGGAGAAATTATAGATGTAGTATGGGCACCACTATCAGCATATTTATTGGTTAAGCTTTATAAAAACAAAGTATCTAAATACGCTGCTGCTGTTGGTTTTGTAGAAGAAATTTTACCTTTTACAGACTTTGTACCCACATTTACAATCACTTGGGTAATTAGTTATGTATCAGATCGTAAAAATTAAGACTTTAATTTCATGCGTTGTAACATTTTAGTTTGCATGTTTTTAAAAAATTTAAATTGCCCCACTAGCCAGCCTGTATAAGGTAACGTAAATTGATAAACGATAAACACTGGTACAAGATATAAAATATAATAAATTACAATGTTTAAGTTCGCTTTGGTAACACCCAATGTAGCTAATATTGGCCGTACAACAAATGCAGCAAAAGAACCATTAATACTAAAGGCTACTAAAATAGCTAACACTTCCCAATTTGATGTTAACCCCCAACGTTGCTTTAATTTATCCATTAAAAAATTATTTTAGGCAAAAATAGTTGATATTGTATTACTGACCTACAAAATTAGTCTTCCAAAAATTTATTTTTTAGCGCTTTGGTAGGTAGCATACAATGGTCTTTTCTACCATACCATTTGTATCGGTTTCTCGCAATAAAATCATAAATAACATCTCTAATAGGCTTAGGTATGATAAAAAAAACGTACAATATAGGATACAAACCCTGTAATGTTTTTGCTATTTTTAATGCAGCACTCGATTTTGTATATATTTTTTTAGAAGTAATTAAAAAAATAGAATCAACTTTTAAAAGTTCTTTATTGGTATACTCTAAAAAATCTTGGACCTTTTTATTTTGTAAAGGCGCAAACATATATCTATCTTCTATATCATTTTTTATCACAAATTGCACAGCGCTATTGCATAAATTACACACTCCATCAAATAATATAAGTGGCTTATTTTTAACAATATCTTCTATATTTTTAAAACCATTACTCATTTTGATTTCATAAATTTGGCGTGAAATTTAAATACAAATATACTTATTTAAAACCCCATGAAAACCATTAAACTTTTTTTCTTATTCTCTTTATTTGCAGTGTTTACACAAGCGCAGGAAACCAAATTAAAAAACAAAGGTAAATTTTATGCTTACTGGGGATGGAACAGAGCTTCGTACTCTGCCTCAGATATTACTTTTAAAGGAGATGATTACAACTTTACATTAAAAGACGTTGTTGCTAAAGACAAACAAAACCCTTTTTCGTTTGATAAATATTTAAATCCTAAAAATATATCTATACCACAAACAAATTATGGTATTGGTTACTTTTTTAAAGAAAAATACAGCGTTTTTGTGGGAGTAGATCATATGAAATATGTAACCGTACAAAATCAATTTTTAACCATTGATGGAGAAATTGATCCATCGTACAATGTAGTTTCAGAAAATGGTAGTACTTCACCCTTTGAAGATGCAGGTATAAGACAAAGTGAAGATTTTTTAAAATTTGAACACACAGATGGTTTGAATTACATTCATGCTTCTTTAAATAGATTTGATGATATTAGTAGTCATTTTGGAATTCATTCTGATAATTTTGTCATCAACCTAACCGAAGGTATTGGTGGTGGTTTTATGTTACCCAAAACCAACTCAACGTTATTAAGTAAAGAAAGACACGATGATTTTCATGTAGCAGGTTATGGTATTCATGCGCAATTAGGTTTAAATTTCGTAATTTACAAGTACTTCTTTATTCAAACAGATGTAAGAGGTGGTTATATTAACATGAGTGATATTAGAACTACCCAAAGTAAATCGGACAAAGCTTCTCAAGAATTTACATTTTTACAAGGAACTTTGTTAGTTGGTGGTAGATTTAAATTATTTTAAAAAAATGCTATGAGTCTAAACCTTGCTGTATTAATTGACGCTGATAACATTCCGTCTGCCTCCGTAAAAGAAATGATGGAAGAAATTGCTAAATATGGAAATCCTACCATCAAACGAATTTATGGAGACTGGACAAAACCGAATTTAGGAAAATGGAAAGAATTATTATTAAAAAACGCCATAACTCCCATACAGCAATACGCCTATACCTCTGGTAAAAATGCTACCGATTCTGCCATGATTATTGATACCATGGACATTCTTTACTCTGAAAAAGTAGATGGATTCTGCATTGTGTCTAGCGATAGTGATTTTACAAGACTGGCAACACGCTTAAGAGAAGCTGCAAAGCTCGTAATTGGTATTGGAGAAAAGAAAACACCTACGCCATTTATTGTAGCTTGTGATAAGTTTATCTATTTAGAAGTATTACGAAAAAACACCGATACAAAAGAAAATAACACAACGAGTAAGAACAATAAATCCGATCATGAGATTATTACTCCTAAAATTATAAAACTAATTAAAACTTCTATTTCTGATGTATCTGACGATGATGGTTGGGCTTTTTTAGGAGATGTTGGAAGTTTGATACAGAAAAAAAGACCTAGTTTTGATTCTAGAAATTATGGTTATGAAAAACTAACTTTACTGATTAAAGCAATTGGAGTTATAGAAATAGAACAACGCGAGAACGCAAACAACAGACACAAGCTTATTTTTGTAAAAAATAAATAAAAACGATTTATTTCGAAACAAAAAATCCTATCAGCACTTGATAGGATTTTTTTATTATTTGTATTTAGCAATCATAGATAGATAATTTGTAGGATCTGCTATAGAACTATAACCGCTAATTTTTTCTTTTACCCTACCTCTAGAGTCTAAAATCATAACCGTAGGAAAAACTTTTCTAGGGTTTAATTCCGCCATTAATTCTTTATTTTTTTTATACTGAGATGCAGATATCAAATCTTGATTCTGGGGAATGTCAACGTATAATAAGTTATAATTTTCAGCAATATTAGAAAAAGATTGCTGTTCAAATAAATCTTTTTTTAATTTGATACACGGCTTGCACCAATCACTACCCGAAAAATACACAATGATATTTTTATGATTTCTTTTCGCTTTTTTTAAAATTGATTTGTAATCTTCTGACCAATTTACTTTAGGATGTTTTTGAGCAGAAATACTAAAAGCTACAAGCGCTGCAATAAAAAATAATTTAAATTTCATTTGTTACTAGGATTACGAATATTGCTAAAATAAAAAAACTCTTCTCAATTAAGAGAAGAGTTTTCAAAAATTATACCGTAACTTTTAAATTAATTATTGAATTAATCTAAATTCAGTTCTTCTGTTTGCAGCATGCTCTCTTTCAGTACAAGAAACTCCATCAGAACATCTGTTCTTTAATCTGTTTTCTCCGTATCCGTTAGCTACTAATAAACTATCGTTAATTCCTTTAGTTTTTAAGTAGTTTACTACAGCTTGTGCTCTTCTTTCAGATAAATCTTGGTTAGAATCTTTAGATCCTCTAGAATCTGTATGAGAAGCAATTTCTAATTTAACTCCTGGGTTAGCTTTTAAAACTGGCATTAATCTAGTATCGATTAAAGATTTAGCTTGAGAAGTTAAAACGGCACTTCCTAAGTTCCAGTTAATTGGTAATGCTTGGTATTCAACTAAAGCACACTCAACTTCTTTCCAAGTTGTTAAACCTCCTTTTGTTACTAAAACTTCTTTTGTAATAGTCTTGTAAACTGCAGGAATTGTTTCTTCAGTAGTGTAAGCATCTTTTACTAATACAGTTTTCTTAATTGTGCTGTATTGAGCAGGTATCACAACTTCTTCTACTCTAGCTGGCTCTGTAACAACTCTTACTGTGTAAGAACCTGGTACTTGAGCGATAGGGCTTAAAGAGAAAGAAGCATCCTTTTCTAAAGTACTAACTGGGAAAGTTTTATAAACAGCTGGGTATCCTTTATAACACCAGTATTTACAATCATCAGGGTTGCTAGAAGCACAATCAGGCTTATTAGCACTTAATTCCCATTGTGCATAAGCAGGCTTCATTTCAATAGTTTCAGAATCTCTTCCAAAAGCAGCAGATGAAGTAGATACTACATTATAATTTTGTTTCTTAACGTAATCAACAGTTTTAGTCCCCCATTTAGCAGGTACGATCACTAATTTTTTACTTGCTTCTTTTATCAATACTTTTTCAGTTACTGTTTCAAAAGTAGCAGGAACTTTCTTTAACGTCTTGTAGGCAGGCTTTACTAAAATCTGTACATCTTCATTTTTGTATACATCAGGTGTAGTACAACGTACGTAACATTTTCCTGGCTCAGGGTTCTGTGGTAAATCTTGTGCAACAGAGTACATAGATATACCCAACATTGCCAATAAAGTAAGTTTTTTCATAATTTTAAATTAAAGTTTAGAACAAATATAATAACAAACATCAACAGAAAAAAATATTTAATTACTTGTATTAAATATTCCTCAAAACTCTATCACAGAGAAACTTAACTCCAATGGGTTTAGGCTTTTTTGCAATTTACCTATCAAATCATTACCATATTTTTGGTAATATTCGGAGAAATTACGTTTACGTTCTTCTAAAGTTTGATCGGGAAAGAGCTCTTTTTGGATTTTTTTTAGACTAGTAACCCAAGTTTCCATTTTTTTTGTTTCAGCTTTTAACAATCTTTTTTCTAAATTGTCTAAACCTTTTAACTGTTTTACTTTTTGGGCTTTTACCGCTCCTATAAAAGATGGATCTGTTTGTAAAGCTATTTTTTCTAACTCTTTAAAATTACTTTCTAAAATTTGTTTTTTTTCAGAAAAACTAAATTGAATAGTTGACTTTTGAAGCACCTTCTTTTTAATGAACTCATGTGGAGATAAAAACAAATCTTCTACAGATGCATCTAACTTTTTTAACTTTTGTTGTTGTTTTTCGGAAATAAGTAAGGCTGAGTTTCTTAATAAGAGTATTGGAAATGGTACTTTAAAAGTAGTAAAAGTAGACTTTAACTGCATCCAATAGGCTAACTCTCCTCCTCCTCCAACATAACACAAGTTGGGTAAAATTACTTCTTGGTATAGGGGACGTAGCAATGCATTCCCCGATACAAATTCTAATGTATCTGAATTTGCAAACAATGCTTCAGCATTTTCAAACACCAAATCTGTATTATTAATTTTATAGGTTGAACCTTGCTTTATAATTCGCTCCCTTATACCATCAGCTATATAAAACAAATTGATTTCTCTTGGATTTACCTGTACTTTATATCCCGAAGCCTCTATCTTTTTATTTGTTTCCGTTACCCTAGAAAACGTAATTTCTTCTTTTAACTCTCTTAATGCATAGGATTTAAAAAGAGATTTTAATTCTTTATCATCACCGTCAACAATTATCAAACCGTAGTCACCAAACAATTCATTTACTAAAAAGCGTGAAGCTTCTGTAAGATTATTATGTTCTAAGTAAGACTTTTTAAATAAAGACCTTAACTGTTCTGCATTTTTACCTGAATTTAAAAGTGATGAAAATTCTGCAAAAACATCTTCTAAACCTTCTGTTGATAATCTTCCTACAGCTCCACCTCCAGTTCTATTCCAAGTTAGCTTCGTATTTTTAAAATTAAAGTATTGTATTTCTTCAAAATCATGATCTTCTGAAGCCATCCAATATACAGGTACAAAATTGTGTTGCGGATGCTTTTTCTTTAAATCTTTACATAAATTGATAACTGATATAATTTTATATAAAAAATAAAGAGGTCCCGAAAATAAATTTAATTGATGACCTGTAGTAATTGTATAAGTATTCGATTTAGATAATAAGTCTATATGTGTTGTTGTTAGTGTACTTTTTTCTATGTTTTGGTATTGATTTTTAATAGCACCAACAAGCACTTCTCTACTTTTTGGAGTATAAAACTCTGACTTTTCTTTTAGTTGTTCCGTAAAATTTTCTAACGAAGGAAAACGATTGTAAAAAGGGGCGACACTTTTTTCTTGAGCAATGTAATCTAACATCATTTTAGAAAAATAGCCTGTTTTTTTATACGGTATTTGTAGGTTTTCCATAAATTAAATAGCAACAATTATAACTATACTGTTTGAGGCACTAAACTTTTATATATTTCCTCGTATCGAGGTAAAACACTATCAATACTAAACTTTTTAGCTCTTTCTTGAGCATTTTGCTTGTACGTATTTAAAACCTCTCTACTCTCAATCAGTTTTAATGTATTCTTAGCCATATCATCTACATCTTTCACATCACTTAAAAAACCTGTTACCCCATGTACATTTACCTCAGGTAAACCACCTGCATTACTAGAAATAACCGGTGTTTTTGCAGCCATAGCTTCTAGTGCTGCCAAACCAAAGCTCTCTGCTTTAGAAGGCAATAAAAACACATCTGTATAACACAATATTTTATTTACTTCTGTACTATTCCCTAAAAATAAAATTTTATCGTAAACTCCTAATTCTCTAGCAACAGATCGTACACCTTCCATATCTGGTCCTTGCCCCACCAACATTAACTTTGCGGGTTTGTGCTTTAAAACCTTTGCAAAAATTTTCACAACATCTTTTGCTCTTTTTACAGGTCTGTAATTACTTATATGTGTTAAAATATATTCGTCATCTTCTGCAATATTACCTCGCTGACAATCAGGCCCTCCTAAAGGATGTCCAGAGTATTTTTCGAGCTCAATAAAATTGTAAACCACCTTAATATCTTTCTTAATACTAAATAGTCTATTGGTATCTTCTTTTAAACTATTAGAAACCGTAGTAACTACATCTGAATGATTGATACTAAATTCTACAGCCGTTTTATAAGTAGGATGGCTCCCTACCAAAGTAATATCTGTCCCATGCAATGTGGTAACTACTTTAATATCCAATCCTTTTTCTTTTAACATTTGCTTTGCCGTATAGGCAGCATACGCATGTGGTATTGCATAATGCACATGTAAAATTTGCAATTTGTATTTTTCGGCTACTTGTACCATCTTACTAGACAATGCCAATTCGTAAGGTTGGTATTGAAATAACGAATATTCTTCTATTTGTACCTGATGAAAATGTATACCGCTAGAAATTAAGTCTAATCTTACAGGGGGATTGTAAGTTATAAAATGTACTTCGTATCCTTTTTTTGCAAATGCCATACCTACTTCTGTGGCAACCACTCCACTTCCTCCAAAGGTTGGGTAACAAACAACTCCTATTCGCATCTTAAATAATTTCTATTATATGTATGTAAAAGTACCTTTAACTTACGATTTGAACAAAAATATTATTTCTCTAAAAAAAATAGTTTACTAAATCACTCATTTTTAAAAAGATACACATTATTATCAAAAAAGAAGTGATTTTTATAGGCAAAACCCTTTGTATATCTATAATAAAGCCTATATTTGCAACCGCAATATGCACTGGTGCCTTAGCTCAGTTGGTAGAGCAAAGGACTGAAAATCCTTGTGTCCCTGGTTCGATTCCTGGAGGCACCACCAGAAAGCCATAACTTTAATAGTTGTGGCTTTTTTTTATGCTTCATTTTTCACAAAACACTTTTCTAACATTTGATACAAATCGGGATGTTTTCGTTGTAATAGCTTGGGCCTTTCAAAAAAATACTCCGCTGCTACCGCAAAAAATTCTTGTTGATTTGTACCTCCATAGTTTCTCATATCAGAGGTATCGTTATTAATAGCTTCCATTTTCTCGTGTACAAGTTTAAGCCATGGAATGGTACATACATTTTCTAACAAAATCTTTGGTACTCCATCTACTGCTCCATCTAGTTTATCTATCAAATGTACAAACTCGTGTATAGCTGTATTTCCTTTATCTGTTTTGTTAGCAAAACCATGAAGCAAAGCCCTTCTCGATAAAATCATTTGATTTTCGAACCGACCTGTACCCACCAAACCTGCAATATTTCTATTAGGACCTTCTATGTTTAAATCTTTATCAAAATAATCTGGATAGATAAGTACTGTTCTTAAATTAGAATAACTAAAATTCTTAAAATGAAACACAGGAATAATGGCACTTGCAGCTACTAAAACAACATCTTTTTCTTCTAGAACAAACCCAACAGCCTCTATATTTGTTTTGTTTAAAAACGATAGCATTTTTGTTTTAAAAGCAGTTTTGTTAGCCGTAGATAATTTTTGATAAAACAAGACTTCAGCTTCTAATATAGCCTTCCAATGTTTGGGGATTTCTTTTAGCTCTTTTTTTGATGTTTTTTTTCTAAACAAGAAAAAAACAAGTACTACAAGAACTCCTAAAAAAATTAAATACATATTTTTTTATTACAAGATATCAAATTATTATTTACCCATAAAAAAATCCTCTCTAATTACTTAGAGAGGATTTGTACTATAGTTCGTTTAATCCTTTTGTGAATTTTTCTGGATTTTCAACCAAATTATAACGAGGATCATCAATATCATCTATAATCATATTCGAAAATTTAGAATCTGCCTTTTGCAACAGCATTTTAGATTCTTTGCTTAAATGCCTTAATTTAACCTCTTTTCCTAAATCGTTGTATTTGTTTACAATATTTTTAATAGCTTCTAGTCCCGAATGGTCACTTACTCTAGATTCTATAAAATCTATTTCTAAATAACTTGGATCATTCTTAGGATCGAATTTTTCGTTAAACACATTTACAGAACCAAAAAATAAAGGCCCCCATATTTCATAAGTCAACACTCCATTTTTAGTACGTTTACGTGCTCTAATTCTAATAGCATTTTCCCATGCAAATACCAATGCAGAAATAATTACTCCTGCAAATACCGCTATTGCTAAATCAAAAACTACAGTAATTGCAGATACTGCTACTAAAACAAAAGCATCTGCCTTTGGTATTTTTCTTAATATTCTAAAGCTCGACCACGCAAACGTTTCGATAACCATTACAAACATAACTCCTACCAAAGCAGCAATAGGTACTTGTTCTATATATTTATCTGCAAATAAAATAAAAGACAATAATGTTAAAGCCATGGCTACCCCAGACAAACGTCCTCTACCCTTTGCATTTATATTAATTACTGTTTGCCCAATCATACCACAACCTCCGGTACCCCCCAACAAACCACTGGTAATGTTACCAACTCCTTGTGCTATACATTCTCTATTTCCGTTTCCTCTGGTATCTGTTAATTCATCAACCAAATTCATAGTCATTAACGATTCTATCAATCCAACAGAGGCTGCCAAAAATGCATAAGGAAGTAAAAAAGTTAATGTATCTAAATTGATAGGTAAATTTTGCCACAATTCAATATTTGGTGTCGGAAACTCTCCTTTTAAACCATCTCCTCCTCCTTCTCTAATATAAGAACCTACCGTAGAAACATCTAAACCAGATACAATAACAAGAATAGTTACCACAATAATGGCTGATAATGATGCAGGTACTTTTTTGGTTAATTTAGGCAATAAAAATATAATTGCCATTGTTAAGGCTACCAAACCAATCATAGTATAGAGCTCTTGTCCAGACATAAAATTAGTAGCATATTGCTTAACACCTTCTGCAGATACACTTAATGTTTTATGACTAAACATTTTAACTTGTGCCCAAAATATAACAATCGCTAATCCGTTTACAAACCCTAACATTACCGAATGTGGAATTAAACGTACAAAACGCCCTAATTTAAACACTCCAGCAAAAATTTGAATGATCCCCATTAGGATTACAGCTCCTAACAAGTAAAAATATCCCATATTTTCAATGGGTGCATCGAACAGCATTCCTCTTTCGTGCCCTTCTTTTATCATTTCTACAAAAATAACAGCTACAGCGCCCGCAGCTCCAGAAATTAAACCAGGTCTACCTCCAAATACAGCTGTAATTAATCCTATAATAAAAGCTCCAGACAAAGCTACTAACGGATCTATCTGAGCTACAAAAGCAAAAGCAACAACTTCAGGTATCATAGCCAACGAAACTGTCATTCCTGCTAAAACATCATCTTTAGGATTGAATGTAAATCCTTTAAAAAAACCACTCATTTTTTCTTAATTTTTGAAGGGCAAAAATAGGGTTAAAAAACGAGCTAAACCAATAATAAATAGTAGAATTAGCTATTAAAAAATTCCTTTTTCTGTAAGATTAAAATAAGAACGATAGGCACTGCTAATAAAAAGGTTTGTAACGGATTTCTAGTAAACACACTAGGCATTAAAAGCACTGTAATTACATAACCCGCAATAGCACCTCCAATATGCGCAGAATGACCAACATTACCTACCTGATTTTTCATACCATAAATAGAATATAGCAAATACCCTATTCCAAAAATATACCCTTTGATGGGTATGGGAATAAACATTAAATACAAACTTATATCAGGATATAAAACAATACTCGCATATACAATACCCGTAACAGCTCCAGAAGCTCCAACAGCACTATAATAAGAATCGGATTTATGCATTAAAAATGATAAATAATTACCTGCTAAAAGGCTCAGAAAATAGATAAACAAATACTGAGGAACACTAAAAAAGTGCAAAACTGTGTTCGAAAACAAATACAGCGCATACATATTAAAGCCTAAATGAAAATAATCTACATGCAAGAACCCCGAAGAAAACAACCTGAATTGCTCTCCATTTTTAATACCTAACACACTAAACTTATACTTGTTAAAAAAAGTAGTGTCTTTAAAACCTTGTAAACTAACCAATACATTTGCTATAATTAGCCCTATTACTGTAAATTTCATTTCGTATTCTTTTAATTTTGTCGGATATATGTACGATATTTGTATGACTTTATTTTTAACGAATGAGCAAAGACAAAATCGTATTTTGGGCAGTATATCCCTTAATTTATCTAATTTCTAAACTACCTCTTTGGTTTCTATATGGAATATCAAATGTACTTTTTTATTTGATTTACTACATTATTGGATATAGAAAAACAACAGTAAGAAAAAACTTAGCGCTTTGTTTCCCTAATAAATCAGAAAAAGAGCGCCTTAGCATCGAAAAAAAATCTTTTAGGCACTTTGTTGATATTTTTATAGAAATGTTAAAAGGTTTTGGTATCAGTCAAAAAGAATTAGACCAACGTTATGTTTACAAAAATCCCGAAATTTTTAGAGAACTCGAAAGCTTAAACAAAAGTGTTATTCTATTAGGTGCGCATTTTGGAAATTGGGAATGGTTATTTAATATAAATAATCATACCAGTATTAAATGTTATGGAGCCTATAGAAGAATTAAAAACAAATACTTCGATAAATACATTAAAGAAAATAGAGGTCGATTTGGATCACACTTTATACAAACAAGAGAAACTATTCCGCAAATTGTAAGCAACCATAAAAAAGGAATTATTTCTATGTACGGACTCTTGAGTGATCAATCTCCACATATTAGTAAAACACATTATTGGGCGCCCTTTTTTAACCACATTGTACCTATACATACAGGTGCAGAAATGTTAGCTAAAAGATATGACTTTGCTGTTATATACATGCACACAAAAATGACCAAAAGAGGCTATTATGAAATAACTTTTGAACTATTAAGTAATTCTCCCGAACAAACAGACGCATATCCGCTTACTGATTTGTATCTTCGAAAGATCGAAAATGATATTACCAATTATCCGGAATTATATTTTTGGACACATAAAAGATTTAAATACAAAGACCAACAACCAAAAACAAGTTAACATTTAAATGATTCAAGAACTAATAGACTGGAGCAACAAACCCTATTTTTTAATAGACAATATTAAAGTAAAACTTTCCATGGTTTTGGGGGTTGGGCTGTTTACGTTTCTATTTTTACTAGTTTTTCAACCATACGGAATAGACAACGTTGTAAAAGCTAGTCCTTTTTTAATTTTAGGATATGGTATATTGGTTAGCTTGAGTTTATGCATTACCTATTTAATATTACCTAAACTGTTTCCTTATTATTTTAGTGTTCGTAGTTGGACTATTAAAAAAGAAGCAACGTTTTTACTACTTTCTTTCTTTATTATTTCCATAATCAATTACCTATATCACTACTTTTTTATAGCCAATTACATGCCCCAGTTTTCGTTTTTTAAGTTTATGGGCTTGGTGCTATCTATTGGTTTGTTTCCTGTGCTGTTTATTATTTTTATGGTAGAACGATACCTGTACAAAAAACACGATGCTGCACCTACCAACATTATTGAAAAAATAAGAAAAGAGAAAAAAGAAATTATAAGCATTGCTTCAGACAATATAAAAGTAAAACCTCTTACATTGGATATTGATGATTTATTGTTTGCACAATCTAACAACAACTACACAACTATTGTTTTTCTAAAAGATAATAAAGTAAAACAAGAACTTTTGCGTATTACCTTAAAAAAGGTAAATACTCAATTAGAAAAATACCCTCAATTTATACGATGCCATCGTTCTTTTATCATCAACAGAAAAGAAATTAAAGACGTAAAAGGAAATGCCCGTTCTTTACAAGTTTTCTTAAACTACGTAAACGATATCATTCCCGTTTCTAGATCTTTTCCTAAAGAAAAGCTCACAAAAAAGGTTTCCTAACCGCACCATTTTTCGTTTTTTTACACCAAAAGAGCCCTTCAACCACAAATAAAACCTTTATTCCACCTGTATTAGACACCAATATGTTGTTTTTGTAATATTGTTTTAGCAATTAACAAATTGTAATACAAAAAAACAACATGAGTACTAAAAAGATAATTATTATCGGTGCAGGATTTTCATCATTATCTGCCAGCTGCTATTTAGCAAAGCAAGGTTATGATGTGACTGTGTTAGAAAAAAACAATCATGTTGGAGGGAGAGCGCAACAGTTAAAAAAAGATGGATTTGTGTTTGACATGGGACCAACTTTTTACTGGATGCCCGATGTTTTTGATAAATTTTTTAATGATTTTGGAAAAAAAACATCTGACTATTACAAAATAGAAAAACTAGATCCAGGGTATCAAGTATATTCTGCAATTGAAAACTCTATTAAGATAGCAGCTAATTTTGATGAAATTGTACAAACATTTGAAGCAAAAGAAAAAGGAGCTGGAGCTGCTTTAAAGAAATTTATAGCTGATGCAGAAAGCAACTACAACCTTGCTATAAAAGATTTGGTATATAAACCAGGGGAAAATTTATTTGAAATTATCACCCCTAAAACAGCTTTAAAAATTGGTGCTTTTTTTAGCAATATAAAATCTCAAGTTGCAAAAAAATTAAAACACCCAGAATTAAAACAGATTCTGGAATTCCCTGTATTATTTTTAGGAGCAAAACCAGAAACAACTCCTGGATTTTACAACTTTATGAATTATGCCGACTTTAAGCTAGGAACCTGGCATCCCAAAAAAGGAATGCATCAAGTTGCAGTAGGTATGGCCAACTTAGCCAAAGAGCTAGGTGTTAAAATAATCCTAAACCAAAACATCAATAACTTAACAATAAATAATACTACCGTATCATCTGTAAACACAGATAGTACGCAATATAACTGTGATATTCTATTAAGTGGTGCTGATTATCATTTTACAGAAACCCTATTACCTCAAAAATATAGACAATACAGTGAGAAATATTGGGATTCAAAAACTTTTGCTCCCTCATCTTTATTGTTTTACGTAGCATTTGATAAAAAAATTAAAAACGTAGAACATCACACCTTATTTTTTGATACTGACTTTACAGAACACTCTAAAGCTATTTACGACACGCCTAAGTGGCCAGAAAAACCGCTTTTTTACGCTAGTTTCCCAAGTATTTCGGATGACTATTTTGCACCAGAAAATAAAGAAGCGGGTACTTTTTTAATCCCAATAGCTCCAGGTATTGAAGATACTCCAGAAATTAGAGAAAAATACTTTAACATCATTATTGATAGATTAGAAACCATAACCAACCAAAACATTGCTTCTTCTGTATTATTTAAAGAAAGCTATTGTGTTAATGATTTTAAAGAACAATTTAACTCTTACAAAGGAAACGCGTATGGACTCGCAAACACTTTGTTACAAACTCATATTTTAAGACCTAAATTAAAAAGTAAAAAGTTAAACAACTTATACTTTACAGGACAATTAACCGTACCGGGTCCTGGAGTGCCACCTGCCATCATTTCAGGAGAAATTGTGAGCAATTTAATTACTAAAAACCATTAATTATGAAAGCTTTATTTGACACAACAAGTTACGAGTGCAGTAAACTAGTCACTAAGAGATACAGCACATCATTTTCTATGGGAATTCTACTTTTTAAACCAAGTATAAGACCTGCAATTTATGCTATTTATGGATTTGTAAGGTATGCAGATGAAATTGTAGATACCTTTATGGATTATCAACAAAAAGAATTGTTAGATGAATTTGAGAAAGAATACCACAAAGCATTAGACAGAAAAATTAGTTTAAACCCTATTTTAAATGCTTTTCAAGAAGTTGTACATAAATATAAATTGCAACAATTTGTTTTAGACTTTTTAAAAAGTATGAGACAAGATCTTTATCAAACTGTTTATGAAACGGAGCAAGAATACCAAGACTATATTTATGGATCGGCAGATGTTGTGGGCTTGATGTGTTTGCGAGTTTTTGTGAATAACAATGAAGAAAAATACGAAGAGTTAAAACCTTTTGCCATGAAATTGGGTTCTGCTTTTCAAAAGGTTAATTTTTTAAGAGATTTAAAAGATGATATAGAGAGTCTGGATAGATCTTATTTTCCAAATTTAACTTCATTACCTATGGATTCGAAAACAAAAGATGAAATAGTTACTGATATAGACAATGATTTTAAAGCAGCCCTAATAGGTATAAAAAAGCTACCTATAGAGAGTAAAATGGGTGTTTATTTAGCTTATAAATATTATTTAAAACTATTAAAGAAACTTAAAAAAACAACTAGTGAACAAATTATGAACGAAAGAATTAGAGTGTCTAACTCCACTAAAATACTCATATTAATGAGAGCATACACAAAATATTCTTTAAGACTTGTTTAAGAAATTATGAAAGTATTTTTTACCTTTTTTTTAGTTGTTTTTAATTTTTTCATCACAAACACAAATACCTGTGAAGATGTACCTAAAGTTAGAGCCATCTTTCAATCTGATGTGAATGAAAAAGAACTAGACGAAATGATTCTTATTTGCGAAGCATCTAGTTGTAACGAAACTATTCCTTATCATGCTGCCGCATTAATGAAAAAAGCAGAGTTTGTATGGTCTCCATTAAAAAAACTATCCAATTTTAAAAAAGGAAAAAATAAGTTAGAAAACTTTATTCTAGAAAATCCAAAAAATATAGAAGCTAGATATATTAGATGGCTAACACAAAAAATGGCTCCAAGTTTTTTAGGGTATACTGAAAATCTGTCAGAAGATTATGAATTCATTCAACAAAACCTTAAGAACTCTGACATAAATGACAATTATAAAAAAGTGATATTACAGCACATAAAAAAAATTAAAAATGAATAGTATTGCTATTTTTATATTTACAACACTAGGTACATTTCTATTTATGGAGTGTATCACATGGTGCACGCATAAATATGTGATGCATGGTTTTTTATGGTACTTACACGAAGATCATCATCAACCTAAATACCAAGGTGTATTCGAGAAAAACGATGCCTTCTTCGTAATTTTTGCAACTCCTAGTATTGCTTTGTTTTACTTTGGTATACGACCTGAACTCAACTATTTGTTTTTTATAGGTTTAGGAATTTTATTTTATGGCTTAGCTTATTTTATTGTTCATGACATTATTATACACCAACGATTTGACTTGTTTAAAAACATTAAAAACCCGTATATCAAATCATTAAGAAAAGCACATAAAGTACATCACAAACATCTTGATAAAGAAGAAGGTGAATGCTTTGGAATGTTGTATGTACCTATTAAATATTTTAAACAATATTTTTAATGCAATACAGTTATCTATACATAAATATAGGTTGTATACTAATACCGTTTCTATTTAGTTTTTACAAAAAACATGCTTTCTATAAAGAATGGTCTAGTTTTTTTAAAAGTGGTATAATAGTTGCAGTAATATTTTTAGTATGGGATGAAATATTCACAAAAAAAGGCGTATGGGGATTCAATAACGATTACATAATGGGTCTTTTTTTAGGAAATTTACCTTTTGAAGAGATTTTATTTTTCATTTGTATACCATATTCATGTTCTTTTACGTACTTTGCGTATAAATACTTAGTACCCAACAAACAAAATGGCAGTATGCTCGCCAAAGTAAACTTCTATTTAGCCATAGTTTTGTTGGGTACATCTATATACAATTACAATAAACTATACACTTTTATAACTTTTTTACTACTTAGTATATTCCTACTTTTTTTACGTTTCAAAAAAGTTAACTTATATTATTACTACGTATCTTTTATTACCATACTGCCTTTTTTCTTTATAAGTAATGGTATTTTAACAGGTAGTTTTTTAAAAGCACCTATTGTATGGTACAACAACACTGAAAATTTAGGTCTTAGAATGTTTACAATACCTGTAGAAGATACTTTTTATGGTATGTTATTAATATTCAGCAATATTTATCTGCATAATTATTTTAATCTGAAAGGTTATGCAGAAAATTAAGACGAATCTAATACAAAAATATTTTAGATGCATTAAAACATTTAAAAATCACACAATACCCAGCAAGCAACATGGCAGTATGCTCGCCAAAGTAAACTTCTATAAAGCTTTTGCTTTGTTAAGTGTTTTTTCATTCAACAAATACATCACAATACCCAGCAAGCAACACGGCAGTATGCTCGCCAAAGTAAACTTCTATAAAGCCTTCGCTTTGTTGGGTATTTTTAAATGTTGTTTATATACTTATATTATACCTTAAATAAATACCTATTAATTGTTAAGCTGTATATAACTATTAACTAAGCGTTTATTACCTAGATTATTCTAATACATAAAAATGAAAAAAATTAATATTTTTTGGTTTCGAAGAGATTTAAGGTTATTTGATAACACTGCCTTAAATAACGCCTTAAAAAGTAAATTCCCTGTTTTACCTATTTTCATTTTTGATGAACATATTTTAAACCAACTAGATGCTAACGATACTCGTGTAACCTTTATTCATGAGCAACTAGAAATTATTCAGCATAAATTATTAAAATATAACTCTAGCTTATTAGTTCTAAAAGGTGAACCAACAACAATATGGAAACAACTTTTAGCCACTTATGACATTGAGTCTATATACACCAATAAAGATTATGAACCTTATGCCTTAGAAAGAGATAGAAAGATTTACAAACTGGCTAAAGAAAAAAACGTAGCTTTTTTACGTTTCAAAGATCAAGTAATTTTTGAAGAAAACGAAATTCTAAAAAACGACGGTAAACCGTATACCGTATACACACCATTTAAAAACAAATGGTTAAAAGCTTTTGAAACAGTAACTCTTAAAACGGAAGAACCTGTAACCTCTAATTTTATCCAACAAAAGCATTCTTTTCCATTATTACAAGATATTGGCTTCACAAAATCACCTATCAAAGTAGCTGCATTTAATCCTAAAAAAATTAATTCTTACGGAGAAAATAGAGATTATCCTGCTTTGGATCATACCACACATATTGGTGCTCATCTACGTTTTGGAACGTTAAGTGTACGACAAGTTATTTTAGACTTACCCAAAGAAAGTGAGGTTTATTTGAGTGAACTGATTTGGAGAGAATTCTTTATGCAAATTCTATTTCATTATCCTAACGTAAAAAACAACAATTTTAAACCTAAATACGATGCCATTCCTTGGAGAAATAACGAAGAAGAATTTTTAAAATGGTGTCATGGACAAACCGGTTATCCATTAGTAGATGCGGGTATGAGAGAGCTAAATGCTACAGGGCATATGCACAATCGGGTAAGAATGGTAACAGCTGGTTTTTTATGCAAGCATTTACTAATTGATTGGAAATGGGGAGAAGCCTACTTTGCTAGTAAATTGTTAGACTATGATTTAGCTGCCAACAACGGAAATTGGCAATGGGCTGCAGGAACGGGTTGCGATGCTGCTCCTTATTTTAGAGTGTTTAACCCCACCACTCAAATTCAAAAATTTGATAAAGAATTAAAATATATAAAAAAGTGGGTACCCGAGATAAATGAACTACATTACACAAAGCCAATAGTAGATCATAAATTTGCGAGAGAAAGAGCGATAGAAACATACAAGGCTGCCCTACAAAATTAAATACATATGAAACTTACACTAAAACTTGCAGCTATTTATAACATACTTTGGGGAACATGGGTGGTTCTATTTCCAAATCATTTTTTTGATTTGGTAGGAATGCAGAGACCTAATCCCCCTATGATTTGGCAGGGTGTAGGTATGATTGTAGCAGTGTATGGTTTAGGCTATTGGTTTGCCTCTTATCATCCTTTAAGGCATTGGCCTATTGTTGCTGTAGGATTATTAGGAAAACTATTTGGCCCTATAGGTTTTGTAGGAAATTACTTACAAGATGTGGTGCCTTTTGAGTTTTTTTATACCTTAATTTTTAACGATCTTATTTGGTGGATTCCTTTCGGTTTTATTTTAATGAAGGTGCATAAAGTTTACAAATGGAAGTTACGTTAACTTGTAATTTTCTCATTTAATTTTAATAGCTTTAAAAAAATTTAAGACACCTCTTTTTTATGAAATATTTTTTAACTCTTATCGCTTTATTTTCTTTATTAGCCTGCTCTTCGAGCGATGATATGCCCAATAACGAAAACAATATAGACACCAATATTGCCCAACAAAACGATCTTGAAATTCAAAAATATCTTACGGAAAACAACATAGAAGCTACAAAAACAAGCTCAGGCTTGTATTACTTTATTAGAAAAGCTGTTGAAGAGGATGTTGAGAAACCAAATGCAAATAGCAATGTAGAAGTTAGTTATGCTGGTTACCTTACTAATGGCCAACAATTTGACAGAAATACTGCTGGTATTACATTTAATTTACAAGACGTAATTACTGGTTGGACCGAAGGACTACAATTGTTTAAAGTTGGAGAGCGAGGTACGCTTTTTATACCATCGCATCTTGGTTATGGTGCTGCTGGAAATACTGGTATACCTGGTAATGCTGTTATTATTTTCGATATTAATTTACTAGCGATACCCAAATAACACATTCAACTACCAAAGGCAGTAAGCACTACATACCTACTTCCTCCATAATTTCTGTGTTCTCCTAAATAAATACCTTGCCACATACCTAAATTTAAACTTCCATTGGTTATTGGTATGGCCAAGCTATTTCCTAGCATTGATGCTTTTATGTGTGCAGGCATATCATCACTACCTTCGTATGTATGCGTGTAATACTCACAATCTTCAGGGATCATTTTATTTATATGTGTCTCAAAATCTTGCCTTACTGTAGGGTCTGCATTTTCGTTTATTGTTAAACTTGCAGACGTATGTTTTAAAAACACATGCAACTGACCTACCGTTATATTTTCAAGCTCTTTAAAGCTACATAACACTTCTTCTGTTATTAAATGGTACCCTCTTTTTTGGGGACTTAACCGTATTTTTTTTTGATAAAATTTCATTGATTGTGCTTTAAAAACGTACCAAATATAAGTATCTCAACTTTTTTATCACTACCTATTGGCATTTCATCAACAGTTGATTCTTCTTAAAATATTAAATTAAAAACAAACACATATCAAAAGTAATTTAGCTGTAACCGTAAGTAATTATACCTACTTACAAAGCGAAATAAAATATTAATAGTTAAAACACCTTCGATATGAGACCTCAAATAACACCTTTTTTAAGCAACGATTTTTTACCTCCTTTTCAATTACAGGTAGCTCACAAAAAAAATCCTGAGTTCTTCAACTCAGGATTTTTACTTATATCTATTTTTATAACTTTCTTATTGAAGCTTACGAGAAGGCTCAAATTTTGTTAAATCAATTCCTTTTACAGCTGCTTTGTACTCTTCCATATTTGGTGTTCTACCTAATACTGTAGACAATACAACAACTGGTGTAGAAGATAATAATGATTCTCCTTTTTTCTCACCAGAATCTTTTACAACTCTTCCTTGGAATAAACGAGTAGAAGTTGCCATTACAGTATCTCCTGGCTCAGCTTTTTCTTGGTTACCCATACAAAGGTTACATCCAGGACGCTCTAAGTATAACATATTTTCATACTTTGTACGAGCCAATCCTTTTGGTGCACTATCATCAAATTCAAAACCAGAGTATTTTGTTAATACATCCCAATCTCCTTCTGCTTTTAACTCATCAACAATGTTATATGTAGGGGGCGCAACTACTAATGGCGCCTTAAATTCTACTTTTCCTTGTTCTGCTTCAATGTTTTTTAACATTTGAGCTAAAATTTTCATATCTCCTTTATGAACCATACAAGATCCTACGAAACCTAAATCAATTTTCTTGTCTCCACCATAGTGAGATAATGGTCTAATTGTATCGTGTGTATAACGCTTAGAAACATCTTCGTTATATACATCAGGATCTGCAATCATTGGTTCTCCAACAATATCTAAATCAATAACTACTTCTGCAAAATATTTAGCATTCGCATCTGGCCTTAAAGCAGGTTTTGTTCCAGATTTGATTTCTGCAATTCTATTGTTTGCAATATCAATCAATCCTTGTAACACTTGCTTTTCGTTATCCATTCCCTTCTCAATCATGATCTGGATTCTACCTTTTGCAATCTCTAAAGATTCTATTAAAGTATCATCTTCAGAAATACAAATAGAAGCTTTTGCTTTCATCTCAGCAGTCCAATCTGTAAACGTAAACGCTTGATCTGCTTTAAGAGTTCCTAAATGTACTTCAATAATTCTTCCTTGGAAAACATTATCTCCTCCAAACTGAGTAAGCATTTGTTGTTGAGTAGCATGAACGATATCACGGAAATCCATGTAATCTTTCATTTCTCCTTTAAAGGTAACTTTTACAGATTCTGGAATTGGCATAGAAGCCTCTCCTGTAGCTAAAGCTAATGCAACTGTACCTGAATCGGCACCGAAAGCAACACCTTTAGACATTCTTGTATGAGAATCTCCACCAATAATAATTGCCCAATCATCAATTGTAATATCGTTCAATACCTTGTGAATAACATCCGTCATTGCGTGGTATTTCCCTTTAGGGTCACGAGCTGTAATTAAACCGAAGTCGTTCATAAATTTCATCAATCTAGGAATATTCGCTTTCGATTTATCATCCCAAACAGATGCTGTATGACATCCTGATTGGTAAGCACCATCAACAATTGGTGAAATTGTAGTTGCTGCCATGTTTTCTAACTCTTGAGAAGTCATCAAACCAGTAGTATCTTGAGATCCTACAATATTTACCTCTACACGAACATCAGAACCAGCATGTAATACTTTTCCTGGTGTGTTACCTACAGCATTTTTGTTAAATATTTTTTCAACAGCTGTTAATCCTTGCCCTTCTATTGATACCTCTTTTGAAGTAGCATATACTTGAGGAACTTCGATTCCTAATATCTTAGCAGCTATTGTTTGAACTTTCTTTCCAAATACTACAGCGTAAGAACCTCCCGCTTTGATAAACTCTTTTTTCTGAGGAGTTAATGCTGCTGAAATATCTTTCAACTCTTTATCTCCGTTGTAAAGTTTTTTAGTTTTTGTATTTATAGTAAGTACCGTTCCTGTTTCTACAGAGTATTCTTGCTTTAATACAGCGTCTCCGTTTTCATCAACAATTGTATTTCCTTCTGCGTCTTTTTGTTTTACCCAGTTTTTTAAATCGATACCAATACCCCCTGTTACACCAACAGTTGTTAAGAAAATTGGAGAAATTCCATTGGTTCCAGCAATTACTGGAGCTATATTAATAAAAGGTACATATGGGCTCGATTTGATACCTGTCCATAAAGCCACATTATTTACACCTGACATTCTAGAAGAACCAACTCCCATTGTCCCTTTTTCTGCCACCAACATCACACGTTTGTCTGGGTGCTGGCTTTGTAAAGCTTTTAATTCGTTTTGTTGTTCTTTATTATGCTCAAACAAACATTGTCCGTGTAATTCACGGTCAGATCTTGAGTGTGCATCTCCTCCTGGAGATAATAAATCGGTAGAAATATCTCCTACTCCTGCAATAAAAGTTACTACTTCTATTTCTTCTTCTATTTCTGGTAATTTCGTAAAAAATTCTGCTTGTGCATAGCTTTCTAAAAGTTCTTTAGCAACTTCACTACCGCTCTTATATGCAGCTTCAATACGATCTATATCAGCTTCGTACAAGAAAACCTGAGTTTTTAACACCTCAACAGCCTGTTTTGAAATTGCTGCATCATTTCCTAAAGCTAAATCTAACAATACCTCTATAGAAGGTCCACCTTTCATATGAGATAGTAACTCGAATGCGAAAGTTGAAGTAATTTCTTTTACAACAGATTCACCAAGAATAATTTCTTTTAAAAATTTAGCTTTTACTCCAGCAGCACTTGTTGTACCTGGTAAAACGTTGTAAATAAAGAAATTTAGAGAATCTTCTCTATTCGCATTCCCTAAATCTTTAATTTGTTCAATAATTGCGCTTAATAATTCAGCACCATCAATTGGCTTAGGATGAAGCCCTTGATCTTTTCTAGCTTCGATCTCCTTGATGTAATCGTTATAAATATTCATAAATAGAAGTCTTTTCTGTATTATTTATTTTGGATGAGCAATATACAAAATAAGTAGGCCATTTAAAAAGGTGGATTTGATAGGTTTTGAAAAAAAAATAATTTTTAACACATTCCTAAAATAACAACTATTTTGCTACATATTTTTACGTGTTTTTACACAATTCTCTCCTTTGTATTTTTATGCAATCTAAATTAAATAGAAGTGTAGCATTTTTAAGTAAAAAAGTAGGTCTATAAGCCGAGTTCTGTGTCTGAAAAAATCAGATTCTTATCATTTATCTAGAATTGCTGTTGCCAACAATCTCAATCTGCCTACCCCTTGGAATTGAGCGAACGACTCTTACCTTAAAAAGGACTCCAATATACATGACATTGCACCGCATAGAGTTTACCTGGTTTCACTA
>JAHDFK010000021.1 GCA_020628175.1 Wenyingzhuangia sp.
AAAGTAGGCTCTTCTAACTGAACTACTATTTTTTTACGACGCCAACTATCTACCCCATTTACTTGTTGACCTACATAATATGTTTTACCGTTTTCTAACAACTGAGTACTTAACAAAGGGCTTCCTCCTACCGAGGTTTTGAAATTATCTCCATCTCCTCCTGTTTCTGAATTTAAATTCACATTGAATGTGTTTTTCTCGTATACAAAAACATTGGCTTCGTTAAATAGATTCTGCAAGTCTGATATTTTAGATGTATTTGGTAAAGTAATTGTTTCATCGTTTACTTCTATCTCACTTTTTAACGTTGGATGGGCTAAACCATTTATATTTGTTACAAATACTAAAGCCAAACTCCTTGACTCAAATTCTCCGAAATCTTCATCGAAATACTGTATATTATCTTTTACTCCTAACCAAACTCGGGCTATCGAATTTGTATCTTCTATAGAAAAACTATTACCTGTTAACTCTTTTTCTACTCCATTTGATTCTATTATTTTTACAAGAGGATTACTTGTTAACTGGAAATTTGACAAACCAGATGGATTAGCCAACCTAGAACCTACTACTGAAGCTTCCGAATTTCCATTAATTGCATATGAAACAAATCCTGTTCCATTATAATTACCGTTTTCATCAAATTTAATGTAAAAAGGGGTTTCCCATATTTCTCCTTCCTCGTTTTCCCAACTCCCTATATTAAACTCTTCGTAACTACTAATATCTTCTTGCCCTTGTACATTTTGAAATGCTGTTAAGAATAGTAAAAATAAGGTTATTTTTTTTAATAGGTAGTTTGTGTGTTGTGTTTGCATTGTAGTTCTTTTTTCTTTGCCAATGAATTTTTACAAAAAAAAAAAATACGCTGCCATGCAAGTATTTTTTACTTGGTAATGTATTGTTGATGAAACTTGTAGGTGTATTTGTTGTTTTTTATGGGTTTGTGGAGGATGTGATTCCTGATCTGGTTAGGGATGACTGGTGGGTGTTTTTTTAACTGTATGTAATTTTTCTTCCGCTTTGTCATCTCGACTACGCTCGATGACCTCTTTTAAAATTATGTAGGTTTAGAGATTTTTATTCAATATTTCTTATTATTCTTACAATTTGTCATCTCGACTACGCTCGATGACCCACTTAAAACGACGAAGTATTGTTGAGCTGGGAATGATGAGAGTTAGATAGCGATTTAAACTATAGTTTTTTTTTGCGTTAGTGATAGAATGGCGTGTTTGAGCTCTTTTGGAGGATACGACAAAAAGCGAGTAATGATAGCACGGTGCCAAAAACCTGTAATGCAATGGAGGGTTTGGGCAAACGCCCTGACTATTTTTCTTATGTATTTGTTATTTTAGGTTTGCTTGGGCAATATAGTCTTGATACTCGAACCAAAAAAGTTCTAGTTGCGACATGTTTTGGTTAAAAAACGTAAAACAGTTACTCCATGTAGCTTTGTTGTGAATGCTAAATTTTTGGGTGTGCTGAATGTAAATTCTGCTAATTTGTTTTCCGTTAGGCAATTGATAGTTTTGATCGAAAATGATATTGGGTACGTACTCTGTTTCTAGTATTTTTTTTAACGACATTACTTGATCGTATAAAAGCTCTCTGAGTGTAGCATCGTTAGATTCGATATCTAAAGAGACTTCTGCATATTTTGTGTTTGCGGTGAATTTAAAAGAGAAATCTTTGATTTTTGTGTTGTATAAAATCCATTTTCTGGGAAACGATTTTCCGTAGCTTACCCAAAATTCTTTACGAAGCTTTGCAGATTCTTCTTTGCTAAACATATTAACCGTGTATAGATTGGTTGGTACCTAGGTTTTGCATAATTTCTGCTTCGTAGCTTAACAGCGCTTGCCATTTTTGATCGACTTCGGCTCTGTTTCCGTATTGACGGGCAAAATTTAAGAATAATGTATAGTGATTTGCCTCGGATACCATTAAATCTCTATAAAATTTTGCCAATTCTTGATCTTCTAAGTTTTCTGACAACAATCGAAATCTTTCGCAACTACGTGCTTCTATTAATGATGCATACAATAAACGATGCACCAACTGAGTAGTACGACTCCCTCCTTTTGGGAAAAACTTTAATAATGAAATTACATATTCGTCTTTTCTATCGCGACCTAAGGTTACTCCTTTTTTTATCAATCGATCGTGTACCAATTTAAAGTGACTCATTTCTTCTTTTACCAAAGCAATCATTTCGTTTACCAAATCTGTATATTCTGGGAAACTCACAATTAGTGAAATTGCTGTAGATGCCGCTTTTTGTTCACAATGCGCATGATCTATTAGAATTTCTTCTATATTTTTTTCGGCTATATTTACCCATCTTGGGTCTGTTGGTAATTTTAATCCTAACATTTTGATTCTTTTATATATCTAACCCAAATTTGTTTTTTAACAAGACTAAACTAGGATTAGACTCTACTAATTTTTGAAATTTTTCTTGTGGTGTGTATATGTACTTTTTTTGTTCTGATTGCACCACGTGTGTTTGTACTTGGATAGCATAATTGTTTAATTCTTTTCTTAAAAAATTTAACAATCGAGAGCGTACCACACCAAATTGATCTTCCATTAATTTATTTGGCAATGCAAAATGTATATGCCCGTTTTTTAAAACTGGCGTATTTGCATTTATAATAGAAGCGTTGTTTAACTCGCCTTCTGTTTTTAAATAATTCCCGAAAAACTTCCATTTCTCGATTAGTTCTACTTCTGTAAACTCTGTTTTGGGCTTGTTTGTGAAGTCTTCTTCTCCTGTTACAGCATCTTTATCTGTTAACTTGTTGTGTATTTTTTTTAGAGATAACGCAGATGTACGTCTGCGTCTGGCTTGTTGACTTGTAGCCTTTTGTTCTGTTTGATTTTGAACAGGGCTTGGTGTTGTTTGAGTAACTTGTACTTTTTGTTCTTTTACAGCTATTGTACTTGGACTTTGTGCTGTTACCTGTACCCCAAAAAAGGTAGCAGGTATTATAAAGTTACTGCTTTTTTTTTTACATCACTAAAAGTGATGGAAGCTAATTGCATTAAACAAAGTTCTACCAACAAACGTTGATTTTTACTTGTTTTGTACTGTAAATCGCATGTATTGGCTTTATCTATAGCTGCTAATAAAAAAGACAGTTCTACTTTTTGAGCTTGTTCTAAATATTGTTTTTTGGCATTATCGCCAACTTCTAAAAGCTGTAACGTTACTTGATCTTTCGCTACTAAAAGATCGCGAAAATGAGATGCTAAACCACTTATAAAATGTTGACCTTCGAAACCTTTAGACAACACTTTGTTAAATTCTATCAAAACATCGGGTATCTTATTTTCTACCAGCAATTGTGTGGTTTTAAAATAGATATCGTAGTCTAAAACATTTAAGTTTTCTGTAACTGCTTTTCTGGTTAAATTTTTACCTGCAAAACTAATTACTCTATCGTATATAGATAGTGCATCACGCATAGCTCCGTCTGCCTTTTGAGCTATTACATGCAAAGCATCATCTTCTGCCTCTACTCCTTCTTTTAAAGCAATACTTTTTAAGTGCTCTTTTGCAGAAACGACAGTAATACGCTTAAAATCGAAAATCTGACATCTCGATAATATTGTTGGAATTATTTTATGCTTTTCTGTAGTTGCTAATATAAATATGGCATGTGCTGGTGGCTCTTCTAATGTTTTTAAAAAAGCATTAAATGCTGCTTGCGACAACATGTGAACCTCATCTATAATATAAACTTTGTACTTACCTACTTGCGGTGGTATACGTACTTGCTCTATTAAAGATCGTATATCATCTACCGAATTGTTAGAGGCAGCATCGAGTTCGAAAACATTAAATGCAAAATCATCATCGGTAGTAGCTTCTGAAACTTGTTGGTTTATTTTTTTTGCCAAAATACGAGCGCAGGTAGTTTTACCTACTCCTCTTGGACCTGTAAACAACAAAGCTTGCGCTAAATGGTTGTTTTTTATAGCGTTTTCTAACGTACTTGTAATGGCTTTTTGCCCAACAACATCATCAAAAGTTAAAGGTCTATACTTACGTGCAGATACTATAAATGGTTCCATATATTATTTTAAGACATAACAAATATACCTATTTATAGAGCGTAATACAAGAGATGTAATTGGAATAAAAAAGAAAGCCCAATTATAGAAACTTAACTATAACTGGACTTTACTAGTTGTAACATTATTGTTAAAAAATAACTTTGTAAAAATTTCTACCCCTAAAAGTTTTTACATGTATAATGTTGGTTATAAATACCTACCCCTAAATATTTATAGACCCAAATATACAAAGGTTAATTATATTTACAATACTATTTTTAAAAAACGTATAATTTTAAACAAAATTAACATTAGTCGTCTTTTTTAAACCGGAATTCCATATAAATCGAAATCTCCAGCCTCATGTATTTTAACATTTATAAACTCTCCTGTTTTTACATAATGCTCTGTGGCGTTGATTAACACCTCATTATCAACATCTGGAGAATCACTTTCGGTTCTTCCGATAAAATACTCACCTTCTTTTCTATCAAAAATACACCTATAGGTCTTACCCACCTTTTCTTGATTGAGTTCCCAAGAAATTTGCGCTTGAATTTCCATAATCTCTGCAACTCTTGCTTCTTTTACCTCCTCAGGAACATCATCCACCAGTGTAGCCGCATGTGTATCATCTTCATGCGAATAAGCAAAGGCTCCCAATCTTTCAAATCGCATTTGAATAACCCAATTTTTTAACTCTTCGAAAATTTCTTCGGTTTCTCCAGGATACCCAACGATTAACGTTGTTCTTATTGCCATATTTGGCACATAATTCCTAAATTCTTTTAACAACTTATTTGTTTTTTCATAAGTTGTTCCTCTACGCATAGATTTTAAGATTTCTGTATTGATGTGCTGTAAAGGAATATCTAAATAATTACACACCTTAGGCTCTGACTTCATGACATCTAACACATCTAGTGGAAAACCTGCTGGAAATGCATAATGCAAACGTATCCACTCAATACCCTCAACCTTTACCAATTCTTTTAATAAATCGGCTAAATTTCTTTTTCCGTAAATATCTAAACCGTAATAGGTTAAATCTTGTGCTATTAAAATCAATTCTTTAATTCCATCAGCAGCTAATTTTTTAGCCTCAATAACCAATTCTTCTATAGGTGTAGATTTATGCTTACCTCTCATTAAAGGAATTGCACAAAAAGAACACGGTCTATCACATCCTTCTGCAATTTTTAAATATGCATAATGTTTTGGGGTGGTTGTTAAACGCTCTCCTATTAGCTCGTGTTTGTAATCTGCTTCTAAAACTTTTAATAAATTTGGTAAATCTTGAGTTCCAAAATATTGATCTACATTGGTTATTTCAGCTTCTAAATCTGGCTTATATCTTTCCGATAGACATCCTGTTACAAAAACTTTATCTACAAGACCTTCTTCTTTTTTATGAGCGTAATGTAAAATTGTATTTACCGATTCTTCTTTTGCCTTTCCTATAAAACCACAGGTATTGATAACAACAATATTTCCTTCATCGTTTTCGTCTTCATGAACTACATCTTTTCCGCTAGCCTTTAGCTGTCCCATTAAAACTTCTGAATCATAAATATTTTTAGAACAACCTAAAGTAACTACGTTTATTTTATTCTGTTTTACAGTTTTTGTACGCATTTTGTAAAAATTTAAATATAAAAAAGACACATTATCACTTAAGAAAATGTGTCTTTTTTATTCGTATTTTTTATTTATTTGAAAAAAGAATCTACAAATTCAAACTTATTGAACACTTGTAAATCTTCTACTCCTTCTCCTACTCCTATATATTTAACAGGTATTTTAAACTGGTCTGATATACCAATAACAACGCCTCCTTTTGCCGTTCCATCTAATTTGGTTACCGCTAACGAAGTTACCTCTGTCGCCAAGGTAAATTGCTTTGCTTGTTCAAACGCATTTTGACCTGTAGAACCATCTAAAACCAACAAAACCTCGTGCGGTGCATCTGGCACCACTTTTTGCATTACTTTCTTAATTTTAGACAACTCATTCATTAAGTTTATCTTATTATGCAAACGTCCAGCAGTATCAATAATAACAACATCTGCATTTTTTGCCACTGCAGATTTTAAAGTATCATAAGCAACGGATGCGGGATCTGATCCCATTTCTTGGCGAACAATAGGAATTTCTACTCTATCTGCCCAAACTTGTAATTGATCAATAGCCGCTGCTCTAAAGGTATCTGCAGCTCCTAAAACAACACTTAAACCTTGTTTTTTAAATTGCGATGCTAATTTACCTATGGTTGTTGTTTTACCAACTCCATTTACACCAACTACCATAATTACATATGGCTTTTTAGTAGTAGGTACACTAAAGGTATCTACATCCTCTTCGTTAGTTTCTGATAATAATCCTGCAATTTCCTCTCTTAAAATCTTATTTAACTCTGAGGTTCCTAGAAATTTATCTTTCTCAACTCTAGCCTCAATTCTATCAATAATCTTTATTGTTGTTGCAACACCTACATCAGAAGATATTAACACCTCTTCTAAATTATCTAAAACATCATCATCTACTTTAGATTTACCTGCAACAGCTTTAGACAACTTAGAAAAAAACGATGTTTTCGTTTTCTCTAAACCTTTATCTAACGTTTCTTTTTTCTCTGAAGAAAATATTTTTTTTAAAAAACTCATATTTGAATAATTTACTAACTACTACTGTTTTACGTAAGAGCTTGTTAAAATACAAAAAAAGCTACTCTCTAAAGTGAAAGTAGCCTTTTGTATAGTTAATTTTAACAAAAAATTATTTTTTTGCTAAAAAGTCTTTTACTTGCGTAGGGTCCATAATAGCTTCAACAAAAGTATAAGCTCCTGTTTTTGGAGACTTAACCATTTTGATAGCTTTAGACAATCTTTTAGAACCTGTCTGTAACGATGCTACTGATTTCTTTGCCATTTTCCTTTATTATTTAATTTCTTTGTGAACTGTCATTTTCTTCAAGATTGCGTTAAATTTCTTAACTTCCAATCTATCTGGAGTATTCTTCTTATTTTTTGTAGTAATGTATCTTGAAGTACCTGGTTTACCAGATGCTTTGTGCTCAGTACACTCTAAAATAACTTGAACTCTATTTCCTTTTTTTGCCATCTCTATATATGCTTTTAATCAGAAAAAATTATTTAACTAAAAATCCTTTTCCCTTTGCTTCTTTAATTACAGCTGAAATACCTTTTCTGTTGATATTTTTTAACGCAGCAGTAGATACTTTTAAAGTAACCCACTTATCCTCTTCAGGAATGTAAAAACGCTTCGTAATCAAATTAGCGTTGAATTTTCTCTTTGTTCTATTTAAAGCGTGAGAAACATTGTTCCCAACCATTGCTTTTTTTCCTGTAAGTTCACAAACTTTAGACATCTCGTATCAGTTTTAATTTAATTCTAAACGGAGTGCAAATTTAACAACAAATAACATTACAACCAAAATAAATCAATGATTTTTTAATATTTCTTTTGCTAACATTTCAAAAGCCTTGTTTTTAGTATGCTCAATCACCTTTACTCTTGGTTGGCCAAAATTAAATTTCTCTACAAGAATTTGATTTTCTGTAGCTATTGCAATAAAAACAACACCAACTTTTTCTTCTGTGTCATCTGATGTGGGTCCTGCATTTCCGGTTGTTGCCATCGCAAAATTACTGTTTGTTAGCTTTTGCACACCCAATGCCATTTCTTTAGCAACCTCTGCAGATACTACAGAATGGTTGTCTATAGTTTGCTGAGACACACCCAATACTTTTGTTTTTAAACTTTGGTTGTACGCAACAACGCCTCCTAAAAAATAAGAAGATGCTCCTGGAGTTTTCGTAATTTGTTCCGCCAATTTACCTCCAGTACAACTTTCGGCAACAGACAAACTTTTGTTAGAGGTACTTAGATGCGATTTTACAATATCTAAATAATCAACATCGCCAACCATAAAGCTATAATCTTTAAAAACAAGCTCTAATTTCTTACCCAAAACAGCTAGTTCTTTCTCTAAAACACCTCTATCTACATGACTCCCTGTTAAACGCAAACGAACTCTACCTGGCGAAGGCAAATACGCTAATTTCACATACTCAGGTAATTGGTTTTCAAACGATTCTAACAAGGTAGCAGCAGAGCTTTCTCCTAAACCATAAAGCACATAAGTTTGATAAGACTGTGCCGGAAAACCTCCTATATCTTGCAATTTAGGTAAAACCTGATGGGTTATTAAGTTTTTCATTTCGTAAGGAACGCCTGGTAGACTAATTACAATTTTCCCTTGTTTTTCGAACCACATACCTGCAGCAGTACCTACTGCATTGTGTAATATTTTGGCTTTTTTGGGCAACATTGCCTGCGCCTCATTTAACTCTTTAAACGGTATTCCTCTTGCCGAAAACATTTGCTTAATATGCTCTAAAACTTCCGAATTTAAAGCCAATTCATCTTCGAAAAAATCTGTTAAGGTATATTTTGTAACATCGTCTTTTGTGGGACCTAAGCCACCTGTTACTATAATTAGATCAGCAATAGACATTGCATGCTTTACACCGTCTATAATTGCCTTCTTTGTGTCAGAAATAGAAACTGTTTCTACCAATTCAACCCCCAAATCGTGTAATTGATTTGCAATCCATTGCGTATTTGTATCTAAAATTTGACCAATTAAAATTTCATCTCCAATTGTTATTACGCTTGCTTTCATATTTTTTGCTGTAAAAAAAGAGGCTTTTACACCTCTTCCTATTACTATCTAACCTTTAATTCAAAAACTTTTTCTTTTTCTAGATACCCTTCTAAAAAATCGCTCTTCGCTACCCTTCCTTCTCCTGCTGTGGTTCCAGTAAAAATTACATCTCCTTTTTTTAAGGTATAAAACTGAGAAACATAGGCTATAATTTCATCTATCTGAAAAATCATATCCTTGGTATTTCCAATTTGTACTTTTTCTCCATTTCTATCTAACGAATAATGAATTTCATCTAAGTTAAATTTCTCTTTTGGAAAAAAAGGACCAATAAATGCACTTCCATCAAAGCCTTTTGATTTTTCCCATGGATGCCCTTTGGCTTTTAATTTTAACTGTAAATCTCTCGCGCAGAAATCTATACCTAAACCTATTTCATCGTAATATTTATGAGCGAAACGCTGGTTGATACACTTACCTACTTTGTTTATTTTTACCAAAACCTCTGTTTCGTAATGAATATCGTCTGAAAACGTAGGAATTATAAAAGGATTATTTTTCGGTATAATTGCCGAGTCTGGTTTTAAAAAAATTAACGGTTGTTCTGGTTTTTCCCAACCTAAATCTTTTATATGTTCGTCGTAATTAAGACCAATACATATTATTTTCATGTTGTTGTTTTTAAGTAACAGCCCTTTTTAAAAAGCCTTTTTTAATCAATTACCCTGCAGTTTCTGGAAACACTATTGCTTTGTTATTATCTACAATAATTTGGTTGTTTAGATGGTATTTAACAGCTCTAGCCAACACCATTGTTTCTATATCTGCACCAATTGTTTTTAACGTTGCAGGCGTACATTCGTGTGTAACACGTTCTACATCTTGCTCAATAATTGGTCCTTCATCTAAATCTTCGGTTGCATAATGTGCTGTAGCTCCTATTAGTTTTACACCTCTATCGTAAGCTCTATTGTAAGGATTAGCTCCTTGAAAAGCAGGTAAAAAAGAATGGTGAATATTAATAATTCTATTAGGGTAGTGTTTGATAAAATCGTTTGATAAAATTTGCATATAACGCGCCATAATTATCAAATCAATCGCATGACTATCAAATAATTCAATCAAACTAGCCTCTTGTTCTTTTTTGGTGTCTTTTGTTACAGGTAAATGGTGAAAGGGTATTCCAAACATATCTGCAATAGGCTTTAACTTTACATGGTTACTTACTACCATTTTTATATCGCAGGCTAATTTATTTTCTTTATTACGCTGTAACAAATCGTATAAATTATGGGTTGTATGCGATACCATTACCGCTACTTTTTGCTTTGTGTATCCATGATCTACACTCCAAACAATATCGTAAGCTTGTGCCAAACGCCCAAAACGCTCTTCTAGCTGTTCTTTACTTAATACAACAGAGGCATCTGACTCTATACGAAGACGCATAAAAAACATACCATCTAAAGAGTTTGTGTACTGTTGTGCACTCACTAAATTAAATCCTTCTTGAAAAAAGAAATGTGTTAGTTTAGAAACAATTCCTTTTTGATCGGGACACTTAATTAAAAAAGTTATGATTTGTGGTTTCATTTATTTTTTATTGATGATCTAAAACTTTTTTTAAATCGCTTTTATATAATTACACAATATACTTTTTGTCGAAGTTAGGCTTACGCTTTTCTAAAAATGCATTTCTTCCTTCCTTCGCTTCATCAGTCATATAAGCCAGACGAGTGGCTTCTCCTGCAAAAACTTGTTGTCCTACCATACCGTCATCTGTTAAATTCATTGCAAATTTTAACATTTTAATAGACAGTGGCGATTTTCCCAACACTTCTTGCGCCCATTCATAAGCTGTAGCTTCTAGCTCATTGTGTGGTACAACTGCATTTACCATTCCCATTTCGAAAGCTTCTTGTGCCGAATAATTTCGTCCTAAAAAGAAAATTTCTCTTGCCTTTTTCTGCCCCACCATTTTCGCTAAATACGCAGATCCGTATCCACCATCAAAACTCGTAACATCAGCATCTGTTTGTTTAAAAATTGCATGCTCTTTACTCGCCAAGGTCATATCGCACACTACGTGTAAACTATGACCTCCTCCAACAGCCCAACCTGGAACAACTGCAATAACTACCTTAGGCATAAAACGTATCAAACGCTGTACTTCTAAAATATTTAATCTATGTGCACCATCTTCACCTACATATCCTTGGTGTCCTCTTGCTTTTTGATCTCCTCCAGAACAAAAAGAATACACACCATCTTTGGTAGACGGCCCTTCTGCAGATAACAATACAACACCTATAGAACTATCTTCTTGTGCATCGTAAAAAGCATCGTACAATTCTGAGGTTGTTTTAGGTCTAAACGCATTTCTAACATTTGGTCTGTTAAATGCTATTCTCGCAACTCCATCACATTTTTTGTAGGTAATATCTTCATATTCCTTGGCTGTTTTCCATTCTATTTTCGACATGCTTTTTACTTTAATTTAAACGCTCGTAAAGTTATCATTTTTATCTACTTTTTTAACTGATGTAAGCTTCTAATTTCGAAAAAGCTTTATTTCTATAGGGCAATAGCTTTTGATAAGTATCGCTTTTAAAAACAGTATCTAATGCTTCTTTATTCTCGAATTCCATTACAGAAACTAAACTAGGCGTATTGTCTCCTATCAAAGCTTCTTCTATCTTGTATTTATTAATTTGTTTTGCCTTTACTTTTTCGTAAAGCTTAGCTACATTTTCTAAATAATAAGTCAACGCTTTTTTTTCGTTTTGATTAATTGTAGCTACAATTACTAAATTTACCTTATCCTTATTGCTATTTATTTATCGAATTCTTTTGCCCATTTTCTTGCCCAACTTTCTAACGGATGCAACAATTTAAATATTTCTTCTCCTTTTTCTGTAAGCGTATATCCATCTACTGTTCTTTGTATTAAAAAGGCCTGTGTTAACTCTTTTAATCTTTTATTTAAAGTTGTAGGAGATATTGATTCGCATCTATCTTGAAGCACTCTAAAAGTACAAGAGCCTTCTTGTAATTTCCATAAAATCCCCATAGACCAACTTCTTCCTAACAAATCAAAAAGAGCCATTAAATGATTTCCTGATTTTGATCCTCTAACTGGTTTTCCTGGTATTGGTAATGACATAAACTTTCTTTTACTACACTATATGTAGCAAAGCTACATAAAAAGTAGCAGCAAAACAAAAACACCATTTATAAAAACACAATCGCTTTATCTAAACCTATTCTGAATTTAAAAACCTTAAATTTGCAAAACCAAAACACATAAATCATCTTTTTTAAGCGGAAAACTGATGATTTACAGAGAAAGAACAAATCATGAAAAAAAAGGTTGAAATATTAGCACCTGCTAAAAACCTAAACCAGGGAATAGCAGCTATTAATGCAGGTGCAGATGCCGTATATATTGGAGCCAGTAAATTTGGTGCAAGAACCAATGCAGATAATTCTTTAGAGGACATTGCTGCAATGGTGGAATATGCACATTTATTTAAAGCCAAAGTTTTTGTGGTAATTAATACGATTATCTATGACAATGAAATAGAAGATTGTCAAAAATTGATTTGGGATTTATTTAATATTGGTGTAGATGCTTTAATTGTACAAGACATGGCCATTTTTGAAATGGACTTACCTCCTATTCACATTCATGCTTCTACTCAGGCAAATAACAGAGATGCTGCCCATGTAAAGTTTTTAAAAGATGCTGGAATGGAACGTGTTGTTTTGGCACGTGAATTAAATCTAGATCAGATAAAAGAAATTTACGATGAAGCAGATGTTGAATTAGAATTTTTTGTTGCCGGTGCTTTGTGTGTTTCTTTTAGCGGAAACTGTTATATGAGTGTAGCTAACGGAGATCGTAGTGCTAATAGAGGATCTTGTGCTCAAAACTGCCGTTTACCTTACCGTTTGATTGATGGTGATAAAAATACACTGATAGAAAGTAGTCATTTATTATCTATTAAAGATTTAGATTTAAGTGATCAAATGCCTAAAATGATTGAGGCAGGAGTAGTTTCTTTTAAAATAGAAGGACGATTAAAAGATGTTGTTTATGTTAAAAACAATGTTTCTTATCTACGTCAAAAATTAGATTCTTTTTTAAATAACGAAGGAAAAGACAAATACGCTAAAGCTTCTTCAGGTAATGTTACCTACACATATGATGCAGAAATGGACAGAAGTTTTAACCGAGGTTTCACTGATTATTTTTTAAATCATCGTCATGCAAAAATTGGTTCTTGGGATACACCTAAATCACAAGGACAAGTAATTGGAAGAGTTATAGAAATTTCTGACAGAGGTTACAAAATAGAAAATGCCGAAAAATTAAACAATGGTGATGGATTGTACTTTTTAGACCCAGAAGGTTTAGCAGATGGTGTTTTGGTAAACAAGGTAGATAACGGATGGGTGATTCCAAATCAAGTAAAACCTATAGAGATAAATACCTTAATATCTAGAAACTCTGATGCTAATTTTGCCAAAGAAGTAGAAAAAGAGAAAAGTGCCGTTAGAAAAATTGGTATTGACATGGAGCTGATAGAAATTGACAAAGGCTTTTTATTAAAGGTACTAGACGAAGATGGTCATACAGCAGAAAGCTTTATACAATTAACCAAACAACCTGCACAAAAAGAAGGCATAACAGAAGCCATTAAAAAGAACTTAAACAAAACAGGTAACACACCTTTTATTGCTAACAATATAAAAGTAGCCTTTAGTGAAAATTGGTTCTTACCGATAGGTAAAATAAATCAAGCAAGAAGAGAAGCTTTAGAAGAATTGGTAAACACGCGTATTAAAGAATATGTGAGAGAAGAAAAACCAATTGTAAAAACCAATCACCCATACCCTAAAACGACTTTAGATTACACGTACAATGTTTCTAACAAATTGGCTAGAAAATTCTATGAAAGACACGGAGTAGAAGAAATAGAAAAAGCCTTTGAATTACAATGGGAACCTGGTAAAGCACGTGTAATGACCACAAAATACTGTGTGAAATATGAATTAGGAAAATGTGCTCGTTATCAGCGTGAAACTATGGGAGATAAAGTAAAACAACCTTTAACGTTAAAACACGGAGAAACAGAATACAAGCTAAGGTTTAACTGTAAAGCTTGTGAAATGGAAATTTGGGAAAAAGATGCAGAAATAGATTATAATGATGAACACGAGTTGTATTTTGAAAAAGGATTGTAATCTTAAACCAACAACTATCTTAACATAAAAAAAGCAGCCACTTGGCTGCTTTTTTACTTCTCTTTTATTCTTGTTCTATAGTATAATCTATTAAGCGTACACCTTTATCTTCTAGCATCACCACTTTGTTTTTATACAAACCTCCTAAAGCGTTTTTAAAAGCTTTTTTACTCATCCCTAATTCATATTTTATGGTATCAGGCTCCGATTTATCTGTTAAAGGTAAAAAACCATTATGTGCTTTTAATGCTGTTAAAATTTGTACCTGAAACTTTGTAATACTATTTCTAAAACCAATAGGTTGTAACGAAATATCTAATCGTTCATCATCTCTAACTTTCTTTACATAGCCCTTTAAACGCTGTCCTTCTTCTAAACGCTGATATACTTCATTTTTATAAAGCAATCCTTCACAAACCTCATCTACCAAAACAGTAATTCCTATTTTAGAAAAACCTCCTACTATAATATTTACTTGCTGTCCTACTTCAAACTCTTCCATATGTTATTCTTTAAACGATTCAAAATATGTTTTCAAAACCTGATCGTTTACATCGCTTGGTGTGAAAACTTCTAATATTTTTGGTTGTCTATCGTTGTTATAAAACGCAACCAATTCTTGCTCTAAACTTTTAGCACTATCTGCTGTACTATACTCAAAACCGTACATTTTACTTAAATGCTCAGCAGTTAATCCATGAGGTGTTTCGAAATACGATAAGGCCTCTGTTTTTTTAGGCCCTGGTAGTATTTTAAAAATCCCTCCTCCGTTATTATTCACTATAATAATTCTAAAACTACTTGGTATATACTTATTCCACAAAGCATTACTATCATATAAAAAACTAATATCGCCGGTAACTAACGTTACTTGTTTTTTAGTTTGCATCGCATACCCAATTGCTGTAGATGTACTTCCATCAATTCCACTTGTACCTCTGTTACAAAATACGTGTATCGAATCATTCATATCAAACAATTGAGCATAACGTACCGTAGCACTATTGCTTAATTGTAATACAGAATTGTTAGGAATACACTTATGCACTAGCTCAAACACCTTAAAATCAGAATATTCAACACTTTTAACAAATTGTTTGTGTTGCTGTTTTCTGGCTTCTTTTTGTAACAACCCTTCTTGCTGATACGTACTTTCTATGCTTTTAGTCAACCAAAAAAACTGACTAAAAAACAACTGAGGACTTAATTTAAAATGATGTGTCAAGCTAAAAAAAGTATCATATCCGGTAAAAGCATTTACGGCCCAATGATGCTTTGGCTTATAAGCTCTTAAATATTGTTTTACTCTTTTAGAAACTACCAAACCTCCAATAGTAATTAACACATCTGGTTGAAAGGCTCTTTTTTCATCCTCAGACAAACCTGCCAAAAACTGATCGATACTATTGATTGTATTTTTGGTATTGATATTCGAAGTTGTTTCTGTTAAAACAAGTACCGAAGGATCTTTTAATAAATGGTCTATTTGCGTTTGTAACAATTCTGACGGTTGACACACGCCTAGCAATACCATTTTTTTTAACGAAGTATTCCAAATAGTTGCAAAAAGTTCTAAGTCTTTTACTTCTAGCGGCGTCTCTGTTAATAATTGTGCTTCTGGTTTTGGTTCTTCCTCAAATTGCAAACAAGTAGTTACCAAATTGTAAAGAGGTTCATCAAAAGGTACATTTATATGTACTGGCCCCATTTGTTCGTTTGCTATTGTGAATGCTTTGTACAAAAGCTCTTTATTATACGCTAAATCTACCGTATTTTTCACCTCTGTTAAATTTGCTTCAAACAAAATATGATTTTTCAAAACACCTTCTTGTCGTATGGTTTGTCCATCTCCAACATCAATCAAATGTTTGGGTCTATCGGCAGAAATAACAACCAAAGGAATGTTTGTATAAAATGCTTCTGAAACTGCCGGATAGTAGTTTAACAAAGCTGAACCCGAAGTACATACCAGACCTGTAGCGCTATTTTTTTGTTGTGCCATCCCCAAAGCAACAAAACCTGCACAACGTTCATCAACAATACTATACGTATTTATTGTTTTTGTTTGATGAAAGCCTATTGTTAAAGGTGCGTTACGAGAACCTGGAGATATAACAATCTCGTTAAGATGATTTGCTGCACATGAAGCTATAACCAACTGTGCCAATTCATTTTCAGGATATTTCATTCGTTTTACGCTCTCTATTTTAAGAACACAAAATTACAAATAAAAGGTAGTATCTTTACCATACAATGTTTCTTTTTATATGGATGAACTTATTGATGTTGTAAACGAAAAAGGTATCGCTACAGGCACTACATGCCTTAAGAGTTTTGCTCATAAAAATGGAATTTTACATGCAAGCATTCATGTTTGGCTGTATACAAAACAAGGCAAAATCCTCATTCAAAAACGCAGTAAAAACAAAGATATTTATCCTAATTTATGGGATGTATCTGTTGCTGGACACATCGGAGCAGGCGAATCGCATCAAACTGCTGCTTTACGAGAGGTTGAAGAAGAAATTGGAATCGTATTACATAGCCATCAATTGCAATACAAAGGTATTTTTATAGAACATCATACACATCCAAACGGTCTTATAGATCATGAAGTACATCATCTTTATTTTTGCGAAATAGATAGAGACACTAACCCTTTGCAATTACAAAGAGACGAAGTAAGTGCCGTAATGTTTATTGCTATAAATCAACTAGAAACACAATGTAACAATGCTACCGTTTTTGTACCACACACAAGCAGTTACTACACACATATTATTAATTTATTAAGAGTATTTAGCTACAATGAAAAATAGCATCGCAGAAAGAATTACCGATTTTATAAAGGCTTACCCTCCTTTTGATAATTTATCACATACTGATTTGTATAAATTGGCTGTAGAAACTAGTGTAGTATACTTAGATAAAGACGAAACACTTTACTCGCAAGGAAAACCACCAAAAGATAATTTTTACATTGTAAACCAAGGTGCTTTAAGATTGTACAGACAAGAAGGAGAAGAAACCATACAAATAGAAATGTGTGATGAGGGAGATGTATTGGGTTTACGACCATTAATTGTAAACGAAAACTACACTTTAAATGCTAAAGCTTACGAAGAGTCTATTGTATATGCAATGCCCATTAAAATTTTTAACGAGCAATTTGCAAACAATTCAGACATTAGCAAGTACTTAATTACTCGTTTTGCAAGTAACTCTACTTCTCGATTTTCTCAGGCTGAAAACGATCGTATTTTTGCCGATTACAAAAGAACACGACAAACAGATTATTTTAGTTCTAAAATAAATAGTTTAATGACCTCTACGGTAAGTGCATCTCACAAACACACCATTCGAGAAGCCGCAGAAATTATGAGCGAAAACAAAATAAGCTCTTTATTTATTTCTAAAAAAAACAATCCTGTAGGGGTTATTACCAATAAAACTCTTTTACACAAAGTTGCAACAGGTAAATTTTCTATTGATGAGAATGTGAAAGAAATTATGAAATCGCCAGTTACAACGGCTTCTCCAGAAATTTCTATTGCGCAAGCTCAAATTATAATGTTGCAAGATAAAATAGAAAAGCTTTGTGTTACCGAAGACGGTACCAACGCTTCTAAAATATTAGGAATGTTAACACAGCAAGATATTACAGCATCGTTAAGTAATAACCCTGCTGTGTTAATGAAACAAATTAACCGAGCTCGTACCATTTCTAGACTAAGAGATTTACGACAACAGTTAAACGATTTATTAAAACGATACATTGATCAGCATATTTCTTTTACACACACACTAACTGTTGTTGCAGAGCTTAACGAATCGATCAATCAAAAAGCTATTGAATTATCGCTTAAAGAGTTAGATGAAAAACCTCCTTGTAAGTTTGCTTTTTTTGCCTTGGGTAGTCAAGCTAGAAAAGAACAATTAATCCCTACAGATCAGGACAATGGAATTATTTTTGAAGAGGACGAAGATTCTGCGATTACAGAAAACAGACGTTCTTATTTTATAGAACTTGCTAAAGAAATAACCAAAAACTTACATTCTATTGGTTTTGAATATTGCCCAGCAGAAATGATGGCTAGCAATCCGAAATGGTGTTTAAGCAAACACGAATGGAAAGAACAATTTAAAGACTGGATTTACAACCCTACTGACAAAAACATATTATTAACAGCCATATTTTTTGACTTTAACTTTGTGTATGGAAGTAAAAAATTAGTCAAAGAAATGTCTGCAACCGTAAGAGAACATACAAAAGATAATAGACGATTTTTTATGTTTTTAGCAAAAGATGCTTTAAAAAGTCCAAGTCCTATTGGTTTTTTTAGACAGTTTTTAGTCGATCAAGATGGAGCACATAAAGATCAATTTAATATCAAACAAAGAGCAATTATGCCTTTAATTGATGCTGCTAGAATTTTAACATTACAACATAATTTACAAGGGATAAACAACACTGCAGAGCGATATTACAAATTAAGAGAATTAGAACCTCAAAACGCAGAAGTTTACGAAGCTTGTGCCTATGCTTTTAAAGCATTATTAAAGTTTAAAACTAAAAATGGTTTGGCTAATCTTGGCGAAGATGATGGGAAATTCATCAAGCTAGAAACCCTTTCAAAATCTGACAAAGTAAAACTTAGACGTTGTTTTAAACCTATTAAAAGTATTCAAGAAATTATTACAGTACGTTTTCAAGCCAACCTTTAATCACCTTATTTATGTTTCCAACTATTCTAAGTAAAATTAAAAACGTATTAGGCATAAAAGAGCTTCCATCTTACTGGTTAACGTACAGTGATTCGCTTAAAAACAAACCTAATACATCTATCAATAATTCAAAATTTGTAGTTTTTGATTGTGAAACAACAGGTTTGAATCCTAAAATTGATAAAATATTATCTATGGGAGCTGTTACAATCAACAATAAAATTATTCATGTAAACAACACTTTCGAAAAATACTTAGAACAAGATCTATTTAATAGAGAAAGTGTGGCTATTCATGGTTTGCTAAAAAAAGGAAATTACAATCAATGTAGCGAAGAAGAAGCCATTATTGCCTTTCTAAAATATATTGAAGGAGCTATATTGGTAGGACATCATGTAAGCTTTGATGTAAACTGCGTAAATTTTGCCTTAAAAAGAATGGGGCTACCCAAATTAAAAAACAAAACTTTAGATACGGGAGTTTTGTTTAAAAAAACAAAACATGAGGTGTATGCAGATGTTTTTAAAAAGTCGTTTACGCTTGATGAACTCTGCGAAGAACTACAAGTAAAAAAGAAAGACCGACACACCGCCTACGGTGATGCTTATATTACTGCCATTGCCTTTTTTAAAATATTAGGAAAACTTAACAGAAATAACGATTTAAAACTTAAAGATTTATTTTACACTCCTAAAATGATTTATTAACTACTATTTTTTAAACAAAAACACACAGTTGTTAAATTTTTATATAATTGGTCTAAACAGTCATCTTAGTAGCTTGATCTTTAACTTTTATGGCATGAATATTTTATCTTTGTGACTCTAAAAAAGATAAAAGGTTCTAAAAAATGCCAAAAAAATCAACATCAAAAAGTAACACGATCAAACATTCCGAATTTGTACTTATTGGAGGAGGAATCATGAGTGCTACTTTAGCTATTTTACTTTTCGAAAAATTTCCAGGAAAAACCATCACTATTATAGAAAAGCTGCCTAAAATGGCAGAAGAAAGTTCTGAAGCATGGAACAATGCAGGTACAGGACATGCAGGTAATTGTGAACTTAACTACACACCGTACAAAAATGGTGTTGTAGATCCGACCAAAGCCTTAAACACCGCTAAACAATTTTACGAGAGTTTAGATTTCTGGAAAGATTGTGCTAAAAAAGGATACATTCACAACTTAGATAAGTGTTTATCTCCAGTACCTCACATGAGTTTTGTACAGGGTAAAAAAGATGTTGAATTTTTAGAAAAAAGATGGAACGTTTTAAAGGAAACTGAATATTTTAAAGATATGGAGTTTTCTAAAGACTACGACCAAATTAAAGAATGGTTACCTTTAATGATGGAAGGACGTAGTAAAAAATCTAAAATAGCAGCAACTTATTACAAAGATGGTTTTGATGTAAACTTTGGTGAAGTAGCTGAACAAATTTTTAGATTTTTATCGAAACAACCTAACGTAAAGCTTGTAAACAATAGCAATGTTATTGATGTACAGAAAACAGAAAACAAACGTTGGTTATTATCTGTAAAAGGTCAGAACGTAGGTAAGCATTGGAAAATTGTAACCAATTACTTATTTATTGGTGCTGGTGGTGGTGCATTGTCTTTATTAGAAAAATCTGGAATTAGAGAAGCTAGAGGTTACGGAGGTTTCCCTATTAGTGGATTATGGTTACGTTGTACCAATCCTGAAATTATAGAACAGCATGCTGCAAAAGTATATGGTAAAGCTAAGAAAGGAGCTCCACCAATGTCTGTTCCACACATGGATACCAGAGTAATTAATGGAAGAAAAGAATTGTTATTTGGACCTTACGCTGGGTTTACAACAAAATTCTTAAAACACGGGTCTTTCTTCGATTTACCTAAATCTGTAGAATTTGACAATATTATGAGTTTATTAGGAGCTGGTTACAACAACTTACCTTTAGTAGGGTATCTTGTAAAACAAGTAAGCTTGAAGTTTGAGGATAGAATGGAAATGTTACGTGAGTTTTATCCTGAAGCAAAAGATGAAGACTGGAAAGTTGTTGTTGCAGGACAACGTGTACAAATTATAAAAAGAAGTAAGTCTGAAGGTGGTAAACTACAGTTTGGTACCGAAGTTATTGTTTCTAAAGACAAATCTATAGCCGCTTTACTAGGTGCATCTCCAGGAGCATCTACTTCGTACGCTGTAATGAAAAATGTATTAGATAGATGTTTTAACTAATTATAACATCTATCTAAAAAAAAAGAGCTGTCAGTAAAATTTACTGACAGCTCTTTTTTTATTTCTATTAGACTTCAATTTTCATTAATAAGAAATTCTATACATCGAATTATAAAATCATTATTTACTAACAACAATTAAAACAAAGCCTTAACATATCATCTTTTAGAAAGCTTCTGAGATTCCTAAATAAGGATTGCTTGAATTTTTACCGATACCAAAATCTAACCTTGCATTTAAGCGTTCTTCTTTATCCAATAAAAAACGTAAACCTAAACCAAAACTTGGTCTTAAGTTTTTAAACTTAAAGTTCTCTACTTTATTCGCTACATCTCCTACTCCTGCAAAAGCTACCATTCCTAATCTTCCAAAAAGGTGTTTTCTATACTCTACTTGCGTTGCTATAATATGACGATCTACATAACGCCCTTCTATATATCCTCTTAAAATTTCGCTACTTCCAAACAATGATAATTCGGAGAAAGGAACGTCTTGAAATGTAAATCTACCCATTGCGTGAATCCCAATAATATCTGTTAACTTTTTAAAAGGTTTAAAAAAGTAGCGCACATCAAAGCGGCTTAATTGAAACCTATTGGTACCTCCCAATACTTTACCATAAAAACCATGTGTTAATTCTACAAACAAACCTTTACTTGCATTTAAAATATTATCTCGGCTATCGTATAAAATTCCCAATTCAACTCCTGTTGATACAGAACCATTGTGCCCTGAAAATTGTGACGAATTTAAAATACCTCCATCTTTAGTAGTTACATTAAAAATACTATTATAGCGAATTCCACCTCCCACAAATAAATGTTTTACAAACATTTGTTTTAAAACTCTTGGTTCAAATCTAAATTGAAAGGAATCAAACTCTTCTTCAGCTTCTAAAGCAGCATCACGTCCAAAACCATAAAACAATCGAGGAAAATTTTTAAATGCAAAATTCCCTATAATTACCCATTTTTCTTGATTGGTAAACATCTCAAATCCTGAAAACAAAATAAACTGATTGTTTAAAGTATATTGAATCGTCATTGGCATATTTGACGTTCGAGTTTCGTCTCCAGAACCTTTAAACTTAAAAAGATATTTTGCCCCAACACCAAAACTCATACTTGTTTCTGGCGCATACCCTACTATAGGTGCCATTATTAATTTAGAAGGATATAACGTACTGTCTTTTTCTACTGATTTCTTATTAGGATACACAGTAAACAGGTCTTTAAACTTTTCTATTTTCTCATCAAAATCATCAGATTCTTGTGCAAAACCTTGGGGTATATATAGTACACTAAAAAGTAAGCATACATAAATTATTTGCTTCATCAATTCATTCATTTTGAATGCTATTTTTAATAAGCTAAATTACTATATATTTCTTGACTTAGGATATTTTTAGACATTATCTTTTATGAAATATTCCATCAAGTAAGTAGTGAAATTTATTATTATAACAAAAAAGTTAGCTCTTTATGAGAACTAACTTTTTTGTATATATCTAAAATAACTTTTTACTAAATGGTGTACTTCCCAAAGTATATTTTAAATTCCTTTTGTAACGCTTGTAGTTGCTCTAACTCTTTAGATAATACAATGGCCACAGACAAACCTTTATTTCCTCCTCTTGCAGTACGTCCACTTCTATGCACAAAATACTCTGTGTTTTCTGGCAGTTGGTAATGAATTACAAAATTTACATTCGGGACATCAATTCCTCTAGCTGCAACATCAGTACAAATTAACAATTGACTCGCTCCGTTTTTAAAAGACCGTAGTGACTTTTCTCTATCTCTCTGCCCCATATCTCCTTCTAAAGCAGTTACAGAAAAACCTTCTTCAGATAATTCTTCTTTTAATTTTTGAGCACCTAATTTTGTCTTACAAAAAACAATTCCTTTTTCGGTTCCTCTACTCTCTACAAAGCCAATTAGTACATCTAATTTATTAGATAAGGTTGTACTAATGTATTTGTGCGCTATGTTTTCGTTCATCAATTGATTGGCCTCTACTTCTACTCGTACAGGTGCATTCATATATGTTTTTACCAAACTATTTAAAGCATTTGGAAAAGTTGCCGAAAACAACCATGTATTTTTATACGAAGTGGAGAATTTTAAAATCCTATTCAAATCTGGGAGAAATCCCATGCTTAACATTTCGTCTGCCTCGTCTAACACTAACATTTTAATTGCACTGATGTCAATAGCAGATCTATCTAACAAATCACACAAACGCCCTGGCGTAGCAACAACAACATGCGTGGTTCTTTCTAAGTTTTTAATTTGAACATCTATTTTTTCTCCTCCATAAACAGCTTCACAAAATATTTTTGCTTCCGAATATTTCGTTAACTTAAACAACTGTTTTTTTATTTGTTGCGCAAGTTCTCTTGTGGGAGCTAATACTAAAGCTTGAATCTGATTTTTACTAGGATCTATTTTTTGTAGCAAAGGCAATCCAAAAGCAATTGTTTTACCTGTTCCTGTTTGTGCTTTCCCTATAAAATCAATCTGACCTCCCAATAATTTAGGAATCGATCTTTCTTGAATTTCAGTAGGTTTGTTCACACCCATTTCTTTCATTGATTTAATGAAACCTGATGTAGCTCCTAATTCTTTAAAATTTTTCAAAACTTTGATTTTTAACTTCTGTGCAAAGGTACTATTATAAAAAAGAAAAGTCCGAGAGAATATCTCGGACTTTTCTTTTATTCGTTCTGTCCCGTCCTAAAATAGCGTTACAATCAAATGTTATTTATGGAATCAAACAATAATAATTACGTAAAGCGTACACAAAAGGATTATAGTCTATCCTTCAAACTACAGGTTGTTCAAGAAATCGAGCAAGGTCTTTTAACAAGAACCCAAGCTTTGGATACATATGGTATTCAAGCAAGATCCACGATTCGCACTTGGTTAAAGAAATATGGTAAATTTGATTATG
>JAHDFK010000005.1:0-56770 GCA_020628175.1 Wenyingzhuangia sp.
AATTACTACCTTGCTTGTATATTAATCTTTGTAACGATTATTCAGGACGTCACACAATTTAAAAGAAACATTTTCAATGTTATCTATTGTGAGTTCATTGGTATCATCCTCATAGGTTTCAAAATAGTTCCCTATCAATTGATCTTTATAGACTGAGCTTATTTCTATAATATGTTGCTCTTTATTTTGAGCTATAATTACAGAAGTACTCAATAGCAAAAACAACAACAAATTTTGTCTAATCCATTTTATTCTGTATTCTAAAACACATTTCATAAGTAGGGATAATTGTTCTGTTTTCTAAATATTTTTTCTAGGGATAAACTATAAAACAACTAGTCTTTGTTTGTTTCTAATATTTCAATACTCTTTTGTAAGACCAAATAGTTAGGTATGGTTAGTTTTCTTCCATCATCAGTTATCATAAACAAATAAAACCCTGTAATATCTATTACAGTACCCGTCCATTCATAATCTTTATCTAAAATTTTTATTCTATGACCTAATCTTAATGGATGACTAAAAAATAAGATAATACTTGCAGTAAGATTTGATAAAATAGACCATTGTGCAAAAAAACCAACTCCTAAAACAGCCAATACAGAAGAAATAAAAACAGTAAATTGCTTCATGTCTACACCCCAAATAATAGAAAAACCTACAAACGCAATAAGATAAACAAACATTGACAATAGCTTAACTATAATTTTCTTTCTATTCAAATCAATATCTCTTAACAAACTAAACTTTTTTAAAGATCGTTTGATGATAAACATTAACAAAAATACAAGTACCAATAATAAAAGTGAATAGATCAATTCTGACTTAAAACTTAACATATCTTCATTAATTAATTAATTAATTAATTACAACCATTTTTTATTTTTAAAATAAAACAACATCCCTACAAAAATAGCAATCATTACTCCCCATAATATAAAATAACCATTTGCTGCTTTCAGTTCGGGAATGTTTTCAAAATTCATTCCGTAAATACCTGCAATAAATGTTAGCGGAATAAAAATAGTAGCAATAATAGTAAGTACTTTCATTACTTCATTCATTTTATTACTAATATTTGTCATGTACATATCCATTAACCCCCAAAGCATGTCTCTATATATTTCAATAGTTTCTATCACTTGGATGGTATGATCGTATAAATCGCGAAAATAGTTTTTTGTTTTAGATACAATTAGCTCCGTTTCTGTTTTTTCTAACTTACTTACAACTTCTCGTAAGGGAAAAATTGACCTTCTAATTTTTAATGCCTCCCTTTTTAAATTTTGAATTTCTTGAACAGTACTCTCGTCTGCTGTGGTAAAAATACTTTCTTCTATAGATTCTATTTTTTCACCCAATGTTTCAATAATTAAAAAATAATTATCTACTACAGCATCCATTAAAGCATACAATAAATAGTCTGCTTTCGCAGATCTTACAATACCTTTTGCTTTTCTAATTCGTTCTCTTATCGGATCAAATACATCGCCATCGGCCTCTTGAAAAGATAAAATATAATTATCACCTAACACCAAACTAATATGCTCAACTTTTAGGTTTTGGTTTGCATCATAATAAAGCATTTTAAAAATTACGAATAAGTAATTTTCATATTCGTCTATTTTTGGTCGCTGTTGTGGACTCACAATATCTTCTAATGTTAACGGATGTAAATTGTAATGAGTTCCTATAGCTTTTATCTCGTTTACATTAGATAGACCATTTATATTTATCCATGTAGTTGTATCTGTTGCTCTGTATAAAAAACAATCTTCAATACATTCGAACTCTTTTTCTTCGTATTCTGTTTTTGTATAATCAAAAACATCAATAAAAGTATCATGATCTGTTTTGTGTCCTGTATATATAACAGAACCTGGAGCAGCACCAATTTTAGATTTAATTTTAGAATTTTGTTTCATCTTCTAATTATCCGTTTAAAACTTGTTACAATCTATCATTTAAAAATGAAATATGTTATTAAATGGATCGAAATTTAAAGCATAAAAAAAACTCACAGTAAAAACTATGGGTTTAATCGTAAATTAAATAATAAATTTATTGTCTTAATTTCAATTTTTTTATTACAAACACACAATGTGATACTAAAAGAATTATAACAAAACTATTTTATAATTTATTATTATTCTTTCTTTTGAAAATATCTAACATAATCTACCTTCATACTTGTACCATCAATAGCTTCGGTAACTTCTCCTCCTATTCTTGCTTTCAGAATCGCTAAACTTAATAAGATGGTGTGTCTAATTTTATTGATAGGATTTTCTAAGGTATATGATGTAACTTAAAAACCATATCAAAATCTAATTTCACAAAAAAATAAACAAACCATAGTTGATCTAGTGAATTCTGGTCAAAAAATAAGTGCTTTAAGTAAAGAATATTCTAATGCACAAACTCTGATTTATAAATGGTGTATAGATTTAAAAAATGAAACAGAAGCCTTTAAAGGTGAGGCTACCCTAGCTTCATAGAAAGAAAATTGAGAATTAAAAAAGGCTTTAAAAAATGTTCAAGAAAAACGTGATAAGCCGAGTTCGATTAACATTTATATTATAAGTTACTGATTTATAATATAAAATATAATTTATGAAGTTCTGCAAGGTCTTTTTTAACCTTGTAGATATATTTTATTTCGCTTGTTTACACCTATCAGGTTATAAAACTTAGCAGAATTAACTTAGTCATTTGATTATTAATCCGCTAATAATCGAACTCAGGTTGATATATTAAAAAAGACGTTCTCATCTTTTTTGTTAATAGCAGTTAACATTTGAATAAATTTGAATCAAGATCATCTTTTTTTGAGACAAAATTGATGAAACATTACTGCTATCAAGCTATAGTTTTGATGTATTCATTAGAAAAATTATATACATGAAACACTACAAAAAACTATTATTTTCAATACTATGCATACTCTATTCGAGTATTTATGGGCAACAAAAATCCATAACAATCAAATCACCTTATAGTTTTGACATCAGTAATTTTAAAAAGAAAAAGCTTAACATTTTAAAAAAATTAAAAGGTGATAATCCAAATGGCGATTTTATTGCTGTAAACAATCAACACATAACCAAAAACGGAAAACCTTGGATTCCCATTACTGGAGAATTTCATTTTTCTAGATATCCAGAAGCGTTTTGGGAAGATGCCATCTTAAAAATGAAATCATCAGGATTAACAGCGATTGCCTCATATGTCCTATGGAGTTATCATGAAGAATTTGAAGGACAATGGAACTGGAAAGGCAATAGAAATTTACGGAAATTTGTACAACTTTGTGCTAAGCATGATATGATGGTTTTCCTTCGTATTGGTCCTTGGGCACATGCTGAAGCAAGATACGGAGCTCATCCTGACTGGTTACTCAAAAAAAACACCCCCGAAACTTTAAGATCTATACATCCAAATTACCTTGAACCTACTCGAAAATTATATACTCAGATTGCCGCTCAAATTGAAGGATTATATTGGAAAGACGGAGGGCCCATTTTTGCCATACAATTGGACAATGAAAATTGGGAACATGGAGAAGGCAAAGGCGAAGTATTAATGGAAGCAGAAAAACGTATAGCTTTAGATTTAGGAATTAAAGTACCTATTTACACTTGTACTGGCTGGGCAGATGCTGAATTTCCGCAAGGAGAAATGATTCCAACATTTGGTTCTTATGCAGATTACTTTTGGTCTGAAGCCGATACACTATATCGTGGTCCTTCGTATAGTTTTAGTAAAATCCGTGCAGATGGTCAAATTGGTACTGATTGGGGGTATGAAAATATCGAAAACGAGCGTTATACTGAAAATCCAAACTTTACTTGTGAAACAGGTACTGGAATGAATGTCGCTTATCATAGGCGAACTAATCTAGATGCAAAAGATAATGGCGCTTTATCACTTGTTGAAATTGGAAATGGAACAAATCTGATGGGATATTTTATTTTTCATGGAGGAAGACATGCCATGGATCAATCTACTAGAACAAATGAAAGTTTAGAAACAGGCTTTAATGATAATGCAGTAGTAAGTAACGATTTTCAGGCGGCCATAAGTGAATATGGCGAAGTACGAAATTGGTATTACGAATACTTGCTACAATTTGGTTTCATAAACAACTTTGGAGAACAACTTGCAACCATGCAACCTGTAATACCCGATGAACTCGATAGGAATCCGGAGTCTTCTAAATTGTTACAAAGAGCAATTAGAACCGATGGAAATTCAGGATTTTTATTTGTTTCAAATCATGCTGCAAATGATACCATTTATCCTTTTAAAAATGTTCAATTTGACATTCAATTAAAAGATAAAAAAATAAGCATTCCTAATACACCCATCGAAGTTTCTAAAAGTGCCTATTTCTTTTGGCCTTTTAATATGAGTTTGGATAATATTACACTAGATTATGCTACAGCTCAACCTTTTGGCAAAATAAGTCAAAATAATACTTACATTTTTTCTGAAACTGATGGAATAGATACTGAATACGTCTTTGAGGGAGATCTAAGTGAACAGATTTCAGGAAATAATATTAAAATTACCAAAAACAAAAACCAGACAATTGTTACAACTAAAGGTAGCTTTGATTCTTATTTTGAAATTAATACACCATTTCAGAATACCGTTCGTATTTTAACCCTTACCACATATCAGGCCAAGCATAGTTATCAGCAAGATGATTTTATTTACGTTTCTGATGCTGAAGTGCTTTTATTCAATTCAGAAAAGCTAGAGGTAATAAGCCCTAAAACAAAAAATAATGTATGGGTATATCCTCCGAAGCCTATTATTGACCAACCCTCCACCCTAGATGGACAGTTCAGAAAATATGCTTTTAATTTTAGAAAAGTAATTCCTGATTTTTCATTTAAAAAAATGAAAAGCTATGAGAAAATAGCATACAAAGGGCGATACGTAAAAGGCAATCCTAGGGTTGGTGTCCCTGAGGATTCTTACTTCCAAAAAGGAGAAATCATTTCGCTTGATTGCCCGACTTATATTTCTGAAAATCTTCATGATTTACGTTTTGAAATTGACTATAAAGCCAGTGCTGGAAGATGCTATGTAGCAGACCAACTCGTTGCTGATAATTATTATAATGGTGAAAAATGGGTATTAAGTTATAACCACTTATTTAAAGATGTTGATAATACAGCGGTAACCTTACATTTTATTCCACTTCAAAAAGAGGATCCTATTTATATCAATGGAAACTACTGGCCAAACATTGCTAAACAAGACTATGTATTGGATACAAAAAGCATACAAGCAATACCTGTATACAAAACAAGCATAAAGCTTCGCTAATCAAAGTCTAGGTCAAACGATATCGTTTGGCCTATTCTCTTTTCTAAACTGAAGAGGAGTTTGCCCGGTAAGTTCCTTAAAGTTAATTCGGAATTGTGAATTGCTTTTAAAACCTACTGTAAAACCTATTTCAGAAATAGGAGTATCCTCATAAACCAGTAATTCTTTTGCTCTTTCCAATCTATAATTTCTCAAATATCTAGAAGCGGTAACCCCTTTTATTTTTTTAAATTTTCGATAAAAAGTAGCTCTGCTCATAAAAAGCAAATTACTAAGGTTCTCAACATTAAATTCAGTATCTGTATAATGTTGTTTTAGGATCTCATCTACTTGTTGCAAAAGATTTTCTTGTTCTTGTTCTTTTTCTTGTTCTTGTTTCTTCTCAAAAGTTTTAATCGGTTCATCTTTAATTTGCTCTACGTTATTAGGTATTGGAATAGTAGATTTAATTTGCCTTTTTTTTCTTTTTATTATAATGGATGAAAAGAAATATAAACTCCCCAACCCAAATACGAAAAGCAATATTTTGAATTTACTAAAGCGAGAAGATGATTTAGTAAACAAGGGTATAGTTACTGTTTTTCCCCAATAGGTTTCATTATTAGCAATACTTAACTGAAGCGTATCTTGAGAATTAATAGCCTCATTTTTTAAATTAAATTTGTTCGAACTTGAATAATTCCACAGACTATCTTTTCCTAAAATTTTATATTTAATTTTTAAATGATTAGGAAACTTAAACGGATATGCTGTTACTTTAACAGATGTACTAGAAGCTTTTTTATCTATAAGTAATCCATTATCCCCTATTTCTTTATCATTCAGATTATTATTTGAATTCGTAATAACAATCTGTTGCGAATTTCTTTTAGGTGTAAACTTTGTATTGATTTTAATGATATCATCATAACCTCCAAAAAATAAATTACCATTAGTATCTTTAAAATGAGCATCTTCATTAAAACGTTCTGAATTCAAAACGGAATTAACTTCATTAGTTTCTAAATGTATACTTTGGATACCATTAGAACACGCAGCCCAAACCATATTCTCGCATTTATAAACTGCATAAGTAATATTACTACTAAGTCCATTTTTTTCAGAAAAATGACTAACGACCTTTTTTTCTTCTAAATCATATACATCTATACCAGAGTTGGAAGCAATCCACAATTGATTACCATAAATAGAGATATCATAAATTTTATTATCACTAAAACCTACATCATCTTTCAACATACGTTGGTATTTTTTTAGGTCTTTACTTATAAATACTAAACCATAGGTATTTTGAACTATCCAAAAGTTACCTCTATTATCGACTTCAATATCTCGAATACCTTTCCAGATACTTATACCATTTTGATGCTTCGGAAAATATGATAAATCCCCATTATTTATATCTAAAATCGCAATATGCTCATCCCCGGTCAATAAGATATACTTATCGTTTAATTGCTTAATAGTATAACTTTGATATGGCCAAGAAAAATTGTAATCGTTGTCAAGTGTTTCAAATCTATCTTTTTTAGGATTTAATTTGAGTACTCCCTTAAGTGTAGAAATCCAAATATTTCCGTACCCATCTTCTATGATTTCATTAACGCCCTCGACTTTATATCTTTTATCATTTAAATCATAATAATCGACATAATGCTTTACAATAGTATCATTTTGTAATAAGGCAACTCCATTTTGTATAAAACCTACCCAAATTGATCCTTTTTTAGAATTACAAATAGCAGAATTTACTACAGGATTAAATTTAAAATAATTAGTAGGTAACACATATCTGTCGTAAAAATCTTCTGCACTATTCTGATAGTAATACAATCCATATTGCCCTGTGCCAAACCACAAGTCTCCATTGTGGTCTTCTGCTAATTTCAATACTATTTTACCTTTCAAATAGTGCTTTCTGCTTTTGATCTTTGGATTTCTATTGAAAGCATACACACCGTTATAGGTGCTTACCCAAAAATGAGATGATGTTATTAAGAAATCTGTAATCTGAGAAATCGGAGTGTGTAAAGATTCAAAAGTTATCCGTTTTTTTATGGATTCAAAGTTCTTATCAAACTCATAAATTCCGCTTTGATTTATCCCTAAAAAACCTCCGTTGGTAGTTGCTTTACCTTTAATAAGGTCAAGGTTTCTTATCTTGACTTTAACTGGATAATTCAATGACTCTTCTATACGGTAGACTGATTTCTCTGCAATACTAAACACTTGGTCTTTCACACAAATCAAATCAGTGATACCTTTACTATGTTCTATTTCAACAAAATCATTTGAAATAATATCTAAATAGCCTAATCTTAAAGAATTTGCGATCCATAATCTGTGTTGATTACTTTGATAAACCATTTTATTCCAACCCTCAACAACAAAATCATCGAGTTGAGTATTATTAACGGAATTTATCGTGTTGGTTTTACTAGAATATAAATGTAAATTTCCTTTAGTAGTCAATATCCAAAGACTATCATTAGACACGTTTAAAAGGGATACAATCTCATTGTCTTCTAAACCGCTTGAAGCCTTTTTAAATACTTCAAATGTATTACCATCAAACTTATTTAAACCATTTCTAGTACCACACCATAAGTTGCCAAACGTATCAAAACACATATCATAAACTGTAGGCTGAGAAAGCCCACTATCTGTATCTAAAGATTTTAATCTTTGCCCATTAACAGTTATAAAGTGAATAAAAAAAAAGAGTGCAATAAACCTCAAAATGCTCCTTGTGATTACAGATATTAATTTGTTTAAAATTACAATATAGAGAAATTCTGTAGTAGTAGTAATGTTAAATTGACTCTAGTTTACGATATTTTTAAAACATTTGTTTTAGGTAGTCACTTTTTACTTTTAGTAATATTACTTGCTTTAGGTAGTCCGAAAATAGCCATAAACCAAGATTCACCTAATCTATTTACACCGCCAAAGGGTGGGATACTCAATGGCTTACTTTAAAATTTTAATGATATTTTCTTTAAGTGCCTCCTTAGCTTGATTCATCGTAATTTACTAATCTTCCTTTTTCTGAAAATATCTAACATAATCTACCTTCATACTTGTACCATCAATAGCATCTGTAACTTCTCCCCCTATTCTAGCTCTTAGAATCGCCAAACTTAATAAGATGTTTGTTTTTGCATGACAAAGCTTATTCTCTTCTTCTCTAATCAATTCTCCATCAAAATAGAATTTAAACTCAGTAGGAGTCCATAAAAATCCATAGGTATGGTAGTCTTTTGAAAAATCATCTCCTTCTTCCGTATCAAAATGAGCAAGTTCTACCCATTCCTTGTCTTTCAAATATTCTATTTTATAATTTGTAATTAGGTTATACCATGTTTCAGTATTTTTTGTCCAAGCATTTGTAAATTGAATACATCCTATATCTACTGCTTTCTTAAATTTTAACGTAATCCATTTTTCTCCTTTAATCTGAGAGATCCATTCATTATTGGCACCTCTAACTACTCCATCAACTACATTTTGTGGATCAGTATTTCTTTCTCCTTTAAATGCATATTTTCCACTTGCTTCAACTTTGACATTCTTCTTTGCTGCATGGTTTACAAGCTCGCTATAGTTATCTGCATCTTGTGGACGCCTAGGATTTTTGGGGTATCCTTTTTCTGTTGGTGCGTACACAAAGATTTCTCCCATATTTATTTTTTTTCCGTGCCTAGAAGAAATTCTTACTTTCTTTGTTTGTATTGGAGTTTTTAAAATATGAGAATAACTGTCTTTAGGAATTTTACTTCCAAAGAAAAAAGGTTCTGGATCATCTTCATGATGCCCATGTTCATCTTTATCCGTCCAATTATGAATATTCGTGTTTACCTTATTGGGGTAATGCCCTTCATTAACATCTAACTCAAAAGCTTTTTCTCCTTCTGGCACACCATTTTTAGGCCACATCCAAAAAGAATTGTTTGTTCCTGTAGCTCCTGCATATTTATACTTGGCCTCGAAATAACCATACCCAAAATCTTCTTTCGTCCAAATATTCCCACAGGTCCAATCTTGCCCTCCTCTACTTTCTTTCTTCGCTTTTAATTCTAAAATACCATCATGTACTTCGGCATTTTCTCTCCAGCGACTGCATAAAACGTATGCTCCTCCTGATTTAGAGTTTTGAGAATTCCAACGTTGGTCTAAATCAGCATCAGTTCCATTAAACTCTTCACTCCAACTTAATTCATAATTTTCTTTTATTTCTTTTGGTAATTGTGCCCAACTAGAAATAATACCGAACATAAATATTAGGATTATAGCCTTTTTCATAAGAAATTATTTTGAACTTAAAATTTTAGCATTATCAGTATGAATTCTTTCAATTTGATTTTTACTTAAAGGTTTTGAAAAGAATACCTCTTTTTTGAACTTGGTCTGTGTCTGCTTTAACTTAAGGTCTTTAACATCTAAACTTAAATCACAATCAAACCTTCCAAGGATAGTATGATCCTTACTCCAATCATCAGCGGCATTATCAAAATGCGATAGCCCCCAAGTAATCCCTCTACCATTTCCATTACTATCAAAGGCGTCTGGTACACAAGGCCCTGCTGCAATAGGTAATAAAGCTGTTACCGAAGCAACACTGAAATTAACACCATCTGGAGCATACTGAATGGTATTAGCTTCATTACCATTTCGAGTAGCTATGGTTGCAATCCCTTCTTCGAAAGGAAAATATGCAGTTTCATGACTAGAATTTAATATTGGATTTAATGGGTGTTTTTCAAAAGGTCCCAAAGGATTGTCTGCTATAGCTAAACCATTTACACATAAATAATCTGGTCGATCTCCAAAGGCAGCTTTGTAATACAAATAGATTTTCCCTTTATATACCAATGGATAAGGATCGTGAATTGAAAATTGATCCCACGTTCCTGGCTTTCCATTTTCAACCACAATTTTATTTAAGGGTGTCCACGGTCCATCAGGAGAATCTGCATACGAAACGGTTACAGGGCAGTGATCTCCTTTTTTCCCACTAGCTTCCATAAATCCTTGATAATACAGATAGTACTTTCCCTTAAACTTTAAAACATCTGGAGTAGCTACTGAACGCCATCCCACTAAAGGTTTAGAGGGGCGTGATACCGCTAAACCTTGCTCTTCCCAAGTAAATCCATCTTTACTAGTAGCGTACCATATTTCACATAAATCCCAGTCCGCTGAAGGAATTTCATCTGTAGATAAATGTGCATTTCCGTAACCTACTGGTGGGTATTTTGTGTGCCTTTTGGTATACCAAACGTAGTATTTTCCATTTTCAATAATAATCTTGGAAGGGTCTCTACGAGAGATTGTTCCATCTCCACCATTGTAATCAAATCCTTTTAATGGGGTATAGGCAAAACTCGTAAACAACTCATTATCTTCAGGGCGAGGTGTTTTATAATCTGTATACAATCGTTCCATAGCTTTACTTAACGGACGATCGGGCTTTGTTTGAGGAATATCCCAAGGGAAACCACCGTAATTTTTTTTCCTTTCTAAAGAAGATATCTCTTGCTCTGTTGATTTACTTTTTTCACTTTTTTCTTTTGCCCCAGAATCACATGAAATCAATTGAATTGTCACGATCAAAGCAAATATGATTTTAACTATCTTCATTATTTTGATTTTAGTTTACTACTATTTATCCAATATATTTTCTTAACCAAAAATTTAAGATTAAGGCTTTATAGACTTTAGTTGCCAATTTTTATTTATCTCTTGAATTTGATAATATGCCTTTTTCTTTTCTCTATTTTCGCTTACCACTCCCCATTCTCTAAAACCATATTTTGGTGTTCCTTTATAGTTACTTCGGTAATCATTATATGACCATAGAGATATCCCTACTAAATAGGGGAACTCCTTCAATTTTTTTAAATCTGCTATTAGCTCTTTTGATAATTCAGAATCTGGAGCTGGGCCTATTTGAGACCTTCCTATTTCAGACATAAAAATGGGTTTCTCTGGAAACTTTTTATGTGTTTTAGTTACAGCCTTAACAGCATCTCCGTAAGAATTGATACAAATAAAATCCAGTTTTTCAAATGGTTCATTTGTTAAGTTAGCATTATCACCATAGGCCGTAAGACTTACATAAGTCTTTAAACGTGTTTGATCTAATTCTTCAACATAATCCAACATCGAATCGATATATTCATATTGATCTTTAGTAAGTGTTTTTTCTGCCCACTCACCTTCTGGGTCTCTTAGTTCGTTACCTACACTCCAACCTATTACAGAAGGGTGATTAAAATCTCTTTCGATCATTTCGCGCATCCATTTTTTGGCAAGAGGGTTATCTTTAAAAGTTTGTGGATCATCATCACCCCAAACAGGTATTTCTTGAATTAAAAGATACCCTTCTCTATCGCAAAAATCCAAAAGGGTCTTGGATAGTGGAGCATGCATTAATCTCGAAAATCGTCCCCCTAGAGCTTTAATATCTTTCATATCCGCTTCTACAATATGTTTAGGTTCTGTATTTCCATATTTTGGGTGATCATGAACTCTATTTAGTCCATTTTCACGTAGTGGTTTATTATTCAAAAAAAGCTGTTCCCCTCTAGCTTCAATTTTTCGAATTCCAAAATTATCTGTAAGTGTGTGGACTATTTTTCCATTAACTTCTAGTTTAGAAATTAACTTATACAAATTAGGATCCTCTAAATCCCATAGCTTATAAAGGTTCAAATCTGCAGGGTAACTCATTTTAGTTTCTATAGTACCTAATGAAGAAATCGTAACAGGCACCTCTCCCAACAATGTCTCATCTATATAGGACATCACTTTCACTTCATTATTCTCATTACTAAGATTTTCAATAGCATGTTTAATTACAAAAGAAACTTGTCCCTTCTCAAAATCTGGTGTTGCATCTATGTGTTGATATTTCATTCTAGCTTTATCAAATGCTTCCAATGAAACAGTACGACTAATACCACCCCAAGCCCACCAAGCTCCACGTTTGTAGGAGTTGTCAGCCATCACAACTAATTCATTAGGCTGATCTGGTAATAATTCTTGATTAATATTGAATTCAAATGGGGTATAACCACCAACATGTTTTCCTAATAATTTTCCATTCAACCAAACTTTTGCCGTTTGGTATACCGCTCCAAAATGGATTTGAATATGTCTATCCGACCAAGAGCTAGGCACTTCAAAAGTACGTTTGTAAAACCCTTTACCACTATAATTACTGTACTTTTCGGTAGTATCCCAATTTCCTGGCACAGTAATAGAATCCCATACTTTTATTGCTTTTTGTTGTTCATAGGTTTCAACACCTTCTGAAGCTAAAAATTGCCAAGTACCATCTAAAGATATTTTAGTATCTATGGGTTCACTAGCACATGATAATAGGCCAGTAAAGATGAAAAAGCTTAAAAATAACTTATAAAAATAATCCATTTTAATATTAAATTATGCTACAAAAACCTCAAATAATGCAGCCGGAACTGATTTTGAAGGGTGTTCAAGCTTTATACGTAATCCTTTGGTATTGATTGATTCTTCCAATACTATAGTATTAATAGTCTGGTAATTCCCTTTCTTTTCGAAAAGTAAATCACCTTCTGCACTATATATTTTATAAGTATTGATACAAAAAGGGATGATATCTTCTGGGTGACCATATTGTACGGTTTCCATAGCATGGTCATAATCTGTATCAAAAAACAACTTAATTTGTTCTATGTTTTGCGCTTCTTCCCAATTAATAATTACCTCTGGAGTAGTATCATTAAAATCTGCTACCCATGCATTAGTACCTTTCCAAGGTCTAACATAACCATTACCTAAATTAGAGGTTTCATAGATCTCTAAAGCTGGCTCTATATTTAATGCAATATTTTTCCCTTCTGGTCTTCTATTAGGAATCCAAAATTCAAAAGCATCAACGCCAATACCATCTGGGGGTGTTTGTTTCCCAGTATTAGATACCTTTTTGTTTACTCCATTAAAGGCAGTCATTATACCTGTAATTAATTGATCACTTTCTTGTAATTCTAACTTTTCATTCGCCATAAAAGTGACAAAAACATAGCTGCTTTCTGATATTATAGCTTCAAAACTAAATTCTATGGTTTGTTCTCCCTTTTCAATGGAAATTATTTTTTGTTCTAATATAATTTCAGGAGTATAATTATAGGCTAACTCTGATATACGCAATTGCACTTCTAATTGAGTGGCTTCTTCTGCTTTTATAGTTACTTTAAAACTATACGTTGTATCTACTTTTAAAGGCAGCAATTGTGCTACAGAAATATCAAGTGGCAACCAATTACCATTAGGTTCTAGTTGAGAAATTTTTAATGTAGAACTTGCCGTTACAGCAGCTTTATTTAATAAATTACTTTTGGTCTGTATAGGAATATTACAAATACTTTGCCCATCAATATTCAGTTGATTTTGCAGTGTTTTTATTCTTCCTTCTTCTAGGATTTGTGCTGGCAGCACCTTTTCGGAAGTACACATAGCCGCAGCTGTACCAACTGCTTGAGCTCCAAACCCACAAGTTAACATAACTCGAGTAGATCCAAAAGCAACATGCGAAGCACTGATAATACGACCTGCTAGGAATAGGTTATTAATATTCTTGCTTACAAAGCTTCTATAAGGAATATCATATACCCCTTTAGAATGCCATTGCGTACAACCAGAAAGTTCGCTATAAATTCCATCCGCAGGATGCAAATCTAGTGCCCATCCTCCAAATGCGATAGCATCATCAAAGGTTTCTTGACCTAAAACATCTTGTTGTTTCATCATGTATAAACCTTCAAAGCGCCTGCTTTCTCGCTTTCCTGGAATATTCGCTACCCATTCTAAATCTAGATTTTCTACACCTTCAAACTCTCCCGAATTTTTAATGTAATTCCATACCCCATAAATTACTTTCCAAAGTTCCCATTTGATTTCTTCAGTTTCATGAATGGTATCTTTTCTTCCTCCAAATTCGAACCACCAAAAATTACACCCTTTATGATTCTTTCGAATCAATTTATGACGTGGTATATCGTTAATATCTTGTAATGCATATGAAGGTGCTACATATTTTACAGACTTATCCGATTCTTTACTATAGAAAAACATGGAATGGCCTAATAACTGACCATAGGATTCGTCTGGGGCGAAAAGCTCTCCGAATTCTTCTTTCGACTCTGCTCCAATTCTAAAACTTGCTCCCGATTTGAAACCTACAATTCCATCCCCCGAAGCATCACAAAATAGTGGAGCTTCTATATCATATTCTGTAGAATTTTGGCTATTAAAAGCCTTAACAGATTTAATAGTGTGATCATCTGATTTTTCAACATCACTAACCGCTGTATTTAATAGTAATGTAATATTAGGTTCGTTTATTACTTTTTCTAATAAAACAGTATCGAAAATAATAGGGTTTCCTTCTTTATTACGGTATAAATTTTCTACCATAATCTCATCGATAAGTCCTCCTTCACGAGACCATCGATTGTTATTTCCCATATGTGAAGTTGCTCCTAAAGCCCACAATCGAACTTCAGATGATGCATTACCTCCTAATACAGGTCGATCTTGGATCAAAATCGTTTTTGTTCCTTTTCTTGCTGCGGATATAGCTGCACATACTCCAGCTAAACCACCACCCACTACTACAAAATCAGTACTATACTTTTTGAGTTTGTTTTCTCTACCTTCTTGACTAAATGCTTCTGTAATCACTATTAGCTTATATCTCTATTATTATATATGATAAAAATCCCTAGGATTAGAACGATTATTCCAACGGCTCCAACAATTAATATACCTACATTGGCAAAAAAAGTAAGTACCAATATCAATAGTCCAATTGTACTAATACCCATTCCGATAATACGTCCACCTCGTTTATTACTGTTTTCTTTGCTTTTAGTTTTGGAAGAGACAACCTCTTCACTATAATTCACCACAACTGCTTCTTTTCCTTGGAAATACTTAAATAATTCTATGGCTATTAACAAAACAATAGGAATACCAACCCCCATTATCATTTCAGTAGTTCTATCTAATGAAATCTCTAACCACTGTGGTGCCAAAAATTTTAAAAAGGCATTCACGAAAAGTGAAATAATCGTAACAACTAACGTGCTAACACCTGTAGATCTTTTAGAAAACAAAGCCCATAATGGTGGTAAAAACATTGCTGCTCCAGTCAATGCGGCAATACTCATAACTACTTCTACTATTCCTCCCATTAAAGGAACTAATAATGCTACAAAAATGGTTAATAAACCAAGTATTACTGTAGCTAACCTTCCTACTTTAACAAGCTTTTCGTTAGAAGAATTAGGAAACAATAGCCTATAAATATCATTTGTTATAACTCCTGCGGATATATTTAAGGTTGTATTTACGGAACTTGAAGTTGCGAATACCATACCTCCTAACATTAATCCTAACATTCCTACAGGCATTACTTCTTTACACATTAATAAATAAGCGCCTTCATCTGCTAAATTTGTTAAATCGGGATTTAACACTCTATAAATCATTGGCGGTAGCATCCAAATTAGCGGACTTATAGTATATAAACCTCCAAAAAGCCATCCTACTTTTTTGGCATCTTTAGGAGTAGCTACACTAGTATAGCGTTGAACATACGCCCAATTCCCTGCAATAAAAAACAAATTATACAATCCAAATGCTATCAAAAAAGGTACTGAATATTCTTCATTTACTAGATTAAAAAAGTTTTCTGGAGCCTTTTCTATAAATATATCAATTCCTCCTACCTTTTTAAATGACAGTGGTAATACTATAAACACTGCTGCGGTCAATACTACAAATTGAAGAACGTCTGTTACAATTACCGCCCAAAGCCCTCCTATAGCAGTATATATTAAGATCAAAACACCTAATACGATGATACTTGTGGTAATAGGAATACCTGTGGAGACCTCCACAATTTTTGCTACGGGATATAAAAATGCCCCAGTAGTAAATAAGGATACGAATAAAAATAAATAGGTATACACTTTTTGTGTTTGTAAACCCAAACGTTTCGTAATAAATGAAGCTACTGTAATCTCTTTAGTTTTTTGCCATTTGGGAGCTATAAAAAAACCAATAATAATTCCTGCTATTGCCATAGTCCATTGAATAGAAATGGCTACCCAACCACTCGAATAAGCTATAGATCCCCATACAACAAAAGTACCTGCTGAGAAAAAACTCATAAAGAGAGACAATCCACTCATCCACCACGGTAAAGCACCTCCCGCTGCAAAAAATGAACTAACATCTTTTCCTGATTTTGAAAAACTAATTCCGCACACAAAAATAAGTACGGTAAAAAGTAGAATAACAATAATATCAATAGAATTCATGAATACATATTTATGACAATTTAATAAGTTTAAAAATGAACTTGTATCGTTTACGTTGATAAAACCATCGGAAACGTTTTCGGAAACGTTATTTTTTTTCGGAAACGTTTTTTATTTTTTATACATTTGAAAGATAAAAATTCTATTTTTCATGAAGTATATTACCATAAAAGATATTGCTAAAGAATTAAATGTCGCTGTATCTACGGTTTCACGAGCCTTTAATGATAAATATGATATTAGACCCGAAACTAGAGATCGTATTCTAAAAAAGGCCTCTGAAATGGGGTACCGCCCCAATCCTATTGCAAGAAAACTGGTACAACAACGTAGCTTTAACATCGGTATTATTATTCCTGAGTTTGAAAATTCTTTCTTTCCACAAGTAATTATAGGAGCACAAGAAATTTTGTACCAACACAACTACCAAGTTCTTATTATGCAGTCTAACGAATCGGTTGACTTGGAAATTATGAATGCCAAAACCTTAGTTGACAATATGGTAGATGGGCTTATCATTTCTCTATCAGGTGTAGGAGATAATTTATCCTATTACAAAGAGTTAGCCGAAAAGAAAATGCCACTAGTTTTTTTTAATCGTGTTCCCGAAAACATAGAAGCTTCAAAAGTTGTTTTTGATGATTACAAATGGGCTTTTTTCGCTACTGAACATTTAATTCATCAAGGGTTTAAAGATATTCTTTTTATATCTGGTACTGATAACCTTATGCTTTCAAAAAATAGACAAAAAGGTTATAATGATGCCCATAAAAAACATCGAATTCCAACAGGTGAAAAAATAACTTGTGGTTTTTCAATGAAAGATGGTGATCAAATAGCCAAAAAATTAATTTCTGAAAATAACATTCCTAGGGCTATACTTGCGGCTAATGATGCCTGCGCCATTGGAATGATACGCGTTTTTAAAGATTCTGGTTTTAGAATTCCTGAAGATATTGCTATAGTAGGTTTTTCCGAAACCAAAATGGCTGCTCATATTTCCCCAACATTAACCTCTGTTGAACAACCTACTTATGAAATAGGTAAAGCAGCTGCCCAATTACTTTTAGAACAAGTTCAAAACAAAGGAATTCACATCCCTCAAACTATTGTATTAAATGGTCGATTAAATGTAAGAGAATCCTCTGTTGTTTTGAGTTGAATAACTTAGATTCTTCTTTTTACCAATTACGGAGTAATCCATAACTACGGATAAAAACAAAACATGCTTAAAAGCAAAAAACTCTTAACAAAAATGTTAAGAGTTTTTTTAGTGACTCCGGGAGGATTCAAACCTCCAACCTCTTGAGCCGTAATCAAGTGCACTATTCAGTTATGCTACGGAGCCTTATGTTTGCTTTAGCTGTTAGGCCATTGCGGGTGCAAATATACGCGTTTATTACAATGTCACAAAATAATTAGAACTTTTTTACAAAGAATTTTTCGTGATAAAATACCTCCATCCTAGTAGTAGCAACTGCATTTTACTTGCTTTACTCATATCCAATTGTTTACGAGAATACGAAGGCAAAACAAGCTTATTTAACTTTGCTAAAATTCTAAAAACTCTTTTTATCATTGCTTTGTTATATACTTTATATTTGTACTAAAATATAAAAGTATGCATATTTTATACATTGTTATAGGATTAGTTTTGTTGGTATTCGGTGGTGACTGGCTATTAAAGGCCTCGGTAAACATTTCTATGAAATTAAATATTTCTAAAATAGTTATCGGAATGACTGTAGTTTCTTTTGCTACTTCTGCTCCAGAATTAATTGTAAGTATAAAATCTGCATTGGATGGTTTTCCAGATTTAGCTCTTGGAAATGTTATTGGTTCTAATATTGCAAATATTGCTTTGGTTTTAGGAGTAACAGTATGTTTAGGCAGTATTAGTATTAACAAAAGCTTTTATCAACTAGATTGGCCTGTTATGATGTTTGCCTCTCTGTTACTTTATGCTTTTATTGGTTTTGATCATGTAATAGAAAGATACGAAGGTATTATAATGCTAACGGTACTCATTTCTTTCTTGGTGTACTTATTGCGTTTTAAAAAAAACACAGAAGAAGATCTTGATATTGATGAAACCGAAGAGGAAACTCCAATAAGTAAAACATTACTTTTTCTAGCTCTTGGTGGATTTGGACTTTGGGCAGGTTCTGAATTATTAATTAACGGCGCTGTTGGTTTGGCTAAACAAGTAGGTATTAGCGAACGTGTAATAGGAGTTACTATTGTATCTATAGGAACTAGTATTCCTGAATTAGCCGCCTCAATCATAGCAGTTATCAAAAAAGAAAAAGCAATCTCTCTAGGAAACTTAATTGGCTCTAATATTTTTAACATTTTAGCCGTTTTAGGAATCACTTCTATAATTACACCTATTAAAGTAAACGATTTACACATTGTTACCCATGATATTTATTGGATGCTTGGTGTTGCCTTTGTACTACTACCTTTATGTTTTATACCTAACAAATTAAAGTTTGGCTTAAAAGAGGGAATTCTTTTATTAGCCACATACGCTCTCTTTGTTTACATTACCGTATTTAAAGCTTAAAATAATTAAAACACTATGAAAAGTGACCTTAAAAACAGAGAAGACGTATTTAAACTCGTACAAAGTTTTTACAATAATATACAGAAAGACACTATTTTAGGACCTATTTTTAATGGAATGATTTCTTCTGATGAATGGCCTGTACACATTCATAAGTTAACAGATTTTTGGGAAACTAATCTTTTTGGAATTCCAAAATTTAAAGGAAGTCCTACACAAAAACACATACAAACCGATGCTTTTTTTAAACACAATATTCAAGAAGAACATTTTGACCATTGGTTAAAAATTTGGGGTACTACTATAAACAGTCTTTACGAAGGAGACTTGGCTACACGCGCCCAAATGGCTGCTCATAATATTGCGCAAATACAATATTCTGTAATTAGGAGACACAAGCCTAAAGAAAAACGCGTATAAAGTAACCTATACTCTTTTCTTATCCTATTTAGCCATTATTTACCTCTTCTATAAGGTCTAATAATCAACCCTAAAGGTTTGTCATACGTCATATAACTTGCTAGCCAATCTAGAAAAACAACTAATTTATTTCTAAATCCTATCAAAGATATAATGTGTACAAACATCCAAACAAACCAAGCAAAACTTCCTTGAAAGCTATACTTTGGCAAGTCTACAACAGCTCTTTTTCTACCTACAGTAGCCATACTCCCCTTGTCTGTATATTCAAACTTTGTATAAGGCTTGTTTTTAAAACTACGTAGTATGTTTTTTGCCAAATGTTCCCCTTGTTGCTGAGCCACAGGTGCCAACATAGGCAATCCTCTTGGGTTTTCTTTGTTTATATGACTCGCTACATCTCCGATAGCAAATACATTTTTTAAACCTTCTACTCTATTATATTCATCTACAGCAATTCTACAACCACCAACAATAACATTCTCCGGTAAGCCTTCAATAACGGCTCCTTTAACACCAGCTGTCCAAATAACTGTATCTGTTTTAAAAGAAGATCCATCTTTTAAAAATAAATGGTCATTTTTATAGTCAACAACTCTTGAATTTAAATGAACATTTACTCCTAAATTTTTTAAAAAATTCAAACTCTCTTCCGAAGATCCTTCAGACATGGTTTTCAACAATTTCCCAGAAGACTGATACAAATTGATATGCATCATAGAAGTGTCTATTTCAGGAAAATCTCTAGGTATCACATGATGTTTCATTTCTGCCAAAGCACCTGCCATTTCAATCCCAGCAGGTCCACCACCAACAACAGCAATACTCATAATTTCTTCTAAAGATTCGTCTTTTAAATTGTTACGCAATGCTTTTTCTAAATTCTGAAAAATAAAACTTCTAATATTTAATGCATCAGGTATCGATTTTAACGTCAATAACTTATCTTTTAAAGACTCAAAGCTAAAATAATTGGTTTCGCTACCCGTAGCAATAATAAGTTCATCATAGGTAAACACACCTATATTAGTTTCTAATTCGTTTTTTTGATGATTTATTTTTTCAACCTTAGCCATACGAAATCTTAAATTTTCGTATTTTCTAAAAATTCTTCTTATAGGATAAGCAATACTATGAGGCTCTATACCTCCCGAAGCTATTTGGTACATAAGAGGTTGAAAACTGTGGTAATTGTTCTGATCTAAAACAAGTACATCTACATCTTTATTTCTAAGATATTTAGCCATCGAAACACCTCCAAAACCTGCTCCTATTATCACTACTTTTTTCCTCATAAAATTAAATTTAGACCGTAGTAAATATAATATCTTTCAAAAAAACAGCTCTTAAAATAGCGAACTATTTTAAGAGCTGTTTTTCAACACTTTCTTATATTTTATACATTACCAATCTATCGGACGGTAATCTTTTAAAAATTTACCACACCAATGTTTTCCGGTATTGATTCCATCAAACAAAGGATCTATAACTCTCGCCGCTCCATCTACAATATCTAATGGAGGTTGAAAATCGTGTACTTCTTGTTTCTTTTTAGATAATTCTACTGGGTCTTCATCGGTAACCCAACCCGTATCTACAGCATTCATATAAATACCAGATTTTGCTAAGGTAGATGCTGAGGTATGTGTTAACATATTTAAAGCTGCTTTTGCCATATTGGTATGTGGATGTCTATCCTCTTTTTTAAATCGATAAAACTTTCCTTCCATTGCAGAAACATTTATAATATGCTTATTTCCTGTATTCTCCTTTTTCATTAACTCTGCTAATCTGTTAATTAATACAAAAGGAGCTACCGAATTCACCAATTGAACTTCTAGCATTTCTGTAGTTTCAATTTCTCCAATTCGCAAACGCCAACTATTTGTTTTTCTTAAATCTACTTGTTGTAAATCAGCATCTAATTCTCCCTCTGGAAAAACTTCACTAGTCGTTAAAGAATTATCAAAGCTATAAGGTATTTGCGATAATTTGGCAGAAGCTCGCAACCCCACACCTGGCTCTTCTCCGTGCCAAGTAACCGGTACATTTTTGTTATTTGCTACTACGGTACCGCTTAATTGTTTTAATTCATCCAAACAATCATTATGATCTTTTAAAAGCTCTTGTGCCAACACAGGTAAATCACTTACTGGCAATTCTTCAACCTCCATTAAATGCTTATAAAACCCCGCAGGTCTTCGTACGGTTTGCGCAGCATTGTTTATTAAAATATCTAGACGATCGTATTTTTGTTCTATGTAATTACAAAATATTTCGACACTTGGTATGTGTCGTAAATCTAAGCCATGTATTTTTAAACGATGTCCCCATTCGTGAAAGTCTTCTTCTTTAGAAAATCTAACAGCTGAATCGGCAGGAAAACGAGTGGTTGCAATTACTGTTGCTCCCGATCGTAACATCATTAATGTAATATGATATCCTATTTTTAAACGAGAACCAGTCATGATAGCTACTTGTCCTGTTAAATCTGCTGTTTGAAAACGTTTGGCATAATTAAAATCTCCACATTCTTTACACATACTATCGTAAAAGTGATGTAGTTTTGTAAATAATGTTTTACATACGTAGCAGTTTCTAGGCGACTCTAATTCAGGAGTATCGTCTTTTTCTACCTCTGTAAATGTTAACATTTTTGGAGCTTCAAAAACTGCTGCTTCTCTAGCAGAACGAATACCCGTTTCTTTACGCGCATGTTTTTCACGTTCTCTCTGCTTGCGTTTTGCAGCTTTTGCAGCATCTTTTCTACGCCTATCTTTTTCTTCTTTGTTAGGCCTACTTAGTAAACCTGCTACTTTTAACAAAGCTACACGTTCCTCTTCAGGCAACTCAAACAATTGATCGGTGTTTTGTACCAAAGCATCTAAAGTGGCAATACACTTTTGTACTTCTTTTTCGTCAACAACCTTCTTTTTATCTTCTTCCGACATATCTATCTAAAACTAGTTTGCAAATATAGTATCTTTTAACTCATTATATAGCAAACAAAAAAACCTAGAAAGAAGAACTTTCTAGGTTTTTATAATTCTGTAAAATGTAATAATTTACTTCTTTTTTGCTAAGTATTTTTTCAACTCTTTTTTAGTAAGTAATTCGTCACCATTTTTATCCATTCTAGAAAAATCTGTATTGAAAGATCTTTCTAATTTAGCTTCGTCTCTGGATATTTTTTTATCCTTATCTACATCAAACTTCTCAAACAATTGCTCATGTGTAAACTTTTCGTAATTAAAACGAGGTTTTGCCACATATTTCGTAGATATCTTCTTTACTTTACCTGCTGATGTTGTTACTACAGAATGTCCTGCTTCTTCTTCAATAGAATTTGCATATTCTGATTTAAACTCGGTCAATTCAATAGTTCCGTTCTTATCTAAATCAATATCCTCAAATTCGTGCGATAAAGTATCACCTGCAACCTCTTCTTTGTTTAATACACCATCTCTGTTTTTATCTAAAAAAGTATTAAAATGATATGTTGCTTTTTCAGCATACTTACTTACCAATTGAGCTTTGGCACTTTTAATTTCATTCCAGTGGATTATAATGTTGTAATATTCGTTAAAATCTACAGCTCCATTATTATCTGCATCAATTTCGTTATATCGAACCAACTGAGACATAGAATTTCCTTTCAACTCAGCTTTCTCTAAACTTCCATTTTTACTAACATCTAAATTACTAAACCAACCTCTCGCCTGGTCTACCATTTGATTATTTTGAGAAAAAGAAGAAAACGATAACATGGCTACCGCTAAAGTAGAAACTATTTTTATTGATTTCATATATTGATTTTTAAGCATTACTAAACAAATATATTAAAATATAACTTTTACGTAATGTTTTTTCATTTTTTTTAGAACAAATACCTATTAAAAACCATTTTCAACTATCGTATTCTATAATTTTAAAAGAGTATCATACTTAATATTTCGTTAAATTTGTAATACATCAAAAAATGTAGTCTATGTTAACATGGAAAGATATTGTAAATTTCTCTGTCAATCAGAATTTACAACCCGAGCAAAGAGTTGAAAAAACAAATGAAGAATGGAAGTCGTTGCTAACCGAACAACAATTTAGAATTACACGCTTATCTGGTACAGAAATGCCTCATACAGGTGCTTTGTGTAGCAGTTACGAACCGGGTATTTATAGTTGTGTCTGTTGTGAAAATCAATTGTTTGACTCGAATATTAAATTTGAATCAGGAACGGGTTGGCCTAGTTTTACACAACCTATTAGACCTAATGCTATAAAATACAAAAAAGACACAACGCACGGTATGGTACGTGTAGAAATACAATGTAACAATTGTGATAGTCATTTAGGACATATTTTTCCTGATGGCCCTGAACCAAGCGGTTTGCGTTATTGTGTAAATTCTGAATCTTTACAAAAACAAAATCATGAGTAAATTTGAACAAGCAACCTTAGGAGCGGGATGTTTTTGGTGTGTAGAAGCATTTTTTAACGAGGTAAAAGGCGTTAAAATTGCAGTGTCTGGCTACAGTGGAGGTACAGTACCCGGAACTCCTACCTATAGAGAAATATGCTCGGGGTTAACCGGACATGCAGAAGTTGTAAGAATAGAATACGATGCAGAAATTATTAGTTACGAGCAAATTTTGTTATTATTTTTCACTGCTCACGATCCTACAACACTTAACAAGCAAGGAGCTGATGTTGGTACACAATACAGGTCTGTTATTTTTTATCACAACGAGTTACAACAAAAAATAGCGCAAAAAGTAGTACTTCATGTTGCTACTTATTTTGATCAAAAAATTGTAACAGAAATAAGTCCTCTCATCAATTATTTTGATGCTGAAGATTACCACCAAGGGTATTACAAACAAAACCCAGAGCAGGGTTATTGCACAGTTGTAGTAGCTCCTAAACTAAAAAAGTTACGCAAATTGCACCAACACCTCTTAAAATAGATTCGTTTGAAATTATCCATTCAAAATACCTTTACTTTAGAATTGCCTAAAGATGCTAATGACGAGAATTTTACCCGTCAGGTAGAAAATGCATGTTATTCTTTGGCCAACCCTATAAAAACAAAACAACCCGAATTACTACATGTAAATCAAGAAGTTGCTGCAAAATTAGGCTTCAAAACAAAAGATATTAACTCTGATGAATTTTTAAAACTTATTACGGGAAATGCTATTTATCCTAACACGCAACCTTATGCTATGTGTTATGGTGGACATCAATTTGGGAATTGGGCAGGACAATTGGGTGATGGTAGGGCTATCAATTTGTTTCAAGTAAAAACAGATGCATCCTATACATTACAACTCAAAGGAGCCGGAAAAACACCGTATTCCAGAACAGCTGATGGTTTGGCTGTTTTACGATCTTCGATAAGAGAATATTTGTGTGCCGAAGCTATGCATCATTTAGGAATCCCTACTACCCGATCTTTATCTTTGAGTTTATCTGGTGATGCTGTGTTGAGAGATATTCTATACAATGGAAACCCCGAGTACGAAAAAGGAGCCATTGTATGTAGAGTTGCCGAGAGTTTTATTCGTTTTGGTAATTTTCAAATTTTTGCCTCTAGAAACGACAAAACAACGCTAGCTGCTTTATTAAACTACACGATACGTCATCATTTTCCTCATTTAGAAGAAAACAACAAAGAGGACTATGCCAAATTGTTTCAAGAAATTGTAAACAATACGGTGCGTATGATTGTTGATTGGCAACGTGTTGGTTTTGTACATGGTGTTATGAACACCGATAACATGTCTATACTTGGTTTAACTATAGATTATGGTCCTTACGGATGGCTTGATAATTTTGACCCAGACTGGACTCCCAATACCACAGACAGACAAAATAGACGCTACAGATATGGCCAACAACCCAATGTAGGCTTGTGGAATTTGTATCAGCTAGCCAATACTTTTTTTACGCTTACAGAAGATGCTAAACCGCTAGAAAAAGCTCTAAATAGTTACAAAACTCAATTCGAAGCACTTAATTTAGAAATGATGTGTGCCAAAATTGGAATTATCGATAGCAACAAACAAGATGCTATTCTAATTCAGAGTTTAGAAACCAATTTAAAATTGATTGAGACTGATATGACTATCTTTTATAGAAAACTAGCACAAGCTACTAAAGTAGAAGATTGTATGGAAGCTTTTTATCAACCTGAATTACTTATAGGAGAGGTTTTAACAGAATGGCAAGTTTGGTTTGAGCAATACAACATTCGTCTAGAAATTCAAAACTTAGACACTGCTAAGCGTATTATCAACATGAATGCTGTTAACCCTAAATATGTACTTCGTAATTACATGTCGCAATTAGCTATTGATGCTGCTGAAAAAGGAGATACAAGTCTTATAAACGAATTTTACGAATTGCTAAAAAAACCTTACGATGAACAACCTAGTTCTGAAAAATGGTTTGCCAAACGACCTGATTGGGCTAAAAACAAAGTAGGTTGTTCTATGCTAAGTTGTAGTTCTTAAATACGAAAAAACAATTCCTGTTTGCAAACACTATAATTTTATATAAACCGTTTTATTTACGTATTTTTGCACCTCAATAGAAATTATCAATAATGAGCATCCAAAACCATTTAGAAATTGCTGTTAAAAAAGCATTTGTAGAAATTTTTGAAACAGAAATACCAACCGTAGAATTTCAGGCTACTCGAAAAGAGTTCGAAGGAGATATTACAATTGTTGTATTTGCTTTTTTACGTTTCGTAAAAGGAAATCCTGTACAAATTGGAACTCAAATTGGAGAATATCTTAAAAACAACATTGATTTGGTTACCGATTTTAATGTTGTAAAAGGATTTTTAAATGTGTCTATCAACTCTAGTTTTTTCTTGAATAGTTTCTACGAAATTTATCAAACTAAAAATTACGGAATAGCAACTCCTAAGGCTAACGAAAAAGCTGTTATGGTTGAATATTCATCGCCAAACACCAACAAGCCTTTACATTTAGGGCATGTTAGAAACAATTTATTAGGATATTCTGTTGCCGAAGTAATTGCTGCCTCTGGAAAACAAGTATATAAAACACAAATTATTAACGATCGTGGTATTCATATTTGTAAAAGTATGCTGGCCTGGCAAAAGTTTGGTAACGGAGAAACTCCAGAAAACACTGGACTTAAAGGTGATAAATTAGTAGGTAACTACTATGTAGCTTTTGATAAAGCTTACAAAGAAGAAATAAACACTTTGATTGCCGAAGGAAAAACCGAAGAAGAGGCAAAAAAACAAGCTCCTATTTTACTAGAAGCTCAAGACATGCTAAGAAAATGGGAAGCTGGCGATAAAGAAGTAGTGGCACTTTGGAAAACCATGAACGAATGGGTGTACGAAGGTTTTAACAGCACTTACAAAGCTATGGGTGTTGATTTTGACAAGAACTACTACGAAAGTGAAACCTATTTACTAGGAAAAGACTGTGTTGAAAAAGGGATTAAAGACGGCGTTTTTTACAAAAAAGAAGATGGTTCTGTTTGGATAGATTTAACAGACGAAGGATTGGATGAAAAGCTAGTATTGCGTGGAGATGGTACATCGGTATACATTACACAAGATATTGGAACCGCCATACAACGTTTTCAAGAATTCGACATCAATGCGTTGACCTATACCGTAGGTAACGAGCAAGACTACCATTTTAAAGTTCTCTTTTTAATTTTAAAGAAATTAGGTTATTCTTGGGCAGAAAACATGTACCATTTATCATACGGAATGGTGGATTTACCATCAGGAAAAATGAAATCTAGAGAAGGAACTGTTGTAGATGCCGATGACTTAATGGCCGAAATGGTACGTACTGCCAAAGAGATATCGCAAGAATTAGGGAAACTAGAAGGATATTCAGACGAGCAAAAAGACAAACTGTATACAATTATTGGTATGGGTGCTTTAAAATATTTTATTTTAAAAGTAGATCCTAAAAAACGTATTTTGTTTGATCCTAAAGAATCTATCGATTTTAACGGTAACACAGGTCCTTTTATTCAGTACACTTATGCTAGAATACAATCTATTTTAAGAAAAGCTGATTTTGATTACACGGCCACACAAGATGTAACTATTTCTGAAAAAGAACTTTCTGTAATTAAAACTTTACAGCAATACCCAGAAACAATTCAGTTAGCAGCTAAAAACCATAGCCCTGCTATTATTGCAAATTACACATACGACTTGGTAAAAGAGTACAATTCTTTTTATCAAAGCTCTTATATATTAGGTTGTGAGGAAGAAGCTTTAAAAATATTTAGAACTCAACTTTCTAGCAAAGTGGGAGAAACTATTAAATCTTCTTTTAACCTACTAGGTATTGATGTTCCTGAAAGAATGTAAACAAATTTAACAACATACAACTCAAAAGCCTCTTGCATAAATTAACGTAAGAGGCTTTTTTAAATACATATGTTAAAAACGTCTTCCTATTTTTTTGTAAACTCTAAAAGAAACATTCTAATCCCTATATTTAGCAGTACATATAGTCCCCATCAAATTCCCCAAATAGATGCATGTACTTTTAGAAAAATTTAAAATAGGTTTCGCGTATTTTTTAAGTAACAACTCCATAGAGCATATCTTGTTTGCTTTTGTACTTCTATTACTTATCAATTTAAAAAATTGGTCTAAACTACTAAGTGCTATTACTTTTTTTACACTAGGTGTTTTAAGTATTTCTATAGTTACCAACTACAACATGGTAACCCTTTCTCACAAATACAATTCTCTATTAATTTTATCAACTTTAATTGTAGTACCTCTCTATAAAATTTTAATAGACAAATACAATACAAGTACATTTTATCTATTCATTACATTTGCTTTAGGAGCCATTCATGGTTTAACAACACAAGGAAATGTAGTTTTTAATTTTGGTGAAAACACCTCTTTTTTAAACCTATTTTTATACCACGTAGGTGTAGAAGTTGCGATGATGGTAATTAGCTTACTAGCTGCTGGTACAGTAATACTGGTTTCTTTTATTGCTAAGGTGTCACAAAAAAATACGGAAAGTATTTTTAATACTTTTTGCTTGTTATATGGTGCTTTTTATTTGATTCAGTATTTTATCTAAACACTATGTATAGTAGTATACTTTAATTTAAAATCACTTTTTTGATAATCGAATCACCAAGCGCTTCGTTCATCATGTCTACAATTTTTTCTTTACCATAACTCAATTCTGTTCGTAAAGCAGCAGACGAAATTTTCACAATCAACGTCCCTCCTTTTAACGTTATTTTTTCGGTATACGATTTTACTCCAGGTCCCATTAACTTTACCCATTCTTCTTCTACAGATATTTTTTGAAAACCTTTTTCTAAATTATTCGCTTTGATAAACAACTGCATCAAATCACTTACCTGATTTGATTCGCTTTGTCTTACCGTTCGAGCATCTACTTTTTTCTTTGCCATTATAAATGAAATATTTTATAAGGTTGTGCTGTTTTCTTTACTACAGATTCAGTTCTATCGCTATGAGTATCTGTTATAAAAATCTGACCAAAATGATCTTTATTTACTAAATTAATTACCTGCGTTACTCTATTTTCATCCAACTTGTCAAAAATATCATCAAATAAAAGGATTGGTTTTTTACCTGTTAGCTGTTTCATAAACTCAAACTGAGCTAACTTTAACGCAATTAAAAAAGATTTTTGCTGTCCTTGTGATCCAAATTTTTTAATTGGATAACCGTTTAATTCAAACTGTAAATCATCTTTATGAATTCCTACAGATGTATATTGCAAGACTCTATCTTTTGCTAAATTTTCTTCGAAAAGTATTAATAAAGACGTATCGTTTAATTGCGTTTTGTAATGCAGTTTTACTTCTTCGGATGAGTTACTTATTTCCTGATAACAAGCATTAAAAATAGGTTCAAACTCATTTAAAAACCATCGTCGTTTCTCGTATATATAACTACTTAGTTCCGAAAGCTGTTCATTATAAACACTCAAATTCAAAGCATCAAAAGTTCTGTTTGCCGCAAAATACTTTAACAGTGCGTTACGTTGCGTTAATACCTTATTGTAGTTTACCAACTTCTTTAAATACAACCTATCTTGTTGAGATATAACACCATCCATAAATTTTCGTCGCGTATCACTTCCCTCTACAATCAAATCTCTATCAGAAGGCGAAATAATTACTAATGGGAAATTCCCTATGTGATCCGAAAACTTTTCATAAGCCTTTCCGTTACGCTTTACTACTTTTTTGGTTCCCTTTTTTAAACTACATATAATTTTTTCTGTACGCTTATCTTCTACCAAATAATCACCTTCTACAATAAAAAAATCTTCGCCATGTTTGATGTTTTGAGTTGCTACAGCATTAAAATAACTCTTGGTGTACGACAAATAATAAATAGCATCTAACACATTGGTTTTACCAACACCATTGTTCCCAACAAAGCAGTTAATCTTGGCATCAAAATCAAATAATTCTGATGTAATATTTTTATAATTTACTAAGGATAATTTTTTAAGATGCATGTTACAAACAGTCTGTTAAAAAGGATTTGCAATTTATCATTTTTTTGGGGATTAGTCTATTTTGATATTCGATTAAAAAAACTATTTTTGTTGCACTTACATTAAAAATTAATCTTAAAAGAAGAACTTAATACATGGCAACATACCAAAAACGAGGATATAAAAAATCTGTAGAAATAGAAGAAGAGGAAGTTATTGTTGATGAACTAGGTACGGTTGAAGAAAGTACGACTGCCGAAGTATTTAATACACTAGACGAAACAGCTAACAAATCTGAAAAATGGATTGAAGAAAACAGCAAGCCCTTATTAATAGGATTGGTTGCGGCAGTAGTTCTTATTTTTGGATACATGGGATATTCGCAATTAATTGTAGCCCCTAAAGAAAAGAAAGCAGCAAACGCATTGGTATTTGCTAAAAAAGAGTTTACAAAAGCAACAAACAGTGGTGATTTAGAAGTTTTTAAAACCGCTTTAAATGGTGCTGATGGTAATTTTGGGTTGAATGATATTATAGACAACTACGGAAGTACTGATGCTGGAAACTTAGCAAAATACTACGCAGGTATTTCATACTTAAACCTAAAAGAATACGACATTGCAATTGACAAATTAAAAGATGTTTCTACAGAAGATGATTTGTTAAATACTGTTATTAAAGGAAGTATTGGAGATGCTTACTTAGCTAAAAATGAAACTGGAGATGCTTTAGATTATTTTACAGATGCTGCTGAAGCAACAAAAAATAATGCTGTTGCTCCTGTATACTTATTAAAAGCTGGTAAACTAGCTTTAGCAACTAATAATACTAGCAAAGCGCAAGAGTTTTTCGAAACTATCAAAAATGATTTTCCAAAATCTACGCAAGCTGGAAATATAGATTTATACATCAACCAAGCTAAATACGCTAACTAATGGCTACAACAGACTTATCTGCATACGATAAAGAAAGTTTACCCAATGTAAAAGGATACCGTTTTGGAATTGTTACATCGGAATGGAATCCTGAAATTACAGAAAACTTAACGTTAGGAGCTATAGATACATTATTAGACAATGGTGTTGCTCAAGAAGATATTATTACATGGAAAGTACCTGGTAGTTTTGAGTTAATTTACGGTTGTAAAAAAATGTTAGAAAGCAAAAATGTAGATGCCATTATTGCGATTGGAAATGTAATACAAGGAGAAACAAAACATTTCGATTTTGTTTGTGAAGGTGTTACACAAGGTATTAAAGACCTTAACATACAGTACAATACACCTACTATATTTTGTGTTTTAACAGACAATACAAAACAACAATCTTTAGACCGATCTGGAGGTAAATTAGGTAACAAAGGAATAGAATGTGCTGTGGCTGCTATTAAAATGGCTGCCTTAAACAAGCGCTAATACTTACACAAATACAAAAAACATTATTGTCGAATTTTTCGTAAATTTGACAATAATGTTTTTTCTTTTACTACTATGTTCAAAACACCGTTTAAGCCAACTGGCCATTACGTATTTAACTACAAACCTCGCTATTACGACGAGCGTAAAGAACGTTTAGAAGCTTTAGAACAAAGGTATCAAAACGAAAAAGCGGAACATATAGAAAATGAAGATGGTGAATATGTTGTTACCCTAACAAAAAACAACTTAAAAAACGAATGGTCTAGATCTAGATCTAACGCTAGCTCCGATTACAAGTCTACCTACAGACTTGCTATTATTATTGCAATACTTGTAGGTATTGCTATGTTTATTTTACGATAATCCCCGATATTTAATGTCTGACATTATACAACTCCTACCCGACCATGTTGCCAATCAAATAGCTGCTGGTGAGGTAGTGCAAAGACCCGCTTCTGTAGTAAAAGAACTTTTAGAAAATGCTATAGATGCCGGTGCCAAACATATACGTTTAATTCTTAAAGATGCTGGTAAAACCTTAATTCAAGTAATTGATGATGGTTCGGGAATGTCTGAAACAGACGCACGTTTGTGTTTTGAAAGACATGCTACTTCTAAAATTAGAGAAGCTGAAGATTTATTTAATTTAAACACCAAAGGTTTTAGAGGCGAAGCCATGGCCTCAATTGCTGCAATTGCTCAAGTAGAACTTAAAACAAAACTTGAGGGAGATGAACTAGGTACGAGTATTGTTATTGAAGGAAGTAAAATTACCAATCAAGAAATTACGACGACGCCAACAGGAACAAATACAGCCGTTAAAAATTTATTTTTTAACATTCCTGCCCGACGAAATTTTTTAAAATCTAACGCAGTAGAAACAAGACATATTATTGATGAATTTCAACGTGTTGCACTTGTACATAACGATATTCATTTTATCTTAAACCATAACAATTCAGAAATTTTTAATTTACCTAGTGGTAATGTAAGACAACGTGTTGTTAACATTTTTGGAAATAAAACCAACGAACGTCTTATTCCGATTTTCGAAGACACCGATGTTTTAACCTTAGAAGGTTTTATAATAAAACCTGAATTTTCGAAAAAGAAACGCGGTGAACAGTTTTTTTTCGTAAACGACCGATTTATCAAGAGTCCTTATCTACATCATGCTATAAGTGCCGCTTTTGATGGACTTATTGAAAGAGGTACGCATCCGGGTTATTTTTTATATTTAAGAGTACCCACAAATACAATCGATATTAATATTCACCCTACAAAAACAGAGGTAAAATTTGATAACGAAAAAATATTGTACGAAATTATAAGAGCAGCTGTAAAACACAGTTTAGGACAATTTAACGCTGTGCCCTCTTTAGATTTTACAAAAGATAAAAATTTAGAAACACCATATAGCTATAAAAACAAAACGGTTGTAGAGCCTAAAATACAGGTAGATCCTAGTTTTAATCCTTTTAAATCTGATTCTAACTTTAACCCTTTTGATCCTGTTGTTAGTTCTACCGAAAAAGTTACGAGCACAACAAACCAAAACTCTAAAATCAGCAACTCGAAAACTTATATACCAAAAAAAAAGGAATCCGATTGGGAAGCACTTTACAATGGTATAGAATCCATTGCTAATAAAGAAATTAAGCAAGATAAATTAGCCCCTCAGTTGTTCGAGACTAAGGAAACCAAATTGGTTAAAGATACATTTCAAATACAAAACAAGTACATTCTTTGTAATTTAAGTAATGGTACATTTTTAGTACACCAGCATTTAGCGCACCAAAGAGTACTTTACGAAAACTTTTTAGAAAACATTACTGTAAAAGAAGCATCTAGTCAACAACTGTTATTTCCTATTACAATTAATTACAGTGCGCAAGAAATTCATATTTTACAAAATATTAAAGATGAACTAGAAAGCACTGGTTTTATGTTTGATGAAATATCTAGTAAAAATGTAATTGTAACAGGGATACCTACGACTATAAGCGAAAGTAAAATTAGTATTGTTTTTGAACAATTGATCGAAGATTTTCAGGAAGATATACAAGAAAACAGCTTTAGCCAACTAGACATGATTGCTAAATCGTTAGCAAAAACGTTAGCTATTAAAACAGGTACGAAATTAAACGAGCTAGAAAGAGAAGCGCTTGTTGGCGATTTATTTAATTGTAAAGAGGCTAATATTTCTCCTTTTAGAAAAAAGATTTACACCAACATAACCAACAAAAAATTGGACGTGTTATTTAATTTAGATTGATATGCTGAATAGAATACCCGACATTATAAAACACATTATTATTATCAATATTTTGTTTTTTGTAGCCAAACTAGGTTTAAAAAATATAAATATTGATGGATTGTTTAACTTACATTATTTCGAAAATCCAAACTTTCGGTACTGGCAAGTAGTTACCAATACTTTTATGCATGCCGATTTTATGCATTTATTATTTAATATGATCGGACTGTACTTTTTTGGAAGCCCACTCGTACAGTTATGGGGTAAAAACAAATTTTTATTCTTTTACTTTTCTGCGGGTATTGGTGCTAGTTTAATTTACATGCTCGAAAGACAATTTGAGTTTCATAATGCTTTAAGCGTACTCCAAACTATGGGAGGAAGCAAACAAGAAGTTTACGACCTATTTAATAGTACTAAAATTTATGCCGATCAAAATTTACAAACCGCAAATAGTATTTACAATATGCGTCTCTTAGGTGCATCTGGTGCAGTATTTGGATTGTTAGCTGCTTTTGGTTTAAATTTTCCAGACACAAAAATGTTTCTAATTTTTTTACCAATTCCAATTGCTGCTAAATACTTTATTCCTGTTATGGTACTTGCCGATTTGTTTTCGGGTATTACAGGACAACCTATTTTGAGTCCGGTAAATACTGCGTATTTTGCACATGTTGCTGGAGCTATAATTGGTTTGATTATTGCTTTAATTTGGAAAAAAAATCAATTTAGGTTTCAGTAATATGCAACAAATTTTAACACAATTAAAACATAAATACCAAACAGGTACCGTTGTAGAAAAACTTATATTCATCAATATACTTGTGTTTATACTTACCTACTTTATTGGAGGTATTGGTGCTTTATACAATAGTTCTCAAAATTTTATATATTACTGGTTTTCGTTACCTGCCAATATTTATAGTTTTTTTAACAAACCTTGGACCATTTTAACCTATGGTTTTTTACATGCTGGTTTTCCTCATTTGTTATTTAACTTAATTACACTCTACTATATAGGTAATCTATTTATCGATTATTTTATCCCTAAAAAACTACTTACATTTTATTTAATGGGTACTATTTTAGGAGGATGTATTTATTTAGTGAGCTATAGCTATTTTCCAGCTTTACAACTCAAAAACCCAACCCTTGTAGGTGCTTCTGCAGGAATTATGGCCATCGTTATAGGATTAACCACGCATATACCTAATTATGAATTAAAATTTAGATTTATAGGCTATGTGAAACTTTTGTATATAGGCTTAATTTTTATTGCCTGGGATTTAATTAATTTAGGAAGCAATAATACTGGAGGTCATATAGCCCATTTCGGAGGTGCTTTGTATGGATTTTTAGCAGTGTACTATAAAGATAGCTTTAAAATAAAACCTAAAAAACGTACCCCAAAAAGTCCTTTAAAAACAAGCTATAAGGCTACTCAAAAAAAAGAAAGCCCAACAAACTCTAAAACTACTCAACAACAAATAGATGCTATTTTAGATAAAATTAGTAAATCAGGTTACGATTCGTTATCAAAAACAGAAAAAGACTTTTTATTCCAACAAGGAAAGAAATAACTATGAAAAAGCTAAACTTTCTAGATAAATTACTGTTTTTAGCAAACATTTTTGTTGCTACGTTTCTTATACTAGCCTATTTAATTCCTTTTCTAGACCCAGAACAATATGCATTAGTTTCTATTTTAAATCTTGTTTTTCCTATTCTTGTAGCAGCGAACCTCATTTTTGTGGTTCTTTGGATTTTAAAATTAAAACCTCAGTTTTTAATTTCTTTACTTGTATTATTACTTGGAAGTAATCATTTAAAAGCTCTTTATCAAATTTCTAAAAACCCTGATCCTGTAGAAAACAATAGTGTAAAAGTTTTAAGCTACAACGTAAGACAGTTTAATCGTTTAAATTGGATCAAATCGCCTAATATCAAACAAAAAATATGCAACTATATAAATGATCAGAATGCTGATATTGTTTGTTTTCAAGAATACACAAATGCCAAAAATATATCTCTAACACATCCTTATAAAACTGAAATTAAAACTCGTAGTGGAGGCCAAGCTATTTATAGCAATTATAAAATTGTAAATTATGGTAACCTAGTATTTCCACAAACATCTAACAATGCTATTTTTGCAGATATCAAAATAGACAAAAAAATTATACGTATCTATAATATACACTTACAATCATTTTATTTAAACACTAATAAACAATATTATGGAAACACAGGTAACGAAGCTCTGTTAAAAAAAATATCTTATAATTTTAAAAAACAATCTTCTCAAATTAAATTATTACAGGAACATATTCAAAAATCTCCCTATCCATCTATTTTAATGGGAGATTTTAACAATAATGCTTTTTCTTGGAACTATAATCAATTAACGAAAACGCATAAAGATGCTTTTGTAGAAGCAGGGTCTGGACTTGGAAAAACGTATAATTATTTTTTACCGTTTCGTATTGATTTTATTTTTGCTGACAAAAACATGTCTGTAAACTCTTTCCAATCGCATAAAGTAAAACTTTCTGACCATTACCCTATTAGTGCTTCAATAAATATTAATAATTAGTATATTTGATCGTATGAAAATAAAGTTGATTCCATTTATAGCCTTTTTATCATTTTGTCTATTTTCAAATAGCTTAATGTCGCAAGAAGCAGACAGTAAAGAAATTGAAAAAATAGAAGAAGAAGAAGAAGCACCTAAAAAAAAGTCTTACAAAAAGAAACTTAAGAAAAAGGTTCGAAAAAAAATAAAAAAAAAGAAATACAAAGCTAAAAAGAAACGCTCTACACCCTACAAACCTGTTGTAGATGAAAATTTCTATTCTGTTTTTACTGATTTTAGAATTCCGGTTAGAGAAAATATTAACGAGTCTGACTTACGTTACGAAGGATGGAAAACCTATTCGGGTACTTACGCCTTTCGTTGTAAAAATGAGAAAAGAGTACGACTTACTTATTGGTTTTTAGATAAAGATGGTGACAAGGATAATAGATCTGAATTTATAAATGTAACGCCTCATAGCTTTAAATGTTTAGAGGATGATATTAAGTTTAAAGGATCGAAACCACCTAGAAAAAAGCGAAAATCTAGAAAAAAACAAAAAGAAGAAGAAGTTGAAGAGGAACTACAAGATATAGAAACTACGGACGAGCAAGATGGCATAGAAGTTGAAGAAAATGTAGTTGATGAAGAATAAACATTTACTTTTACTATTTGCAATATGCTTTTTAAGTATCTGCAGAGGGTTTTCTCAAGACAAACTTATAAAATTCACCTTAAAAGGTAGAATTTCTAATGCTATAGATAGTACTGCTGTTGAGGGTACTACCCTTTTAAATTTAACTACAATTGATGGAACCTTATCTGGAAAAAATGGTGCTTTTGAATTAGATTTAAAGGAAAACGACACCTTATTAATATCGCACATAGGATACCAATCTATTAAGCTAAAAATGACACGTGATTTGTCTAAAATTACAGAGCTAGATATTGCCCTGTACCCTAAATTAGAGAAATTAAAAGAAGTTGTTATTGGTCATAAATTAGTTGGTTTTTTAGATATTGACATTAAAAATGTTCCGCGAGATAAATACAATCGTATTCATATAAATGGTTTAAATCAAACTTATGAGGTTCGTAAAAATAGTCAGTCTATATCTGTATTAGGAAGTATTGTTAAAAATTTAACAAACCCTGCGAAAATGCTTTACAATCTCTTTGGTAAAAAACCAAAAGAACTAAAAAGACTTAAAAAACTAAGAGATAAAGACAATACTCGTGAAATTTTAACCACTCGCTTTGACAGGGAGCTTATTTTAGACCATTTGCATATGAACATAGATGAGCTTACTCAAACATTAAACGAATGTAATTATTCGTCTTATTACATAAAACGAGCTACAGATTTACAAATTATAGAAGCCGTATTAGAGTGTTACGAAAGTCACAAGGCAATTAAAGAAGGAAGTACTACTTACAGAGAGCCCCCTAAATAAGAGATTCTCCATTTAAATTGGTCGTTAATACATCGCTCATATAATCTAAAAATGGTTTTGCTGCTCTAAATCCTGCCAATACCTCAGCATAAAAATTAGGATCTAAAACTTCATCTTGTGTAAATTTCTTTAAAAGGATAAAATCTTTTTTACGTATCAATTCTATATTTTCATGAGTTTTATCAAATCCTTTAGGAGCTGTTTTTAAACTCTCTCCTTTATGAAAACCTTTAAAAATATTTTTTAAAGCATCTGCATTTAAAATTTCATGAATTTCACTACTATCCATTTCAAATTCTTTTCTAATCCTTAACAAATCTTCTTTGTTAGGTTGCCAAAAACCACAGGCAATAAAAGAGCCTTTAGGTGTTATTTCTACATGATAACCACCTCGCAAAGCATCGGTTGCTCTTTTGTAACTACAACTCCTGTACAACTTGTAAGGCGATTTGTCTTTAGAAAAGCGTACATCTCTGTATATTCTGTAGGCTTTCATTGCTTCAATATCATCTTCTTCGCGTAATCCATTCATTACAGCTGTAAAAAAAGCTTTTATTTTTTCATCTTCTTCCTGAAACCATCTTTTATTATCTGCAAACCATTCTCTCGTATTATTTTTCTCTAAAGTACTTAAAAATTTAAATATAGATGGGGCTACTTGACTACTCATAAAACTTTATTATTTATAGTATTCTAAAGTACAAATTATTGCCATAAAACAGCTTTATTTTCATCAAATAAAAAATGTAAAACAAACTAAATTTCGTAAATTTATATAACGATTTTTCAATCAACATACCTAGTAAAAACGACAGATTATTTCTTCGTTTTAACGCTTTTTAAATCCTTATTTGTCTTATGGAAGACATGCTTTTTTACGATCGCTTACAATTTGCGTTTACCATTACGTTTCATTACATTTTTCCGCAACTTACAATGGGGCTCTCTTTAATTATATTGTTCTTTAAAGGGTACTATTTAAAGTCTAATTTGAAAATTTATAATGATGCCGCTACGTTTTTCATGAAAATATTTGCTATTAACTTTACAATGGGAGTAATTACAGGAATTCCTATGGAGTTTCAGTTTGGTACAAATTGGGCAAAGTTTTCTGAACTCACAGGAGGTATTATTGGACAAACGTTGGCTATGGAGGGAACCTTTTCTTTTTTCTTAGAATCTTCGTTTTTAGCACTCTTTATTTTTGGAGAAAAAATAATGAGTCCGAAACTCCATTTTTTAACAGGTTTTTTAGTTTTTCTAGGTTCATGGGCTAGTGGTTATTTTATATTAGCCACCAATGCTTGGATGCAACACCCTGTTGGTTATGAGGTTTTAGAAAACGGTAAATTTATTCTTACTCACTTTTCAGAACTTTTTAGCAATCCATGGCTCTTACCCGCTTTTCTTCACAATCAAATGGCTTCTTTAGTAACCTCGTCTTTTGTAGTTGCAAGTATTGGTGCCTTTTACTTATTAATTGCTAAAAACAAAAAACATGGGCAATTATTTTTAAAAACAGGAATTCTATTCGGAGTTGTTTCAAGCTTATTAGTTGCTTTTCCTACGGGAGATTTAAATGCAAAAAATGTAGCCAAATACCAACCTGCTGCTTTTGCTGCTATGGAAGGTATTTTTGAAACAGAACCTGCTGGGGCTGAAATTGTTTTAATCGGTCAGCCTAATATGGTAGAAAAAAAACTAGATAACAAAATAGCTGTTCCTAATATTTTAAGTTTTTTAACCTATCAAGATTGGAACAAGCAAATTATAGGAATGGATCATTTTAAAAAAGAAGAACTTCCCGATAACATTCCGGCACTGTATTATTCTTACCACATAATGGTTGGTTTAGGAACTATATTTATTAGTGTTATGCTACTTTCGGCTGTATTCTTGTATCTTAAAAAAATATACACCTTTAAACCTCTCTTATGGACTATACTACTTTTAGTTCCTTTTCCTTTTATAGCTAACTTAACAGGTTGGTATGTTGCTGAACTGGGTAGACAACCTTATCTTGTATACGGCTTGTTAAAAACTAGCGAAGGAATATCTCCAACGGTTTCTTCTGGAAATACTCTTTTTACCCTACTAGGTTTTGTGGCTTTGTATATGTTATTAGGACTTTTATTTTTAATTCTTGTGGGAAAAACAATTTACCACGGACCTCAACCTCAAAAACACTAAAACATGGAATTATTTTGGTACGTTATTATTGTATTGGTATTGTTAGGTTATTTTATACTGGATGGATATGATTTTGGGACAGGGATTATTCATTTGTTTTTTGCAAAAACAAAAAATGACAAAGAAGTAATTTCTAAAGCAGCCGGTTTATTTTGGGATTCTAACGAAGTTTGGCTCGTTGCCGCTGGTGGTTTATTATTTATGGCTTTTCCTACCTTGTATGCTGCTGCTTTTAGTGGCTTTTATTTACCACTAATTATAATTTTATGGTTAATTATATTTAGAGCTCTTGGTTTAGAATTAAGAGCACAAATTAACCATACTATATGGAAAACTATTTGGGATACTGCCTTTGGAGTTTCGAGCTTGTTGTTAACTTTCTTTTTTGGAATAGCTTTAGGTAATGTTGTAAGAGGTGTGAATTTAGGAGGTGTAGAAAACGGTACTGCTGCTTACGAAGCACACTACTTCTTTTTGCCTTTATGGGACAGTAGTTTTAGCCCTACAACATTACACCACGGAGTTATAGATTGGTTTACGTTGGTTATTGGTTTTGTATCTGTAATTGTGCTTTCTATACACGGTGCAAATTGGATAATTCTAAAAACAAACAGTAGTATTAATAAAAAATTAAAAACAGTTATTTTTAATTTAAACATTGTACTCGTATTTTTTACAATTTTTTCAATAAGTATTTGGCATATCATCAACCCAAATCCATTTGCTAATTTTTATAAGAATATCGGTTTATTTGTATTTCCACTACTCTACTTTACAGGGTTGATTGGATTGTTTTTTATCAAAAAAAATAAAAAAGAAATTTATGGTTTTGTGTGTTCTTGTTTGTTAATTATTGGAGGTATTACAACAACACTTGCTACCATGTTTCCAGTTTTACTACCCTCTACAAATACTAAAAGCCCAAGCTTAACTATTTACAATACCAGTACATCAGCCTACGGAATGCGTGTTGCATTGCCTTGGATGTTGGTAGGTATCGTTTTGATTATTATTTATTTTGTGATACAGAAAAGATTAAATGCAGGTAAAATTGACGAACGCGAATATGGACACTAAGTAAATGACAGAAACAATTATTTCTTTATTAAGTATTATAGTAGGTATTGTAGGTACAGTAATATTTGCTCGTATTTACACAACTTCATTTTCTGGTATAACATTACCTACTATTTGTGGTGTATTTGGTAGTATATTGTTTATAAAGGTTTTTAGTCGCTTGGGGTTTAGCCCAAATCACATTACGCATAGTCACTCTAAAATACTGTTACTCTTACTAAATTTTGCAGTTTCTATTCTTGGAGGTATTGCTGTATTAAAATTTATCTTTTACGTGAAGAAAAAATACACATAACTCGGTTAGATTTTTATTTTTGTAACTTATAATTGCTTTTAAACTATTACTATGGAAACCATTGACATTTCAAAAAATATAAACAAGTACTTAGATCTTATCACAGATAATGTTATAAAATTTACTCCCAAATTAATTTTAGCGGGTTTATTATTATGGATAGGCTTTAAGTTGATTAAAAAAGTTGATAAGGCCATTAATAAGAGTCTCAAAAAGATTCAAATTTCTGATACAATGCGGCCTTTTTTAAGTTCGCTACTCTCTAATTTATTAAAAATTGTACTGCTTTTTATTGCCATCTCTATTGTAGGTATTCAATTATCTGGATTGGTAACTATTGTAGCTGCCATGGGATTTGCTATTGGAATGTCTCTACAAGGTAGTTTGGGTAATTTTGCTTCTGGAATTTTAATCTTATTTTTAAAACCCTATAAAGTTAAAGACTGGATTCAAATTGACGATAAATTTGGGAAAGTTGAAGAAATAGGAATTTTTAATACCATCGTGATAACTCCTGGTAACAAAACCTTAATTGTTCCAAATTCTAAAATTACAGATGGGGTAGTTACCAATTACTCTATTAAAGGAGTGGTTCGTTTAGAGTTAAACATACACATACCCTACAGCGAAGATTTTCCTAAGGTAAAGGAAATTATATTAGAAGAACTAAAAACTCTTACTTGTTTACATCAAGATATTACACCAGAAATTGGAATTGAAAATTTTGACACACACAATATTATGCTTGCTGTTAGGCCTTACGCTACCCCTGATAACTATTGGGAGGCTACGTTCGAAACCCATCAAGCTATTAAAAAAGTATTTAGCAAACACAACATACAAGTTGCCTACTCAGAAGGTATTGAGCTGGGAACAATTGGTAAATAGCCGTAGGTTTAAAAAAAGAGGGTTGAAATTTAATATTTCAACCCTCTTTTTTTTAGAAACTCTTCTGAAACACCTCACACTTCATCATTTTTTTTAACTTTAAATAAAAAAACAACATCATGGGACTTCTTTTTAATATTACAGCTATTGCTAGCGGACTTTTACTTGCCACATCTTTATTAGACAAATGGGATGGTGATAATGATTTTTTTGTAAAAACAGCAGCAAAACTTCTACCCTATAAAACTACTATTGGAGGATTGATATTTGCCTTAGGGATTTTAGGTATTTTAAAACCTGGCTGCTTTATACACGACGGTATTGCTATTAGTGCAGGTTTGTTACTTATTACAGATTTGTTAGGAAAAGCCCCTGTAATAGGTAATTTATTAATAAAAGCATCTACAGCGCTTATGCCTTTTAAAGTTATTGTAGGGATTGCTATATTAACCGTGGGTATTACTCGTATTTTAGGAATGTACTTACTTTGCTAAATTTTAAAGTAGTTTTTTTGTTTTGTAGTACTTTTTTGTTAAAATTCAACTTACATTTTTAACAAAAAAAGCTCCGAGAAATTATCTCGGAGCTTTTTTAATATGTACTAGCAGTAAAACTATTCTTTATGTAAGAATGCCTGCTTTGCTAATAATTCATCTTCAGATTCTACAATATCTTCGTCATCCACACAACAATCAACAGGACAAACAGCAGCACATTGAGGCTCATCGTGAAAACCTTTACATTCTGTACATTTATCTGGTACAATGTAATAAACTTCATCACTAATAGGCTCTTGTTCTTCATCTGCATTTCCTGCATTTCCGTTTGGTAATACAAAGTCACCTTCTAAAGAAGTTCCTTCAGAGAATTTCCACTCTTCAGCTCCTTCATAAATAGCATTGTTAGGACATTCTGGCTCACATGCCCCACAGTTAATACATTCATCAGTTATTATAATTGCCATCGATCTTTTTTCTTTAAATTTGTACCACAAAAATAATACATTTTGTATTCATTCAAAACCCCCAAACTAACTTATAATGAGTTTAGATAAGAGAAAAGAAGCGTTTGTAAAATTAGGTGCATTTTTAAGTCAATTTACAACAGACGGTATTACACAAAAAGAAGGCATTGCTTTTAACGAATTATTTTTCGACATATTTACTACTCAAATTAAAAGAGCCGAAGAATACAATTCGTGGTTTACAAAAAACAACGTACTCTTTTCTTTAGAAAGTTGGGCAAATGCTTTAACGCAAAAAAATATAGACCAGTGGCTTAATCAATATACTATTCCCGAGCAAACTAATAAAACCATTGCTATTATTATGGCTGGTAATATTCCGTTAGTTGGGTTTCACGATTTTTTAACCGTTGCTATTTCTGGAAATAAAATTCTTGCCAAACTTTCATCTAACGATAAATATTTTATTCCGTTAATTGCAAAGTATTTAGAACATGTAGCGCCTAGTTTTAAAGGTAAATTTAACTTTACAGAAAAAAAACTAGAAAATTTTGATGCTGTTATTGCTACCGGGAGTAACAATACTGCACGTTACTTTGATTATTACTTTGGAAAACATCCTAACATTATTAGAAAAAACAGAAATGCAGTGGCTGTTTTAGATGGTAATGAAACTCCCGAACAACTGGAAGCCTTGAGTGATGATATTTTTAGATATTACGGATTGGGTTGTCGTAGCATCTCTAAAATTTTTGTTCCTAAAAATTACGATTTTGACAAATTATTTAAAGCCATATACAAACATAAAGACATTATTAACTATACCAAATACGCTAATAATTACGATTATAACAAAGCAGTGTATTTAATGAGTTTGTTTGATATACAAGAAAACGGATTTTTAATGTTGAAAGAAGATGATAGCTATGCTTCTCCAATAGCATCGTTATTTTACGAATATTACGAAGATCTAAGCCATTTAGAAAAACAGCTGATGAATGATGATGATAAAATACAATGTATTTCTACAGAACTAGCTATTAAGAATTCTATAAAATTAGGGCAAACGCAACAGCCAAAATTGTGGAATTACGCAGATAATGTTGATACTCTTAAATTTTTATTAGAACTATAAAAATTCAACAAAATAAATAGATAAAGTTAAACGGAAAGCGTTCAGATTTTATAAATTTGTGGTTTCCAAAAAATAAATAACATAATGAAAAAACATAATTTTAGCGCAGGTCCTTCAATCCTACCTCAAGAAGTATTTGAGAAAGCTAGTCAAGCTATCTTAGATTTTGACAACACAGGTTTATCATTAATCGAAATATCTCACCGTAGTAAAGAGTTTGTTAATGTTTACAACAAAGCTGTAGCATTAGTAAAAGAATTATTAAACGTACCCGCAACTCACGAAGTATTATTTTTACAAGGAGGTGCATCTACTCAGTTTTTAATGACTGCCATGAACTTAATGAAAAGCGAAGGTGGTAAAGCTGCTTACGTTAACACAGGTGCTTGGAGTAAAAAAGCAATTAAAGAAGCTGGTTTATTTGGAGAGGTAGAAGTTGTTGCTTCTTCTGAAGACACAAATCACAATTACATTCCTAAAGGATTTACAGTACCAGCAGATGCTGATTATGTACATATTACATCTAACAACACCATTTTTGGTACACAGTTTAAAGAATTTCCAGCAAGCGATGCTCCTTTGGTAGCAGATATGTCTTCTGATATTTTCTCTAAACCTATTGATGTATCTAAATTTGGAATTATTTACGCTGGAGCACAAAAGAACTTAGGTCCTGCAGGTGCAACATTGGTTATTATACAAAAAGATTTATTAGGTAACACAGGAAGAACAATTCCTTCTATGTTAGATTACCAAATACATATCAAAGGAGAAAGTATGTTTAATACCCCTCCTGTATTTGCTATTTATGTTTCTATGTTAAACTTAGAGTACTTAAAAGCAAATGGTGGTATTGCTGCCGCAGAAAAGAGAAACGAAGAAAAAGCAGCTTTATTATACAACGAGATTGACAACAACCCATCTTTTGTAAATAACGTAGCTAAAGAAGACCGTTCTTTAATGAACGTTGTATTCTTATTAAACGACGCGTCTAAAGATGCAGCATTTTTAGAAGCATGTGCAGCAGCAGGAATTAGCAATGTAAAAGGACACCGTTCTGTTGGAGGATTTAGAGCATCTATTTACAATGCAATGCCTATAGAAAGCGTACAAGCTTTGGTAGATTTAATGAAGAAATTTTAACGCTTAGCAATAAGCACAAACATACATTTAAATGAAAGTTTTAGCAAACGACGGTTTAGCACAATCAGGTGTTACTGCATTAGAAAATGCTGGATTTGAAGTAATTTTAAACACAGTTGCTCAAGATCAATTAGAAAACTACATCAACGAAAATAACATTGATGTAATTTTAGTAAGATCTGCAACTACAGTAAGACAAGAATTAATTGATGCGTGTCCTTCTTTAAAAATCATCGGACGTGGTGGTGTTGGAATGGATAACATTGATGTACAATACGCAAAAGATAAAGGTTTACACGTAATTAACACACCTGCTGCTTCTTCTCACTCTGTTGGAGAATTAGTATTCTCTCACTTATTTGGTTTGGTACGTTTCTTACAAGATTCTAACAGAAACATGCCTTTAGAAGGTGAAACTAAATTTGGTGCTTTAAAGAAAAGCTACGCAAAAGGAGTTGAATTAAAAGGACAAACATTAGGTGTTATTGGTTTTGGACGTATTGGTCAAGCTACTGCTAAAATTGCTTTAGGATTAGGTATGAAAGTAATTGCTTTCGATCCTTTTTTCGAAAAAGTAGACTTAGACTTAGAATTTTTTGACGGACAAAAAGTTAGCTTTACTGTAAATACAGTTTCTAAAGAAGAAGTTTTAAAGAATGCTGATTTTGTTACGTTACACGTACCAGCACAAAAAGATTACGTTATTGGAGCTCCTGAATTAAAAATGATGAAGAACTCTGCAATTTTAATTAACGCTGCTCGTGGTGGTGTAATTGATGAAGTTGCATTGATTGAAGCTTTAGAAAAAGGAGAAATTGCAAAAGCTGGATTAGATGTTTTTGAAAACGAACCTAAACCAGAAATGAAAATATTAATGAACCCTAATATTTCATTAACTCCACATATTGGTGCAGCTACTTTAGAAGCTCAAGACCGTATTGGTACTGAGTTAGCATCTCAAATTATTTCTATTTTAAAATAATAGAAACTAAAATATTACCCATCCCCATAGACGTTGTTTATGGGGATTTTTTTTACAAAAAATTATACTATGAAATTAAAATATTACTACTTTTTAATAGTGCTAATAGCAACGAACTTAAATGCACAAATTTCTAAAAAAATTGAAATTAAAAATTACGATTTTGTAACTTCTCTTGACGATAAATATCAAGAAAAATATATAACAAAAAACACCAAAGGAGAATTAATTACTGTACATCAAAAAAAAACGAATACGACCGAATATTTTAATCATACAAATTATGACTACTTAATACATCATTACAATAAGGAATATAAACTAATAGCAGAAAAAAAGATAAAAGCAAAAGACACCTTTATCTTTGATATGAGAAACGATAGTTTAGTCTTTATAAACACTGAAAAAACTTCCATTAACCAGCCGCTACAAAAAAAGAATTTTGATACAAAAAAAAATGAGCAATCAATAAAATCTCGTAAAACTTCACTAAAGTATATAGCTACAACATACTCTTTAAGGGATTTTGGTAAAAAGGAAACAACATTAATTACTCTTGATAAAAAAGATAGTATTTGGAAAAATAAGGATAATACTTATAGTGAGGATTTAAACAAAATGAAACAAGAGGGTTATCTACATATTTCTCATACTTCTAAATCTCTAAAATCAAAAGAAATTAACGAACTACAAAAATTAATTTATCTAGAAAATAAACCCACACCTAAAGAATCTAAAAAAAACTATCTATTATCATTAGGTGTAAAACTATACAATTCTAAATTTAATTTAAAGCTACAAAAAAATGTAGTTCTAGCTCATAAATTAGGATTACCAACGGTCAATCAATCTATAATAGATACATTAAATAATGAAATTTACATACTTACTTCAACTTTGGATATAAAAAAATCTAAAGCTATTTCAACCAAAAGAAATTACAACAACTATTACCATCTTTTAAAAATATCTAAAGACACTATTATTACTAAATTAATTGATCTGAAAGAAGGAAATTTTGCTGATGTTTTTATAAAGAAACATGGTAAAGACATAGTTTGTTTTGGGGTATATTCTAAAACTAGTAATTACAATACTGATGGTTTTATAAAACTTGATTATTCTAAAAAAGACCTAACTTTATTATTAAATAAAGAAATAAATTTTTCTAAACAATTCTTAGTCGATTGGACTAAAATACATTCTAAATACGCTGATAACACAAGCGTAGATTACACTAAAATAATTTCTAGTTATGGAAGACCGCTAAATAAATTAGACTTTAAATCAGTTTATTTAGACACGAATAACGATTGGAATTTAATTTTTTCAGAACACAAAATAAGAACTACAAGGGGAGGTGCAATACCAACCGGATTAGGATCGGGGTTTAGCTTTACAGTGAATCCTTCAACAAAATCAATACGTACCAATATTAGTCTTATTGTTGCTAAGATTGCAAATAATGGAAACTTAATATGGTCTAGAAATATTGAAGACAAAGCTGAGGGTGCAAAATTTAAATACCATGAAAGCAAAAATTCTAATTTATACATAGCCGCAAACATACCCGAAATTCATCTTAATTTAGAAGTTAACGATAAAGCTAATAGAAAGCAAAAATATGCTTATATGCTAGAAATTAATAATAATGGAGAGCTGAGCAGTAATCGTTTTTTTGAATCTCCTAAAAAATCGGAATTAAGTATATCTAAAAATTTCGATTACCAAACAAAAAAATACTTTGAACTAATAAAAAGTAAAGAAAAGAAAACAACACAGTACTCCGAAATTAATTTTAAATCTAATTAGTCATGAGCATTTCTAACAATTTGTCGGTTATTACACAACAAATTCCCACAAACGTTACTTTAGTAGCCGTATCTAAAACAAAGCCCATTGCTGCCATACAAGAAGCGTACAATGCCGGGCAACGTATTTTTGGTGAAAATAAAATTCAAGAAATGGTTACCAAATACGATGTGCTGCCTAAAGATATTTCTTGGCACATGATTGGACACTTGCAAAAAAACAAAGTAAAATACATGGCGCATTTTGTTGATCTGATTCATGGTGTAGATAGTTTTACCACATTGCAAGAAATAAACAAACAAGCTAAAAAACACAATCGTGTTATAAACTGTTTGCTACAATTTAAAATAGCTACCGAAGATTCTAAATTTGGCTTATCAAAACAAGAAATAACCAATATTCTAGCTTCATACGATTATAAAAACATGGAACATGTACGTGTCGTAGGATTGATGGGAATGGCAAGTTTTGTAGAGAATACAAATCAGGTAGAAAATGAATTTCAATCTTTAAAGTCTTTTTTCGATACTTTAAAACCAGAACACACAGAATTAGAAATAATTTCTATGGGAATGAGTGGTGATTACAAAATTGCTATTGCACAAGGTAGTACAATGATACGAGTAGGAAGCTCTATTTTTGGAGCTAGAAATTAGTTTACTATACCTTAAAACATCAAAAAAGAGTATTTATGATTACATAAATACTCTTTTTTTTGTTTTTATAGTATTGCTATCAAACTCAATAAAATCAATGATTGCACTACTCTTTTCTTCTCTTTAAAAAAAATGACACTCAAAAAATATAGTACTATGTTTTGCATAGTACTATGTTTTTATATAAATTTGTAATATCAAAATTTAAGTATTTTAAAAAAACGCTTATGAAATTAGAAAATACAAAAGCTCAAATGCGAAAAGGTGTCTTAGAGTACTGCATCTTGTCTATTATAACTAAAGAAGACGCATATACCTCCGAAATATTATCAATCTTAAAAAAAGCAGAAATGATTGTGGTAGAAGGAACTATATACCCATTGCTAACACGGTTAAAAAATGCAGAATTACTCACCTACCGCTGGGAGGAATCTACGTCAGGACCTCCAAGAAAGTATTATGTTATTACAGAAAAAGGAAAACAATTTTTAACAGAATTAAATGCTACTTGGAACAATTTAGTGAATGCCGTAACATTAGTAACAGAAAAAAAATAAAGCGATGAACAAGACAACAAACATAAACTTAGGCGGATTATTCTTTCATATAGATGAAATAGCTTATACAAAACTTCGTAAATATTTAGATGCTATTCAAAGATCTTTAAATGGTAGTGCTAACGAAAAGAAAGAAATTTTAGATGATATAGAAGCTCGAATTAGCGAATTACTGTCTGAAAAGTTAAAGAACGATAGACAAGTAATTAACGATACAGATATTGATGATGTGATACAAATTATGGGACAACCAGAAGATTATGGTGATGGAGACACTGCGTATGATACTGAGGAGACTTCTTATAATAATACATCTGTAAAAAAATTATTTAGAGATCCTACTAACACAATGTTGGGTGGTGTTAGTTCTGGGATTGGTTATTACTTTGCCATAGATGCTGTTTGGGTTCGTTTGCTATTTATTTTACTAACCATTAGTGGTGGTTTTGGTATACCTGCTTACATTGTAATGTGGATTATTACTCCAGTAGCAAAAACTACAGCCGATAAATTACAAATGGAAGGCGAACCTGTAAACATTGAAAGTATTGAAAAAAAAATTAAAACTGAATTTGAAAATGTTAGCCACAAAATAAAAAATGCAGATTATAAGAGTGCTAAAAACACACTTCAAAAAACCATTGATTTTTTGGGTCAAATCATTTTACGGCTCTACAAAATTTTTGAAAAAGCAATTGGGATTCTCTTAATATGTATATCTTCTATTGCGATTATTAGTCTATTTACGCTATTTTTTACATTTAACACACTTGGGTTTTTGGGTACAGAAAATTTATTTTTTGACACCATGCCTTTATTTCAACAAACTACTATACCTCAATGGATTTTAAATACAGCTTTGTTTTTAATTTCTGGAATTCCTTTTGTACTTCTTTTTATTTTGGGAATTTTAATTATTTCTAAAAAAAGTAAAATCTTAACCAAAACAGTATTTTTTGTTTTGATTGGTCTATGGATACTAGCAATTATTACAATAACAGGTACAAGCATACATTTAAAAAATAATACGGCTTATGAGGGTATAAAAAATCATCAAGAATCTTATACAATAGCTTCTGACACATTGTACATAAACACCGTACAAAACGAAAACATTTTATACAAAGAATATTTGAGTAGATCTAATAATCAAGAACTTGTAGCAGATGGAGCTACAGAAAAGTTATTTAGTAACAATGTATTTATCAATATAGCTACAAGTAGTACGCAAGATCTCGAAGTCAAGATCACCAAAAAATCAAAAGCTAAAAACAACGCATTAGCACTACAAAATGCACAAGAAATAACATATCAATATGCCGTTAATGAGCATGAAATTACATTAAATAGTTATTTTTTAAGTCCTTTAGACCATCAATTCAAACCCGAGGCAGTTACTACTACCCTATTTATACCACTTGGTAAAATCATTGTATTTGATGAAAACACGCAAAACTTCTTACATAATTTCATCAATCCAGAACAAAAAAATTATTGGGATTTAACCAATCATTATTTAAAAATGACACCAAAAGGCTTGATATGTACCGATTGTACAACAAATACAACTGATAATACTAACATTTAATACGATAAAACATGAAAACTCTTATCAAACTGTTTGTAATTACTTTGGCTTTAGCAGTAAGCTCTTGCGACATAAATTTAAGGTATGAAAATGGAAAATTTGTTTGTAACAACAAGGCATTGGTTGGTAATGGAACTATGATCTCTCAAAAAAGAAATATCAATGCGCCTTTTGATAAAATAGAAGTACAACAAGGAATTCATTTGTATGTAGAAATGAACGCTCAATATGGCATTCATGTAAATGCTGATGAAAATATCATCGATACTATTCGTACAGAAATAAAAGAAGGAACTTTACACATTTCTGTAAAACCATCGTTTCGTTTGTCTGGAAATAAAAATGTGCATGTTAAATTACCTAAACTTGCTAGTTTAAAAGCTTCAAGTGGTAGTTTTATCACTTCTACAAATACTTTAACAAGCCCAGTTTTAACCATTAATACTTCTAGTGGCTCTACAGCTAACTTAACTATAAATACGCAAAAATTAACTGTAACAACTAGCAGTGGTAGTCAAATAAGCCTAAATGGTACTGCTATAACAAATCAATTAAAAACGAGTAGCGGTAGCACTGCTAATTTAGAAAATTTAGAAACCGAAAAAACTACAATAAAATCTAATAGCGGTTCTGTTATTAAAGTATTTGCTACAAAAGAGTTAGCTGTTAACGCTTCTAGTGGATCTAGTATTCAATACAAAGGAAGTCCACAATTAAAGCAAATAAACACATCGTCTGGAGCTTCTCTTCGTAGAAATTAAAATAGAATTGGATATTATATATAAAAGATACCTCTAGTTTTAACTCGAGGTATCTTTTGTAAATATTAAAACATTCATTCAACCAATTACATTTGATATACTATATTTGTAAACAAGCATTTAAAAGTTTTAGTTGATTGATGTACGCTATAATTGATATAGAAACTACAGGAGGAAAGTTTAATGAAGAAGGGATGACTGAAATAGCCATCCACAGGTTTGATGGAGAAAAAGTAGTCGATCAATTTATTACTCTAGTCAACCCAGAAATACCTATTCAACCTTTTGTGGTACAACTTACGGGGATAAACAACAAAATGCTACGTAAAGCTCCAAAGTTTTACGAGGTTGCCAAACAAATTTTAGAAATTACCAAAGATTGTATTATTGTTGCGCACAATGCCAATTTTGATTACAGAATACTTAGAAACGAATTTCAGAGACTTGGCTACACCTATACAAAAGACACACTTTGTACTGTTGAACTTAGCAGAAAACTAATAGAAGGACAAGATTCTTACAGCTTAGGAAAGCTTTGTAAGAGTCTTGGTATTCCTATGAGCAATAGACATAGAGCTAACGGAGATGCACTTGCTACGATTAAACTTTTTAAAATGCTTTTAAATAAAGATGTAGAAAAAAACATCATAAAAGCTAACATCAAAACAGAAGGACAATCGAAACCCAAAGTAAATTCAAAAAAGAAGTTTAAAAACTTATTAGATAAAACTCCTAGAAAATCAGGAGTATTTTACTTACACAACCCCAAAGGAGATATTGTATACATTGGTAGAAACCGTAATATGAGAAACGGAATCAATCAGATATTCCTAAGAACCTCTAAACGAGCTAAAACGCTTCATAAACAAATTAGCGATGTAAGTTTTGAAGAAACAGGAAGCATGCTTATTGCCAACATTAAAAGTAACGAAGAGGTAGCTGCTAACAAACCGCATTACAATTCCATCAATAAAAAAAACATACCTACTACTGTTTTTAATATAGACAATGCCTTACTTATAGATGCAGGTAGAACTACTGCAGAAAAATCTGTTTTTTTATTAAAAGATGGATGTATAAAAGGATATGCATACATAGAATTAGCACACCAAATAGACGATATTCGTATTGTAGAAAATATTTTATCGCCTGTAGAAGACAACTTGTCTAACAGACACGAGGTTAAAAAGTTTTTAGATAAAAATAAATTCAAAAAAATTATCCGCTTTGAATCCTAAAAAGACGACTTGGCGAAAAAAGCTACACGAAATAATTTACGAAGCAGATACGCCTGCAGGTAAACTATTTGACATTATTTTATTGCTATTAATATTAGTCAGCATTTTTGTGGTGATGCTCGAAAGTGTTAACGAATTACAAGTTAAATACGGTGTTTTATTTAATATTATTGAATGGATAATTACCATTCTTTTTACCATAGAATACATACTAAGGGTTGTAACAGTTAAAGCACCTCTAAAATATATTATAAGTTGGTATGGTATTATAGATTTGGTAGCAACACTTCCTAAATATCTAGGCCTTTTTATTGGACGTTCAGAAGTACTTTTAGTGTTAAGATCTTTACGTTTGCTACGTGTTTTTACCATTTTAAAACTGGCGCGTTATGTAAGTGCCTCTAACGATTTAGCCAAAGCAATTTCTGCAAGTAAAGCAAAAATAGGAGTATTCATATCAACAGTACTCGTACTATCTTTAATTCTCGGTACCGTTATTTATTTGATAGAAGGAAATGCTGATAGCGGATTTACAAGTATTCCTAGAAGTTTGTATTGGGTAATTGTAACCATGACTACAGTAGGTTATGGAGATATAGCTCCTGCAACGCCATTAGGACAATTTTTTGCTTCTATTGTTATGATAATGGGATATGGAATTTTAGCTGTACCCACAGGAATTGTATCTTCGGAGTTTAACGATATCAAAAATCAAAAATCTAACACTCAAGTTTGTAGCGAGTGTCATGAATCTAACCACAACGACAAAGCTAAATTTTGTCATCAATGTGGTGAAAACCTATAAACATGAATAAATATCTAATTAGCATTGTAGGACCTACAGCTATAGGAAAAACAGCGTTGAGTATTAAATTGGCACAACATTTTGATACAGAAATTATTTCGTGTGATTCTAGACAGTTTTTTAAAGAAATGACTATTGGTACTGCTGTACCCGATGAAGATGAACTTGCTGCTGTACAACATCATTTTATTCAAAACAAAAGTATTCATGATACGTATAGCGTAGGACATTTTGAACGTGAAGGCCTTAAAAAACTAGACCTCCTTTTTAAAGAAAATGACATTGTAATTATGGTGGGAGGAAGTGGCCTATATGTAGACGCCATTACAACAGGCTTAGATGAATTTCCGAAAATTGATGCTACCGTTAGAAACGAACTAAACAATAGGCTCGAAACAGAAGGTTTAGTTAGTTTACAAGAACAACTTAAACGTTTAGATGTAGAGACTTATCAAGATATTGCCATAGACAATCCACATCGGGTTATTCGTGCTTTAGAAGTTTGTATTGGTAGTAGAAAAACCTACAGTTCTTTTAAAAACAAACCCAAAGCTCCAAGAAACTTTCAAACACTTAAAATTGGCTTAACAGCTGATCGTTCTGTAATTTACAATCGTATCAATCAACGAGTAGATATTATGATGCGTAAAGGTTTATTAGAAGAAGCGAAGGGTCTTTATCCATTAAAACACTTAAATGCACTACAAACTGTAGGGTATAGAGAATTATTTAATTTTTTTGATGACACCATAACTCTTGAAAAAGCGATAGAAGAAATTAAAAAAAATAGTCGTCGTTTTGCGAAACGACAACTTACCTGGTTTAAAAAAGACACAAACACACATTGGTTTGACTATCTAGAAAATACAAACACGATTATTAACTGTATTCAAAAAAACATAAAATAAAAAAGACCTGAGTTTATATTCTCAGGTCTTTTTAGTTTCAACATTTTATAATGTTTATTCTTTCACTACTTTTTTAGTAATTACACCATTTTTAGTTTTAAGTAGTACAACGTAAACTCCAGAAGGTAAAAACGATACCTCTTTTGTAGTAGCTACCAATGTTCCTGTTGTATTATATACATGTATCTCTTGAATCTGTATGTCAGATGATAGTACAATTTCTTCTTTAATTGGATTTTCTAACAACACTACCTCAGTATCTAAAAGTTTTGTACTTAATGTTTCCGTATAGTTTATACTTAACGTAACTGCTGCTGTATTAAAATTACCTGCTAAATCAGTAACCTCATTTTCATTCATCGCTATCGTTACATTTCCTACAGCCGTAGGGACAACATCAAAAGTATAAATATCTTCAGACCCTGTAAAGTTTGTTATTGTTCCATTTGATACAGATACATTACTTGCATTAAAATTAAAAACATCTTCTGTAAATTCAATAGTAACACTAATAGGATTATCAGTAGTAACAGCCTCTGAATCAGAAGTGATAACCACATCCGGTTTTACAGTATCAATAGTTATATTCTTAGCTTCAGAACTCAAACTCATCTCATTAAATGTAGATATCACTATTAATTGAACTTCTCCATCTGGAATTTCATTTGTTAATGTATATGAAAAATTACCAGATTCATCTGCAAGTACTAAATCTTCTAATGGGATTATAACACCATCAATAGAAAAAGTAATCACACTATTAGGCTCTGCTGTTCCTGTCACTGTAAGTGTAGTATCACTTGTAACAAAATCTGTCATATCCACACCTGTATCTTCAGATATAGATGTAATAACAACTTCTGTATCGTTTGCTTGCCTTACGGTAATCGTAAACTCTTGTGTTACAAACGTATCATCTCCTCCATTAGCTGTTCCACCATCATCACTCAACACTACTGATACTGTAGCTGTTCCACTTACATCATCAGCTGGAGTATAACTTAGGGTACCGTTAGAAGTGATGCTTGGTTGTACTGCAAACAAAGAATTATTGTCATTCGTCACCGCAAAACTTAATGTTTGGCTAGATTCATTACTTGCTCCAGCATCTATAGAAGTTGCCCAACCTGTAACATTTTGTACTCCTGCATCTTCATTAATCGTTTGATCTGCACCTTTAGTAAAGCTTGGTTCATCGTTCACTGAATTTATCATAATAGTAAACTCTTGTGTTGCAAACGTATCATCTCCTCCATTAGCTGTTCCACCATCATCACTCAATACTACTGATACAGTAACAAATCCATTGGCATCATCAGCTGGAGTATAACTTAAAGTTCCGTTAGAAGCGATACTTGGTTGTACTGCAAACAAAGAATTATTGTCATTCGTCACCGCAAAACTTAATGTTTGGCTAGATTCATTACTTGCTCCAGCATCTATAGAAGTTGCCCAACCTGTAACATTTTGTACTCCTGCATCTTCATTAATCGTTTGATCTGCACCTTTAGTAAAGCTTGGTTCATCGTTCACTGAATTTATCATAATAGTAAACTCTTGTGTTGCAAACGTATCATCTCCTCCATTAGCTGTTCCACCATCATCACTCAATACTACTGATACAGTAACAAATCCATTGGCATCATCAGCTGGAGTATAACTTAAAGTTCCGTTAGAAGCGATACTTGGTTGTACTGCAAACAAAGAATTATTATCATTCGTAACTGCAAAACTTAATGTTTGGCTAGATTCGTTACTTGTTCCTGCATCTATAGAAGTTGCCCAACCTGTAACACTTTGTACTCCGGCATCTTCATTAATCGTTTGATCTGCACCTTTAGTAAAGCTTGGTTCATCGTTCA
>JAHDFK010000005.1:56870-91362 GCA_020628175.1 Wenyingzhuangia sp.
GCATCTTCATTAATCGTTTGATCTGCACCTTTAGTAAAGCTTGGTTCATCGTTCACTGAATTTATCATAATAGTAAACTCTTGTGTTGCAAACGTATCATCTCCTCCATTAGCTGTTCCACCATCATCACTCAATACTACTGATACAGTAACAAATCCATTGGCATCATCAGCTGGAGTATAACTTAAAGTTCCGTTAGAAGCGATACTTGGTTGTACTGCAAACAAAGAATTATTATCATTCGTCACTGCAAAACTTAATGTCTGACTAGATTCGTTACTTGCTCCAGCATCTATAGAAGTTGCCCAACTTGTAACATTTTGTGCTCCGGCATCTTCGTTAATCGTTTCATTTGCTCCCTTGGTAAAACTTGGTTCATCGTTTACAGCAGATATGTTAAACGTAATACTTGCGCTGTTAGAATTAACAGTTCCGTCATTAGATTGTATGGAAATTGACGCAACATTTGTACCATTCAAATTTGCTGTAGCTGTAAAAGTCGCAGCATCTAAAGCTGTGTTAATAGCTGATAAAGTACCTGCCATTGTAAAATTAGCTGTTCCATTACCCAAACCTCCAAAAGTTATCCCCGAAGTTCCAGTAGTTATAGTTCCTCCCGTTATTGCAACTGTAACAGTTTGGTCATCTCCATCAGTATCTGTAACACCTATGTTATCTGCTAAAGATAGATTAATACTATCTTCATTAACTAAAGGAATAGTTGGTGCTGTTACAACAGGAGCTGAGTTTGATATAGGACTTCCAAATGTGAAGGCATCAATAGCTAAATAATCTAATGTATTCGTTGTTGTTATACTTAATTCATCTATATTTTTTGCTGTGTTATCAGCACCTCCTTCAGAAGCAAAATTTATAAACGTAAAACCATTTTGAGTAGTTGGTCCTCCAGGAACAGTATTAAAGCCACTAGATTTTGTAATTGTATATACATCATCTCCATTATTTCTACCTACGATCGTAAGAGTTCCTGATCCATTGTTTATTGCATCTTTTTGAGCTAAATAAGTCCAAAAACTTTTTACCGTAAATTCTGAATTATCGCTTTTAGTTATCGTCAACTGAGTACCATCACCTATATCAGTAGTTCCTCCTGAAGTGTCTAAATATTGAATATCTGCAGCACTACCATTCCATCCTAAACCACCTCCAAAATTATTTATTGCGTAACTATCAATGGATGACGAAGTACTAAACGTTACACCTCCTTGAGAAAAAGAAGTAGCATCGTTAGGTTCATCTTCAAAAGTTTCTGTTGTTTGGGCACTCAAAAGTTGAGAGCACCCTAAAAGGATTATTAGGATTTTTTTGAATGGGGACATTGTGATTAATTTTTAGTTAATACACAAAAATACATAATCAAATGTTAACGGAATGTTATTTTAAACAAACTAACATCTGTTTTTTAGCAGCTTTTAATTTTTTAAAAGAATATCTGAACTAAAAAAATCCCGACATAAAGTCGGGATTTGTAAGTTTACGCTAGTTTTTTAGCATTCTTTACTTTTTGTTTTGTAAGTGCAATTTCTAAAACTTCGTTCATTTCTGAAACATAATGAAATTTTAAACCTTTTAAATAAGAATCTTTAATTTCTTCTATATCTTTTCTATTAGCTTCACACAAAATAAGCTCTTTTATATTGGCTCGTTTAGCTGCTAATATTTTTTCTTTAATACCTCCTACTGGTAAGACTTTCCCTCTAAGGGTTATTTCTCCAGTCATGGCTATTTTAGATTTTACTTTTCTTTGTGTAAATGATGAAACTAAAGAAGTTAACATCGTAATTCCAGCACTGGGTCCATCTTTAGGGGTTGCTCCTTCTGGTACGTGAATATGAACCTTATATTCATCTAACACTTTTTGTTTGATGCCTAAACTATCTGAATTTGCTTTAATATATTCTAAAGCAATGGTAGCAGATTCTTTCATAACTGTTCCTAAGTTACCTGTAATAGACAATCCTTTTCCTTTCGATAAAATAGATTCTATAAACAAAATATCTCCTCCAACACTTGTCCAAGCCAAACCTGTTACTACTCCAGCAACATCGTTATTTTCATATTTATCACGTTCTAATCTTGCAGGTCCTAAAATATCTACAATACTCTCTTTATTTAAAGTAACTTCGTATTCTTCTTCTAAAGCTATAGATTTAGCCGCATAACGAACCAACTTAGCAATTACCTTTTCTAGGTTACGAACACCCGATTCGCGTGTATAACCTGTTACAACAAACTCTAACTCTGCTTTTGCTATTTTTAAATGTGTACTATTTAAACCGTGCTCTTTTAATTGCTTTTTTAGTAAATGTCTCTTGGCTATTTCCATTTTCTCTTCAATGGTATATCCAGAAACATTAATCATTTCCATTCTGTCACGTAATGCCCAAGGAATGTTACCCACATTATTAGCAGTAGCAATAAACATTACTTTCGATAAATCATATCCGACTTCTAAAAAGTTATCGTAAAAAGCAGAATTTTGTTCCGGATCTAAAACCTCTAGCATTGCAGACGACGGATCACCTTGAATACCCGAAGCCATTTTATCTATTTCATCCAAAACAAAAACTGGGTTTCCTGTACCCGCTTTTTTAATATTCTGAATTAACCTACCTGGCATTGCTCCGATGTACGTTTTTCTATGTCCTCTAATTTCAGACTCATCTCTTAGTCCTCCTAAAGCCATACGCACATACTTTCTTCCTAAAGCCTCTGCTACTGATTTCCCTAAAGATGTTTTACCAACTCCTGGAGGTCCGTACAAACAAATAATTGGCGAACGCATATCACCCTTTAATTTTAAAACAGCCAAATGCTCTATAATACGCTCTTTTACTTTTTCTAATCCAAAATGTTCTCGCTCTAATATTTCTTGCGCTTCCTTTAAATTAAAACTGTCTTTTGTGTAAGAATCCCATGGCAACTCTAGAAATAACTCTAAATAATTACGTTGAATTGAAAATTCTGGCATTTGAGGATTCAAACGCTTCATTCTCTTTACTTCCTTTTCGAAGGTTTTTTTAATTTCTTTAGACCACTTTTTTTCTTTAGACTTTTCTAGCAATTCATTTATTTCAGCTTCATGAGAGTTTCCTCCTAGCTCTTCTTGAATTGTTTTTAATTGCTGATGTAAATAATATTCTTTTTGTTGTTGATCTAAATCTACACGTGTTTTATTCTGAATATCGTTACGTAATTCTAATCGTTGTAACTCAAAATTTAACTTCTTTAATGTAGCAATTGCTCTTTCTTTAAGATTGTTGATCTCTAGAAGCTCTTGCTTTTCTTTTACTGTTAAATCAATATTAGACGAAATAAAATTGATTAAGAACGAATTACTCTTAATATTCTTAATCGCAAAAGTTCCTTCTGTAGGAATGTTAGGATTTTCTTCTATAACACTTAAAGCAGTTTCTTTAACCGTTTTAATAATCTCTTTAAATTCATTAGTATCTTCTACAAAAGTATCATCAATAGCAGCTACGGTTGTTGCTTTTATGTAGGGTTCTTCTTGTACTACACTTTCTAAGCGTACTCTTTTTTTACCTTGAATAATAATGGTAGTATTCCCATCGGGCATTTTTAAAACTCTTAAAATCTGAGCAACTACTCCTGTATGGTAAATATCATCAAAAGATGGATTTTTACTTGCCGGATCTTTTTGGGCTACAATACCCAAAACTTTATCTCCCTTGTTTACTTCTTTAATCAAAGCAATGGCCTTATCTCTTGTTGCTGTAATAGGTATTACAACTCCAGGAAACAAAACCGTATTTCTTAATGGTAAAATCGGTAATACCTCTGGTACCGATTCTTTGTTCATTTCTTCTTCGTCTTCAGGACTTAGTAAAGGGATTAAATCAGAATCTTCATCAATCATGTTATGCATAGACAAAGTGTCTATTTTTATCTTATTATGTTTGCTCATAGGTCTATAAAGTGTCAATATGACACGGTGTAAAAGTTTTCACTTATTTTGAGGGCTGTAAATATACAGAAAAACGTGTATTTATTTACTTTCTAGTAGTATAAGTCAAGTTTAATGCCACACCTCCTTATCTGACATATTATTTATATTTTACGCTTTTCTTTTTAGCAAGAATTCTATTTTTGTACTATGAAAAAAGTTTATCTAGACAACGCCGCTACAACTCCAATGCTTCCTGAAGTTATTGAAACCATGGTTACTGTAATGCAAACGCATTTCGGAAATCCATCATCTACACATAGTTTTGGAAGAAGTGCCAAAGCTATGATAGAAAATGCACGTAAAAAAATTGCCAAACATTTGAACTGTACAACCTCTGAAATTGTATTTACTTCTGGAGGAACGGAGGCCGATAATTTGATATTGAAAAACGCTGTTGCTCACCTAGGGGTTACTCACATTATTACCTCGAAACTAGAACATCATGCTGTTTTACATACTGTTGACAATTTAGCGTTAAAAAACATTACTATTTCTTATGTGAAAACACAAGAAAACGGAACTTTAGATTACGAACATTTAGAAGTTATTTTACAAAAAAGCACAGAAAAGACTTTAATTTCTTTAATGCACGTAAACAACGAAATTGGTACTATTTTAGATCTTGAAAAAATAATTGCGCTTAAACAAAAATACAACGCTTTATTCCATAGCGACACTGTACAATCTATGGGTCATTTTGATATCAACCTAGCGACTATGCCTATTGATTTTATAACGGCTGCTGCACACAAATTCCATGGCCCTAAAGGGGTTGGTTTTGCTTTTTTTAGAAAAGGTACTGCTATACAACCCGAAATATTAGGAGGAGAACAAGAACGTGGAACTCGTGCTGGAACGGAAAATATTGCGGGTATTGTGGGTATGGAGAAAGCGTTATCTATCAGCCTACAAAACCTCAACAACGATTTATTACACCTAAAAAACATCAAAACGTATTTTATTGAACAATTACAAACCAATATCCCTTCTATAAAGTTTAATGGTTTTTCTGATAGTCTGCATAAAAGTACCTATACTGTTTTAAATGTTCGGTTTGCTAAAGACTTGCCAATGCTTTTGTTTCAATTAGATCTCAAAGGAATTGCCGTTTCTGGTGGGTCAGCTTGCCAAAGCGGGAGCCACAAAGGATCGCATGTATTACAAAGTTTTTTAAATTTTGATGAACAACAAAAAACGTCTGTTCGTTTTTCTTTTTCGAAATTTACGACTAAAGAAGATATTGATAAAGTAGTTCAAGAATTAACTATATTTGTATAACACCTGTTACTTTTTTTAATTTTAATTGAGAAGAGCATTTTTTAATACCGTAATAGCGTGGTAAGAATTTACAGAAGCACCATCTTTTATTTGATGCCTACAACTAGTACCCGACGCTACTACAAGTGTTTCTTTTGGTAATTTTCTTACTTTAGGAAATAAGGTATCTTCTCCCATTTGCATACTCACATTATAGTGCTCTTTTTCATACCCAAAAGAACCTGCCATACCACAGCAACCCGTATTTAAAATAGTTACACTGTAATTCGGAACTACATTCAACATATCAAACGTATATTTACTATTACTCAATGCTTTTTGATGACAGTGTACATGAATTTTAACTTCTTTTACCTCTTTGGTAAATACATCTGAAGTAATAGCACCTTGTTCTATTTCTGTTGCTATAAACTCTTCTATGGTAAAAGTATTCTTTGCTATATTTTCGGCTTTCGCATTATTCGTAGCCATTTTTAAATATTCATCTCTAAACGATAAAATTGCTGAAGGCTCTATACCTACTAGCGGGGTTTTATCTGTTATAATATCTCCAAATACTTCAATATTTTTATCGGCAATTTCTTTGGCCTGCTTTAAAAAACCTTTCGATAAATAGCTTCGTCCACTTTCTGTATGATTGACAAAAACACATTTGTAGTTTAGTTTTGTTAACAACTTTACCGTATCTATTCCTACAGCAACATCGTAATAATTCACAAATTCATCTTTAAAAAGATAAATCTCTTTTATAGGGTTTTCAACATATAAATCCTTTTCGTGCTTATCTATCCATTGTTCTAAAGTTGTTTTCTTCAATCTTGGTAAAGTTCTTTGAGGGCTAACTCCTAAAGCTTTTTTCACAACGGAAAGGCTATTTATAGCGTTGGTAATACTACTTACTTTTGCACCTAGTTTGTTGATATTGGTAATATTTGCAAACAACTTATTTCGTAAAGTATAGCCATTTGCTTCTTGGTACTGATATAAAAACTCCGCTTTTAAACTAGAAACATCTACATTACTAGGACATTCACTCGCACAAGCTTTACAACTAATACACAAATCAAAAACTTGTTTTAAAGCTTCGCTATCAAACCTATTTATTGTATTTGTATTGGTTGTTAACACCTCTCTTAAAGCATTGGCTCTTGCTCTTGTTGTATCTTTTTCGTTTTTGGTCGCCCTATAACTTGGGCACATCGTTCCTCCTGCTGCTACAGACTTTCGACAATCACCAGACCCGTTACATTGCTCTGTTAACTTTAAAATTCCCTCATTTTTAGAAAAATCTAACAGCGTTTTTATTTCTGGTTCATTCCTATCTGTAACATATCGTAAGTTTTCATCCATTTTATAAGGATCTATAATCTTCCCCTTATTAAATATGTAATTCGGATCGAATACCTCTTTAATGTCTTTTAATAATTGGTAATTTTTATCTCCAACCATCATTGGTATAAATTCAGCTCTCACTATACCGTCTCCATGTTCACCACTTAACGAGCCTTTGTAACGTTTTACCAAGGTAGCCACCTCTGTTGTTATAGTTCTAAACAAGGCAACATCTTCTTTTATTTTTAGATTTAATATGGGACGTAAATGAATTTCTCCAGCTCCAGCATGTGCATAATACACTGCTTCTTGACCGTAACGGTCCATCATTGCCGTAAACTCACTAATAAAACTAGGCAAATCATCCAAAGCTACTGCAGTATCTTCTATACAAGCAACTGCTTTTTTATCTCCAATTAAATTTCCTAGCGCTCCTAAACCCGCTTTGCGTAACTCGTGAACTCCTGCTATTTTCGCTCCTTTAATTTTAGGATGTGCATATCCATAATTTGCTTTAAGCAACGCAGCTATCAAAGCTTCTGCTTTTGCATCTGCAGCTTCTTTAGAATTTGCTGCTACCTCTAGCATTAAAATTGCCGCAGGATCTCCACTTAAAAAACTCCTGTTTTCCTGTTGCGAACGTATATTTTTAGTACAATCTAAAATCAACTTGTCCATCAATTCGCAATTGTACAATTCGTGTTGCATTACCAAAGTTACAGCATCTAAACATTGCTGAATACTTGTAAAATGAGAAGCCACCATTACATTGTGCTTTGGAGGCATGGTGTCTAATTGCAACGTCACTTCGGTTGTAAAAGCCAAAGTCCCTTCACTACCACAAAGTAATTTCGCTATGTTTATTTCTTTTTCTTGCCCACCAAACAACTCAAATTTTAAAAACTCGTCAATCGCATAGCCTGTATTACGCCTATGTATTTCTGGCTTTGGATATTTTTCGTTTATCTCTTGCTGAACTTCTGATTTAGAAAACTCTGTTAAAATAGATTTGTATATATTTCCCTCTAACGTTTTTAATTTTGTCTTTGCTAAAAACTCGTCTTTTGTAAGCGCTTTAAATACCACCAAATTACCATCACTCAATACTGCTTTAAGCGAAATAATTTTATCTCTAGTAACGCCATAACGGATAGAAGTAGTTCCCGAACTATTATTTCCTACCATCCCTCCAATCATACATCTATTTGCTGTAGAAGTATTGGGTCCAAAAAACAAATTATCATGATGTACATATCTATTCAAATCATCTCGAATCACTCCTGGCTCAACTGTAATTTGCTTTTGTAAAGCATCATAATGTTTGATGCTTGTAAAATATTTAGATACGTCTACCACCAATCCCTCGCCTACACATTGGCCTGCTAAAGATGTTCCTGCAGTTCTGGGTATTAATGATATCTTGTTTTTTGTAGCAAAAAGGATCAGTGTTTGCAAATCCTTTTCGGTTTTAGGATACACAACTCCTAAAGGAATTTTTCTATACACAGAAGCATCTGTAGCATATATTTGCTTATGTAAATCATCAATACATACATCCCCTTCTAATTTACTTGCTAAATTTTTAAACAAAATATCCATATACCAAAAGTAAATAATTGATAGAAAAATTCTGTTCTAAGCTAAGGAAAATCTTAAGTGATTTGTTATAGTTGAAAATCCCTAACAATGACAATCAAACAAAGACAAAAACTCAAAGAAATCAAGCATCTATTTCAATTCTTAATTCTAATCATCACCTTTTTTTATATCGTTTTTTTTATCATTAACTAATTTTATTTCTGATGTTTGTACATTATACGAAGCTTTACATTAATGACTCAAATAGAATTAAAACAATTTTTAGACGCTAAAGTAGCCCAATACAACAATCGTGATTTTATAGATAGTGACCCTGTTCAAATACCGCACCTTTTTACAAAAAAAGAAGATATTGAAATTGCAGCTTTTTTAGCAGCTACTATTTCGTGGGGAAAACGACCTATGATTATTAAAAATTGTTTTAAAATGATGGAGTTACTTGGTAATGCTCCTTTCGATTTTGTTATGCAACATACAGAACAGGACCTTGAACGTTTGGCAGATTTTAAACATCGTACATTTAACGGAATCGATTTCCAGTACTTTATTACTGCATTGCAACATATTTACAAAAATCACAATGGCTTAGAAGAGGTGTTTTATAAAAACATTCAGAACAATTCTTTACAGCCCGCAATTCACGAGTTTAAAAAAATATTTTTTGAAATACCACATCCTTCTCGAACTACCAAACATATCTCTGACCCTAAAAAAGGTTCTGCTGCAAAAAGAATTAACATGTTTTTAAGATGGATGGTTAGAAAGGATGCTCTAGGAGTTGATTTAGGGGTTTGGAAACGCATTTCGCCTGCCTATTTATCTTGTCCTTTAGATGTACATACAGGAAATGTAGGTAGGAAATTAGGCCTTATAACTCGAAAACAAAACGATGCCAAAGCTCTGTTAGAACTCGACACACAGTTACGGATTTTAGACAAAAACGATCCTGTTAAATATGATTTTGCTTTATTTAGCCTTGGTGTTTTTGAAGAATTTTAAAACAAAAAAGCCTTTACCTTTAAAAGTAAAGGCTTTTTCTGATTATTTATATTTATTATTGAGCTGGTTTAAATACTCTAATCCAATCTACTTTCATTGTGTTTTTGTTTGCATCTGCCAAATCAGCATCTCCAGGAGTTCTTCCTGCATCTACATGCCAATCTTGAGATTCTACATTCACAATAATATCTAATTCTTTCGTAAATCCGTTTCCTCCTTGGTAATCAAAAGGATCTATAATACTTACCGATGAGGCATTACTTGCTGCCTTTAATTTGTCTAACGAGTAAGTAGTATCTCCTGAGCTATGCGTTGTTATTTTTTGGAAACCATTATTAAAAACTAAAGCACCATTAGCGTCTTTGGTAGGGTAACCATATGTCCAAGTTCCATTATTTTCTCTTGTCGCAACAGCTTTATCATATAAAACACGTTCTAAACTACCATCTATAAAGTATTCAAAATGCTTCGGTCCTATCCAGTTTACACCAATATTTACATACTGTCTTTCGCCATTATTAAAACTATACTCTCCCCAAGCAGTAACTCCTGGTCTATCGTACCAACTTCCTAAATCTCTTGGTTGGTAATCTGTAAAAGGATTTCTAATAAATGAATGATGGCTTAAGTGTATAAATTTTGAAAAGAATGCATTGTTAGGGTTTTTTCCTCCATAACATTCTATAATATCAATTTCTTGTGTGTCATCAGCACTTAGCAACCAAACATCAGATGCCAACGCAATATTAGCCACACTAACTTTTGATTCTACAAACACAGGATATAACACTCTATTATTCGATGTGATACATCCAGCACTAATACCTCCGTTAGGTCTACCCATTTTATTTGGAGCACCTGAAATCGGTGCAGCTTCATTCGAACGATCCCATCTTGAAGCTTTCAAAATTAAATCATTTCCATCTACAGAAACATGATTGTACTTCCAATAGGTAGTTCCTGGTCCATCCCAATCGTTATGGTAAAAATTGTACCATTTATCATTTGGCCCAAAATTAGCTTTAGTTGTGGCTGCATCAAAAGTATAGTTAAAATCGTCCGACAAAGCCTCTTGAAATTCCCATGAACCTCCTGCTATATGTTCTGGTAAAGCTAAAGTCTTAATATCTTCTGTTATAATAGGACTTACAGGTTCAGGCTCCACAGGATCAGGATCCACTGGTTCTGGCTCTACTACTACAGGTGTAATAGGTTCTTTGTCTATTGCATCATCATCGCTACATGCATAAAATGCTAAACTGGCAGCAATTAAAAGGGTATAAAATTTCATAATATTGGGTTTTAAGTTTTAAATTTAATTTATATATAATTAAATCACTATTTATCTAAAAAAACATATAGATTAAGTTTAATATTTATCAAAAAAACAATTATCGTGCCATAAAAAAACATATTTCGTAAAAAAATATTACACCCTAATGGATTTTATCATAAACAGTTCAATTAAAAATCTATCTTTGTGTAAAATTATTTATATGAAGTTATTTCTTATTTCTTTTGCTTTGTTAGCTTTTGCTTTTGCAGGAATCGCAATAAAAATATGGGGAAAAAAAGACGGTAAATTTGCTGGAACTTGCGCAAGTCAAAACAGTAATTTTAACGATTCTGGTGAACCTTGTGGGTTTTGTGGTAAAATGCCCGAAGATTGTGAAAACAAATAGATAAAACTCCTTTTAGGTATTTTATGCATCAAATTTTATTTTACGTATGCGTTGTAATATTTACAGTGCACACTATATATTACGTCTTTATTTTAAGTCGTTTTAATCTTTACAAAAGGAAAAATAATACCCAAAAACAAACTACAATACCTGTTTCGGTTATTGTATGTGCTAAAAACGAAGCCGAAAACATCCGAAACTTACTTCCAAAACTTATCAATCAAAATTACAATGATTTTGAAATTGTTTTGATCAACGATCGATCGTATGATGCTACTTTAGAAGTTTATGAAGAGTTTGCTGAGCAATATGATTTTATAAAAATTGTAAACGTAAAAGAAGTTGAACATTTTTATGGAAACAAAAAATTTGCACTTACTCTAGGTATAAAAGCATCCAAAAACGATTGTTTATTATTTACAGATGCTGACTGTATACCCAACAGCACTAACTGGATAACCGAAATGGTAAGCAATTATAACGGGTCCACACAAATAGTATTAGGATACGGACCTTACCAGTACATAAAATACAACCTATTAAATAAATTAATACGTTACGAAACTTTAGTTACGGCTTTACAGTATTTTTCTTACGCCAAAATTGGAATTCCATATATGGGAGTTGGTAGAAACCTAATGTACAGTAAGCATCTATTTTTAAAAAACAAAGGATTCAATAAGTATATCAACATCATGTCGGGAGATGATGATTTATTCATCAATCAAGTTGCAACTTCTAAAAATACTCAACTATGTTTTTCAGAAGCATCGCATATGGTTTCTAAGCCCAAAACAAGCTTAAAAACACTTATTACCCAAAAAAGAAGACATATTAGCACAGCCAAACATTATAAAAACAAACATAAAATTCTACTTGGGCTTTTTGCACTAAACAGAGCTTTATTTTGGTGTATATTTCCTCTATCTCTTTTACTAATTACCTCAAAAAAACAACTCATTTGTATTGCTATTTTAGGTGGTTTAAAATTTATTTCAGAATACATAACTGTAGGTATAACTGCTAAAAAATTAAAAGAAAAAGGAATTGTGTTCTTAATTCCTTTCTTAGATTTTTTCTTACTACTGTTTCAAATTTTCATTTTTTTCTGTAATTTAATATCTAAACCTAAAAAATGGTCATGAGTTTACAGAATATTTTATCGAAACATATAAAAGCTGCTAAAAACGGAGACCAAACAGCCTACAGGTATCTATTAAATTTGTATTGGACAGATGTACATAACTTCATCAAATCTAAAACAGATAATGACCAAATAGATACTGAGGACATTGCCATTATTACATTTTCGAAAGCTTTTGATAAAATAAATACTTTTGATGAATCGTATGTTTTTAAAACTTGGCTTTTTACAATTGCTAAAAACTTAATAATAGATGAGTTTAGAAAAAAACAAACTCCCACCGTATCTATAGAAGTAAAACATAAAGAATTGTATGCTTTATTTGATGAAAACCCTACTCCTGAGGACTTAATTATTATTGAACAGAATTTAGCCGAACTCAAAAAAAACATTAAACAACTCAAACCTAAATATCAAAAGGTTATTAATCTTAGGTATTTTCAAGAACTATCCTACCAAGAAATAGCTGATGCTTCCAACGAATCTATAAACAATGTTAAAGTTAAATTATTAAGGGCTAAAAAGTTATTGGCAGAAATTATTACCAACCACAGTGACGAAAATTAAACGTTTTTTAAAAGCTCTTGGCCCTGGATTATTATTTGCCGGAGCCGCCATAGGTGTATCTCATCTTGTACAATCTACAAGAGCAGGTGCCGATTATGGTTTTGGCCTTTTATGGGCGCTTGTTATTATTCATATCGTTAAATATCCTTTTTTTCAATTTGGAGCTAAATATGCTAATGCAACGGGTAACAACTTATTAGAAGGTTATTTAAAGGTTCACAAAAGTGTTTTAATTCTTTATTTTCTAATAAATTTAGCTTCTATGTTTACTATACAAGCCGCTGTAACTTTGGTTACAACAGGCTTAGCTATGCATATTTTAGGTATTAGTGGAAATCCTACACTCGTAAGTATTTGCATGGTTTTAACATGTACTGCTATTCTATTATTTGGAAAATATAAAGTATTAGACCAGCTTATAAAGTTCATCATCGTAGCTTTAACCATTACTACAATTGGAGCTTTAACAATTGCTGTTTTTAAAAACACCAACCCAATTTTATTTACTCAAAAAATCGTTTTTTCAGATTTAGAAATTCCATTTCTAATTGCTTTCTTAGGTTGGATGCCTGCTCCTCTAGATGTATCTATATGGCAATCTTTGTGGAATCAAGAAAAACAACTCGAACAAAAAAGTACAAACACTTTAAAAAACACTGTTTTAGACTTTAATATAGGATACATAACCACGCTTATACTAGGTATTTGTTTTTTAGCAATGGGAGCTATTGTAATGCATAATAATGGTATACAGTTAGAAAAAACAGCCACTGGCTTTAGCCAACAATTGATACAAATTTACACGACTAACATTGGAAAATCTGCAGCTATTTTTATTGCTTTTGCTGCATTTACCACCATGTTTAGCACAACACTAACAGCTTTAGACGCCTCTCCTAGAGCCATGAAAACTACTTTGGCATTATCTAGTGAAAAATTTAAGAACATCGCCTATACACACTGGCTACTATTTTTAGCTTTCGGAACCTGTATTTTACTTGCTTTTTTTACAAATCATATGTTTTACTTGATAAAAATAGCAACGATAATTAGCTTTTTAACAGCTCCTTTCTTTGCGCTTATTAATTACAAACTTATCACAAGTAAACACACTCCAAAATCACATCAGCCTAAGCTATTTTTAAAGGTTTTATCTTGGTTTGGTATTCTTTTTTTAATAGGGTTTAGTGTATGGTATTTAACAGTTTTACTTGTATAGTTTAAGTTCTTCTGTTTTCTAAAGTTTAAGCTTGGTTTTGTATCTTTGTAACCAAATATACAAACACATGAGTACGGAAACATCTACTTTTAAATCTGTATTACCCAATAAAGAAACAACAAGCAATCCTGGAACTATACCTGTAGGTACAAAAAAACCAGATTGGCTACGTGTAAAATTACCTGTTGGAAAAAAATATACTGAATTAAGAGGACTGGTTGACAAATATAAATTAAATACGATTTGTGCAAGTGGTAGCTGTCCTAACATGGGGGAATGCTGGGGTGATGGTACCGCAACCTTTATGATTTTAGGAAACATTTGTACGCGTTCTTGTGGATTTTGTGGGGTAAAAACTGGAAAACCTGAAACTGTAGAATGGGATGAACCAGAAAAAGTTGCGCGTTCTATAAAAATTATGAAAATAGAACACGCTGTACTTACCTCTGTAGATAGAGATGATTTAAAAGATGGTGGTTCTATTATTTGGGCAGAAACAATTGCTGCTGTAAGAAGAGCAAATCCAACTACAACAATGGAAACTTTAATTCCTGATTTTCAAGGAAACACTACACATATTGATAGATTGATTAAAGCGGCTCCTGAGGTAATATCGCACAACCTAGAAACTGTTAGAAGATTAACTAGAGAAGTACGTATACAAGCGCAATACGATAGAAGTTTAGAGGTTTTAAGATATTTAAAAGCGCAAGGACAGCGAAGAACCAAATCAGGTATCATGCTGGGTTTAGGCGAAAAAAAGGAAGAAGTATTTGAAAGCTTAAGAGATTTAGCAAACGCTAATGTTGATGTAGTAACATTAGGACAATACCTACAACCAAGTAAAAAACACTTACCGGTAAAAGAATACATTACACCTGAATTATTTAAAGAATATGAAGTGTATGCGAAATCTTTAGGATTTAAACATGTGGAGAGCTCTGCTTTGGTACGTTCTTCATATCATGCGAAAAAACATGTAAATTAAAAGTTTGGCACAGAAATTGTTATATACTAGATATAAGAGAGTGATATAAAATTCATTATTTTATAGTTTAGTTTAAGTTAGTTTGATGAAGACCTTTGGTAAAAGCCGAAGGTCTTTTTTTATATAAAAACTCAAAAAAAAGCCTTAATTATTTTTTTGGCACGATACTTGTTTAACTATACATATAATTTGAGATCAAACATTTCATTTTTTATAGTTTAAGTTAGTATGTTAGTTATAAAAAGACCTTTGGCTACCCCCAAAGGTCTTTTTTATTATGAAAACTTAACAGACTTAGAAGGCTGTATACGTGTAATTATAACAGAGGGCAATAACATCATTAAAAAGCACAACAACAAGGTTCCTATATTTAGTAACAATATTTGAGTAATACTAATATGCACAGGAGCTATATTCACATAGTAGTTTTTAGGATCTAGTGTTATAAACTCGAAATGATATTGTAGCAACAACAACAACAAGCCAATAACATTACCTATTAGCAAGCCCTTACCTACAATATAAGATGCATTGTATAAAAACACTTTTCGTACAGACCAATTATGAGCTCCCAGTGTTTTTAAAACACCTATAAGTTGTGTACGCTCTAATATTAAAACTAACAAAGTAGTAACCATGTTAATTCCCGCAACAACAATCATGATAATAATTATAATTGCTATATTTCCATCAAACAACTGTAACCATTCAAAAATTTGTGGAAACTGCTCGTATAAACTTCTAGAGTTTAATGTTGTATCTATATTCTGATAGATTTCAATAGACTTTTCTTCAATGGTATCAAAATCTTCTAAAAACACTTCAAACCCACCAACAGTATTCTCAGACCATTTATTTAACTTTTGTATTTGTTTTAAATCTCCTATAACAAGGTTTTTATCAAACTCCTCAAAACTCGTATCATAAACACCTACAACTTTAAAAACCCTTCTATTAGGTAAGTAATTCCCTTCATTTTTCATAAAAAAGGTATCGAATGTATCTCCAACATTCAGTTGCATTCTGTCAGAAATAATTTTAGATATTAAAACTTCGTTGGATGTTTTTTCACCAAACCTAGGTACATAACCCTGAATTAAGTATTCACTAAAAAAGGACCAATCATAATCTAGCCCTACTCCTTTTAATACAATTCCTTCAAAATCTTTTTCTGTTCTTATAATTCCTGGTCTTGTTGCATAGACCTGTACATGCTTTACTCCTGAAACCTCTGTAAAATTTGGATAAAAACTCTGCTGAATTTCTATGGGAGTTTGGGTAACTTTTGAACGATTATCATCGAAATTACTAATAACCACATGTCCATTAAAACCTGCTACCTTTTCTCTAATTTTTTTTTGCAATCCCAAACCTGTAGCAATTGACACCAACATTACAATAACCCCCAAAGCAATAGCACCTATGGCTATTTTTATTATTGGAGACGAAACACTACTTTTATATTCTTTAGATTTCGTTAATCTATTAGCGATAAATAACTCGTAATTCAATTGTTTATGACCTTTAAATTGGTAATCAAAAATACATTTTTAATTCTTGTATCCGTATCATTTCTAGTATTATCATCTTGTCAAGCTCAAAACAAACCGAAAACAAAAGATATCCTTGTTGGAGCTAACAATACCAGTGCATACCTACCTCTATTACGCGGTAAAAAAATAGCCCTAGTTGCCAACCAAACTTCTGTTATTTTCACATCAAAAGGTCACATACATTTGGTTGATTCATTAGTAAACGCTCAGGTAAACATTCAAAAAGTTTTTTCTCCTGAGCACGGTTTTAGAGGCACAGCAGATGCCGCGGAGCATGTTGCTAATAATATTGATACCAAAACAGGACTCCCTATTATTTCGCTTTACGGAAAACATAAAAAACCTTCTCAAAAAGATTTAAAAAATGTAGATCTTGTTATTTTTGATATTCAAGATGTTGGTGTTCGTTTTTACACATATATATCAACCCTGCATTATGTTATGGAAGCTTGCGCAGAAAACAACATTCCTTTATTAGTACTCGATAGACCCAATCCTAATGGGCATTATATTGATGGACCTACATTACAGCCAAAATATAGTTCTTTTGTAGGCAAGCACCCTGTTCCTTTAGTGTACGGAATGACCATTGGGGAATATGCAAAAATGATTAATGGAGAACAGTGGTTACAAAATAAAATTAAATGCAACTTAACAGTTATACCTCTAAAAAACTACACCTATTTTTCTAGCTACAATTTACCTATTCGTCCCTCGCCTAATTTACCTAATGCTACCTCTATAAACCTATACCCTAGCCTTGGTTTTTTTGAAGGCACACCAATTAACGCTGGTAGAGGAACTTCTTTTCAATTTCAACAATATGGACATTCTACATTTCCTGCCACTCCATTTCACTATACTCCAAAACCTAATTTTGGGAGTAAGCACCCCAAACAAGAAAATAAAAAATGCTTTGGTGTAAACCTAACAAAGCATAGCAAATTGAATACAATTAATATAGAATGGTTGGTAGATGCTTATCAAAAATACCCTAACAAGGAAACATTTTTTGGAAATACATTTACAATTCATGCCGGTAGCCCAACATTAGAACAACAGCTTAAACAAGGCTGGACAGCTGAACAAATTAGAGATAGTTGGAAAAAAGAGGTTGACGCTTTTAAAAAAATTAGAAGCAAGTACTTATTATACCAAACGCAATAAAAAACCTTTGTGCGTTATTTTAAGTTGCTTTATTGCATTTTTTTGAGTTGCTAACTGTAGGCTTATTTTTTTTGCTTGCGGAAATTCGTTAAGTGTTTTGAGTATTTTATTCTTTAAAAAAACATCTTCTATTTCAAAAAAAGTGAATTTTAACAGCGTTTTCTTTACTTCAATAGCATCTAAACCTCTCATTATATCAAACGAAAATATTAATTCGTTCTCGCAAATATTTACTGTAAAGTTTTTTCCAAAAAATTCTTTTTCAGAAATCTCATCACTATAACAATATCCAAAAAACTTAGACGCTCTTAAAACCATCTAATCCTTTAATTTTTCTTTTTAAATTTTTCGTTTTTAGGATTTGCAGTTGTCATGGGTACCGCTAACTTTAAAGCTTCAACAATATTGTAGGCAGCAGGACAAATCTCAGAGTTTTTCAGGGTCAAATCAGTCAATTGAATGAACTTTTTTCTGTTCGTATGCGGATATTCAGCACAAGCCTTAGGTCTTGCATCATATATCATACAAGTATTATCATTCTCGTCTAAAAACGTACAAGGAGCAGATTTTAACACATAACAATCATCTTCGTCTCGCTCTAAATAAGTTTGCATAAATTTTTGTTCTTTCATTCTCAAAAATTTCGCAGCTTTCTCAATATCCTTAGGAAAAAACATCGGACTTGTTGTTTTACAGCAATTTGCACACGTCAAACAATCTGTTTTTTTAAATTCTTTGTCATGTAAATCTTGTACTATATAATCTAAATCTCGAGGTGTTCTTTTCTTTAATCTTTTAAAATAAGAAACATTCTCTTTTCTGGCATCATATACCTTTTTAGACAATCCTTTAATAATACTTTCCATGTTTTTTCCCATACAACAAAAATAGTCATTCCTATGGTTAGAATTACTCTATATAACTTCTGCTTTCTAAAGAAAATCTAAAAAAAATTATTCTTCATACAACTTCTGAATTTCATCTGTAGATAAAGCTCTATCGTACAATCTAAAATCATCTATACGGCCGTTTAAATAATTTGGAAATCCGTATTTATCATTCCCAAACAACAATTCAAAATTTGTTTGTGAAATACCTGCTGGAGAATTTATGGCTTTGCTAGCACTTAATTTTCCATTTATATAAACCTTTAATTCTTTACCATTAAACACACCCACCACATGATTCCATGTATTTAAAACCAGAGGATCTTTAGCATCTAAACATTCTTGACATAAACTTTCAGGGCAAGAATCGGGTTCTATACAAATTTCAATAACATTCTGTTTATATACCCACATACCATATCTAGAATGTCCACCATCATCCGGGTTGCTTTTTTCAGCAATTGTATAAAAGGATGAGGAAGCTTGTGGCACACTATAAAACCACAAAGACATCGTCATTTCTTTAGACAAACTAATTTCGTTTCTATGCCCTACACTTACAGCGCTTTTAGCATCGCTAGAAAATAATAAAGCGCTATTTTGCATTCCTTTTCTCCCCTCTACAAAACGAGTGTTCTGTAACATTCCTTTAATATTATTTGAGCTTAAATCTTGTAATGTATTATCAAAATTGTAAGCCAACACATAATCATTTGGTATTTTAGCTACTACAGGAGTTTCTTTTACAACTATAAACATTTTCTTTTCTACAAAACTTTCTTCTGTATCCGAAAAAACTGTTAACTCCGCCTTGTAAACTCCAGGGTTCTTATAATTCACAACTGGAGATTTAGCAGACGAAACCTCTGGAACACCCCCTTCAAAAAACCATGTTCTTTTGATAATAGCTCCGTTAGAAATATCTGAAAACTGTACTGTACCTCCCTCTTCAATTTCCACTACATCCGTTTCAAAACTAGCTGTTAAAACTGGCTCTACAATCGGTTCTTTTACATCTTCTCTATCTTTGGTACAGGCTATAATTGTACACATTAAAAACATTACTATCGCTTTATACTTCATAAAAACACCTCTTAAAAAAACGTTAACCTTAATTTATTATATAGTCTTATAATTTTCAACAAATTACAACATCATTATTTAAATCGCGAACGTAACTTTATACAACTACTTTTTATATCTTTAATCAACCAATTAAAAACAAAAACATGGCTATTGTTACATTAAAATCAAACCCATTTTCTACCTTAGGTTCTTTGCCTAAAGTTGGAAACACTGCTCCTAATTTCACCTTACGAAATACTGATTTATCGGAAGTATCTTTATCAGATTTAAAAGGAAGCAATGTAATTTTAAATATTTTTCCAAGTGTTGATACAGGTACTTGTGCAACTTCTGTTAGAACTTTTAACAAAAAAGCGGCAGAACTAAAAAACACAAAAGTTGTTTGTATCTCTAAAGACTTACCTTTTGCGCACGCTCGTTTTTGCGGTGCCGAAGGAATTGAAAACGTTTTGAGTTTATCTGATATGGACGGAGAATTTGGAAAAACATACGAAAATGCATTTACAGAAGGACCTTTAAAAGATTTATTATCTAGATCTGTTGTTGTAATTAATCCTCAAGGAGAAGTTGTTTACACAGAACAGGTACAAGAAACTACAGAAGAGCCTAATTATGATTCTGCTTTAGCAGCTTTATAAAAACACAACCAAGCCTTACCTTAAATTTCGGGTAAGGCTTTATTTATGCTATAAATGAAAACTCCTCGGAAAAATATTTTTGTAGATAGATTACACAGTGTGAAATATGCTGTTAGAGGACTCGTACATTTGGTACAAAACGAAAATGCTATAAAAGTACATTTATGCAACACCCTTATTATTACACTTGTAGGGTTCTTTTTTAAAATTAATGCTACAGAATGGATGTTTCAGTTTTTAACATTAGGGTTTGTTATAAGCGTAGAAGCACTCAACTCTGCCATAGAAGAAATTGCAGATTATATACAACCTAATTTTGATGAAAAGATTGGAAAAATAAAAGATATTGGTGCAGGTGCTGTATTGTTTTCATCACTATTCGGAATTATTGTGATTTGTTTTATTTATATACCTAAAATACTACAATACTACTCTTAGTATTTCTTTATATTTGCTAACTAAATTAAAACTTATAGATGCCAAAAAAGAGTAAAAGTAGTATTTCTAAAAGTGTTTCGATAAAAACAAAACTTGTAGATTTTATAAAAAATAGACAAACGCAAACTATAGCAGGATTGTTTATAGCTTTGTTTGGTATTTTCTTATTCATTTCTTTTATTTCTTTTTTCGTTTCATGGAAAGAAGATCAGAGTACACTTGATCAATTTGGAAACAAAACTGTTGTTGCTCAAAATTTACTCGGAAAAATTGGTGCAAACTTAAGTCATTTCTTTATTTATGATGGTTTTGGTATTGCTGCTTTAATTATTCCTATTCTATTCTTTTTTACGGGTGTCTACATATTATTACAAATTCCTATTCGAAAAATTTTTAAATCATGGAATTGGGGAATGTTAGGCTTAATATGGATTGCCACTACATTAGGTTTTTTTGCTACAGAAAATGAACTTTTAGCAGGAGTTGTTGGTGTAGAATTAAATCGCTTTTTACTTCCTTATTTAGCTCCTTTTGGTTTGGTTATCATTTTACTTTTTGGATACGCTATTTATTTTGTATTACGTTTTAAACTTACACCCGAAAAAATTAAATCTTGGTTCCCTAAAAAAGAAAAGATAGAAAAGGTTATTGCTGACGAAGAAACAGAAACTATCGAAACAATTCCTTCAGAAAATAAAGTAGAGTCTAAAGAAGAAACTTCTAAATCTGAAGAAAACACTACTGAAATAATTACAGAAACAGTAAAAGAAAGTCCTATTACTGAAAAGGTAAAAGAAGAAGAAATAATATCTTTAGACGAATTTAAAGAAACAGACAAACCTCTTTCTACTTTCGAACTTAATATTAAAGATGTAAGTCCAACCATAGAAAAACATTCATCTCCTAAAAAAGAAAAAGAATTAACTATAGAAATAGAACAACCAGCTTCTGAAGAAATAGCAATAGACATTGCCGAAATACCCAAAGAAGAAACAACAACAAGTAATTTATCTGATAAACTTGTAAAAGATTTTGGTGAATTTGATCCTACGTTGGATTTAGGTAATTACAAATTTCCGACGATTAATTTATTACGCGAGTTTGACGAAAGTATTTCTGTTGATGGTGAAGAATTAGAGGCTAATAAAAATAGAATTGTAAGTACACTTAACAATTATAAAATTGGAATATCGCAAATAAAAGCTACCGTAGGTCCTACTATTACATTGTATGAAATAGTACCCGAAGCTGGAATCCGAATTTCGAAAATTAAGAACTTAGAAGACGATATTGCCTTGTCTCTATCTGCTTTGGGAATACGTATTATTGCGCCCATACCAGGTAAAGGAACCATTGGTATAGAAGTACCTAATAAAAAAGCAAACATCGTTTCGATGAATTCTGTAATTTCATCAAACAAATTTCAAAAATCAGAAATGGCATTACCTATTGCCTTAGGGAAAACCATTTCTAACGAAACATTTACATTCGATTTAGCAAAAGCACCACACATGTTAATGGCTGGAGCTACAGGTCAAGGAAAATCGGTAGGATTAAATGCTGTATTAACATCTTTACTGTACAAAAAACACCCTGCCGAAGTAAAGTTTGTACTTGTCGATCCTAAAAAAGTAGAGCTTACTTTATTTAACAAAATAGAACGCCATTACTTAGCAAAACTTCCAGACTCAGAAGATGCTATTATTACAGATACCACAAAGGTTGTAAATACATTAAACTCTTTATGTATAGAAATGGACAATCGTTACGATTTGTTAAAAAACGCAATGGTTCGTAACATTAAAGAATATAACAAGAAGTTTAAATTGCGTAAGCTAAACCCTAACGATGGTCATAAATTTTTACCCTACATTGTTTTGGTTATTGATGAATTTGCCGATTTAATTATGACTGCGGGTAAAGAAGTAGAAACTCCTATTGCTCGTTTGGCTCAGTTGGCACGTGCTATTGGTATTCATCTTATTGTAGCAACCCAACGTCCATCTGTAAATGTTATTACAGGTATCATTAAAGCAAACTTCCCTACTCGTGTTGCATTTAGAGTAACGTCTAAAATAGATTCTAGAACAATTTTAGATGCACCAGGGGCAGATCAGTTAATAGGACGAGGAGATTTACTATATTCTAATGGTAACGATTTAACACGTGTACAATGTGCTTTTGTGGATACTCCTGAAGTAGAAAAAATAACAGATTTTATTGGTTCGCAACGCGCATATCCAGAAGCTTATCAGTTACCAGAATACGTTGGCGAAGAAAGTGGTACAGAACTTGATATAGATATAAGCGATAGAGACAAACTCTTTAAAGATGCTGCCGAAATTATTGTAACAGCACAACAAGGTTCTGCTTCTTTATTACAACGTAAATTAAAATTAGGTTATAACAGAGCTGGTAGATTGATCGATCAATTAGAAGCTGCAGGAATTGTAGGTTCTTTTGAAGGAAGTAAAGCTAGACAAGTTTTAGTTCCAGATTTAGTAGCTCTAGAACAACTTTTAGCCAACGAAAAAAACTAATCACATGAAATTTAAATTATGTACAGCTATTGCTGTTTGCATCAGCGCCTTTTCTTTTGCTCAAAACTCACCAAAAGCAGAAGCTATTCTACAAAAAGTATCTTCAAACCTAGAACAACAAAAAAATATTGTTCTAGAATTTACACATAAGTTAGAAAACAAAACTGTTAATATTCAACAATCTAGTCAAGGCTCTGCCATTATAGAAGGCGATAAATATGTTTTAAACTATTTAGACAACATTATTCTTTTTGACGAAAAAAACAGCTACGTAATTTCACCAGAAAACGAAGAAATAAACATAACCTCAGCGAACGATATTGAAGATGAAAGTTTAACACCTTCTAAATTACTTTCTTTTTACAAAAAAGGATACACTTATCAATTAGCAAAAAAAGCAGGACAAGTTCAGTTTATAAAATTATTGCCTACTAAAGAATCTGAAGAGGTATCACATATACTACTTGGGGTAAATACGGTTAAAAATCAAATTTCTTCTTTAACAGAATTTGGTAAAAACAACACCAATACAAGTTTTGATATTACAAGCTACAAAACAAATCAAAATTTACCTGCTGATACTTTTATATTCAATAAAAGTAAATACGAAGCTTTAGATTATTACATCAACGAATAAGCCTATCATTTTAATTGAAAACTTTAGACAAATATCTTGTTAAGAACTTTTTAGTTCCGTTTACAGCTTCTTTTTTAATTGTAATGTTTATACTAGTCATGCAGTTGCTTTGGCTAGTTTTCGACGATATTGCAGGAAAAGGTATTTCGTTTGCCATCATTCTAAAATTTTTGTGGTACACCTGTCTTTTGGTAACATCGCAAGCACTTCCTATCTCTATTTTATTAGCTTCAATAATGACTTTAGGAAATTTGGGAGAAAATTACGAATTGGCAGCTATCAAATCTGGAGGTATTTCGTTTTTTAGATTTTTAAGACCTTTAACTATAACAGTACTCATCATATCTTTTGCTAATTTTTTGGTAATTAATTACGTGTTTCCCTATGCTAGTTTAAAGCAAAAAAACCTGGTATTAAACATCAAAAAAACACAGCCTACATTAGCCCTTGTAGAAGGAAGTTTTAACAACGAAATACCTGGTTACAGTATAAAGTTTGCAAAAAAATACGGTGAAGAAAATAACTTACTAAAAGAAGTTATTATTATAGATACAAAAGGAACTAAAGAAGACCACATTGTAATTACAGCTAAAAAAGGTAAAATTACTACAGAAGAAGGTAGTAAATACATGACTCTTGTGTTAGAAGATGGTTATTATTTTGAAGACCATACTGCTTCTAAAAAGAAGAAAAAAGACAGAGATAAAATGCCATCCTCTATGGCTAAGTTTAAAAAATATACGGTAAATATTGATATTTCTGATTTAACGAGTAAAGATCTAGAAAAAGAAAAATACAAACACCATTACACCATGAAAAACATGGTGCAATTAAACCAAAGTTCCGATAGTTTAAAGGTCTCTTATGACAAGTATATTGAAATAAAATACCGTTCGTTACAAAACAATATTGATATTGAAGATTTGTCAAAAAAGAAAATAGATACAAAAGAAGAAATCAGTGCGAATATTTTGGAAAACTTCGACACAAAAACACAATTATCAATTTTACAAACGGTTTCTAAAAACGTAAAAAACAAATTAAAAAATATTCAGAATTACAAGGAATACTATAAACGAAAACGAAAAAATTTAAACAACCACGATTATCAATTCCATTTTATTGTTGCAAGTGCTCTTTCTTGTCTTCTTTTATTTTTTGTAGGTGCCCCATTAGGCTCTATAATAAGAAAAGGAGGTTTTGGATTACCTATGATTATTGCTATTATTATATACGTGGCCTATTACTTTACCAATACGTTTGGTAAAAACTTGGCCGAAGAAAGCTCTGTTACAGCTTTTGTAGGTGCTTGGCTCGGTACACTTGTTATGACCCCCTTAGCAATTCTATTTACGATAAGAGCGGCAAAAGATAGAGGATTTGTAAAATTTGATGTAATTTTGACACCGTTTAAAAGACTGTTCAACAGATTGAAGAAAAAAGATGAGTAAAACTAATAATACCTCAAAAATACAACTTGATTCGATTCAAGAAGCTATAGAAGATATCAGAAATGGTAAAATGGTTATTGTAGTAGATGATGAAGATAGAGAAAACGAAGGTGACTTTATTGCTGCAGCCGAAAAAGTAACTCCTGAAATGATTAATTTCATGGCCCAACATGGTAGAGGTCTTATTTGTGCTCCTTTAATAGAAGAAAGATGTGAAGAGCTAGGCTTAAACATGATGGTAAATGACAATACAGTATTACACAATACACAATTTACAGTATCTGTAGATTTAATTGGTAATGGTTGTACAACAGGTATTTCTGCTCAAGATAGGTCTAAAACTATTTATGCGTTAACCCAAAGCGCGACCAAACCTCAAGATTTAGGTAGACCAGGACACATATTTCCTTTAAAAGCTAAAAAAGGTGGGGTTTTAAGAAGAACAGGACATACCGAGGCTGGTGTAGATTTAGCTAGGTTGGCAGGTTTAAAACCCGCTGGTATTTTAGTAGAAATACTAAACGAAGATGGTACCATGGCTCGTTTGCCACAATTAAAAGAAATTGCTGATAAATTTGATATGAAATTAATATCTATAGAGGATTTAGTTTCTTACCGTATGCAACACGATTCTTTAATCGATAAAATTGAAGACTTTGACATTACTACCCGTTTTGGTGAGTTTCGTTTAAGAGCTTACAATCAAACTACAAACAATCAAGTTCATTTAGTATTAACTAAAGGTTCTTGGTCTAACGATGAGGCTGTACTATGTAAAGTAACCTCTAACTCTTTTGGAAACGATGTGTTGAATACTTTAACCAAAGGTCCTGAGGATAAATTAGCTAGAATTTTCGAAAAAATAAATAGTGAAGGTAAAGGAGCTGTCGTGTTTATCAATCAAGAGCAATTGACTTTTAATTTAAAAAAGCGTCTCTTAGATTTTAAAGAGGCTCAAAAAGGAATTGATCCTAAAGAAGATTCTACAACTCCAATGGATGAAAAAGATTTTGGTATTGGTGCTCAAATATTACACAACATAGATATTTCAAAACTAAAACTTTTAACAAATTCTCCCGCTCAAAAAAAACGAGTTGGTATTACAGGTTATGGTTTAGAAGTTGTTGAAAAAATAAACTACTAAAAAAAAGCTAAGCTTAAACGCTTAGCTTTTTTTGTATTAAATAATTTATATTACTGTTAGACTCTATCTCAGTAATTTCATTTTCTTCAAATAAGAACGCTTTATTGCCTCCTCTTAAAAAAATATCATCTCCTTTTATACGTAACCAACTCCCCTCTTTTAAACCCAGTACTTTTGTTTTTTCTATGTGTTGAAATTCCTTAATTCTCTCTGCTCTAGTTTCCCCTCGATGTGTAGAGTTTTTAGTAGGTTCTAAATAATGTACATTTAAATTAAATGGTAGTATACCCATAGTTTTATAGCTAGGTGGTAATACAATAGGCATATCATTAGTTGTTTGCATGCTTAAGCCTGTAATATTTGTACCTGCACTTGTTCCTAAATAAGGTACTCCCCTATTTATTGCTTCTTTCAAATCTTCAAGCAAACCATATCCATACAATTTCGATACTAGTAAAAAAGTATTTCCTCCACCAACATAAATGCCTTTTGCTTGCCTAATTGCCAATCTGTAATCATCATATTCATGTATCCCGGTTACTTTAATTCCTAAATCATTAAAAGCTCTTTGTACTTTGTCTGTGTAAGCATTAAAAGTAATACCACTGGGCTGTGCAAACGGAATAAATAATACTTCTTCTACATCTTTGTACAACTTATCTATACAAGGAAGTAAGTATTCTAAAAACTCCGATCCATGCACACTTCCAGAGCTCGCCAAAGCTAAGTTTCTCATTTTTGTCTTTTTATAATAACTACATGAATTTAAAAAAAAATTATTTCTTTTTGAAACTTACGGCTCAAAAACAGTAGCTTTATCACTGTTCATATTCGTTCTAACTAAAAAATTATGTACAAATACCTTTTATATTCTATTGCTATTTTATGTGCTATTTCGTGTAAACAGCAAAAAGAAAGAATCTCTAAAAAACCTAACATTCTATTTATTTTTACGGATGACCAGACGTATAACTCCATTAAATCACTAGGTAACAACGAAATAAAAACACCTAACATGGATAAACTTGTGACCAATGGAACCACATTTACCCATGCTTACAATATGGGATCTTGGAGTGGTGCAGTCTGTGCAGCTTCTCGAGCCATGTTAAATTCTGGTAGATTTGTATGGCGTGCTCATAAATTTAGAAAAAATTGGACCCAAAATGATTCCATAACAAAAACATGGGCCAAATTATTAGAACAACAAGGTTATGAAACCTATTTTTCTGGAAAATGGCATGTTGATGCTCCTGCAAAATCAGTATTTAACAATGTAAAACACGTTCGCCCGGGAATGCCTAAAGACCATTGGAACCATTTTAAAATGGTTGCTAAATTTGATTCTATTGCTAACATTAAAAACGCAAACCCAGATGATTTAATGCCTTTGGGCTACAATAGACCTAAGCACGAAAACGATTCTACTTGGTTGCCTACAGACAAAAGTCAAGGAGGTTTTTGGCAAGGCGGACTGCATTGGAGTGAAGTTTTAAAAAATGATGCTTTGGAGTTTTTAAAAAATACAACAACTAAAAAAGATCCTTTTTTTATGTATCTCGCCTTTAATGCTCCACACGATCCTAGACAAGCTCCTCAAGAATTTCAAGATTTATATGATATTCACAAAATTAAATTACCCAAGAGTTACTTAGCTGAATATCCTTACAGAAAACATATTGGAAATGACAATAGTTTAAGAGATGAAGCCTTAGCGCCTTTTCCTAGAACAGCGTATGCCATAAAAACGCATATTAAAGAATATTATGCGAGTATATCACATGTAGATGCTCAAATAGGACAAATTATAGAAGCTTTAGAACAAACTGGCAAACTAAAAAACACGTATATCTTTTTTACTGCCGATCATGGTTTGGCAATGGGAAGACATGGTTTGCTAGGAAAACAAAACTTATTTGACCACAGTATTCGTGCTCCTTTAATTGTTTTAGGACCAGACATCCCCAAAAACAAAAAAAACACATCCGATGTTTACTTACAAGACATTATGGCTACAACTCTAGAACTTGCTGCAGTAGAAAAACCTAAATACATTGAGTTTACAAGTTTTTTACAACAAGCCAAACAACAAACAAACAAAAGTAATTACAAAGCTATTTATGGGGCATATTTACAATTACAACGTATGATTCGTAAAGACAATTTTAAACTTTTAGTATATCCTAAAATAGATACTGTATTGTTATTTGATTTAGAAAAGGATCCTGAAGAAATGAACAACTTAGCCAACAAACCGCAATACAAAAACAAGGTTAAAAAACTTTTTAAAGAATTAATGGAGTTGCAACAACAAATGGAAGATCCATTAGATTTAAAGCCTTTATTCAACAAACTCTAAACTAAAAGCGATTTTACTTACATATTTACACAAAACATGGTGTTTTATAGCAGATAATATTTAAATTTAACGTTTGCATTTTACAATGATGCAAGCCTTAAATCAAATATTTAAATTTCTACAGACCATGAAAAAGCTACTTGCTTTATCTCTATTTTTCGGAAGTTTTTTTGGTGCTCATGCTCAAAAAATAAACGACTGGGAAAACCCACATGTAAATCAAATTAACAAATTACCTGCGCACGCTACTTTTTACGAATACGACAGTCAAAAAAATGCATTAGCAGGCAATCGAGAAAATTCTCCATACTTTAAATCGTTAAACGGAATATGGAAGTTTAATTGGGTGGCAAAGCCTTCTAAAGAAATTAAAGGATTTGAAAAACCTAATTTTGACACCAATTCTTGGGATGACATACAAGTACCTTCTAGCTGGGAAATGAAAGGTTATGGAACTCCCATATACACAAATATAGATTATCCTTTTTACAACAATTATCCCAACATTCACCCAGATGATAACCCTGTAGGTCATTATACCAAAACGTTTACAGTTGACAAAAACTGGAAAGAAAAAGATATCATTCTTCATTTTGGAGGTGTATCATCTGCTTTTTACGTTTGGGTAAATGGAAAGTTTGTGGGCTATAGTGAAGATACGAGATTGCCTTCTGAATTTAACATTACGCAGCACTTAAAAAAAGGAAAAAACAAACTTGCCGTTAAAGTATATCGCTGGAGCGATGGAAGTTATTTAGAAGATCAAGACAACTGGAGAATGAGCGGTATTGAACGTGAAGTTTTTTTACATGCTGTACCAAAAGTTAGAATATCTGACTTTACAATTCGTACTGATTTTGACGAAAACTATAAAGACGCACTATTACAAATCCGTCCTAAAATAACGGTAAATCTTAAAAATAAATTCACTCAAAAACCAGGACATTTTGGCGGAGGACCACTAACAACTATTGTAGATGATTGGACACTTACTACAGAATTATTTGATGCCGATGGAAACACCATTGGTAATAAAGAAAATGTAAATTTAAGACACATCTTAGGTGAGTTTTACCCACAGAGAGACAATGTTTATTTTGGTTTACTTGAATCTAAAATTTCTAACCCTATCAAATGGTCTTCCGAAACACCATATTTGTACACACTTGTATTTACTATTAAGGATAAAAAAGGAAACAACATACAACACACCAGTACAAAAGTTGGTTTTAGAGAAGTTACAATAGACAACAAAGGTCGCTTTTTAGTAAATGGTAATTCTGTTAAAATGATTGGTGTGAACAGACACGATCATCACATGACAAACGGAAAAGTTGTTTCTAGACAAGACATGGAAACTGATGTTAAGTTGATGAAACAATTTAATTTTAATGCTGTAAGAACATCCCACTACCCTAACGATCCGTATTTTTATGACTTATGTGATAAGTATGGAATATACGTTATGGATGAAACCAATCTAGAAACTCATGGTGTAGGTGGTAAAATTTCTAACGATGCTGAATGGGCTTCTTCGTTTTTAGAGAGAGCTGTTAGAATGGTACAAAGAGATAAAAATCACCCTAGTATTGTAATGTGGTCTTTAGGGAACGAATCTGGTACAGGACCCAACCATGCTGCCATGGCTGCATGGATAAAAGATTTCGATCCAACGCGATACATCCATTACGAAGGTGCCCAAGGAGATCCTACCCATCCTAAGTATGTAAAAAACAAACAACTTTTAGCCAATCCAACCGATCCTAAATGGGTAGATGTGATTAGTAGAATGTATCCAACTCCTAAAATGTTACAAGAATTGGTTGATATTACTGATCCTATTGACAAAAGGCCAATTATTATGTGTGAGTATGCGCATGCCATGGGTAACTCATTAGGTAATATGCAAGAATACTGGGATGTTATCCATAAAAATGATCGTATTATTGGAGGTTATATTTGGGATTTTATAGACCAGGGAATTTTAAAAACTGATGAGAAAGGACAACAATTCTTCGCTTATGGAGGTGATTTTGGAGATACACCTAACACCAATAGTTTTTGTATTAATGGAATTATAGCACCAGACAGAACTCCAAAACCCGAAACGTACGAATGTAAAAAAGTAAATCAACCGGTGTTAATTACTACTAGTGATGCTACAAAAGGTAATTTTACATTTTTAAATCGTCACCATGCTATCGATTTATCAGGTTATGCTATTCGTTGGGAAATCTTAAAAAATGGTACTGTAATTCAACAAGGAACACTAAATACACTTCAAACATTACCTGCTACATCAGAAACCGTACATATCAACTTTAAAAAACCAACAATAACTGCTGGCGATGAATTTTACCTAAATATTATTGGTAGTCTTAACAAAGATGAATTGTGGGAGAAAAAAGGATATACTGTTTTTAAAGAACAATTTTTATTAGACTACACAAATAGTCTAGTAAAAGAATTAACTGTTGCCCCTGCTACTTTTGATGTACAAGAAACGGCTACGAACGTAAACGTAAAAGTAAACACAACCAAAATAAACATTAACAAACAAACAGGATACCTTACAAACTATACTGTAAACGGTACTTCTTTATTACAAACACCTTTGATGTTAAATTTCTGGAGAGCCGAAACAGAAAACGAAGTTGCTTACAGAAGAGCTAAAAAACAAGAAAGTGAAAGACTTTGGATGTCTGCAGCAAGTTTATTTAAGGTTGAAAACACCAAAATTAAAACCGATGTAAAGAAAGTTACAATTACTGTAACAGGTACTGTAAGTACACCCAATACGAAAGTTAACTTAACCTACACTCTGTTAGCAAACGGTTATGTAAAAGTAGATTATAAAATAACCTCAGCGCCAAATACTCCTAACATTCCTAGAATAGGAATGACATTTGATATTGCCAACGCCTATAACAATGTAAGCTACTACGGTAAAGGGCCTCAAGCAAATTATGCGGATAGACACACAGGTGCATTTGTGGGTATTTACACTGCTGATGCAAATACAATGAACCATAACTATATTTTTCCTGAAGAACATGGTAATCATATGGAAACACGTTGGCTAGCATTAAAAAACACAAACAACAATGGACTATTAATTAAAGGAGAACAAAACTTAAACTTTAGTGTATCTCCATATAGTACTTTAGACTTACACAAAGCGAGACACACAAACGAATTGCCTAAAAGAAAGGTGTTTAGTGTAAATGTAGATTTAAAGCAAACAGGAGTTGGAGGAGACAATACATGGTCGCACATAGCAGAACCTCACGACGAATATTTAATAAAAGCGGGTACTTATGCTTATAGTTTTTACCTAGTTCCCTTTAAAAATTCTATACAACCTAAAAACATAAAGTTTTAAATAGCTTAAAATATCTAAATTAAAAACAGACCACCTCCTAAAGTGGTCTGTTTTCTTTTTTAGTTGTAACTTCATCAGAGTTAATACCTTGCACTATGACAAAGTCTCTTTTAAAATATGTGTTATTTCTATTTGGTTGTAGCCAACTCACTAATGCACAACAAACAATAGTAAATGTATTTCCTAACATCAATCATGTTGTTGGAGATGTTACTGAATTTGATCGTCAAAAATACATTACCATACATTCATCTTTATTAGAAAGTGATTGGACAGGTGAAGAAGATAAATTAGCTTATCTTTTAGATGACTTGGATGTATACTTAGGTAGAAACAATGGAACTTTAGGTTGGTACATGAATCAATCAAAAGAAGACCCGAATCGCCCTGGTTTTGTGGATCCAAATTACATGAACAATAGAGGTCGCTATGTACGAGAAACAGTGTATGGTAAAAATAGTTTAGACAGACACCAATACGAATACAAAGCAGATGTGATGATTGGCGGACAAGAAAGACCTTTCTGGCCTGGAACTCTAACCAACCCCTGTTGTGACGACACTGCTTATGAAATAGCTAGTGCCGAAGCTATTGGTGATTTTATGGGACGTTTTTTAAACACTTTTTACAGAAATAACAACCAAACAAGCACTAAAGGTTTACCTAGACCTCGATTTTTAGAAATTATTAACGAACCTATTTATGGGTTGGTCACTAACGGAGAACACACAAATTTAGAAGTGTTTGAATTTCATAATGACGTAGCAAATGCTATTAGACAACACAATACCGAAACTCTTATTGGTGGATACACAGCTGCTTTTCCTGTTTTTGATGTTGATAACTTTGAGAATTGGGAAAAGGAAATGAAATTATTTATTGATACCTCTGGTGAAAATATGGACTATTTTTCAGTTCATTTTTACGATTTCAACAAACATCATTTTAATAATGGTAGACGTTTTGATGGTCCTATTAATTTTAAAGGAAGTAGAATGGAGGCTACTTTAGATATGATGGAGCATTACAGTAAGTTAGCACTTGACGAAGTAAAACCCTACCTGATATCTGAATATGGAGGAAGAGATCATTCTAACGAATGGAAACCATGGTCGGCAGATAGAGATTGGAGTTTTATGAAATCTTATAGTCCGTTAATGTTACATTATATGAAAAGACCCGATAGAATTTTAAAAACAATTCCGTTTATCGTTACAAAGGCCGAATGGGGAAGAACAAATGTTCCTTACGCTCCGAGACTAATGCGACAAGCTTTTGAAGCAGAAGGAGAGACAGGTGAACATTGGGTGTTTAGTGGATTGGTTAAATTTTATGAACTATGGGCCAACGTAAAAGGAAAACGAACGTTAACCCAAACCAACAATAAGCAACTCTTAACAGATAGCTATGTACACAACAATAAGTTATATATTATAGCCAGTAATTTAAATTTTGATGATGAAGAACTCAATATAAATTTAAACGCAAACACCAATAACATTATTACAAATATTACAGCAAAACACCTGTATGGCAATACAAATGGACACCCAGTCATAGAAAATTCTGTACTGACACCTGAAAGTGAAATCTCTTTTAATTTACACAAAGAAGCTACAGCTATTATAGAAGTATGTTATCAAGAACCTATCACTGTAAACGAAACTGTAAACGAACAAATACATTATGCAACTAGCTACAAAAAAAGCATCATAGCCAATACACCTATTTCTTTTACATTTTCTCAATTAAATGTATCGGAAAACTCTTATGGAAAATTACGAATTGGTATTGGTAGAGTTCATGGAAAAGAGCTCTACCCAATGGTTAAATTAAATGGAACAGTTATGACAACTCCCACAACCTATGCAGGAGATGCTCAAACAATACGAGATTCCTTTTTTGGTTTGTTAGAAATATCTATTCCTGAAGACCAATTACAAACAAACAATACACTAGAACTATTGTTTTCTGACTCTGGTGGTTTTGTTAGTAGTGCTGCCATACAAATTTATAATCCTAGTACAAAAATAGAAACCCTAAGCAATACATTAACTCCTGTGGCATCAAACTCTAAAATTATCTCTGTAATTGCAGAACAAAATATATTACGGGTAATGATTCCTGAAAATAAAAAAACGCAAATACAAATAGCAGATATTAAGGGGCATATTTTACTCTCTACAAACATAGAAGAGAACAATACTAATTTTTCTACTACTAAATTTACCAAAGGAATATACATCGTCTCTATACATATAGACAATACCACTTACTCTAAAAAAATAAGTCTTTAAAAACAAAAGCTCTTGTAAATTACAAGAGCTTTTGTTTTAACAATATGGAAATAATTGTACGGCACCATACCTTCAAGTGTGTAAGTTTTAAAAACAGGGTTTGAACATGTTCAA
>JAHDFK010000022.1 GCA_020628175.1 Wenyingzhuangia sp.
TATAAAAGAACTAAACCCTATTTTTAAAACTTACACAAATTGTGGGACAGTGTCTATATATATTTATTAATCTCTGTACTTTTTTTAGGTATCAGTAATTTGTTTTTCAAAAAAAGTGTACAACATATAGGTTCTATAAATACAACTTTATGGTATTATATTTTTGGATTTTTATTTTCTTGTATTTTATATTTTTCTGTTAAGAAAACTATAATAACTAATTACACTGAACTTAAATGGCCTTTATTTGTTGCTATATTTCTATTTATAAGTGTATTCTTATTTAATTTGGCTTTACAAGAAATAAAAACTTCAATAGCTTCTGCAGCTAGATCACTAGCATTTATAATCACAATTATGGTTAATCTTTATTTTTTTAAAGATATTTTGAGTAGTAAAAATTTACTAAAGATTATTTTAGGCATTAGTTCGGTATTACTTATGAAATAATTTTAGATACCTAAAATCAACTAAATATTAAAACACGTATTTTATACAAAATCTTATATTAATTTTACTTTACGATTTTTAGATAAATATATTATGAGTAAAGAAAGTTGGGTGCCTTGTACAAATTGTAATGGACAAGCAAAGAAAAGTAGAGGCCTTTCTAAAAAAATAAAACTCAGTTATCAAAAAGAATTAGAAAATTATAAAACTGGTAAAACAAACACTCCTCCTATTCTTCCTAAAGCACCTCTTTATCTTTGTACAACATGCTCCGGTTTAGGAATTATTAAAAACGAAACACCTATAAATCAAAATACAACTATGTATCCACATGTAGCAATTATTGGTGCTGGTATTGGAGGTACGGCACTAGCTGTAGCCTGTTTACACAGAGGTATTCCTTTTACATTATATGAACGCGATGTAAGTTTTGATAGCAGATCTCAAGGTTACGGTTTAACTTTACAACAAGCTGCTAAAACATTAAAAGAATTAGGTATTACTGAATTAAAAAATGGTATAATCTCTACAAAACATATTGTTCATAATACAAATGGAGAAATACTTGGTGAATGGGGAACTCGAAAATGGCTTGAAGAACAAACTTTAATCTCTCATAACAAACATCATAAACGAACCAACATTCATATTGCAAGACAAGGTTTAAGAGCTAGGCTGTTAGAAGAATTAGAAAATAACTCGCAAATAAAATGGGGACATCAACTAATTTCAATCTCTAATACCAAAACAAACAATTTACAGTTTTTAGTAGATGGTAAGATAAAACATGTAAAAGCTGATTTAGTTGTGGGAGCTGATGGTATTAGAAGCAGCGTAAGAAAATTAACATTTAAAAATTTAGATACTCCGCTACGTTATTTAAATTGTATTGTTATTTTAGGTATTTGTCCGTTACAAAACTTAAAAGACATTCAAAGTAAACTACTCGATTCTAAAACAGTATTTCAAACAGCAAATGGAACAGAAAGAATATACATGATGCCTTATACTGCTGATACTATTATGTGGCAATTGAGTTATCCTATTGTAGAACAAGAAGCTATTAAACTAAGCAAACAAGATCCTGAAAAGTTAAAAAAAGAAGCTATTCTTAAAACCAACTGGCACTCACCTATTCCTGAAATTATAAAAGCAACACCTGAATGTAAAATTACAGGATATCCCGTTTACGATAGAGATGCCTTAGATAGAAAATCCCTTCAAAATTTAAACGATGTAACTTTAATTGGAGACGCTTTACATCCTATGAGCCCTTTTAAAGGACAAGGCGCTAATCAAGCTTTGATAGATGCTTTAGAATTAGCAAGATCTATTACTAAAAATTGTAATAAATATACAGATTGGAGAAAAACGGGAATTAGAAATTTAGTCTTAATTAATTTCGAAAAAGTAATGATTGAACGAAGTTCTATCAAAGTAGCGGATTCTAGAGGAGCTGCTGTAAATCTACATTCAATAAAAATACTCGAAAAAAAAGATCGTCCTAGAGGTAAAAACTAAAACATATTGCTGTTTTTTAATCAAAAAACCTAATTTACTCTATAATAATAGCCTTTTAGCTAGTATTCTAAAATATATACTACGCATAAATTCTAGATTAGCCTTTATTATTCATAGATTTGGGCAAAAAATTATATATATGTACGACCAGTTAATTGTTGTGAAAGTAGGAACCAACGTTATGAAAAATAAGAACAACAAAATTGTTCGTCCGGTTCTTCAACAATTAGTATCACAAATAGCCAATCTTTACGAACGTAATATCATGACTATTTTAGTATCGTCTGGTTCGGCAATTGCAGGAAAAGAAGTTTTAGGAGGATCTAACATTAAAGATAAATCTATTAGAAGGCAAGTATATTCATCTGTAGGTCAACCACGTCTTATGCGTTTGTATTATAATATTTTTAATGATTATGGTATCAACTGTGCACAAGTTTTACCCACCAAAAGAGATTTTGCTCCAGGAGCTCATAGAGACAATATGATTAACTGTTACAAAGGATTGCTATCTGAAGGAGTTGTGCCTATTGCCAATGAAGATGATACTGTTTCTGTAACAAAATCAATGTTTACAGATAATGATGAATTGGCTAGTTTGATTGCTGAATTGATAGGTGCTGACAAATTAATTCTTCTTACGGATATCGATGGTGTATTTACTGGAAATCCAGAAGACGAATCTTCAGAATTGATTGAAGAAGTAAGTTACAATCAAAATTTAGATGCATATATACAAGAAAGTGTTAAAGGAGAAGGTGAAGGAAGAGGTGGAATGAAATCTAAATTAGATGTAGCTCAAAAAAGCGCTAAAAAAGATATTCCGACCTATATCGTAAATGGTGAAACCGAAAATATTTTACTTGATATTATAGATGGAAATTTTATAGGTACCAAAATTGTAAAACATTAATTGGAAGCCTCAATCCTTCTAATCAAATAAAAAATAACTTCTTATTCTATTACAATATGTTAATTTATTAACATAAATTGTTGTTCCCTTAAATAAATTTAAAAAACAACATGAAAGTATTAAAACTCTTACTCTTTTCGGCTTTAACATCTACAATGTTACAAGCCCAAACATTAAAAAGTAAAGCAACATTACGCTTAGAAGAACACGATCGAACAAACTCGTGTAAAGTAACAATCCCAAATAATCCAGAATGGAATATATCATACAATCGTTATAATCTACAAGGAGATTTAGCTCCAAACGTTAGATACACCAGACGTGACCCAAGTTCTGTAATAAAAGTAAATGGTAAATATTATGTTTGGTATTCTTATAGTTTAACCAATGCTCCTGGAAAACAAGCACCATGGGATTTTAACGATTTGTATTATGCAACCTCTACAGATGGTTATGATTGGAAAGAAGAAGGACCTGCCGTACAAAGAGGACCTGCAGGATCAGCAGATTTTCGATCGGCATTTACAACGGAAATTTTCTACCATGAAAAAAAATTCTATTTAATCTATCAAGCTGCCTCTAACTTAGAAGGTATTTATGGGAAAAATACCATTGCTATGGCTTGGTCAGACTCACCTGATGGACCATGGACAAAACTTGATAAATCAATATTAGCACCTACAGTAAGTAATCAACCGGTTTTTGATAGCAATGCTGTACACGATCCATGTGTGATTCCTTTTAAAGGAAAATTTTATTTATACTACAAAGGAGAAGGAAATGAAAGAAATGTTTGTGGTTTAGGTGTTTGGAACTTAGACAAACAGGTAAAATGGGGTGTAGCTATTGCTGATAACCCTACAGGACCTTACGTAAAATCTCCTTACAACCCCGTTACCAATACCGGACACGAAGTATGTGTATGGAAATCTGGTGAAGGAATTGGAATTATGCTACATCAAGATGGTCCTGAGTTTGGAACGTTACAATATGCCTCAGATGGTATTAACTTTGACATAAAAGGTGAAGTTGAAAGCTACGTTCGTTTAGATCCTTCTTCTGATTATCCTGAAGCTGCTGGTTTGTATAGACCCGTAGGAGATGAAATTTCTCCAGTTACTGGTGTATCTTGGGGATTATGTCATGTTTTAACAAGAGAACAAGGTGCTTTTTGGATGTATTTGAAAAGATTTGAAAGTGAAGACAAGCAATTTATCGTTGATGATGCTGATAATAATGGAATTATCATAGAGAATTTATCTACTGAAAACATAGATACGGACTCTAATTTTAATATTTTAATTGATCCTAAAACTCAATTACTTTCTTTAGAAGTACCTGAGAATGGAATATTTGAACTTCAGATTATAACGTTTGATGGTAAAACTACAAAAGCAAAAGTAGACTTCAATCCTACTAAAGACACCTATGATACTTCTATTTTAAGTGAAGGCTATTATATTTTAAAGTTAAAAAACAGTACTTCTAATAAAGTGTATCAAAAGAAGTTTGTAAAAGCATAATACTTTATCTTTTATGCAATCATATGCCCATAATTTAAAAGTAAAGAAACCTCAAAATTCTAAGTTTGCAAATACAGGTACAACTGTATTTGCAAACAAAAGGGCTATAGATTCCAAACACATAAAATTTCAAGCTATAGCGAACCAAAGTAATCGGCATATACAACTAAAAAAAACACAAGAAAACGCAACTCCCTTTGTAAATACAAATTCTACTGCGCTACAAAGAATGATAGACGTACGTGATAATAAAGGTGTTATTGCTGCTACTGGAGATGGAAAAAGACCTCCAGGTCCTTTAACAGGAAGTAATAGCCAAGGAGATCACATGACAGCTTACGTTACATTTGAACATCAAATTATAAATGCTATTTATGGTCAGACGCCAGATACGGCTTGGGGAAGTTTATTATACACGCATGCTATTATTAAATTTTTACCTGGATATGCTGAAACTGCTAAATGGATTACCACTTTAAGTGATCAAAGATATGACAATGCCACTGGGCAAGACACAACACAAATTACCTTAGACGATGTTGATAAATATGCAAACTTTTTATTAGAGATTCGAAATAGAATTGCCTTAACTTCTCTAAAAACGAGTGGGGGTTCAACTGGCGGACAAAATGAAAGTACACATGCTGGAGGACTACAAGATGAAGAAAGAAACCTTAGAAATGGTAAAGCAAAAAAATATACTAAAGATGATATTATGACCTCTATGATGAGGCTGTTAGATCATGATAGACTTGGTAGGAGTGTTAAAAGCCAAACGAAAAAAGAAAACATTATAGAACAACATTTAATTTCTATTTTAGATACTTATTGGATTGTAGCTAGAGAATATCAAATCAGCAAAACAGATTTAAATGATTATTATGAACAATACGATTGGACAGCCTAATTTATAATTCTAAAATATATTCTATTGGAAGTTTCTGATCAAATAACTTTTTTTGCTGTATTTTTATCTGTTTTGGCTTTTATACTATCGTATTTAACTTTTAAAAGAGAACAAAAAAAGTCAAACGAAGATATACTTTATCAAGAGAAAATAAATGCTTACAAAGACATTGTTTACGAAGCTAAAAAAATCTATCATGAATATTATATAATTGTAAATGCTTTGGAAAAAGATCATAGTGCTACTTTACAATCTGAAACTTATCTAAACAGGTACTTTGAGAAAGCTTATGAATTTGACAATTTAATTTCTAAATTCATCATACTACTACCCAATACAATATATACAGAATTAGATACTTTTTCCGATTCATTGACGGAATTCCTTTCAGAGATTTCTCTAACTAATCCCCATGAAAATAAGTTAGAATATAAAAAATTAAAAAATCAACTATCATCTATTATTTCATTGATACGATCAGACATAAACATCGATGAACTCACTATTGAATTGAATGACCGAATTAAATAAGAAATTTATTATTGATTTCTAAAAAACGAACTTTAAAACTTTATTTCTAAAGTTGCATAATAACTTCTTGGTGCTGCTGGTATAATCCCAGGCCCTGGATATCCAGTTGCACGTCTTGTAAAATAGCTATTATCTAATACATTATTAATTCCTGTTTCTAGTTTAAAGTGTTTGTTAAACTTATAGGATGCTGTGAGATCTAAAATATCATAACTAGGGATAGCTCCTGCTACAGTTGTTGTATTGTTAGGATTGTAAGGAGAATTTGTAACATCTGTAAATTGATTATCTACAAAAGTATATTGAATACTTGTTAGTAAATTTTTATATCCAAACTCTACACCCGTTTTTAAATTTACTAATGGAATAAATTCCACTTCATTCCCTTCTACTCCATTATCTTCAGAATCTATATATTCTGATTTTGTAATAGATAGATTTGAAAAAACTCCTAATTTTAAATTTTTATGATTTTTAAAATACGTTTCTTGAATATTCCACTGTACTAAAGATTCTAAACCATAAATAAAAGCTGTACCTATATTTTTTCGAACCCATTTGGCTCTATTTGGTGGCTCTGTAGAAAAAATTTGCCCTATTCTATTTCCATAGTACAAACCAAAAATGTTTGCATCGTAGGTAAACGATTTTTTCACACTTCCTCGTACTCCTAAATCTGCCGTAAAACCTTCTTCATCTGTAATATTTTCATCTATAACAAAAGATGGATTTACTGTTCTGATATCAGAAAAGGTAACAGAACGATAGTTTTGAGATGCATTTGCATATAACTCAACAATTGGTGTAGGCTTGTAACTTAGTCCCAAACCTAACAATACAAAATTTCTTACAAAAGAATTGTTATCTGCTATGGTAGTATCGGTAACGGCATTGTAAAAGCTTCCTTCTGACTCAGTGTTAATATGTTCGAATCTGAAACCAGGAGTTATACTCAATTTGTCTGTTACATTAAAAATGTGCTCTCCAAAAACAGAAGTATTAAAATTAGGGAAATCAAAGTTATTTTGATTCGGATATTGAGCTGCTGTACTTACAAAATTAAAATCTGCGTTTGTCCCTAAACTCCCTGCTCCTTGCTGAGCACTGTTATTTGCTTTGTATACTTTAGCTCCTAATACATAAAACTGTTCTTGCTTATGTAAGGTGTAACTCGACAAAAATCGAACTTCTGTTCCATAATTTCTAAAGTTACCCACTAATAAGTCTCGAGCCTCTAAAAACTCACCAAATTCATCAATAGGGTCTAAATTTCCTTCAGAACTTGATTGGAACAACGCTGGAGCGTCTAAACCTGTATCTCCTCTAAAACCAATTGCTTTACGCGATGCATCTAAAGCAAAAACGCTTAACGATACTTTTGTTTTTTCTGTAAAATTATGATCTAGTTTTAAATTATATAACTTCCAATCTACCTTAAACCAATTTCGAGTTAAATAACTTTGTAAAGGATTTTCTAAAAACTCAACATCAGATAAACCACCTGGTTGATGCGCCAAATAGTTTAGTGAAGAAATTTCGAAAGATACTTTGGTTTTTTCTGAGAATTGATAACCTAAATGTGCAAATACGTTGTTAGATTTATAATCTGAATTTGGACGAAAGCCTTCTCCTTTTTTACCATTGTAATACGCATAATAGCTAAACTTACCTACTGTACCCGATAACGAAGTAAAATTAGAAAGTGTTTGAAACGATGAAACCGAATTACGTGTAATAAACTCAATAGGTTTATTTTGTACAGGTCGTTTGGTAATAAAATTAATCAAACCTCCAAACTGTGTTCCGTATTGTAAAGAAGCTGCCCCTCTAATTACTTGTATTTTTTCTAAACCTTCGCTTGGGGGTGTATAGTAACTTTCTGGGTACCCCAATACATCTGCACTAATATCATAATCGTTTTGGCGTGTATTAAAATTTGCTGTCCTATTAGGATCCAATCCTCTACCTCCAATATTCAATTGCAAACCACCGTCGTTACTGTCGTAAATATTTAACCCAACAACTTTAGAAAAAACATGTCTGGGTGTATTGGTTGCTTTATTTCCTTGTGTTAAATCTAAATTTACAACTTCTGTTTTTTTACCTGCATATATATGCGTTCCCTCAACATTTTTTAACGTTGTAACCTCGTGAAATTCTTTCTTTTTAGTCTCTAAAATTACCGCAGATAATTTTTCTTGTAACGGTTGTAGCTCAATCTCTAAAGAAGATTCTTTGTTGGTATCTAGAGTTTTCGTTAAAGTTTGATAACCTAATAAATAAAAAGAAATTTCTAACCTATTTTGTTTTGTAGTAAAGGTTGCATTTCCGTTTTCGTTTGTAAATACCAAAAACTGATTCTTATTCTTTACAATTTGCACATAGCTCAAGGGTTGTTTGGTAGCGCTATCTGTAACATGAAACGTAATTTTTTGTGAAAATGCGGCTTGCATACACAAAAAAACTAATACAAATATTTTAAAATCCTTTAATTTCATCATTCAGTGGTAAAATCCACGTTTTATTTTTAAAACTATCTTTCTCTTGATACAAATCCACCGTGGGATTTATATATTGTTGATGTAACCTACCATTTAAAGCCACATAACACTCTGCAAAAACTTGTATATTCTGATGTCCTTGGCTTTTAAAATGATCTCCCAATAAATGTGCATACTCCACTATAAAATCGGGTTGAAAACTCATTTGTTTGATTTGAAAAGAAGTTAAAAAATCGGAATTATTTACCTGAAAAAACGCACCGGTTTTACCATCTTTAATAGTAAAAGTAATCGCTCCAACTTTTTCAATTAACATCACTCTCCAAGAAAAACGAAAGCCCTGCTCTGTCCAAAACAACTCACCAGGATACAACAAATTTCTGAACGGCAAAATTAATTGAATTAATATAAATAGACTAATTATAAATAGCGTTTTTTTAAGATGTTTAAAGTTATATACCAACACGGTTGATGATACCTTGTAATTTAAAAGATCGGTACTGTTTTTTAAAAAATTAATAAACCTATGATGTAGTGTGCTATCAAAAAATATGAGTGTTGCACAAATCATAATGTAAGGAAACATACCTATAGAAAATAGCACTCTTGTAAATAAATGGAAAATAACCACCACCACAAATGCATAGGGTCTTGTTTTTTTATTCCATAATAGAAATGGGATTGATAAATCATACAATGCTCCACTCCAACTCATGCTGTAGTGAAACCAATTCTGATTCATAAAACTACCTATAATAGGTAAGTCTGTTTTTGTAGACAACCATATTTTTAAAGGTTGGGCTCGTAGCAACCAATCAGAATTTAATTTAGCCAGACCTGCATAAAAATATACAATAGATAAGAGCACTTTTATAACATCAACTGTCCAAGAAGGTATTTTTGTATATTCTTTTTTTCTATGCTTAGCATCTAACGAAAAAGTGGCATGCAAAGGCAAAAAGCACAATAAAAAGCTTAAAATACTTACGAAATAGTAGTGATTTAGGTAAGTTGTTTTGTCTATAAGCTCGATATATGTAAAACTTAAAAAAAAGGTAATGATGGCTATTCTATACTTATAACCTAAAATAATAGCTATACAGGCTCCCATAGCTATTGCAAATACAGCATAGGTATATATTCCTAATGTTTTTACCCATGAAAATCCATAATAGGTAAAATGCCATTTTGGGAGGATGTAAAAATTTTCTACCCACCCCATACTTATAAAACGGATAAGACTCCATAGCATTAATACACCAAAAATTACACGAAAAGCAGCTAAAGTAGCTGCTTCTGTGTAAGAATTTTTAATATATTTTAAAATTGAATTCATTCTTTAATCACCATCACCGTCCACAAAATCAACCTTTACATTTAATTGCTGAAACATGTTTGTTTTGGTTAATACAATATATTCTTGAATAACATTAAATGTATTTAATAATTTAACATTATCTTGAGCAATTTGAACACTAAAATCATCATTTAGTAATGCAACAGCTTCATCAATTACCGTGTATTGTGTAGCTGCTAATTCTGTTATTGCAACTTCTTTTCTTTGATCGCTATCCCAAACGGTAGCATTTAAAGATTCTAGATACGATTTGATGCTATGTCCTTTTTTAGAATTGTCGCTAAAAGCATTTCCTTCGTAAAAATTTTGCAATGCTTTATAAGCCTCTAAAAACAAGATTTTAGAATTTTGTGAGCTGTAAAAAGATTCAACAGCTTTTTCATTTTCAATACCATTTCTTTTACCAGAAGGTGTTGCTATTTTAGCTTCTCTAAAACCTTTTTCTAAGTAGTTTAAATAATCATTAATCAACTTATCAAAAGAAGCCGATGCATCAGAACCATCGTTGCTAATTACTGTAGCACTGTTAGCATCCCAGTAAGTAGTTACCTCGTTGGTTAAAGCAACCATTCTATCTACAACTTTAGTTAAATATGTCTTGTAATTTGCACTTTTAGCGTTTGTTGTATAGAAACTTATAATTTCTGAATTTGAAGTTGCCAAACCGTTTACAAAATAATCTACCACAGCAAAACCTTGCTCATCTGCTCTACCGCTAATCGAAAAATCTATGTTGTCTATTGTTAATGTTCTGTTTTCAAATGCTACAAAATTTCCAGCCTCATCAACAATTTTCTTTTTAGAAACTTCGTTAATATTGTCTAAAATATTGGTATCATCTTCTTCAGAATTTTCTGCATTTATAGAAGTTTCAAAATCTACAGGATAACTATTCATAAAAGTTCTGTAGTTTAATTCTTCTGCTTTACCAAATTCAAACATCGCAACATGTTGCCATCCTTTTTGTGCTGTAAATAAAGCTTCTTGTAAAGCTACTAAAGTTGTTTCTGATGGACTATCTACAAAAACAGTTTCTGCCTTTTTCAACGCTGCTAATTGACTTGTAAAATTGGCATAACTAGGAACAATAATGTTGTTTACCCAATTGGTTAATACACTTTTTCTACTAAAAGCATCAGACAATGTACCTGTAACAGTAACTGGATTTACAACGGGACCTGTACCTTCATCAACTTTAGTGTCATCTCCTGAACAAGAAAATAAAATTCCTGATAAAATTCCTAATCCTACAACAAATTTCCTCATTATTAATTTTTATTAATTCTAATTAAATGCAAATATATACAAAAATAGGTTAGCGATAACTAACCTATTTTATACTTTTTATGAATTCATTATTCTGCAGCTTGTGCAACTGTAAAATCAAATTTAGCAGCAATTTTAGTAGATAAATCATCTAATGTTTCTGCCGTAATATCCCAAAATCCGTTTCCTGCTTCTAAAGTTGCAATGTAACCATCAACTTCGGCTTTTGTAAATAATGGTGTTTCACCGTCTAATGTTAAAAATTGTAGTGAATACACAAATCCGTAACCTTCTGATAAACCATGGAAAGCTTCTTCTCTAGTTTCTAACTTGTCTTTACTTTGTTGTAAATAATATACAGCTCTTATTCCTACTACATTTGCAATTTCTTTTCTAATAATGCTAATTTGGGCATCTCTTAACGTATAATCTTTATCTACAATAGCCTTACGTCCTGTTCCAAAAGCTGTAAAAATAGTATTTGCAATTCCTTTAAAATCCAAATCTCCTTCTACTCTACCAATGTATTTTTGTAACAAGCTATCATCATCAGCATCTAAACCGTATACATAACCATAAGCTTCATCCCAGTGGTGCTCCATAGTTGTATATGTTTTTCCTTCTGCAACAGTATCTGCATCATTCGCTGCTCTATAGTTTCCCGAATTATCTAATTCGTCATCTAATCTATTTAAATAATGGTTAGAAACCTGGTCTACAACCAAACCTCCAATTAAACCTTTGTAAAACGCTTGGTTGTATTCCAATCCTTTAGCGTTTACATATCTCTCTTTATCGGCAACACCTGGTGTTCCTACTGTCGCTACATCTGCTGGTTTTTTTGCTATTGTAGGTTGTACTTCAGAAATAAAACTTGCTAAATAACCATCAAACGTTTTTTTAATTTCATCAGAAGCTGCTGTTGCACCTTTATCAAAAATACCAATAGAGTTGGCTACTTTGCTTCTAACAACTTTTCCTGTTCCATTTAAGTCAGCATCTGTAAACCCTTCTCCTTCTTTAAATCTTTTTTCTAAATCTGCTAAAGTTACTTCGGTATCACTTAACAAACCTCCTATTTCGTTTACTTGCTTTAAACGTGTTGTTTGCCCTCCAAAGCTTACCGTAGATTCTCCGTTTCTTGTAAATACATATGTGTCTGCATTTGCTATATCACCTATAATATCTTCATTCTTACAAGAAGTAAATAATGTTGCTGCTGCTAATAGAGTTGCGAAAGTAATTTTTGTAATTTTCATTGATCTTTTATTTAGACTTGTTTTAAGTAATTTGCTTTTTCTTTGGCAAATATACAGATCAATTCTAAATAACAAATACTTATTTTAATTTATTATAAATAAATATACGAAAACGTTTTCGAATATAATTAATGATTAAATACGTCTAAGGCAGCATTGTAGGTACTCTCAAAACGGAGTGTATTTACGCCTGTATGTACTTTGTGTTGGGTAAAATAAGACAACATTTTTTCGGTAGGCATGTTCCCTGTTAAAGCATCGGTAGCCATAGGACAGCCTCCATAACCTTTAATAGCTCCATCAAAGCGGGTACAACCACTTGTATAAGCAGCATGAATTTTAGTATGCCATTGTTGAGGGGTTGTGTGTAAATGTGCTCCAAACTCAACATTTGGATACATAGGTATTAAGTTAGAAAATAAATAAGAAATACTTTCTGGGTTCGCAGTACCTACAGTGTCTGAAAGTGATAATATATCCACCCCAATAGCTGTTAATTTTTCTACCCACTCCCCTACAATTTCTACATTCCAAGGATCTCCATAAGGATTACCAAAGCCCATAGATAAATAGGTTACTACTTTTTTATTGTGTTTTTGCGCTATTTCTAAAATAGCTTGTAATACCTTAAAACTTTCTGCAATGGTTTTGTTAGTATTTCGAACTTGAAAAATTTCGGAAATAGAAAACGGATAACCTAAGTACGTAATTTCGTCAAAAGCACAGGCATTGGTTGCGCCTCTTGTATTGGCAACAATTGCCAATAATTTACTCTTGGTAGTATCTAAATTTAATTGGCTTAAAACTTTACTCGTATCTGCCATTTGAGGAATGGCTTTAGGAGATACAAAACTTCCAAAATCAACCGTATCAAAACCACACTGTAAAATAGCATTTATATAAGCGGCTTTTTTTTCTGTGCTGATAAAATTTTTAATGCCCTGCATAGCATCTCTAGGACATTCTATTAATTTTACGGAAGGTTGTTTCAAATCCATAGTTCAAATATAATTGAATATCTAGTTTTTAAAACATCTAAACCTTTTTAAATAGCATTTGTTTTTTAAGAAAGCCAATCTTTAAATGTTTTAACTTTTTTACCCAAGGTGATTGCAGCATTTGTTGTTATTACATTCACAATACTTTAAATTATATATGTGTAGTACAGAAAGTGAAAGGGCCACAATGTAGGTTATAATTTCTGGCAATGCTATAAACTCTATTTTTTCGTTAATAACTAACAAAAATAAGATGGTCCAATTTATCCATAGAGCAGGTTTTATATAAAATTTTGAAGTAGTTTTCGCAGAACGAGCAACTGCTAGAAAAGAAACAATTAAAAAAAGATAATCTAAATTAGACCACCAAATTCGACTTTTATCACCATGTAAAACACTTGTTTGGGTAATAAAAATAAAAGGGGTAGCTAAACAATGAATAACACATAAACTACTAGCTATGGCACCGTAGGTGTCTGGCTTTTTAAAAATTAATTTAATCATACTTTTTATTAATGCAACTAAGTTGCAAATGTAATTATATAATTTGTTTATGCAACTTAGTTGTAATAAGTTTGTATGTATGGGAATTATAAGAAAAACACAGTCTGTAGAAATTTTACTTTCTGAATTTAACAACAGTGTGGGTGCTATTTCGGCAATAGCATTAATCAAACGCCTAAATTCAGAACTAAACAAAACTACTATTTACAGAGTTTTAGACAAGCTTGAAGATGATGGGGTTCTACATTCTTTTCTCGACAAAAAAGGAAATAAATGGTATGCTAAATGTAATACTTGTACAAACTCTAAACATTTTGATGTACATCCGCATTTTGAATGTTTAAGTTGTGGTAAGGTAGATTGTTTGAACATTAATGTGCTTATCCCTAATATTCCTAACAGAGAGGTTGTTGCTTCTCAAATTTTAATTCAAGGTAAATGTGAAAACTGTTTTGTTTAGTGTCGAACTCACTTTTCTATATATCCAAAAAAACACAAGCCAATGATTAAAGCTTGCGTTCTGAAAAATGAGAAAAACTATGATTTATTTTACAAGCGTTACAAAATCTTGCAAAACTTTCCATGTTCCCTTTTCTCTCACTAAACTATAAAAGTTTTTCAAGGTAGGTTTTCCAGGACTAATTAATGTAATTTGTACTGTTGCCATATTTTCACCAACAAAATTTACGGCGTGGTATTCAGAAGTTCTAGTATAACCTCCAAATTTTTTATCTCTAATAAAAGATGTATACAAATTTTTATCTAAAACACTTGTCCCTTGTTTTGCAGCATCAAAAAGTACTACTCTAAAATTATCACTCAATAAAGGCTGTAATGCATTAGCATCATTAATATCTCCAGCATGTATATAGCTTTGTAGTGCTGCTTTTACTTCTTTTTCTAAAGTTTTGTTTTGCGATTGTAAACTACATGATAATGCAGTAAAAACAAATAGAATTAAAATTGTTTTTTTCATGGTATAATGGTTTTTAATTAAATAGTTAGCTAAGCAACCTTATGCTTAAATTTTAGTTTTCTAAATTTTCTCTAATTTTTAAAAGTGTGGTTTTAGTTACTTCTTTTTCAGTTTCAGATAAATTACCTAATCCTTTTTTTCTAATATCTATAATGGTGGGAAGTAATAGTTTAACCAATTCTTCTCCACTTTTAGTTAACGATAAGCTAAATTCACGTAAATCATCGGTGGTATTTTCCTTAATGATATAGTTTTTTGTCAATAAACTTTTTATCATTCTAGAAATTGTAGGTTTATCTTTTACCAAAATAGCTCCTACTTTAATTTGATTGATACCCTTATTTTCATAAATAACTTTAAGTACTAACCACTGCTCTATGGTTATATTTATGTTGTGCTCAGTTAAAATATTTTGACCAAATCGTCTAATTTTACGAGCTGTAAGTTCTATTTGAAAATATAAATTTTCTTCATTCATACTGCAAAGATAGAAAATTTAGTTAGCTAAGCAACTAAATAATTACAGCTTGAAAAATAATAACAAAATTTTATTGCTTAGTTAACTACAAATCATTCTTAATATTGAATGAGGTTTTGTAAATTCATACAAAATTTAAGACCATGCATATCAACGATAAATCAAATCCTCAACCCTATTTACCAAGCCCTGATAGATATACAAAAATGGAATACAATCGTTGTGGACATAGTGGTATTTTACTGCCGAAATTATCTTTAGGTTTGTGGCATAATTTTGGCTTTTTTGATTCGTTTGAAAATGCACGAAACATTTTAAAAAAAGCTTTTGATTTAGGTATTACACATTTAGACCTGGCCAACAACTATGGACCTCCTTATGGTAGTGCCGAAGAAAATTTTGGTAGAATTTTAAATAAAGATTTTAAAGGTTATAGAGATGAGTTATTTATAGCTACAAAAGCAGGTTACGATATGTGGCCAGGCCCTTATGGAAACAATGGTTCTAAAAAATATTTGGTTGCTAGTTTAGACCAAAGCTTGCAACGAATGGGACTAGATTATGTAGATGTTTTTTATCATCATAGACCTGATGCTGAAACTCCTTTAGAAGAAACAATGCAAGCTTTAAGTTTGTTAGTAAAACAAGGAAAAGCATTGTACATAGGCTTGTCTAGATATAGTGCAGAAGATACTATAAAAGCTCAAAAAATATTAACAGAATTAGGAACCCCTTGTTTGATACATCAATCTAAATATTCTATGTTAGAACGAAGTATCGAAAAAAATACGTTGCCTACTCTTTTAGAACAAAAAATTGGTGCTATCGTTTTCTCTCCCTTAGCGCAAGGATTACTTACAGACAAATATTTAGATGGAATACCTGAAAATTCTAGAGCTTCAAAAAACAATACTTATTTGCAAAAAGATGCAGTAGAAAAAACAATTATCAAAATTCAAAAATTAGATGTTATTGCTAAAAATAGAGGTCAAAAATTATCGCAAATGGCTATTTCTTGGATATTAAGACAGCAAGCTATTACTACTGTTTTGATTGGAGCAAGTAGCCCTAACCAATTAGAAGAAAATGTAAATGCTGTAAATTACCCGCCATTTTTAGAAGAAGAAATCAATAATATTGATCGTATTTTAAAAGCCTAAAAAAAAGATCCATCAACATTAAATTGATGGATCTTTCTTTGCAATTTCTACGAATCCTTAACCAACGAAGGGAATAAAAATAATTTTTATCCTTTTATCATCAATCCTAATCCCCAAAAAACAAGTGGATATAAAAACCATTTATGATGTTGCCAACCTCCAAATTGATAATTTATAAAAGCTAAGAATAAGATGACTATACAATATTTTAGTACGCAAAAATAAAATCCTTTTTTTCTATATTCTAAATTAGTATTCTCGTTTGTTGTCTTTGTGTGTTCCATTTTCTTTTTATTTAAATTAACTACCTCAAAGATCTCATAGATAAAAGCTGAACAAAAATAATCATGACTCAACTGTTAAAATATCATGATGAACTGTTAGGTTTAAAAAAAAATCTACAGTTCATCATAAAATATTGGCTTACATTTATACTAATATATTATAACTTATAAGTTAAAACAGTAATTTTGCAATATGATATTAAAAGATACTATTGTTGCACTTGCTACAGCTTCTGGTGTTGGTGCCATTGCTGTTATTCGTTTGTCTGGACCAGATGCTATTAAAATTGCTGATGCTTGTTTTGTTTCTATCAAAGAAAATAAATCTTTAACAGCACAAAAATCACATACGTTGCATTTGGGTCATTTTGTAGATGTAAAACGTGTTATCGATCAAGTATTGGTATCTGTTTTTAAAAATCCGCACTCGTATACTGGTGAAGATACTATCGAAATTTCTTGTCATGGATCGCAATATATACAACAAGAAATCATTCAAATTTTATTAAAAAAAGGAGCTCGTATGGCAGATGCTGGTGAGTTTACCTTACGTGCTTTTATCAATGGTAAGTTAGATTTATCACAAGCTGAGGCAGTTGCCGATTTAATATCTTCAGATTCAGAAGCTTCACATCAAGTAGCTATGCAACAAATGCGTGGTGGGTTTTCTAACGAAATTCAATTGCTAAGAGATAAGTTAATCAACTTTGCTTCTTTAATAGAATTGGAATTAGATTTTGCAGAAGAAGATGTAGAATTTGCCGATAGAAGTGAATTCAAATCTCTAGTCGCTAGAATTCAGTTGGTTTTAAAACGTTTGATTGATTCTTTTGCTGTGGGTAATGTTATTAAAAACGGAATTCCTGTAGCTATTGTAGGAGAACCTAATGTTGGTAAGTCAACTCTTTTAAATGCACTGCTTAACGAAGAACGTGCCATTGTATCAGACATTGCGGGTACCACTCGAGATACTATTGAAGATGAAATAATTATTAATGGAGTTTCTTACCGCTTTATTGATACAGCTGGAATAAGAGAAACAAACGATGTTGTAGAGAGTATTGGAATTCAGAAAACATTTGAAAAAATTACTCAGGCACAAGTTGTTATTTATTTGTTTGACTCTTCTACCCTAGTTTCAGACCAAGAAAAATCGAATCAAGCTATTGTAGAAATCAACAAAATAAAAAATCAATTTCCGTTAAAGCAGCTTATTATTATTGCAAACAAAGCAGACAAAGTAACAACGGAAGATATTGCTACGTTAAAAGCACAACTACCTGAATTAATAGCTATTTCTGCCAAAGAAAAATCGGGAATAGAAGCGTTAACAAACGAGCTTACAAAACTTGTAAACATTGGTGCCTTAAATAATAGCGACACCATTGTTACCAACTCGCGTCATTACGACGCACTCTTAAAAGCGCTAAACGAAATTGACAAAGTTGATTATGCCATACAAAACAATGTTTCTAGTGATTTGATGGCGATAGATATTAGACAAACTTTGTACTATTTTGGTTTGATAACTGGAGAAGTTACTAATGATGACCTACTAGGAAACATTTTTGCTAATTTCTGTATTGGGAAATAAAAACACATATTTTCTGTTTCTATAAATAAAAAAAGAGACACAAACATAATACTGTTTGTGTCTCTTTTTAAAGTATATTTTAGATTCGTTTTCTACCAATCAGAATCAGAACTCATAGACTTGCTATAGTTTTTAAACATTTTTACAAGCCCGTTAAAATAATTTTCTATGTAGGTATCTGTTTTTCCTAAAACACGCTTTTTAGGTTTACCACTAGATTTATACACATAAATTTTACGTAAGGGATGCCAATTTTCTACTTCTATCTGTTTTACAAGCTCAATAGGTACTTTTCTTAAAGGAATGTCTTTATACCTAGCTGGTACTTCGTAGTCGTTATCTATAGTTTTGTACTCCATTGAGTTTAACTCAACTTTCATTCTATCTGCTTTGATATAAATTGTCATTGTATATCTTACATCATGTTTTTCAGATAGTAAAGGTAAAGAACTTGTATAATATAAATCTGGAGCCAATCCTTTTATTCTAACAAACTTATTTTCAGAAGTTACATCTATCACATCTTCTGGATTAGAATAGGTAACTTTAATAAAATCTATAATTTTAGCGTAATTTTCTTCTACTGTTCCTGGTGATTTAACAATTACATAATTGTTTAGTACAGACTCCCACCCCAAAAGCTTGTTAGAAGGCTCGTCAGTTTTAACAAATTTAAAAACACTTGGATGTTGTTTTTTTTGAGCAGTTAAAGTACAAACAGACAATAAAATTCCTGTAAAGGCGATAAATAATTTTCTCTTCATGTTGTTTTTTTGTTTAAAAATAACAATTCGGATATTGTTTCTTGTTCTTTTATTTCACTTACATTCAAATAACACCAAAAATTAACAAGATTAATATATTGTTTAATTTTTTAAGAACAATTTAATAGCTAATTTTCATTTTTGAGCTCTTACTTTTATCCCAAAAAACTCCATTGCATATAAACATGCAAATTTATTTGTGGAAAACATTTATCAAAGAACATAATAATAAAATAGCTCACTATAATTGTATATTTTTTCAAACAACGAAACCTTGAGTTGACACAAATCAATACATTACAAAAACCCCATCAATAGATAAATTTCACTATCAACATACCTTTGTAATAGTTATTAATCAAAAACAATAAATATTATGAATACTACTTTAAAACCTTATGCAAAAATTGGATTTACACATTTAGAAACAGCTCAAATAGTGAGTTCTTTAAACAAATTACTTGCTGCTTATCATGTTCACTACCAAAAACTAAGAAATTTTCATTGGAATGTTGTGGGACCTGATTTTTTTGATATACATGAAAAGTTTGAAGCACTATACAATGAAGTAAAAGTTAATATTGATGAAATTGCTGAACGTGTGAGAGTGTTTGGAAAAAAACCAATGAGTACACTTAGCGATTATTTAGAATATTCTGAGATAAAAGAAGTACACACACCTGTTACCTCTACAGAAATGGTACATCACATTTTAAACGATTTTGAAATATTATTAAATATTATGAATACCGTAAATGATAATGCTAAGAAAATTGAAGATAGAGGAACCGAGGATATGATGATTACTTTTATTAGAAAAATGGAAAAATCACACTGGATGTTAACATCATTTATAAAAAATGAAAACAGCACTCTGTAACAAATATTTATATTTTTTTAATCATTAAAACTAAGTAAATGGCACTCCTAGGATCAGTAATAAAATTGGCTTTAGAAACTATAGATACACTATCTACAGAAAACAAAACAGCATTTGAAAAACAAAACACACAATTACAAAATTTACTAAATACTGCTAAAGACACAGCATTTGGAAAATACTATGGTTTTTCAGAAATTTTAAATTCCAACAATTACATTAAAGAATTTCAAGCTAGTGTGCCTATCCATACCTATAAGGAAATCAATAAAAAATGGTGGTTACAACAACAAAAAAAAACAGACATAACTTGGCCTAGCAAACCTGACTTTTTTGCTGTAAGTAGCGGAACCACAGGTAAAAAGTCTAAACACATCCCAATCACAAATGACTTTATAACAAATACTAGAAAAGTAGGAATATCAATGCTTAAATCATTAGCTAATTTTGAACTAGCTGACGAAGTATTTGAAAAAGAAATTTTTATGCTAAGTAGTAGCGCAAATTTAAAAACGCATGAATATGGATTTAAAACAGGTGAAATTAGTGGTATTAATGTTACTAATTTTCCTGATTGGTATGATACATTTTACAGACCCGGAAAAGAAATAGCTGCTATTACAGATTGGGATGAACGTCTTGAAAAAATAGCCGAAGAAGCTCCCAACTGGGATGTTGGTGCCATTGCTGGAATACCCTCTTGGATTTTAGAGGTATTAAAAGCTATTATTAAAAAACATAACCTAAAAAACATTCATGAAATCTGGCCTCATTTCTCATTATACTCTTCTGGTGGAGTTGCTTTTGAAACCTACCGTAAATCTTTTGAAAACATCTGTGGTAAAAAAATTCAAGTATTAGATACCTATTTAGCTTCAGAAGGATTTATTGCATATACAGCTAGACCTAATACAATGAATATGAAATTGGCTTTAGAACACAACATGTTTTTTGAATTTATACCTTTTAACCAGTATGGATTTGATGAAAATGGAAATTTATTAAAAAACCCTAAAGTGAATACAATTAACGAAGTAGAAGAAAACAAAGAATACGCGTTAGTATTGACCACAAGTGCTGGAGCATGGCGTTACATGATTGGTGACACAATAAAATTTGTGAATCTAGAAAAAGAAGAAATTGTACTAACAGGTAGAACTAAATTTTTCTTAAATGTTGTAGGATCACAATTGTCTGAAGAGAAATTAGACAATGCTATTGTAAAACTTTCAAAAGAATTACACCTTGAGATTAACGAATATATTGTAGGAGCAATACAAAAAAACGATAGTTACAGACATCAATGGATTTTGGTTTCTGACACAACTACAGATACAAATATATGCGCTAGTTATTTAGATAAAGTTTTGAAAAAAGCAAATAAAAATTATAGTGTAGCTAGATCTAAAGCCCTAGAAAGTATACATGTAAAAGTAATATCAAAACAGCAATATCATGCTTTTTTAAATTATAAAAAGAAAAAAGGTGGACAAATTAAAACACCAAAAGTTATGAAAGAGAAAGATCTATTAAAAATGATGTCTTTTTTAGATAAAACATATGCAAAATCCATAAAATAAATTTCAAAAAATACTATGAAAATACATTTCAAAAAAAGATATACCATTCCATTAATTATTTTGGTCGCCTTAATTTCTCTGCGGCTATATTTACCTACATTCTTAAAAAAATATGTAAATAATGTACTTGCCAATATTCCAAATTATTACGGTGAAGTAGAAGCTATTGATGTAAATTTATACAAGGGAGGATACCAAATTAAAAACATGTATCTCGTAAAAACAAACGCAGAAACAAATATACCTGTAGTAAACATAAAAAATGCTGATATTTCTATAGAATGGAAATCTTTATTTAAGGGCGCTATTGTTAGTGATATTGAGCTAACCCAACCTTACTATAATTTTGTTATTGAAGATCAGCAAAAAGATACTATAAACAATACTGATATTGAAAGTTGGACACAAGCTTTAACAAGTTTAGTACCCATAGATATCAACCATCTTAAAATCATAAACGGAAAAATATCTTATATACAAACCAATACAAAACCTAATATTGATATTGACATACACAATGTAAATTTAGATGCTAAAAACTTAAGAAATGTTGTTCAGAAAAAACGTAACCTCCCTTCTAGTATTAGTGGTTCTGCAGAATCATTTGGAAACGGAAAAATGGCTATTGAGGGGGGGGTAAATTTAATTAAAGAAATTCCAGACCTAGATATTTCTTTGAGTCTAAAAAATGCAAACATTACTTCTATTAATAACTTCACTAATCATTATGCTGGTGTAGATTTTAAGCAAGGTGATTTTAGTTTTTTTACTGAAATGGCTATTGCTGATGGATATATGGTTGGTACTGTTAAACCTTTTCTTAAAAATTTAAAATTTATTTCTAAAAAAGATTCATTTATTGATGTGATTTGGGAAGGCTTTCTAAGTTTTTTTAAATTTTTAATTGTTAATAAAAACAACAACACAATTGCAACCAAAGTACCTTTTGAGGGTGATCTAAACAATATAAAAACTAACGTATATATTACTATTGGTAATACTTTTAAAAATGCCTGGATTAAAGCTTTTGAAGAATTAAATAAAGATGAAATTGATTTTAAAGATGCTACACAAAAAGCAGACAATAAAAAATTATAAAATATACCCATCAACCCAAAGAGCCCTCTAAATAATTTTATTTAGGGGCTCTTTGGGTTGTATAGGACACATGTTTTGAAGATAACAATAAGATCATTTTCGTAAATATTGCTATTCTTTAAATTAGTAGTATTAGATAAACAACTTATAAAAACATGCGTTGTTCTTAATTATATAGTGATAATTTCGAGTACAATATCTTTTGTTTTTTTTCTTGACAAAGTCCTTTTAAATAAAATAGATAAAACTATTATGTATCTTATTAATTAATGAAAAGAGTTTTATTATTATACCCTTCATAAATCTGAATTTGAATTTCAAATTCTAAAATTGGAAGGCTTATATTAATGTTTTATTTTATGGATATCTTTTAAGTGTGTTTGTAAGTAATTATTGGCACCATACCTTCAAGTGTGTAAGTTTTAAAAACAGGGTTTGAACATGTTC
>JAHDFK010000023.1 GCA_020628175.1 Wenyingzhuangia sp.
TACGTGCTTTCTTCTGACCGAATTTCTTACGTTCAACCATTCTAGGGTCACGAGTCAATAATCCTTCTGGCTTCAATACACTTCTGTTTTCAGCATCAATTTCACATAAAGCTCTAGAAATAGCTAAACGGATCGCTTCTGCTTGTCCTGTTACACCACCTCCAAAAACGTTTACTACGATATCGAAAGATTCTAAGTTCTCTGTTAATAATAACGCTTGCTTTACTTTGTACTGTAAAGTACCAGTAGTAAAGTAGTTTGTTAATTCTTTACCATTAATTGTAATGTTCCCTTTTCCTTCAGAAACGTATACTCTTGCTACGGCAGTTTTTCTTCTACCAATTTTGTGAATAGTCTCCATAATTATTTAAGGTCGTTTAAGTTAATAGCTTTTGGTTGTTGAGCTTCTTGAGCGTGCTCAGCACCTGCATAAACGTATAAGTTTCTGTAAAGAGCGCTTCCTAATTTGTTTTTAGGTAACATTCCTTTTACTGCTTTTTCGATTAATCTGATAGGATCTTTTTCGAATAATTCAGTTGCAGATAAACTTCTTTGACCACCTGGGTAACCTGTGTGACGAATGTAAGATTTGTCAGACCACTTGTTTCCAGTTAATTGAATTTTTTCAGCGTTGATGATTACAACGTTGTCTCCACAATCTACGTGAGGAGTAAAGTTTGGTTTGTGCTTACCTCTAACTAGTTTTGCAACTTTAGAAGCTAAACGACCCAATGTTTGTCCGTCCGCATCAACTAATACCCACTGCTTGTCTACAGTAGCTTTGTTAGCCGATACTGTTTTGTAACTTAATGTGTTCATTTACACTTAGTTTTTGTAATAATTAAACAATAATTCTTCCTTAGTTTATCTAAGGGATTGCAAAATTATGAATAATTATTTACTTGATAGCTTGATTTTTAGATTTTTTTGCAAGTATTTTCTTTTGGTATCTTCCTTGCACAATATCAATTAAAACAAGTATGGTAATTACAAAATAAAATGTTGTTTTACTCATAGGTACAATGTGGTTTCCAAACAATTCAATATGCGCTAAATGTCCTCCTTCTGTTAACAGCATAATACCTACAATAAACAGTATAAAAAGTCCTAGTACTTCGTACATTCTGTTCTTTTTTAAAAATTCAGAAACTTTATCTGCTAGTACCAACATTAAAATACCACTTAATACAATTGCGATGGCCATAATAATAAAAGATGTGGTTGAGCTTTCGATTTCACTGGTAAGTCCGATAGCTGCTAAAATAGAATCAAAAGAAAAAACAAGATTCATTATTACAATAGTTGTAATAGCTGCAGCGGCACTTTTTTGAGACTTAGAATCTTTAGCTTCCATGTTTTCTACTTCTTCCAAAGACATCATATGCCATATTTCTTTAATAGCTGTATATAAAATAAAACCACCTCCAATAAGAACAATTAAACTATGACCGTTGAAAGAAAATTTAGCAATATCTTTAATTTCACCTGTTAAGAAAGAAAATGGTTCTTGAAAAAAATCGATAACTGATACTAAAAGAAATAACAAAACGATTCTTAGTACAATAGCAATTAAAATTCCGGTTTTTCTTACAGAGGCTTGTTTTTCAAGTGGTGCTTTTTTAGATTCTAATGAGATGTATAACAAATTATCAAACCCTAAAACGGCTTGTAAAAGGATAAGCATAAATAAAGTGAATAGACTTTGTAGTGAGAATAAATTTTCCATGTTTTGTTTTTAGTTAAGCTGTAAAAATAATGTTTTTGTTTTATATTTATTTAGAGTTGTGTTAAGTTTTAAATGTTTGATTTAGTGGGTGTCATAATATTTCGTAATATTGTTTTGTTTAAAAATATATTATAAAATGAAAAATCTAATTTTTATTGCCATTCTATTGTTCTCGTTTACTAGCCAAGCACAATTGTTTAAAAAGATTTCGTCGAAAATTAAAGAAAAGGTTACGAAAGAAATCAACAAATCAATTCATAAAAACGAAGAAGAAGAAAGAGTATATGAAGATGAGATAGAAGAAAAAAATGATATCGATGAAAATGGCTATGGTCTAGAAGAAGAGTATACTGGGGTAGAAGAAGCTTATACGAAAGCTGATGTTGAGCTGTTAAATAGTTTTAAAGATAAAGTGTATGACTTTGATGTAGAGGTGACATATGAAATATCGAACACCAAAACTGAAGGAAGGTTAGAGCTTGTAGATTACTTTAAGAAAGGAGCTACGTACTCTATGTCTACAAATAATTTAGGAGGGAGGATAAAGAATTTTAGTATTTATGATGGAGCTCTTGTTCTAGGATTAATGGATTATAGCGGGAATAAAATAAAGACTTTAGATTTGGCTTCTAAATTAAAAGAAGATGATGAAGCTTTTGCAACTGTTGTTGCTACCGCAGAAACTCAAAGCATACAAGGCTATACTTGCAAAAAGTACATTGTAACTACAAAAAATAAAGAAAAGACTATTTGTTGGGCAACTGATGCTTTGGCTTTTAGAAGAGGAGGGCAAAGCCACCCAGAATTGAAAGGGTTTGTAATGAAAATGGTAACTCAAAATCAGCAAATGGGAACTATAGTTTTCGAAGTAAGCTCGATAGATTTTAATTTTAAAAAATCGATAGATACTTCTGATTACAAAACGGATTTTTAGGAAATCGAAAAGCAAAATAAAAAAAGCGAACTTAAAAAGTTCGCTTTTTTTATTGCTTTTAATGAGCATCTAGCCAATTATCTCCCATATCAGTATCAACTACCAAAGGAACATTTAGTTTGTATGCATTTTCCATTTTAGCAATAATAAGCGGTTTTAAAGTTTCTAATTCCTCTAAATGAATGTCAAACACTAGTTCATCATGTACTTGTAATAACATTTTAGAGTTATAATTACCCGTTTCAAGTAAATTTTGAATATCAATCATGGCTATTTTTATAATATCTGCTGCGGTTCCTTGTATTGGTGCATTTACTGCATTTCGTTCGTCTGCAGATCTAACGATAGCATTAGCCGAGTTGATGTTTTTTAAGTACCTACGTCTGTCTAAAAGCGTTTTTACGTAACCATTTTCTTTAGCGTACTCTACCTGACTAGCCATATATTTTTTTAGTGTAGGATAGGTTTGATAATAAGTTTCTATAAGTTCTTTAGCTTCTTTTCTACTTAAATTTGTTTGTTGGCTTAAACCAAAAGCAGAAACTCCATAAATAATTCCAAAATTTACAGTTTTTGCGTGGCTACGTTGTTCTCTTGTTACTTCGTCTAGCGGTACATTAAAAACTTTAGCTGCTGTAGATTTGTGAATGTCATCTCCGTTTTGAAAAGAAGCTAACATTTCTGGATCTTTACTTAATTCAGCAATCAAGCGTAGTTCAATTTGAGAATAATCGGCAGCAAATAGAATATGGTTTGCGTCTTTTTTTACAAAGGCTTTACGAATTTGTTTTCCTCGTTCTGTTCTAATAGGTATGTTTTGTAAGTTAGGATTGTTAGAGCTCAATCTACCTGTTGCTGCAGTTGCTTGACTATACGTAGTGTGTACTCTTTGCGTGGTAGGGTTTACCTCGTTAGGAAGAGCATCTACGTACGTGTTTTTTAGCTTTACCAACCCTCTATACTCAATAATTTTGGCAACAATTTCGTGTTCCTCGGCAAGTTTACTCAAGATATCCTCTCCAGTTGCATATTGCCCTGTTTTGGTTTTTTTAGGTTTTTCAACCAGCTTCATATTTTCAAATAAAACAATACCCAATTGTTTTGGTGATGCAATATTAAAATTTTCACCAGCCAAGGTATGTATTGCTGTTTCTAAAGCAGCAATATCTGTAGTTAAAATATCTGCTAATTGTTGTAAATAAGGTACATCTAAGCGTATACCTTCTAATTCCATTTTTGCAAGTACACGTAATAAGGGAAGTTCTATGTTTTGATATAAATCTTGTAAGTTGTTTTCTACAAGTTCCTTTTGAAACAAAGGCTCTAATCTATAACAAATATCGGCAAGCTCACAGGTATAGGGAGTAATAGAATCTAAAGCAACTTCACTTAATTTAATTTTTTTACGCCCTTTACCAATCACTTTTTCTTGATGTGTGATTTCGTAGTTCAAATAGGTTTCCGATAAAATTTCTATTTGATGTCTCATATCGGGATGTAACAAATAATGTGCAAGACTAATGTCAAAATTATCTCCTTGTAAATTAATGTTTCGTGCCGCTAAATATTTGATGTTGCTTTTTAAATCGTAAGCAATTTTCTGTACAGCTTTGTTTTCGAAAAAAGGTTTTAAATCGTTTAAAATAGTCTCTAGATTATTATCGATAGGGATGTAATAACCCGAATTCTCTTCGTACGAAAAACCAAAACCAATAAGTACATCTTCAAAATTAATACGTTCGGTTATAATTTCGAAAGCTACCTTGGTTTGAGTCGCTAACTTTTTTAAAAATAAACTTCTTGCAACATCGGTTTTTATGTACTGATATATAGAAGGCGTACGTTCTATATTAGTAAAACCCGTAGTTGTTGATGTGGCTTCTGTAGTTGGATTGGCAAATAAATCAAGTTGTGGTTCATTGCTGTTTTGAGTATCCTGTTTTGGAATCACAATTTCTTTAGCATCTTCTACTGCAAATAGTTTGTTAAAACTATCGGCAATTCGTCTAAACTCTAATTCTTGAAAAATTTTAAAAGTTTCCTCCTTGTTGGGTTTACACATCGTGTATTCCTCTTCGTTGTAGGTAACAGGACAATCTAAAATAATAGTAGCTAATTGCTTCGATAAAAGTCCTAGTTCTTTGTTAGCTTCTACTTTCTCTTTCATTTTACCTTTAAGCTCATGTGTATTGGCAAAAAGGTTTTCCATAGAGCCGTATTGTTTTAGGAATTTTTTAGCGGTTTTGTCTCCCACACCAGGTAGTCCAGGAATGTTGTCAACGGCATCTCCCATCATTCCTAGATAGTCTATAACTTGTAGCGGGTTTTCTACTTCAAATTTTTCTTTTACTTTTTCTACATCCCAAATTTCTATCCCATTTCCCATTCTAGCAGGTCGGTACATAAAAATATTTTCAGAAACTAGTTGTGCGTAATCTTTATCGGGTGTAACCATATACACTTGGCATCCTTCTTTTTCTGCTTGTTTTGCAATGGTACCTATCAAATCATCAGCTTCAAAACCTGCTTCTTCAATAATAGGAATGTTCATTGCTTTTAAGATTTCCTGAATGTAAGGAACTGCAATTTTAATAGCTTCTGGAGTTTCTTGTCTATTGGCTTTGTAAGCTCCAAAAGCTTCAGTTCTATTTACAGAACCTCCTTTATCAAAAGCAACAGCTAATAGCTCGGGTTTTTCTCTACGAATTACATCTAAAAGAGAGTTGGTAAAACCTAAAATAGCAGAGGTATCCATCCCTTTAGAGTTGATTCTCGGGTTTTTAATTAATGCATAATATCCTCTAAATATCAATGCAAATGCATCTAATAAAAAAAGCCTTTTTTGACTAGCCATATTTGTAGTTTTGAGTACCGTAAATGTAACTAAATTAAGAGTAAATACACGGCTTGTTGCTTTAAAAAGTAGTTGCTTAAGATGAGCTATTTTAGATGTAAATGTTAATTTTAGGCTGTTTTAGGTGCTTGATTGTTAAATAATTGCTGCGAATTGCATAAAAAACGGTGTTTTTTTTTGTTTTTTTAGTAAAAAAGTTAATATTGCGTATTAATTTATTGGTTATTAGATAGGTAACTGATAATTTTTGTAATTATTATCTAAAAATACGTATGACTAAATTTGGTGATTTAATTAATATAGAAATCCCTGTTTTGATAGATTTTTATGCAAAATGGGATAAAGAAGATAGTGAATATTCTAACGAAACTTTACGCGATGTAGTTGCTGCGCTTGGTGATAAAGCAAAAGTAATTAAAATTGATATAGATAAGAACGAAATATTAGCATCGGCTTTAAAAGTAAAAGCAAACCCAACGTTTGTAATATATAAAAATGGGGTGATGAAGTGGCGCCACTCTGGAGAGCAAGATGCAAATACTTTAATTACAAGAGTAGAGCAGTTTGTTTAAGAAATTGCTTTAAAAGAGAATCCTTTTTTTGTAAGTTCTTCTAACACACAAGGCAGTGTTTCTTTTAAACGAGGAAATGCTTTTAAACTGTCGTGAAAAACAACAATACTACCATTTTCTATATTTTTGAGTACGTTTTGAGTGCACTTTTCACTAGTAATATTTTTGTCAAAATCGCCACTTAAAATAGACCACATAACAATTTTATAGCCTTTATCTTGCAATGCTTTTGCTTGTTTTAGTTTTAGCTTTCCGTAAGGAGGTCTAAAGAGCTTTGTAGTATTTTGTATAAGTTTTTCGGTAGCTAAAACATTAGCTATATAACTATTTGTGTTAGTTTTCCATCCTTTTAAATGATGAAAAGTATGGTTGCCTGTTTGGTGTCCTTTCTTTTTAAGTAGTGAGTAAATTTCTGGATGTTTTTTTACGTTGTCTCCAATACAAAAAAAAGTTGCTTTAGCGTTGTATTGCTCTAAAAGTTCTAAAACCCATGGTGTAACTTCAGGAATAGGTCCGTCGTCGAATGTTAAATACACTTCTTTTTTAGAAGATTCCAATTTCCAAATCCATTTGGAAAATATGGATTTGAAAATTGAAGGTGTTTTTATTGGGTAGAAACGAATCATTATTCTTGAAATAATTCTTCAATCAATTTGATGTGTTCTATAAATTCGTTTTCTATTTTTTGTTTGTAGGCTTCGTCTTTTTCGTATTTATTCACATCGGCAGCTACAGTTTGGTACATTCTAAATTCTGTTTCTACATCATCAAAAATATAATTGATACTTGCGGAGCTAAATTGTGCGTAATACCTTAGCTTTTCTTGAAATTTCTGAATTAAAATATCGGCTGCTTTTCTAGCTTTTTCAGGTTTGTTTAACAAATAGTATTGCTCAGGAAAACCAAGGCAAACTCCATATTGTTTGTAGGTATTAATAGGGAGTTTGTTAAAGCTTAAGTCTAGCATTTCTTCGGCTTTATCAAGTTTGTTTTCGTTCATTAAAACTTCTACCAGTCTCGATATGTTGTTTCTATAGTTGATAGAGTTTCGTCTAGATTCTGCATCTACATAAAAATCGTGTCCATGGTTTCCAAAGTCCCAATCTTTCATAATATCATAACTCTTGTCGGCATCCATTCTCCCCATTCCTAAAATTCCATATTCGCTAGTTGTTTTAATAGGTACTAGCTGAAATGACATTCCGTCTAATTGTAAGTAATCTTTAAGCCACAAGTACTCTTCATCTGCATTAGAACCTCCTGTAAAGTAAATAGGTCGTTCCCAGTTATTGTTTGCTAAAATATCGAGCATTAAAGTTCTGTTTTTTGTCAAACCAACTCTGTCAATATCTAAATCCATGTAAGCAACTATAGAATCTGCATCTTTTGCTTTTACAATACCATTTTTTAGTACAGCTTGTTTGTCAACTTGCAATCTTAATTTGTTACTCGGATAAAATTTCTCGAATGTATTTTCTTTAACTTCTATATAGGTACGTTTGTCGTCAGAACTAATCCACTTCATAAAATCTTTCAAATCCCATCTTTCTTCAGATTGCCCTGTGTGGTAAGCAACATCTAAAGTACCATGCTTGTATTGTTGGTGGTTTAATTGAGATGGAATAGGAGGGGCGTCATAAGTAGTGCGTTTCATTTGATCTATATACCAATCTGTAGCCAATAAACTTGTATTGATAATTTTTATATCAGTTCTGTACCCTTCTACTTCTTGCATATACCATAACGGAAATGTATCGTTATCTCCAATAGTAAATAAAATAGCGTTTTTATCACAAGAGTCTAAGTAAGCTTTAGCATTAAAATAGGCAGAATATTTATGAGATCTATCATGATCGTCCCAGTTTTCAGAAGCCATTACAACTGGCGAAATAAGTAAACAGATTACAGGTATTGCAATTGCAATACTTTTAGAGTTTTTATAAGTACTTATTTTTTCGAAAATAGCATACACACCAAAGCCTACCCACATCGCAAAAATATAGAACGAACCTACTACGGCATAATCTCTTTCTCTTGGTTCAAAAGGTTTTGGATTTGTGTAAAAAATAATAGCAAAACCTGTAAATACAAAGAATAATAAAAGGTTGTAAAAGTTACGTTTGTCTCTGTTGTATTGAAATACAAGACCTATAATTCCTAAAATTAGCGGAATACCATAGTAAATATTTCTTCCTTTGTTATTTAGCGCATCACTTGGTAAGTTGGTTTGTGGTCCTGCGTTTATTCTATCTATAAAAGAAATTCCAGAAAGCCAATTTCCGTTGGTGTCTAACCTTCCTTGTATATCATTTTGTTTTCCTACAAAATTCCAAAGTAAATATCTAAAATACATATACCCAAATTGATATTTGGTCATGAATTCTATGTTTTTGGCAAAACTAGGTTTGGCTTTGCTTTTGGAAGGAATCCCTACAATAGATTTGTAGTTTTGTTCTAAACCAGGCACTACCATTCTAGGAATAAAACCCTTGTGTTTGTTAGAAGTTTTTTCGATTGCGTTTTTGTAGTTGTTTACAATAACATACTTTCCTGTTTTTTCGTTTTTTTCGTATTTCGGTTTGGCGTCAATTAAAATAGGTTCACCATTAGCATCTAAAGCGGAGCTGTTATCGTATTTAGAGGAGTAATAAGTGTCGTAAAATACATTTGCATCTCCGTATTGCTCTCTATTGTAATACGCAAGTAATTCTCTAGCCGATGAAGGATTATTTTCGTTTATTGTAGTGCTTGCATTGGCTCTTATAGGTAGCATTAACCAGCAAGAAAACCCAATCATTACAAACAGAATGGCTAACAAAGATAGGTTGGCTAAATATTTCTTGTTTTTACGAGTGTAGTTTAATCCAAAATAAAAACCAACAACAATTAATACACCAGCAAAAATGGTTCCCGAGTTAAATGGTAAACCTAAGTTGTTCACGAAAAATAATTCGGATATACTAAAGAATTTAAGTGTAAAGGGAAATAGAAATTTGAATACAAAAATTAATACTCCAATTGCAATAGCGTTCGCTACAATAAAGTTTTTTACAGTGTATTTTTGGTAATAATGATTTAAGTAAATAAAAACAATAGATGGTATTACTAATAAGGATAAGATGTGTACCCCAAAAGAAAGCCCTACTACAAAACAAATTACAATGAGCCATTTGTTTCCTCTAGCGTTTGAAAACGATTTTTCCCATTTTAAACCTAGCCAAAATAACAGTGCCATTAAAAAAGATGACATGGCGTATACTTCTCCTTCTACGGCACTAAACCAAAAACTATCAGAAAATGTATAAGTTAAAGATCCAACAAATGCAGCGCCAAGAATTGCTATATCTGCATTTATAGAGCTTGTATTGTTTTTAAGAGCAATACGTCTAATTAAATTTGTAAGCGACCAAAACATAAAAAGTATCGTGAAGGCGCTTGCCAATCCAGACATAAAATTTACCATGTAAGCAACGGTACTATTAGAACTGCTAAATATGGCAAAAAACGCTCCTAACATCTGAAAAAGAGGCGCTCCTGGTGGGTGGCCTACTTCAAGTTTTACTGCGGTTGATATGTATTCTCCACAATCCCAAAAACTTACTGTAGGTTCTAAAGTTAGCGTGTAGGTTGCTAATGCTATAAAAAAGGCAATCCATCCAAGGATAATATTCCACTTTTGATACGTATTTTCTTTCATTGATAAACGTTTATCCTAAATTTTAAACACAAATTTAATTAAATATTAATCTCAAGATAGAGAAACACTAAAAATGTTGTGAATGTGTTCTTGTTCAATATCTAATTAAATAATTAATGAGTTGATAATCATTCTGGTATGATTTTTTTGAAAAAAAGTTTTGATAAACTGTTAATGTAGTCTATATTTGCACCCGCAAATGCACTGTCCCATGGTGTAATGGTAACACAGCGGTTTTTGGTACCGTCGTTCAAGGTTCGAGTCCTTGTGGGACAACAAAAAACTCTTAGTTTTTACTAAGAGTTTTTTTTTTTAAAAAAGTTTTGTAAAAACATTTATCTAACTTATATTTGCACCCGCAAACGCACTGTCCCATGGTGTAATGGTAACACAGCGGTTTTTGGTACCGTCGTTCAAGGTTCGAGTCCTTGTGGGACAACAAAAAGCTTCTAATCTTAATTGATTCGAAGCTTTTTTTATTTTGTTGAGGTTTTACATGTGGTTTTTTTATAGAATTTCACTTGTTTTCTTTATAAAACTCCACATTCTTCTTTAAATTCATTATTTTAGACGGTTCAATTTTTTGATTACCCCATCTTTAATTACTAGATATGAAAAATATTTTTTTAAGTTTCATTGTGTTTATCTGCGTTTGTGTAAACGCTCAAGAGAAAACTTTGGCCGAAAAAGCAAATGATAAAATTAAAGAATTAAACGACTTAATTGCTGAGGCAGAGAAGCAAAATATAGATGTTTTTAAAGAAAAAACAACAATAGCTACTGCAAAAATGTTTCTAAAGTTTGCAGATTGGGATGCTGCGAATATTACTACAAATACAACATTGTTTAAAAATGTACCCCTTTATAGAGATAATGCGACTGTAGAGGCTAAAAATTTAGCTCGTTTTGAAAGGAATGAAGTAAATGAAATTTTAGATACAGCTATTAAAAACTTAAACGTTGTATTAAAAGGAGGGGCAGTACGTCAAAAATCAGTACTAATTGATTGGGGTGCTGTAGAAATTCAAAACGACCATGTAAGTTATAATGGAGTTCCTGTTTTCTTAACAGATTTTTTATTGAAACCTAAAAGGAGAGAGCTAAATACATATTTTGGAGATCAAGATGCGTTTTCTACCACAACATCGTATTTATCAGCTACAGATGGCTTGGTAAAACAGAGTGTAATAGATGTTTTAGATAGAAAAACTAAGTCTGATTTAGGGGTGATTACCTTTAATCACAGTCAAATTGACGATTGGATGTTAGAAAAATATGGAAATGAGTTTTTGTTGAATAAAAATTCATTTACTGTTTATGATATCGATCATCCTGCGGCAAGAAAAATAGAGAAAAATATTTTATCAGAAATAGTACCTTATACAGCAGGGCATAAAATATCAGAACTAGGATATATACTGGATAATTTCCCCAATTTTTCAAGCTATACAACCCAAGGTGTGATGGCTAGTGGAACAAACACTGTTACAAAGTTTACCAAGCAGAAATTTAAATTTTGGTTGGAAAAAAAATACACATCCATAGCGAATTTGAATAAAAAATGGAAAACAACTTATGTTGATTTTGACGCAGTAAACTCGGAGATACCTTTAGATATAAAGACACAAGGAAGTCCTATATGGTACGATTGGTCTTTGTTTAATATGTATAGAGTTACAGATTGGTATACCTATCTAAAATATAGAGTACAAAAAGATGATCCTGAGGCAAAAGTACATGTAAAATTAAATACAGATTTATGGACTTCTAATGATAGATCTCATGGTGTTGACTTTGAAGCAATCACAAAATTAAGTGGTTTGCTTGGTAATAGTACAGGAGCTAAGCATATAGAAGCCTTAGCAAAAAAAGATTCATGGCGTATAAAGTACGATTTTGATTGGAGAGAACTTTGTATGGGATATGATTTTATGAAATCTATCAGTCCTAATAAATTACTGTTCAATTCTCAATCTCATTTTATATCGTCTTTAAATTCTCAAGATTTATATTTGGATCCGAATTATGCAAGAGCTGTGTTTTGGTTGTCTCATATGTATGGAGAAAGTATAAATAATATATGGTATTGGCCAAGGCGTCATGACGGATCTTTACGTATAGATATGAGTAGTAAATTGTATGCAGGGTCTATAAATCAACAAGCGCGTGTAACCAATGAGGTTGCGATGACAATGATAGATTTAAATGCCAATGCTGAAACAATTTTAGAGATTCAGCGTCAGAGAAAACCTGTAAGAATTTTTTACTCTAAAACCTCTGCCATTCAAAAGAAAAATCATATGGATCAGGTTTTTGAGTTGTATGAATCGTTAAATTTTAATGGAGTTCCTTTAGGTTTTGTTACAGAAGATATTTTAAAATCTCAAGAACCAAATTGGGATATTGTGCTAGTAAAAAATACAGAATATGTAACAGAAAACGAATTTGAGGCTTTGCAATCTTATTTAAACAATGGTGGTACAATTATTGTGGATAGTCAAAGTTTACAGAAAAATGCATATGGACAATCGTTAAATAAAAAATTAACAGCTTCTAATGGAAAAATTATCAATGTAGAGTCGTTAAGTGAATTTGCTACGGAAGGATATACCATCTTAAAAGAAAAAGGAAGTTATCCAGAAATAGAAGTAAAAGAAATTAACGGTACCGGAGCAAATGGATGTGTATGGAGAGTTGTAAAGAATAAAGAAGGTAAAGAAGTACTATCAATAATAAATTTAGGTAAAACAGAAGCTAAATTAACAATTACAAGAAAAGGCGTTAGAAATATAATTTGCAGAGATATAATTACAGGTACAAGTAAAAGCGCAATTCCTGTTTTAGCTCCTTTGGATGTGTATTTTGTTGAAATTGAAAAATTATAGAAAATAAACAAACATACTTTAAGGTGCTTTTTAAATAATTTACATTGTTTGAAACGTAATTTTATGTAATATTGAACACCAATTGTGAAAATAATATAAAACGATAATAAAGTACAACTAAAAATGATAAAAATGAATAAAATGATGAGCTACTTAGCTCTTTTATTGTTCTGTTTTAGCTTTCAAAGTACAAAAGCTCAAAATAGAGAAACAGATTTTAATTTTGATTGGAAGTTTACATTGGTAAATGATGTAAATAAACCTACAAATTTACCTCTTGACGATAAGGAGTGGAGAGATGTAAGATTACCTCATGATTGGAGTGTTGAACATAGTTTTGATGAAAAATTAGAAGGAGCTACAGGATATTTACCAGGAGGTATCGGTATTTATCAAAAACATTTTGATTCTCCGAAAAAGAGTGAAGATTCAAATACATACGTTTTGTTTGACGGAGTATATAATAATGCTACATTTTGGTTAAATGGTCAGTTGCTGGGTGAAAATCCATACGGATATTCTCCAACTTATTTTGATTTATCGAGTCATTTAAAAACAGATGGAACAAAAAACATATTAACGGTACATGTAGATCATTCTAGATATGCGGATTGTAGATGGTATACAGGTAGTGGTATTTACAGAAATGTAAAATTAGTTACTTTAGATAAATTACATATTCCAATTTGGGGAACATTTATTACTACACCAGAAGTAACGAAGCAAAATGCTACAGTTAATTTAGAATTAAATGTTGAAAATGATAATGAAGAAATTTGTTCATTTAAAATTAAAACAAAAATCATTGACGCTACAGGGGTAACTGTTGCAGAAGTTACTGACAAACAAAAATTAGAGCCGGGTACAAAAGAGGTGTTTAATCAATCTTTAAAAGTTGTAAACCCTAAATTGTGGGATACTAAAAATCCTAATATGTACAAAGCAGTCACTACGATTGTTAAAAAAGGAAAGGTAATAGATAGCTATACAACGCCTTTTGGTATAAGAAAATTATATTTTGATAAGGATTCTGGTTTCTTTTTAAATGACGAGCCTACTTTAGTAAAAGGAGTGTGTTTGCATCATGATGCAGGTTTGGTAGGAGCTGCAGTTCCTAAAGGAGTTTGGAGAAGAAGAATAGAAGAGTTGAAAGGGTGTGGTGTAAATGCGATAAGAACAGCTCATAACCCATATTCTCAAGAATTTTTAGATTTGTGTGATGAAATGGGGATCTTAGTTCAGAATGAATTTTTTGATGAGTGGGATTATGCAAAAGATAAAAGAACAAATTACCATGATAGACATGATGATTATATTACACGAGGATATGTTGAACATTTTAGAGAATGGAGTAAAAGTGATTTAACACGTACAATGTTACGTGATAGAAATCACCCAAGTGTATTTCAATGGAGTATTGGTAACGAAATTGAATGGACATACTTACATTATAGATTCGTAACAGGATTTTGGAAAGACGTGAAGGATCCTCAGAATTCAGGTTCATATTGGGGAAGTGGTCCTATATTTTCAAGAGAAGAAATGAAAAGAAGGTACGATTCAATTCCTAAGCTAGAGTATAGTCTGACAAAAACTGCTGAAAGATTAGCTAAATGGACCAAAGAATTAGATACAACAAGACCTACAACAGCAAATCATGTTGTACCTCAAACTAGTTTGGTTAGTGGGTATGCAGATGCTGTTGATATTTCTGGATTTAGTTATAGAAACAAAGATATACCATGGGCGCTTAAAAATTTTACAGAAAAACACATTACAATTAATGAAAATCCAGGTACTTGGGACGATTGGAAACAAGTGATAGAAAACCCTGGTGTATTTAGTATTTTTATGTGGACAGGTATTGATTACATGGGAGAAAGACATGGAGATTGGCCACAAAAAAGTGCTTGGGGAGATTTATTAGATTTAGCAGGATTTAAATATCAAGGATGGAATTACTTTAAGAGTATATGGGTAAACAAGCCACATATCTCTATAGGTACTCTACCAATTGCAAGTTCCGGATTTAAGAAAAAAGGAACTTCTGGACAAGAGTTACCAGAAAATAGTAATTCGTACAATTGGAGAGATTCTAGAATGCATTGGAATTACGAAGAAGGAGAAGATGTAGTTGTTGAGGTATGTTCTAACCATACACAAGTAGAATTGTTTTTAAACGGACGTTCTTTAGGATACCGTAGTATGTCTGAAAGTCCAGATAGATTATTTAGATGGACTGTGCCTTTTGAAGCAGGTACATTAACTGCAAAAGCAGGTTTTGAAGGACAAGAAATTGTAGCTGAATTAAAAACAACAACAGCTCCTGTAAATTTCTCTTTAACAACGGACAAACAAGAATTAGAAGCAGATGGGTACGATGTTGCACATTGTGTGGTTCAATTGTTAGATTTAGGTGGTCAGGCTGTAAGAGTAGAAAATACAGATATAGAGTTTGAGTTAAAAGGAGATGCTAAAATTTTAGGGGTAGATAATGGAGCGATGACAAATACGCAAGATTTTCAATCAAATAAAATTACAACAGCTAAAGGTAGATGTTTGTTGATTTTACAATCTAAAAGAGGAGCAAAAGGTACGGTTGAGTTAATTGCTAAGTCAAAAACTTTAGGAAATAAGTCAATTACAATCGATATTAAATAATATCAAAATAATTTTCAAAAAAAAAGAGGAGCTATTTAGTTCCTCTTTTTTTTGAAATAGAATCATCTGTTTTAATTTAAAAAATGTTTAGTTTTAAAGTATGAAGAATACTTACATAATATATAAGAGTTTTTTGTTTTTATTTACGCTTAGTTTGGTGGCTTGTAAAACAGAAAAAAAAGCAAGTCCACTACCAAAGCCCAATGTAGTTGTACTTTATTTAGATGATTTGGGTTACGGAGATGTAAGTGCTTATGGGGGTAAAGAATTAATAACGCCTAATATAGATAAACTAGCAAATGGAGGTGTTCGTTTTACAAATGGATATGCTTCGTCTGCTACCTGTACACCTAGTAGATACGCGTTGTTAACAGGTGTGTATCCTTGGAGAAATAAGGATGCTAAAATATTACCAGGTACGGCTCCTTTGTTAATATCTACAAAACAAGAAACATTGCCTAAAATGTTTCAAGCTAAAGGGTATCATACAGGAATTGTAGGAAAGTGGCATTTAGGATTAGGTAGTGGAAATGTAAATTGGAATCAGCACATTTCTCCAGGTCCTAACGAAGTAGGTTTTCAATCGTCGTATATTATGGCAGCTACACAAGATAGAGTACCTACAGTATATATAGAAAATGGAAATGTAGTAGGGTTGGATCCTAAAGATCCAATAGAAGTCAGCTACAAAACTAATTTCGAAGGAGAACCCACTGCTATTACGAATCCAGAATTGTTAAAAATGACTTGGCATCACGGACACAACAATAGTGTTGTAAATGGTATACCAAGAATTGGATATATGAAAGGAGGCGCATCTGCAAAATGGAAAGATGAAGATATGGCAGATCATTTTTTAGCGAAGGCAAAACAATATGTAAAAAATCATGCAAAAGAACCTTTCTTCTTGTATTATGCAATGCAACAACCCCATGTGCCAAGAACACCCCATCAACGTTTTGTTGGGAAATCAGGTTTAGGGCCAAGGGGAGATGTTATTTTAGAAGCTGACTGGGTGATAGGAGAGTTTGTGAAAATGTTAGAAGATGAAAATATTTTAGAAAATACGTTAATTGTTGTAACGAGTGATAATGGTCCTGTTTTAAATGATGGTTATGATGATAATGCTGTAGAGAAAATTGGAAAACACGATCCGAAAAGAGGTTTAAGAGGAGGGAAGTATAGTTTGTACGAAGCAGGAACCAAAGTGCCATTTATTACCTATTGGAAAGGGCATATACAAGCAAATGTTTCTGATGCTTTGGTGTGTCAAATTGATTTAAAAGCGTCGTTAGCTACGTTTATAGATGGAGTTGTAGCAAAAGATGACGGACAAGATTTGTTAGACGTTTTTTTAGGAAAATCATCTAAAGGAAGATCTTCTTTATTGGTGGAAGCAAATACTCGTACAGCTTTACGTAAAGACAATTGGGTGTATATTCCGCCTTATAAAGGGGCGAAAATAGCTAAAGAAGTTAATATTGAATTAGGGAATTCTGATGAGGTGCAATTGTATAACATCAAAGAAGATCCGGGGCAAAAAAAGAATTTAGCAACTAAAAACCCTCAAAAATTAGAAGAATTAGTAAAAGAATTTCAGCTTTTAAGGGGTGAGAATTTTGCGAATACCGAAAAATTAGAGTTAAAATAATGCGTATTTTTTATTTTTTTTAATTGTTGATAACCTCTAATAAAATAGGCGTTAGTATCCTATTGTATATCAAGAAAAAACTCTTATATTTGTGGCAGATTATTTGAAAGAGATAAGTGGGGCTTTAATGCCCCACTTTTTATAGGTATATATGGATAAAAGAAAAGTAGAGGATTTAGTAAATCAAGCGTTAGAAGAAAACGAAACATTGTTTTTGGTGGATTTAACAATTGGAGCTGATAGCAAAATCATCGTTACGATTGATGGAGATCAGGGAGTGCCTCTAAAAGAATGTATTCGTGTGAGTAGATTTGTAGAATCTGACTTAGATAGGGAAGAGGAAGATTATAGTATTGAGGTGGCGACACCAGATATTGCAAAACCTATTGTAATGAAACGACAATATGTTAAAAATATTGGGAGAATTGTTACCGTAACCACTGCAGAAGAAAAGTACGAGGGTACTTTAACAGAAGCAAATGAAGAAACAATTGTGCTAACTTGGAAAACAAGAGAGCCAAAGCCTATAGGAAAAGGAAAAGTAACTGTAGAAAAAACAGCAACTCTTAACTATAGCGATATAAAAGAGACAAAAGTTAAAATATTATTTAGTTAAAATATTTAAATGGAGAATATAGATTTAATCAATTCATTTTCAGAATTTAAAGACGATAAGAATATCGATCGTGTGATGTTGATGTCCATCTTAGAAGAAGTTTTTAGGGCTGCTTTAAAAAGAAAATACGGATCGGATGACAACTTTGATATTATTGTAAACCCTGATAAAGGAGATTTAGAAATATGGCGTAACCGTATTGTTGTAGAGGATGGGTTTTCTGAAGACGATAATGAAGAAATTGAATTAGCAGAAGCTAGATTGATTGAACCTGATTTTGAAGTTGGAGAAGAAGTATCGGAAGAAATTAAATTACATCAATTAGGGCGTAGAGCAATTTTAGCATTGCGTCAGAATTTAATTTCTAAAATATACGAGCACGATAGTACAAACTTGTACAAGAAATTTAAAGAATTAGAAGGAGATTTATATTCTGCAGAAGTTCATCACATAAAGCACAACGCTGTTATTTTATTAGATGATGAAGGAAACGAAATTGTTTTACCAAAAAGTGAACAAATCCGTGCAGATTATTTTAGAAAAGGAGATGCTGTAAGGGGTATTATTAAAACGGTAGAATTAAGAGGAAATAAGCCTGTTATTATTTTATCTAGAACCTCTCCAGAATTCTTAAGAAAATTATTCGAACAAGAAATACCAGAAGTATTCGATGGTTTAATTACTATAGAAGGAGTAGCTCGTATACCTGGTGAAAAAGCCAAAATAGCAGTAGATTCTTACGATGATAGAATCGATCCTGTTGGAGCTTGTGTAGGTATTAAAGGATCTAGAATTCATGGAATTGTTCGTGAATTAGGTAACGAAAATATAGATGTTGTGAATTATACAAAAAACACGCAACTATATATTTCTAGAGCATTAAGTCCTGCCAAAGTTGTTAAAATGGATCTTATTGAAGCAGAAGGTGAAAACAAACCAAAAGCTGAAGTATATTTACGTCCAGAAGAAGTATCAAAAGCAATTGGTAGAAATGGGGTTAACATTAGGTTGGCAACACAATTAACAGGTTACGAAATTGACGTGTTAAGAGAAGGTGCAGAAGATGACGAAGATGTAGAATTGACAGAGTTTTCTGACGAAATAGAAGCATGGATAATTGACGAGTTCAAGAGCATTGGTTTGGACACTGCAAAAAGTGTTATAGACAAAGATGTGAAGGAATTAGTGAGCAGAACTGATTTGGAAGAAGAAACTATCATTGAAGTTCAACGTATATTAAAAGAAGAATTTGATAAATAAAATGAATAGTATTCATTAAAAGTCAAAACATCTTCTTAAACAAAAAACAGTAAAAAGTATATATGTCTGTAAGCAAAACATTAAGGCTTAACAAAGTTTTACGAGAATTAAACATATCGCTAGATAGAGCGGTAGAACATCTTTCTTCCAAAGGAATTGAAATAGAGGCACGTCCTACTACTAAAATTTCGAATGGTGAGTACCAAATCTTATTGGATGGATTTCAAACAGATGCGCAAAAGAAAGCCGTATCTAAAGAAGTTGGTGAAGAAAAGAGAAAAGAGAAAGAAGAATTACGTTTAGCTCAAGAAGAGAAAAAACGTAAAGAAGAGGAAGAGAAGAATAGAATTCTTAAAGCGAAAGCAAAAAAGCTTGAGGTTAAAACTGTTGGTAAAATAGATTTAGATAAAAAGCCAAAAGAAGAACCTAAAGCAGAAACTGTTGCAACTCCTACAACTGAACCAGAAGCTACAAAAGATGTAGTTGCTGAAAAAGTTGAGACACCTAAAGAGCCTCAAGTAATAAAGGCAAGCGCTCCAAAATTAGGAGGTTTAAAGATTGTAAAATCGGCACCTGTACATACTGAAAAACCAAAAGAAAAGGTTAAAGAAGTTAAAAAAGAGGAGGCAAAACCAAAAGTTGAGAAAAAAGCAGAAGTTAAAAAGGTAGAAACAGTACAACAACCTGTTGCTACAAAGCCTGAAACAAAAACTACTGTTGGAAAATCGCCAGAAGAAGGAGGAGAGCCAGAAGCTTTAAAGACACAATACCAAAAACTTACTGGACCGAAACTTACAGGTACTAAAATTGATTTAAAACAATTTGAAAGACCTAAGAAGAAAAAGCCAGAAGCTAAAGCAGGAGCAGGAAACAACGATCCTAAGAAGAAACGTAAGAGAATTGTTAAGCCTGGAGGAAATACAAATCCTAACAACAGAGGTGGACAAGGTGGTAATAGAGGTGGACAAGGTGGAAACCGTAGAGGACCAGGTAGACCAGGAGGAAGATTCTCTCAACCTGTAACAAAAGAAGAACCAACAGACGAAGAAGTACAAAAACAAGTACGTGAAACCCTAGAAAGATTACAAGGGAAGTCTAAGAAAAATAAAGGTGCTAAATACCGTAGAGAAAAGCGTGATTTACACCGTCAACAAACAGAAGCACAAGCACAAGAAGCAGCAGAAAGCAAAGTATTAAAAGTTACGGAGTTTGTTACTGTAAGTGAAGTTGCTACAATGATGGATGTTGGAGTTACAGAAATTATTTCTGCATGTATGATGTTAGGGATGATGGTAACAATGAACCAACGTTTAGATGCTGAGACGATTAAAATTGTAGCCGAAGAATTTAACCATGAAGTTGAATTTGTAGGTGCAGAAGTTGAAGAATCTGTAGTAGAAGTAGAAGATAACGAAGAAGACTTGGTTGATAGAGCTCCTATTATTACAATTATGGGACACGTAGATCACGGTAAAACATCGTTGTTAGACTATATACGTAAAGCAAACGTAATTGCAGGAGAATCTGGAGGAATTACACAACATATTGGGGCTTACTCAGTGAAAATAGGAAGTGGTCAAAAAATTGCCTTTTTAGATACACCAGGTCACGAGGCCTTTACAGCAATGCGTGCACGTGGTGCTCAGGTTACCGATTTAGTAATTATTGTAATTGCTGCGGATGATGACGTGATGCCACAAACAAAAGAAGCAATTAGTCATGCACAAGCTGCAGGAGTACCTATTGTTTTTGCATTAAACAAAATAGATAAGCCTACAGCAAATCCAGACAACGTGAAACAACAGTTGGCAAGTATGGATTTATTAGTTGAAGATTGGGGTGGTAAATACCAATGTCAAGAAATTTCAGCAAAATCAGGTCAAGGAGTTGATGAGTTATTAGAGAAAGTTGTTTTAGAATCTGAAATTTTGGAATTAAAAGCAAATCCTAATAAAGCAGCTTTAGGTACTGTTGTAGAAGCACAATTAGATAAAGGACGTGGATATGTATCTACAATTATGGTACAAGCAGGTACTTTAAGAATTGGAGATTATATTTTAGCAGGTAAATGTTCTGGTAAAGTAAGAGCAATGTTCGACGAGCGTGGTAACAATGTTGCAGAAGCACCACCATCAACACCCGTTTCTATATTAGGTTTAGATGGAGCGCCTCAAGCAGGAGATAAGTTTAATGTATTTGAAGATGAAAGAGAAGCAAAACAAATAGCTTCTAAACGTTCTCAATTACAACGTGAACAATCTGTAAGAACTCAGAAAACATTGACGTTAGATGAAATTGGTCGTCGTATTGCATTAGGAGACTTTAAAGAGTTAAACATAATTTTAAAAGGAGATGTAGATGGTTCTGTAGAAGCATTAACAGATTCTTTCCAAAAATTATCTACCGAAGAAATTCAGGTAAATATTTTACACAAAGGAGTTGGAGCTATTACCGAGTCTGATGTATTATTAGCTTCGGCATCTGATGCGATTATTGTTGGATTTAATGTTAGACCAGCGGGTAATGCAAGACAAGTTGCAGATACAGAAGAAGTTGATATTAGAACCTACTCAATCATTTACGATGCGATAAATGATCTGAAAGACGCTATGGAAGGTATGTTATCTCCAGATACTAGAGAAGAAGTATTAGGTAACATAGAAATTAGACAAGTCTACAAAATATCTAAAGTTGGTAACATTGCCGGTTGTATGGTAGTACAAGGTAAAATTACAAGAAACTCTAAAATACGTATTATTAGAGACGGTATTGTAGTGCACGATGGTGAATTAACAGCTTTAAAGCGATTTAAAGATGATGCTAAAGAAGTTACTAAAGGATATGATTGTGGTGTACAAATTAAAAACTACAATGATATACAAGTAGGAGATGTTATAGAATCTTACGAAATAGTAGAAATAAAAAAGAAGTTAAAGTAAGTATTACTTTAAACCCATAAAAAAAGGTCTATTTCATTACGAAATAGACTTTTTTTTATTAAAATATATTTTTCTGTATTTTATGTAGTACTCTCATTAATAAAGACTATCTTTGAGACTTATTAAAAACATTACATTACAAAGTGAAAAAAGGTACAGTAAAGTTCTTTAATGAATCAAAAGGATTTGGATTCATTATAGACGACGAGACAAAACAAGATTATTTCGTACACATCTCAGGATTGATTGATGAAGTTCGTGAAGGAGACGAGGTAGAGTTCGATTTAAAAGAAGGAAGAAAAGGATTAAACGCAGTAGACGTTAAAGCTTTATAAGAATTAAATTTCTTACATCTTTTTTAAAAGATTTTCAAAAACCATAACTTATTAGTTATGGTTTTTTTTGTTATAAATATGTCCCGTCCTAAAATAGCATTACAGTAAACTGTTATTTATGGAATCAACACATTCAAATTACGTAAAGCGTACTCAAAAGGA
>JAHDFK010000024.1 GCA_020628175.1 Wenyingzhuangia sp.
AATAACATTTGATTGTAACGCTATTTTAGGACGGGACAAATATCAAATAAAAAAAAACTGTAAAAATTAATTCACAGCTTTTTTATTATACAATTAAAAGTTAAAATGCCTCATTTATGTTAAAAAGGAAGCTTTTTACTAATTTGTAGAATTATTTAGTTTTTAACTAATTTTGTTCTACCATTTGTAGAAGATATAATGTATATACCATCCACTAGATTAGCGAATGAAATTTCATTCGAAGAACCTTGAGAAACAATAGCTCCAGTTATGCTATATACTATATAATCTGCTGACGAACTCATAGTTAAAATATCAGTAGTTGCATTGTAAGAATAACCAGATAATTTTGATTTGTTATCGAATACTAATGATGATGGATCAACAACATCAACGTTGAAAAAATAAGTTTCAGTTAAAGAAGTTGCAGGATGATTAAAGGCAAATGCTTGTAAATGAAAATCAGTATCTTCTTCTGTAGGTGTAAAAGATATAGTTGCAGTACCTGATCCTGAAGTTACAGCTTCTACAGTAGCATCAAAAGCTGCAGAAAAAGCATTGTTAACTCTACGTACAGTTATTTCTGTCATACCTGGTGTACTAGTATTCTCTGGTAAATCTGTATAGGTCACAGTAACATCTATAGGTTCGTTTATATTTAAAGAAGTAGCAGGTGTTGTACTAGCAAAATAATCATTAGGTGCTTGACCTTCAATAGCAGTAATTGCAATTGATTGAGAAAAAGCTCCAATTGTTGAAACTAATAATGTTGATAGGATAAATGTAATTTTTTTCATGATAAATGAATTTAAATATTTATGTTAATTAGGTAAATATATAAAAAAATTGGTGATTATTATGAGATATTAATTATAGACATCTTTTTTGAAAAGATTAAAAAATTAATTTTAATTTTTTCTCGATAGCTTGAATTATTTTACTAGCAATATCTATACCTGTAGCGGTTTCTATACCTTCGAGACCAGGAGAAGAATTCACTTCTAATAAAAGAGGGCCTTTGTTAGAACGAATCAAATCGACACCAGCAATAGGTAGATTGAGTATTTTGGCAGCTTTTATGGCTAGTTTTTTTTCTTCGGGAGAAATTTTTACAATTGAAGCTGAACCTCCTTGATGGATATTAGCTCTAAATTCTCCTTTGGCAGCAGTTCTTTGTACTGAGGCAATAACTTTACCATCTACAACAAAGCAACGTAAATCTTTACCGTTAGCTTCTCTAATAAATTCTTGAACCAGTATATTTGTTTGAAGACTTTTAAAAGCATTGATTACTGATTCTGCGGCTTTGTTAGTTTCTGCTAACACAACACCTTTTCCTTGAGTACTTTCTAGTAATTTGATAATTAAGGGTGCTCCACCTACCATGTTAATTAAATCTTTGGTATCTAATGGCGACTTAGCAAAACCTGTTGTAGGTATATGAATGTTGTTTTTGGAAAATAATTGTGATGAGTACAATTTATCTCGAGAGGAACTGATGGATAAGGCATCGTTTAAACAATAGGTTCCTAAGGAGTTAAACATACGTAACAATGCACAACCATAAAAGGTCATACTTGGTTTTATACGTGGTATAACTGCATCAAAATCGTTAATAACGTTACCGCCACGATATCTAATTTCTGGTGTATCGGTGTCTAATTTCATGTACGACTGTTGTACGTTTAAAAACACCATTTCATGACCTCTAGCAATTCCTGCCTCAATCAATCGTTTGTTGGAATACAAATCGGGATTACTGGCTAATAGAGCTATTTTTAGACCTGATTTCTTTTTTACAAACGATTTGTATTTTTCTTTTATTTCTTCTGGGCTAAATACCCCATGTATATGCTCTAGCGAAGGATTTACTATAAGTCTATCTTGCATGGCTTCTCTCCCCAATAACATTTTAAATTCCATTTTAGATCTGGAAGCTAAGGTGAGTTGAATGTTCCAAGATTCACCTGCTAAAGTAATTAATGAACTGATAACATATCTTTTTTCGGGTACACCCGAAGAGTTTTTTACAATACGAGTATCTACTACTTTTTTTTCGCAAGGAATGGATAAACTACGATTGTCTTGTAGGGGTTGTATTTGAAACTTTACCCACAATTCGTTATCCTTTTTATAGGTAGATATATCTGTGGCTTGTATAGATGATGTTGTTGCGCCAGAGTCTACTCTTGCATTAATGGCAGGTATATTTAATTCGTTAAATACACACCACTCTTGATTTCCTATAATTTTGAAATCGTTCATAATTTGGATTTGTTTAGACTTACAATGTTAGCGACCTATACTATAGGTAATGTTAAGTTAATGTTATTTTTAAAATAGCAGTATTTTCTTTTTTCAAAATGATTTTTTATTAGATATTATGGTTATCTTTGTGCAAGATTTTTATAGAAAATGAATACAATTACATTACATCATCATCATCATAACTTCTACGCTTAAGCGAGGTGGAACGATTATGTTGTAATACAAGCATATTTCAAAACCCGTTTGAGCGATCTCGAGCGGGTTTTTTTATTTTAAAACGGAACTAAACTATATAAAATGAGCACATTAAAAATTGCCATTCAAAAATCAGGAAGATTAAACGAAGAGTCTTTACAATTGTTAAAAGAGTGTGGAATTTCTATAGACCATAGAAACTCACAGTTAAAAGCAACTGCAAGAAACTTTCCGTTAGAAGTATTTTATTTAAGAAATGGAGATATTCCTCAGTATTTAGAGGATGGAGTTGTTGATATAGCTATTTTAGGTGAAAACACGTTGATAGAAAAAGGTGAAAATTTACCTATTGTAGAGCGTTTAGGTTTTTCTAAATGTAAAGTTTCTTTAGCAGTACCTAAAGATGTTGCTTATACTGATATTTCTTATTTTGAAGGAAAGCGTATTGCAACAACGTATGTAAATACGCTAAATAAGTATTTAGAGAAAAAAAATATTAAAGCTAGTTACCACAAAATTGCAGGATCTGTAGAAATAGCTCCTAATATTGGTTTGGCTGATGGTATTTGTGATATTGTTAGTTCTGGAGGAACTTTATTTGCAAATGGATTAAAAGAAGCAGAGGTAATGTTTTGGTCGGAAGCTGTGTTAACAAGTTCTCCAAAACTAAGTGATGAAAAGCAGGCGTTGTTAGATAAATTACAATTCAGAATTAAATCTATTTTAAAAGGTAGAGCTAATAGATATGTATTGTTAAATGCACCTAACGATAAGATTGATGAAATTATAAAAGTAATACCAGGAATGAAATCGCCTACGGTATTGCCTTTAGCACAAGAAGGGTGGAGTTCTGTACACACTGTGATACCTAAAAATAAATTTTGGGATATTATTGATGAGTTAAAAACTTTAGGAGCTGAAGGTATTTTAACAACAGAGATTGAAAAAATGGTATTATAAACGTAGACCAAGTTTATAATAAGATTGATGTACTTGTATTAGAAGTAAAAACAAATGAAAACATATATAAATCCAGCTAAAAATACATGGGCTAGGCTAACAAAGCGACCTGAAAAAGAAGCAAATGCTTTAGGAGCTACTGTTAAAGCTGTTTTTGATGCGATAAAAGAACGTGGGGATGAAGCTTTACGTGAGTATACAGAAAAATTTGATGGTGTAAAATTATCAGATTTAAAAGTTTCTGAACAAGAAATAGAGGCGGCTATGCCTTTAGTGTCTGATGCATTAAAAGACGCCATAACATTAGCAAAGAATAATGTAGAGAAATTTCATGCTTCTCAGAAAATTGAGAAAAAAGTAATATCTACTGTTAATGGTGTTGATTGTTGGCAAGAAATGAAGCCTATTGAAAAGGTTGGTTTGTATATACCCGGAGGTTCAGCACCTTTGTTTTCTACAATATTAATGTTAGGAGTACCTGCTAAAATTGCAGGAGCTACAAAAATTGTATTGTGTACACCACCTTCTAAAGATGGTACAATTCATCCTGCAATTTTATTTGCAGCCAAATTGGTAGGAGTAACCGAAATATATAAATTAGGAGGAATTCAAGCTATTGCAGCTATGACGTACGGAACAGCTTCTGTACCGAATGTTTACAAAATTTTTGGACCCGGAAATCAGTTTGTTACTGCAGCAAAACAATATGCTTTAACACAAGGACTGTCTATAGATATGCCTGCCGGACCTAGTGAGGTTATGGTGGTAGCAGATAAGCATGCAGATGCAGGTTTTGTTGTTGCAGATTTATTATCGCAAGCAGAGCACGGAGCGGATAGTCAAGTGATACTTGTTACAGAATCAGAAGCTTTGATTGCTGCTGTTAAAACAGAAATGGAAAAGCAGTTGAGTGAATTGCCAAGAAAAGAAATTGCTGAAAAAGCAATTGAAAATTCTAGTATTTTGTTAATAGCCTCTGTAGAAGACCAGAACGAATTAATAAACCAATATGCACCTGAACATTTAATTTTAAATGTAAAGGATGAAACAGTTTATTTGGATACTATAGTAAATGCAGGATCTGTTTTTATAGGTCCGTTAACACCAGAAAGTGCTGGAGATTATGCTTCAGGAACCAATCATACTTTGCCAACAAATGGTTATGCACGTATGTACAGTGGTGTAAATTTAGATGCGTTTACAAAGAAAATAACGTATCAAAAAATAACAGCAGAAGGTATTTTAAATATTGGTCCAGCTATAGAGTTAATGGCTGCTGCCGAAGGTTTAGATGCGCATAAAAATGCAGTTACTTTACGATTAGAAAGTTTAAAATAATGAGTAATAATTTACAGATAACTTTAGAGAAAAATCAAAAGACAATTGGTTTTGTAGCAAGTATTTTAGCTATTATTATGTTTGTGTCTTTAATAGAAGTGTTACTTTCTAATATGAGAGGCGAAAGCCGTATTATTATTCAACCCTTAGCAACAGCTCTAAACGGATTTGTTTGGACTTTGTATGCGTATGGTAGAAAAGATTATTTTTTATTAATACCAAATGTATTGGCGCTTATTTTAGGAGCTGCAACTACGTTGGTTATTTTTATATAACAAAATGGAATTCGATTTACATAAAATAGTAAGACAAAATGTATTGGCTATGAAAGCCTATTCATCTGCAAGAGATGAATTTACAGGAGCGACGGATGATATGGTTTTTTTAGATGCTAATGAAAATCCGTTTGAGAGTGGTGTAAACCGCTATCCAGATCCAATGCAAAAAACAGTGAAGTCTGAATTGTCTAAATTAAAAGGAATTGCAGAAGAAAACATTTTATTAGGGAACGGTTCTGACGAAGTAATTGATTTAATTTTTAGAGCTTTTTGTGAACCTAATAGTGATAACATTATTACGTTACCACCATCTTATGGAATGTACGATGTATCTGCTAATTTAAATTGTATTGCCAGAAAAGAAATTTATTTAATGGCTAATTTTCAGCCAGATGTACCTAAAATATTAGCTGCTGTAGATAAAAATACAAAAGCTATATTTTTATGTTCGCCTAACAATCCTTCTGGAAATATATTTGATTATGCGAATGTAAAAGCCATTTTAGATGGATTTAATGGATTGGTAATTGTAGATGAAGCCTATATTGATTTTGCATCAGAGCCTAGTTGGTTAACTCGTTTAGAACAGTATCCAAATTTAATAGTGAGTCAAACCATGTCTAAAGCATTTGGTATGGCAGGTATTCGCTTAGGAGTTTGTTATGCCTCTAAAGAGATTATTGCAATTTTAAATAAAATAAAGCCTCCTTACAATGTAAATGAGTTAACACAACAAAAAGCCTTAGAGCGTTTGTTGGCGTATGATGATGTTAAAGAAGAAATTGATGCCGTTTTAACAGAACGAGATCATTTAGAAATTGCCTTGTCTGAAATTTCATATGTAGAAAAAATATATCCTAGTGATGCGAACTTTTTATTGGTAAAAGTAGATGACGCTACTAAGAGATACAATCAATTAATACAAAAAGGGATTGTGGTGCGTAACAGAACTACACAGCCTTTGTGTACAAATACCTTACGTTTTACAGTCGGTACCATTAAAGAAAATAGAGCCTTAATGGGCGCATTAAAAGATATTGAGTAGTACAAAATAAGGACGAATGATATGAATTGGTAATTGAAAGATTATTTTGAAAACACCAATTGTTAAAATACGAGAATAGAAAATGAAAAAAGTTTTATTTATAGATAGAGATGGAACGCTTTGTATTGAGCCACCTGTAGATTATCAGTTAGATAGTTTAGAAAAATTAGAATTTTACCCAAAGGTTTTTCGTTACCTAGCAAGAATTGCAGAAGAGTTAGATTATGAATTGGTAATGGTTACAAATCAAGATGGTTTGGGTACAGATTCTTTTCCTGAAGCTACTTTTTGGCCTGCACAAAACAAAGTAATTGATGCTTTTAAAAATGAAGGAGTAGAGTTTGCTGCGGTTCATATAGATAAAACATTTCCGCACGAAAATGCAGAAACGCGTAAACCTAGAACAGGGTTGTTAACTGCATATTTTGATAAAGAAAAGTACGATTTAGAAAATTCTTTTGTTTTAGGAGATAGAATAACAGACATGGAGTTGGCTAAGAATTTAGGAGCAAAAGGAATCTTTTTGTCTGAAAATCCCGAATTAGGTGCTGATGAAATAGAAGCCGATACAAAAGCTATTCATGATTGTATTGCTCTAACTTCTACGGATTGGAAACAAATTTATGAGTTTTTAAAATTAGAAGATAGAGTATCTGAAATAACAAGAAATACCAATGAAACTAAAATTTACATTAAGTTAAATTTAGATGGTTCTGGTAAAAATAAAATAGATACGGGAGTCAAATTTTTCGATCATATGTTAGATCAAATTGGTCGTCATGGCGCAATGGATTTAACCGTACAGGTAGATGGAGATTTAGAAGTTGATGAGCACCATACCATTGAAGATACCATGATTACATTAGGAGAATTGTTTCATAAAGCTTTAGGAAATAAATTAGGTATAGAGCGTTATGGTTTTTGTTTACCTATGGATGACTGTTTAGCGCAAGCTGCGGTAGATTTTGGAGGGAGACCTTGGTTGGTTTGGGAAGCAGATTTTAAACGAGAAATGATTGGTGATATGCCAACAGAAATGTTTTTACATTTATTCAAATCGTTTACAGACGGTGCAAAATGTAATTTAAATATTAAGGCAGAAGGAGCTAACGAACATCATAAAATTGAAGGAATATTTAAAGCATTTGCCAAAGCGATGAAAATGGCTGTAAAAAGAGATGCGAATAAAATGTTTTTACCTAGTACAAAAGGAGTTTTATAAAACTCAATAGTTAAATTTAAGAAGTTGTAAAACTCCTTAACTACTATAAAAAATATGAAAATAGTAATAATAGATTACGGAGCAGGAAACATACAATCTATTCGGTTTGCAATAGAACGCTTAGGTTTTGAAGCTGTTTTAAGTAATGATGTAGCAGAAATAAAAAACGCTGATAAAGTAATTTTTCCAGGAGTAGGAGAGGCAAGTAGTGCTATGAAAATGTTAAAATCTACAGGATTAGATACGTTAATACCTACTTTACAACAACCTGTTTTAGGGATTTGCTTAGGAATGCAGTTAATGTGTAAACATACCGAAGAAGGAGATACAACAGGTTTGGGTATTTTTGATATCGAAATAAAACGTTTTGAAAATATAGTAAAGGTGCCACAAATAGGATGGAACCAAATAACGAACCTAAAATCGAAATTGTTTGACGGAGTTGCCGAAGGAGCTTATATGTATTTGGTACATAGTTATTATGCACCTTTAGACGAGCAAGCTGTTGCTGTTACAGACTATGGTGTAAAATACGCCACAGCATTACAAAAAAATAATTTTTACGGAGTACAGTTTCATCCAGAAAAAAGTAGTACCGATGGAGAAATTATTTTGAAGAATTTTTTAGAATTATAAAAGAGTATACATTACGGTTTTTGATAATGAACGAAGTAATGTACACACGAATAGCGAAGTAAACATGAGAATAATACCAGCAATAGATATTATAGACGGACAATGTGTACGTTTATCCAAAGGAGATTATAGTACAAAAAAAGTGTACAATGAAAATCCATTAGAAATTGCAAAACAATTTGAAGCACACGGAATAGAACACTTACATTTGGTTGATTTGGATGGGGCTAAAGCAAGTCATATTGTAAATCACAAAGTTTTAGAACAAATAGCAACCAAGACATCGTTAAAAATTGATTTTGGAGGTGGTTTAAAAACGGATGAAGATTTAAAAATAGCATTTGAATCTGGAGCGAACCAAATTACTGGTGGTAGTATTGCAGTTAAAAACGAAACGGTTTTTAAAAATTGGATATCTAAGTTTGGAGCAGATAAAATTATATTAGGAGCCGATGCAAATAATGAAAAAATTGCTGTAAGCGGTTGGTTAGAAGAGTCTGACAAAGATTTGATACCATTTATTCAGGGATATCAAAAAGAAGGAATTCAATATGTAATTTGTACAGATATAGCTAAAGATGGTATGTTACAAGGGCCTTCTTTTGATTTGTATGAAAAAATATTAGCGCAGGCTTCTGGTGTAAAACTAATTGCGAGTGGAGGAATATCTACATTTGATGAGTTGCCTAGATTAGCAGCATTAGGATGTGAAGGAACTATTGTAGGTAAAGCTATTTATGAAAATAAAATAAGTTTAAAACAATTAGAAAATTACATTATTAGTACAAAATAAGTTTTAACAAACTTAGACTACCAAATATTAAGAAGAATGTTAGCAAAGAGAATAGTGCCTTGTTTGGATATTAAAAATGGACGTACTGTAAAAGGAGTGAATTTTGTGGATTTGCGAGATGCTGGAGACCCAGTAGAATTGGCAAAAAAATACGCTTTAACAGGTGCTGATGAATTGGTGTTTTTAGATATATCTGCAACAGAAGAGCGTAGAAGAACTTTAGTGAATTTGGTAAGAGATGTTGCCGCGCAAGTAAATATACCATTTACTGTTGGTGGAGGAATTTCATCGGTAGAAGATGTAGATATTTTGTTACAAAACGGTGCGGATAAAGTATCGGTAAATTCATCTGCTGTAAAAAGACCAGATTTGGTAAACGAATTGTCACAAAAATTTGGAAGTCAGTGTGTGGTAGTTGCTATTGATGCGAAGAAGATAGATGGAGAATGGATAGTGCATTTGGTTGGAGGGAAAGTACCTACAGAATTAAATTTATTTGAGTGGGCTAGAGAAGTAGAGCAAAGAGGTGCAGGAGAAATTTTATTTACTTCTATGAATAACGACGGAACAAAAGATGGTTTTGCTAACGATGCACTAGCTCATTTGTCAGACGAATTAAATATTCCGATTATTGCAAGTGGAGGAGCTGGTAACATGCAACATTTTGTAGATACTTTTAAAGAAGGTAAAGCAGATGCTGCTTTGGCGGCAAGTGTATTTCATTTTCAAGAAATTGAAATACCTAATTTAAAGCAAGAATTAAAAAAACAGGGAATTCCTGTAAGATTATAAATAAGACGAACTCATAAAGTAGAATTCTATACTTTAGGGTTGGTGTTTAGTAGTAAAACATATGGAAATTAAATTTGACGAAAAAGGTTTAGTACCTGCAATTATACAAGATGCGGCAACTAAAAATGTATTGATGTTAGGATACATGAATCAAGAAGCATTTGATACAACTTTAAGTACAAATAAAGTAACGTTTTTTAGCAGATCTAAACAACGTTTGTGGACAAAAGGAGAAGAGAGTGGTAACTTTTTAGAGTTAGTATCAATTAAAAATGATTGTGATAACGATACTTTATTAATACAGACAAAACCTGTTGGGCCAACGTGTCATAAAGGAACAGATACGTGTTGGGCTGAGTCTAATACAGAAAATTTCGGGTTTTTATCTACTCTAGAAAATGTAATTGCAGAACGTGTTAAAAATAAAGATGTTCAAAAAAGTTATGTAGCGAGTTTGTTTGCGAAAGGAATTAATAAGGTAGCCCAAAAAGTTGGAGAAGAAGCTGTAGAAACTGTTATAGAAGCTATGGATAACAATGATGAATTGTTTTTATACGAATCAGGAGATTTATTGTTTCATTACTTAATGTTATTACAAGCAAAAGGATTTACATTAACAGATATTACTGCTGAATTAAGAAAGCGTCAGAAGTAAAATTGTTTATAAAAATATGTGAGAGCCCTAGAAATTTTTATTTCTAGGGCTTTGTTTTTTTATATTTGTAATCCATGTTTAGCTTATGAGAGATACCTTTAAACATCAAGGATTAAGAAATAAATTAATAACTGTTTTGCAGTCTAAAGGAGTTACAGATACTGCAGTGTTAACTGCTATAAAAGAAATTCCGAGACATTTATTTATGGATAGTGGCTTTGAAGAATATGCCTATCAAGATATTGCTTTTCCCATAGCGGCAGAACAAACTATTTCGCAACCTTATACAGTAGGTTTTCAATCTCAGTTATTAGAAATTAAACCTGGAGAAAAAGTATTAGAAATAGGTACAGGTTCTGGATATCAAACAAGTGTATTAGTTCGATTAGGAGCTCATGTATATACGGTAGAAAGACAGCAAGAGTTGTTTAAAAAAACACAGTTGTTGTTGCCGAAATTAGGTTTTAAACCCAAATACATGTGTTTTGGAGATGGATATAAAGGTTTACCTCAATTTTCTCCTTTCGATAAAATAATAGTAACCTGTGGAGCTCCTTTTATACCTAAACCCTTATTAGCTCAGCTAAAAGTTGGAGGAAGAATGGTTATACCTGTTGGAAACGAACAACAAATGATGACTTTAATAACACGTACTTCTGCGAAAGAGTTTAACAAACAGATCATAGAAGAATGTGCATTTGTACCCATGTTAACAGATAAAAACTTAAAGAAGTTTTAGTTATAAAAGCTAAGACTGTTTGATTGCAGTTCTTGTGTTTAGCTCTCTTAATGTAAATTCTTTTTCTTTTACAGGTAGTACAATTTGTTCAAATAAATCTATTAAATCACTACTGTGTTCGGTGGTTTTATTTGTTGTTAAATCAAAATGTATAAAGGTCATCCAAGCCAAAGCTTTTAATTGTTTTTTACTTTTGTCAAACATGCGCATTTCTACTTTTAAGTGTTTTTTAGAAAACTCAATTGTTTGCGATTCAAAAGCAATTTCTTCCATAGTAAATACGGGTAAAATATAGGCTATTTGTGTACTAGAAACCACCCAGCCTAATTTTTCTTTTCGAATCATTTCAAAAATATCAATACCATAGGCATTTAAGACTTGATCTTCTCTTTGGTTGATAAAATAATCAATATATCGACTGTTGTTTAAATGGTTAAAAGGATCGCAGTCTTGAAATCTTATTTTTGTTGTACTAGTAAGTATTTTAGGTTTTTGCATTTTAATTTTTGGGTGTAAATATGGCACACGGAATAATCATTTCTTCTAAGGAAATACCGCCATGTTGATAGGTGTCTTTGTAATATTTGGTATAATGATTTTGATTGTTAGGATACACAAAAAATAAATTGTCCTTGGCAAAAATAAAAGAGCTATTCATATGTTCTTGTGGCAAGAATATGTTTTTAGGATCGTGTTCTGCATACACATCTTTGTTTTGATAACTAAGGCTTCTACCTGTTTTGTATCTTAAGTTTGTAGCGGTAGATTTGGTTCCTATTACTTGTGTTGGTTTGATACAATTTATTGTACCATGATCTGTTGTTAAAATTAATTTGATGTTGTCTTTTTTCGCTTTTTTAATCAATTCAAACATAGATGAGTTTAAAAACCACGATTTTGTTAGCGCCCTATAAGCTTTATCATTAGCAGCAAGTTCTTTTATAACTTTTGTATCTGTTTTGGCATGCGATAACATATCTACAAAATTAAACACCATAATATTAAACACATTGTTTTTGTATTGGTTATAGTTTTGTAAAACTTCTTTCCCGTTTTTAGAGCTACTAATTTTATGATAAGAAAACGGAATTTCTTTTTTAAGGCTTTGTAATTGCCTAGTTAGAAATTCTTGTTCATGCATATTTTTTCCACCTTCATCATTTTCGTACAACCATAAATCTTTATGTTTGGTAGACATTTCTAAAGGAGTTAATCCCGAAAAAATTGCGTTACGCGCATAATGCGTTGCCGTTGGTAAAATACTATAGTAAGGTGTTTCTTTTTGTTTTTTATAATAGTTAGCTATGTTTTCTTCTATAATCTGAAACTGATCGTAACGTAAATTATCGACAACAAGAACGAGTGTTTTTTCTGAACTTTCAATTTCGGGTAAAATAACCTTTTTAAAAAGTTGATGAGATAATATAGGTGCATCTTCGTCAAAAAAACAATCTACGTAATTGTTTTTGATAAATTTAAAAAATAATTGATTCGCTTCTTGTTTCTGACTTTGAAGAATGCCAATTAATCCATCATCATTACTAGTTTCAAGCTCTAATTCCCATCGTACAATTTTTTTATACAAATCAATCCATCCTTCATACGAATTTACTTGCGATAGCTCTAATGAAATTTTTCGAAACTCCTGTTGGTAATTCATAGAAGTACGTTCGCTAACCAGTCGGCTATGGTCTAAATTCTTTTTTAAACTTAAAAGAATTTGATTTGGATTTACAGGTTTTATTAAATAGTCTGCTATTTTAGAGCCAATAGCTTCTTCCATTAAATATTCTTCCTCACTTTTGGTAATCATCACAATAGGAACATTCGAGACAATTTCTTTAATTTCTGTTAATGTTTGAAGTCCCGACAACCCCGGCATATTTTCGTCTAAAAAAATTACATCATAATTGTTGTCTTTAACCAAATCAATGGCATCAGCTCCATTGGTGCATGGTGTTACCTGATAGTTTTTTTTTTCTAGAAAAAGAATATGCGGTTTTAACAAGTTAATTTCATCATCAACCCATAAAATTTGAATTTTATTCATGCAGCAAGAATATATTGTTTTACTAACTATTACGTAATTAGATTTTTATATTTGTGAATATCCTTAAAAGTACAAAATATTGAAAAGCTTGACTAATAAAGTTAAAATTATAAACGATCCTATCTATGGATTTATTACAATTCCGAGCAAATTAATTTTTGAGTTAATAGAGCATCCTTATTTTCAGCGATTAAGAAGAATTACTCAAATGGGTATGTCTAATTTAGTATACCCAGGAGCGCACCATACCAGATTTCATCATGCTGTGGGCTGTATGCATTTAATGCAAAAGGCAATTCGTGTTTTAAAAAATAAAGGGGTAGGTATTAGCGATGAAGAAAAAGAAGGTGTTTGTCTTGCTATTTTGTTGCACGATATTGGTCATGGTCCGTATTCTCATGCTTTAGAACATAGTATTGTAGAGGGTGTAAGTCATGAATCGATTTCATTATTGTACATGAAGGCTTTAAATAAAGAATTTGATGGACAATTAGATCTAGCCATCGAAATTTTTGAAGGAAATTACCGCAGAAGTTTTTTAAATCAATTAGTATCTAGTCAATTAGATATTGATAGAATGGATTACTTAAAAAGAGATAGTTTTTATACGGGTGTAGCTGAAGGGAATATAAGTTCTGAGCGTTTGATAGACATGTTAAATGTTGTTGATGACAAGTTAGTTATAGAAGAAAAAGGAATTTATTCTGTGGAAAAATTTATTGTTGGAAGACGTTTAATGTATTGGCAAGTGTATTTACACAAAACGGGAGTTGTGGCAGAAAAAATGCTTGTAAATCTATTGGCAAGAGCTAAATACTTGGCAAAAAAAGGAGTAGCATTGCCTTCTAGTAAAGCATTGCATTATTTTTTATACAACGAGATAGATGCTAATTTTACGAAAGAAACATTAAAAACATTTGCAAGATTAGATGATTACGACATTTTATCGGCTATTAAAGATTGGATTAGTCATGAAGATAAAGTATTGTCAAAATTATCAGAAATGATTATCAATAGAAATTTATTAAAAGTAGAATTAAGTAAAGATGCTTTTAAAGACGAGCACGTATCTTTGATAAAAAATGCAATGGAACATGAAGGATATAGTCAAGATGAGTTACAATACTTTTTCATTCAAGATACCATAGCCAATCAAGCATACGATGCTTCTAAAAGTAAGATTTATTTGTATTATAAAAATGGGCAAATTATAGATATTGTAGAAGCTTCAGATCAATTAAACATACAAGCACTTACAAAACCTGTAATAAAACACTTTCTTTGTTATCCTAAAGGGATTAAACTAGCCTAAATATAATTTAATTTTATACTTTTGCGAACAATGGAATTTAAAGCAACACAGATAGCTGAGGTACTAGGGGGAGAAATCGTAGGTGATGAAACTGCTATTGTATCAAAATTATCGAAAATAGAAGAGGGTGAAAAAGGTTCGTTAACCTTTTTATCAAACCCAAAGTATACACAATACATATATTCGACAAACGCATCTGTTGTTATTGTAAATAAAACGTTTGAGCCAACACAAGAAATTAAGGCAACTCTTATAAAAGTAGCAGATGCTTATCAGGCGTTTACACAAATACTAGAATTTTACAACGAGTATAAAAATCAAAAAACAGGTATCGAAAGCCCTGTGAGTATTTTCGATTCGTCAACATTAGGAACTGACGTATACATTGGTGCTTTTACGTATATAGGGCAAAATGTTACTATAGGAGATGATGTTAAAATATATCCGAATAGTTATATAGGAGACAATGTTATTATCAAAAACAATACGGTAATTTACGCAGGAGTTAAAGTGTATGCTGATTGTGTAATTGGTGAAAATTGTAAAATTCATGCAGGTGCAGTGATTGGAGCTGATGGATTTGGTTTTGCACCTACCGATAGCGGTGCTTACAAAACAATTCCACAAATAGGAAATGTTATTATAGAAGATAATGTAGATATTGGTGCAAATACCTGTATTGATAGAGCCACAATGGGATCGACCCTAATTAAAAAAGGCGTAAAATTAGACAACCTTATACAGATAGGACACAATGTAGAAATTGATGAAAATACTGTAATTGCAGCGCAAACAGCAATAGCTGGTTCTAGTAAAGTAGGAAAAGGTTGTATGGTAGGAGGACAGGTTGCTATTTCAGGACATTTAAAAATAGGAAACAATGTTAGAATATCTGGTAAAACAGGTGTTGGAAAAAATATAAAAGACAATGCAGTTTTAAGAGGAATCCCTGCAATGGATTATAATGATTTTAATAAATCGTATGTTCATTTTAGAAATTTGCCTAAAATTGTAGAAGAATTAAAATTAAATAAAGCTTTAAAAAAGTAAGTTAAGTAATGCTAAAACAAAAAACAATTCAAAGAGAAGTAACGTTAACAGGTGTAGGTTTACACACAGGTAAAAATGTTACAATGGTTTTTAAACCAGCTCCAGAAAATTATGGATATGCATTTGTTCGTGTTGATTTAGAAGGGAAACCAACAATTGAGGCGAAAGTAGAATATGTTACCGATACGCAAAGAGGTACAAATTTAGAGAAAAAAGGAGTGAGTATTAATACTTCTGAACATGTTTTAGCAGCTGCTGTAGGTTTACAGATAGATAACTTAATTATAGAAATTGATGCTTCTGAACCTCCAATTATGGATGGTTCTTCTAAGTATTTTATAGAGGCGTTAGAATCTGCTGGAATTGTAGAGCAAGAAGCCCCAGTAGAAGAATATGTTGTAAAAGAGATTATATCTTACAAAGACGAAGAAACAGGAAGCGAAATTATCCTAATGCCTTCAGAGGAATACCAAGTAACTACAATGGTAGATTTTGGGACTAAAATATTAGGAACTCAAAATGCGACTTTAAACACAATTACAGATTTTAAGAAAGATATATCTTCTGCAAGAACATTTAGTTTTTTGCATGAGTTAGAAACTCTATTAGAACATAACTTAATAAAGGGAGGAGATTTAAACAATGCGATTGTTTATGTTGACAAAGAAATATCTGAAAGTACTTTAGAAAAGTTAAAAACTGCTTTTGGTAAAGATGAAATTAAAGTAACTCCTAACGGAATTTTAGACAATTTAGAGTTGCACTGGGCTAATGAAGCCGCAAAACATAAGTTGTTAGATGTTATTGGTGATTTGGCTTTGGTAGGTACACGTATCAAAGGTAAAGTTATAGCAAACAAACCAGGACATAAAGTAAATACTTTATTTGGTAAGCGTTTGGCAAATATTATTAAGCAAGAAAAACGTAAAAGTGTTCCTGTTTATGATTTGAACCAACCCCCTTTAATGGATATCAACCAAATAATGAAGTTATTACCCCATAGGCCTCCTTTCTTGTTGATTGATAGGATTTTAGATTTAGGGGATGATTTTGTTGTGGGAATGAAAAATGTATCGATGAACGAACCGTTTTTCGAAGGACATTTCCCAGAAGCTCCTGTAATGCCAGGAGTGTTGCAAATAGAAGCGATGGCGCAGTGTGGAGGTATTTTAGTTTTAAGTACCGTACCAGATCCTGAGAATTATTTAACCTATTTCATGAAAATGGACAATGTTAAATTTAAACAAAAAGTAATTCCAGGAGATACCTTAATTTTTAAAGCAGAATTAATTTCTCCAATTCGTAGAGGAATCTGTCATATGAGATCTGTTGGTTATGCCAATGGTAAAGTAGTAGTAGAGGCCGAATTAATGGCTCAAATAGCAAAGAAAAAATAAGAATATGAATCAACCATTAGCATACGTACATCCAGGAGCAAAAGTAGCTCGTAACGTTGTTATTGAACCTTTTACAACCATTCATAACAATGTAACAATAGGTTCCGGAACTTGGATAGGATCTAACGTAACGATTATGGAAGGAGCTGTTATTGGTGAGAATTGTAAAATTTTTCCTGGAGCAGTAATTTCTGCTGTACCTCAAGATTTAAAGTACAATGGAGAAGATACATCGACTATTATTGGAGACAATGTAACCATAAGAGAGTGTGTTACTATCAATCGTGGTACTTCAGATCGTATGAAAACTGTTATTGGAGACAATTGTTTAATTATGGCGTATTGTCACGTTGCCCATGATTGTATTGTTGGTGATAATTGTATTTTTTCTAATGGAAGTACTTTGGCAGGACATGCAAATGTTGGGAGTAATGTAATTTTAGCAGGAATGACAGCGATTCACCAATTTTGTTCTATAGGAGATCATGCTTTTGTAACAGGAGGTTCTTTAGTAAGAAAAGATGTTCCACCTTATGTAAAAGCAGCACGTGAACCTTTATCATATGTAGGTATTAACTCTGTAGGTTTAAGAAGAAGAGGATTCTCGATTGAAAAAATTCGTGAAATCCAGAACATATATAGAATTCTGTTTCAAAGTAAATACAATAATTCACAAGCTATAAGAATTATAGAAGCAGAAATGGAAGCTTCAAAAGAGAGAGATGACATCATTAAGTTTATTCAAAACTCTCAACGAGGAATCATGAAAGGATATTTTAGTAATTAAGAAAAAAGTAAAAAGATGGCAACTACATCAGATATTAGAAACGGTTTGTGTATTGTATTCAATAGTGATACATATAAAATAACTGAATTTCAACACGTAAAGCCTGGAAAAGGTCCTGCTTTTGTTAGAACAAAATTAAAAAGTTTAACAACAGGGAAAATTATAGACAATACATTTTCTGCTGGACACAAGATAGAAGAAGTTAGAGTAGAAACAAGAAAGTATCAATACTTATATGCAGAGGGTGATACATTTCATTTCATGAATCAGGATGATTACAATCAAATCACTCTTGAAAAAGAAGCTTTAGATGCACCTGATTTGTTAAAAGAAGGAGAGGTTGTAACAATTATTGTAAGAGCTGCAGATGAATTACCATTAGCAGTAGATATGCCGCAATCTGTAATTTTAGAAGTTACTTATACAGAACCTGGTATTAAAGGAAATACAGCTACAAATGCTACAAAACCTGCAACTGTAGAAACAGGAGCTTCTGTAAACGTACCTTTGTTTATTAACGAAGGAGATAAAATTAAAATTGAAACGGCAAAAGGAACGTATCAAGAAAGAATTAAGTCTTAAAAAATAAGATTTGAACTAGATAATTTGTTAAAAAATCCAAAGTGAGCTATTCATTTTGGATTTTTTGGTATAAAATTATTACAGGTTTTGAAATTCTGTGATAAAAAAAATAAAAAGACATATTTAGTGAACAAATATTTATATTTGTTCACTACGAATTTTCAACAAAAAAAATAAATTAAATGAGTGTTTTAGTAAATAAAGATTCTAATATTATAGTTCAAGGATTTACTGGAGGTGAAGGAACTTTCCACGCTTCTCAAATGATTGAATACGGAACAAATATAGTAGGAGGTGTAACTCCAGGTAAAGGAGGACAAGAGCATTTAGGAAAACCTGTATTTAACACTGTACAAGAAGCAGTAGATAAAGCACAGGCAGACACAACTATTATTTTTGTACCACCTGCATTTGCTGCAGATGCTATTATGGAAGCTGCAGACGCTGGAATTAAAGTAATTATTTGTATTACTGAAGGAATTCCTGTTGCAGATATGGTAAAAGTAAAAGGTTATTTACAAAATAAAGATACTCGTTTGGTAGGTCCTAACTGTCCAGGTGTAATTACTCCAGGAGAAGCAAAAGTAGGAATTATGCCAGGGTTTATTTTCAAAAAAGGAAATGTTGGTATCGTATCTAAATCTGGTACATTAACTTACGAAGCTGCAGACCAAGTTGTAAAACAAGGTTACGGAATCACAACTGCTATTGGTATTGGAGGAGATCCTATTATTGGAACAACAACAAAAGAAGCTGTAGAGATGTTAATGAATGATCCAGAAACAGAAGCAATTGTTATGATTGGTGAAATAGGTGGTCAATTAGAGGCAGAAGCTGCAAAATGGATCAAAGCTGATGGAAACAGAAAGCCAGTTGTTGGTTTTATTGCAGGACAAACAGCACCAGCAGGACGTACGATGGGACATGCTGGAGCTATTGTTAGTGGAGAAGGAGAATCTGCACAAGCTAAAATGGAAATATTAGCTGAAAATGGAATTCATGTAGTAGCATCTCCTGCTAAAATTGGGGAAGCTATCGCAAAAGTATTGGCTTAATTTAGAATATAAGCTTGTAAATTAATAGAAAACAATCATGGGATTATTAGATAATAAAACAGCAATTATTACAGGTGCTACGAGAGGTATTGGTAAAGGAATTGCATTAGAATTTGCAAAGCAAGGAGCAAATGTTGCTTTTACATATAGTTCTTCTGTAGAGGCTGCCAATGCTTTAGAGGTAGAATTAGCTGCAATGGGAGTTAAGGCCAAAGGATACCAATCGAATGCAGCAGATTTTGAGGCAGCTCAAGATTTAGCGGCTGAGGTTCTAAAAGAATTCGGATCGATAGATGTTTTAATTAATAATGCAGGAATTACAAAAGATAACTTGTTAATGCGTATTTCAGAACAAGATTTTGATAAGGTGTTAGAAGTGAACTTAAAATCTGTTTTTAATTTAACAAAAGCTGTTATCCGTCCTATGATGAAGCAAAGAGGAGGATCTATTATTAACATGAGTTCTGTTGTAGGAGTTCAAGGAAATGCAGGTCAAACTAACTATGCAGCCTCTAAAGCAGGTATGTTAGGGTTTAGTAAATCTGTAGCTTTAGAATTAGGTTCTAGAAATATTCGTTGTAATTCTATCGCTCCAGGGTTTATTGAAACAGAAATGACAGCAAAGTTAGACGAAGCTGTTGTTGATGGTTGGAGACAATCTATTCCTTTAAAAAGAGGAGGACAACCAGAAGATATTGCAAATGCATGTGTGTTTTTAGCTTCTGATATGTCGGCTTATATTACAGGACAAACATTAAATGTAGATGGTGGTATGATTACTGCTTAAACAGAATAGTTTAAAAAAAATCTAGCTGCTCTAAAGTGTATTCTTTAGAGCAGTTTTTTTATTTTTAAATAAATTTAGAACATGACAATTTCCAACATAAAAGAAACCTTGTTATCTAACAAATGGAAACCTCTTAAGTTATTTTCGTATGATTACAAACGTAGCGATGGTAAAACAGATCGTCAGGTTAGAGAAGTGTATGATAAAGGAGATGGAGCGGCCGTATTTTTATACAATAAAAGCACAAAGAAAGTTTTATTGACTAAACAATTTAGAATGCCTGCCTTTATAAATGGTTTACAAACAGGTATTGTAACCGAAGTTCCTGCCGGTATGTTAGATGCAGATGATCCTGAAACGTGTATTTTACGAGAAATAGAAGAAGAAACAGGTTATAGAATTCCTAGTGTAAAAAAAGTTAGTGACTGTTTTATGACCCCTGGAGCAGTAACAGAAATTACACATATGTTTGTGGCTGAGTACACAGATAAGATGAAAGTAGCTAAGGGAGGAGGATTAACAACTGAACAAGAAGATATTATTGTGTTTGAAATGTCTTTTGATGAAGTGAAAAGAAGCGTAGAAAATAATGAAATAAGAGATGCAAAAACATTAATTTTGTTACAATATGCATGGATTCATAACTTATTAGAAAATTAAGCATTAGTTTAGATAGAATTTAGAAATTAAAAAAGAAAATGGGAAAAGTAATAATCAACAGTTTTGATGATTTTAAAGCGTACGAAGGAAAAGAAATAGGAATATCAGAATATTTAGAAATTCCGCAAGATAGAATTAACCAATTTGCAGATGCTACTCTAGACCATCAATGGATACATTGTGATGCGGAAAAAGCAAAAGAAGGTCCTTTTGGAACACCTATTGCCCATGGTTACTTAACATTATCGTTAATGCCGTATTTGTGGGAGCAAATTATAGAGGTAAACAACAGTAAAATGTTGGTAAATTACGGAATAGAGAAGTTAAAGTTTAACAAGCCCGTAACTGTAAATAGTAAAGTTAGATTAAAAGCTAAATTAAAATCGTTAGATAATTTAAGAGGTATTTCTAAAGCTGTTTTATCTATCAATATAGAAATAGAAGGAGAGCGCAAAACAGCATTAGATGCAGATATTGTGTTTTTATACCATTTTGTAAATTAATACATGCGAAGTAAAAACGAAATACAAGAACTCGTACAACAAAATATTGCTAAAATTAAAATTAGTGAATTTGTAGCCGAAGGAGGTTGGCCAGATATAGACAATGTGGATGTTGCTGTATTTAGTCAGACCCAAAAGGAGGGTGTAGAATTTATTAATTTAGATATTTTGTATTCTGTACACAAACCTGGTTGTTGTTTTATACCCGGAGCCGATCAGTACATGCGATTGTCTAAAACGCTTCAAATAGAGAAGAATCAAATAAAATTTATAGAAAATGAATAATCAAAAGGATCAAGTAATATTATTGGGGAGTAGCCAAAATTAAGCATATAATTTAGT
>JAHDFK010000025.1 GCA_020628175.1 Wenyingzhuangia sp.
TATAAAAGAACTAAACCCTATTTTTAAAACTTACACAAATTGTGGGACAGTGTCTGATTTATTTTATAATTACTTAATTAAATGTTCTTTATGATAAGCAATCATATTATCTATAGGACGCTGAATGGCTCCAGAAAAGTTTAAATCAAATTTTGCAGCTACTTTTTCTAATATGTTAGAAAAATAATACGCCACAGAACCTATAAAATAAATAGGCGTTTCTTTTCCTTTTCCATAAGGCAACACTCTATATCTAAAAAACTCTTCTACTCCTTTTTCTATCAAACCTGTTATATAATCATGGTCTTTAAACTCAAACATAAATGCAGAATGCGACGCTAAGTAGGTATTTGGCGCATCTCCTTGATACAATTGTTCTTTAATATAATCTGCCTCTAAATTAAATTCTTCTTTAAACTTATTTTTAATTTCAGCAGGCATAATATCATAGTAATAATCTCTTAGTAATTTTTTACCAAAGTAATTACCACTTGCTTCATCCATAATAGCCCAACCTAAAGAAACCGTACAATTGGTTACGTTTGTTCCATCAAAATAACAACTATTAGAGCCTGTTCCTAAAATACATACAATAGAAGGTTTTCCTTGAGATGCCGCATATACCGCTGCCAACATATCTTCTGCAACAACAATCTCAGCATTTGGAAATACTTTTTCAAAAACTGTTGTTAATGTTTCTGCTGCTTTTGCCGTACCACAACCTGCTCCGTAAAAAAATACTTGAGTAATTTTTGTAGCATCTTTCTGAATAGCATCGTTAGCCAACACTCTTTCTTCTAAAAGATCTTCTTCTACAATTGCAGGGTTTAGACCTTCTGTTCTTGTTTTAAACTTCTCACTTTTGTCTTGATGTAACGCTATCCAATCTACTTTGGTAGATCCTCCGTCTGCTATTAAAATCATAGGTACAGATTTATTCTAAATTGATTCCTTGTAAAGATACAAATATCACATAAAAAAAGCTGCTTTGATTTCTCAAAACAGCTTTTAATATTTTAGGATTTGAAACTATTATTTTCCTTCCATTTTTTTCTTTAAGTCAGCTAATCCAGCGATATCTCCAAAAGTAGATTTCTCTGATGCTTCAACTTTCTTAGCTTGTGCTTTAACATTTTTAGCTTCTGCTTCTTTAAAAGTAGCAGTATGAGAAGCAACAATTCTTCTAAATTCTTTAGAGAACTCAATTACTTTAAAAGTTTCTGTATCTCCTTTGTTAATTTTAGAACCGTCTTCTTTTTCTAATAAACGTCCTGGTACGAAAGCTTCAACTCCACCTTCAAACTCAACAACTGCTCCTTTATCAGTTTTCTCTTTAACAGTACCTTGGTGGTCTGTGTTTAAAGCGAAAGTTGCTTCGTGAGCATCCCAAGGGTTATCTTGAGTTTGCTTGTGTCCTAAGTTTAATTTTCTGTTTTCAACATCTAATTCTAATACTTGAACATCTAATTTATCACCTACAGCAACAAAGTCTGATGGGTGCTTAATTTTCTTAGTCCAAGATAAATCAGAAATGTAAACCAATCCATCAATACCTTCTTCTAACTCAACAAAAACTCCAAAGTTAGTGTAGTTACGTACCACTCCGTTGTGAGTAGAACCTACTGGGTATTTAGATGTAATATCAGCCCATGGATCTGGGTGTAATTGCTTAATACCTAATGACATTTTACGCTCTTCTCTATCTAAAGTTAAGATTTGCGCATCAACTTCATCACCTACCTTTACGAAATCTTGTGCAGAACGTAAGTGTGTAGACCAAGACATTTCAGAAACGTGGATCAATCCTTCAACTCCTTCAGCAACTTCGATAAATGCACCGTAATCAGCTAAAACAACTACTTTACCTTTAACTTTGTCTCCAATAGATAAATCAGCATTTAAAGCATCCCAAGGGTGTTGAGATAATTGCTTTAATCCTAATTGGATTCTTGTTTTCTTATCGTCAAAATCTAAAATTACAACGTTTAATTTTTGATCTAACTCCACTACCTCTGATGGGTGGTTGATTCTAGACCAAGATAAATCTGTAATGTGAATTAAACCATCAACTCCTCCTAAATCTACGAATACACCGTAAGAAGTAACGTTTTTCACAATACCTTCTAATACTTGACCTTTTTCTAATCCAGAAATAATTTCTCTCTTCTGAACTTCGATATCAGCCTCAATTAATGCTTTGTGAGATACTACAACGTTTTTAAATTCGTGGTTGATTTTTACAACTTTGAATTCCATTGTTTTGTCTACATACTGATCGTAATCTCTAATTGGCTTTACATCAATTTGAGATCCTGGCAAGAATGCTTCAATTCCAAAAACATCAACAATCATACCTCCTCTAGTTCTACACTTAACGTATCCGTTAACTACTTCACCAGACTCTTGAGCAGCAATAACTCTATCCCAAGCCTTAATAACTCTTGCTTTCTTATGAGACAATACTAATTGTCCAGAGTGATCTTCTCTTCTATCAACTAAAACCTCTACTTTATCTCCAACAGCTAAGTTAGGATTGTAACGGAATTCGTTTAAAGAAATAACTCCTTCTGACTTAGAGTTAATATCGATGATCGCGTCACGATCTGTAATACGAACAACAGTTCCTTCTATTACATCACGCTCATTTACGAAACCTACAGTTCCTTCTAAAGCAGCATCAAATTCTTTTAATTGAGCCTCGTCAACTTCGTCAATACCTTCTTCGTACTTGTGCCAGTTAAAATCTGCTAAAAATTGTTGTGGGTTTGCTTGTGCAGCTGATTGCTCTTGAGCTTCTACTGCGTTTGTGTTTTCTTCAGACATTTGTCTAAATAATTTTGTATCTAGCTGACTGTTAGTTTTTTGAGTGAGTAACTACAACTAAAGATGTTATTTTATATATATTTTCTTCCTTATTACAAACCTAGCTCACGTAAAAGGACTGCAAATATACAAATAATTTCAAAGCTAACACATCAGTAAATCAGATTTTTATAATAGAAAAAAATCAAAAGTTTAAATTCTAATAAAATTCTTAAATCGGTTTAACCTTTAATATAAAAACAGTCTTTGGTTTATCTCCCTTCAAAAAAAGTATACTATTCTAACTTAATACAGCATACTTTTTATTGTATGGATCTAGCATCACTAATAAGAACAACAACACAAAAACTACCTCTATCAACTCCCATTTTTTACCATGAGGAATCGTCATAACAATAGCAATTGCTACTAAAAACAAACCTGAATGTTGTAATTTAGGTACATGAATTCCAAAACGATCTATGGTATTTTTTACCCATGTATTTTTTGTATATAAAAAATACATTACAAAAAAATACACAAAAATAACAACACCTAAACCTAATGAAAATATTACCTTATTGACCTTTACTCCATTAATTTTAAGATTGTGTAAATTGGTTTCTCCTTGTAAATTATTTTCTGCTAAATACCCTGTTGTTTCAATATCAAAAATTCTTTGTCCCCAAGAAATTTCTTCTCCAAAGCCAAAAAACATCATTAGGGCTAAAAAAATATAAAAGCCTTTTTGGTATTTTGTTAAATTACTACTTCTAAATATTTTTGCGAACACTAAAATAGCTCCCACCAACATTCCAATCGCTGTTAAATTTTCATAAATACCATCTTCCTGAATTAAGTACATATAAATATTTTCTGAGTAAAAATAACTCAACCCTGTTACAGGAATACCTATAATTAATATTTTCAACAATAATTTTAGCATAATTCTATTTTTCACAAATGTAGTTAAATCCTATGGTAAGTTTAAAACTCTGTATTTATTTATTAGCTTCCAAACCTGTTTTTAACCATTGTAAGTACTCCGCTACATTAGGAGTATAGCCTACAGGTTGTATAAGATCGTTTCCATCAGAATTTAAAACCGCATAAAAAGGTTGTGCATTTGTTTTGTATCTTTCTTCTTGTAGTTCAGACCATTTTTGACCTTTGTATCTATAAGGTTTTCCTGTTTTAGGCGAATATTGCTCCTTTATAAATTTCTTCCTATCATCAACATGTAAAGAAATAAGCACTACTTTATTCTGAATAATATCTAAAACCGATTGATCCGTCCATACGTTTTGTTCCATTTTTCTACAATTCACACATGCATAACCAGTAAAATCTAACAAAATAGGTTTATTAACTTTCTGAGCATATTCTACTCCCTGATCATAATCATTAAAAGCCATTATATTATAAGGCTGTACTATGTGAGCTCCTTCTGGCAAATCTGTATGCGATTGATTTACTGCTAAACTCCCACTTCCTCCTAATCCGTTTGGCGACTCGCTATACTCTAACGGTGGTACAAAAGCTCCTACCAATTTTACAGGTGCTCCAAAAAGACCTGGCAACAAATAAAACACGAATGTAAAACTTGCAATCGCTAACAACAATCTAGCTACAGACAATTGTTCTACCGCCTGATAATCATGAGGAAGTCTAATTTTACCTAAAAGATACACTCCTAACAACAAGAAAATAACAATCCAAATGGCAATAAACACTTCTCTTTCTAACCAGTGTGCTTGTAACACCAAATCGGCATTTGATAAAAATTTAAAAGCTAAAGCCAATTCTAAAAACCCTAAAACCACTTTAACTGTATTTAACCATCCTCCAGATTTTGGTAATGAGTTCATCCAACCCGGAAAAACAGCAAACAATGTAAAAGGTATTGCTATTGCCATAGAAAAACCTAACATAGAAATAATAGGAGCTACTCCTCCATGCGCTGCAGATTCTACCAATGCGGTACCCACAATAGGTCCCGTACAAGAAAAAGAAACAACAGCCAATGCCAATGCCATAAAAAATATTCCTACAAGCCCTCCTCTATCAGCTTTTTCATCTAATTTAGTTCCCCAAGAGCTTGGTAACACCAACTCGTAAGCTCCTAAAAAAGACAAGGCAAAAAACACCAGTATTGCAAAAAATATAACGTTAAAAGCAACGCTTGTAGATAATTTATTTAAGGCATCTGCACCAAAAACACCAACTACCAAAGTACCCAACAACACATAAATTACAACAATACAAATACCGTAAACAATAGCATTTTTAATACCTACAGCTCTATTTTTACTTTGCTTCGTAAAAAAGCTCACCGTCATAGGTATCATAGGAAACACACAAGGTGTTAACAAAGCAGAAAGTCCTGCCAAAAAACTTAACACAAATAACAACCAATAGCTCTTGTTACTCTTTTCTACAGCGTCTACAGAGTTTAAATCTACACTTTTTTCACTAAGGCTTGTGTTTTGAATTTTAGATAAATCATACACTAAATCAATTTCTTGTGGCGCCAAACAACGTTCGTCATTGCAACTCATAAACTCTACCGAGGCTGTTAACGTATTTGCATGAACAGTATTTGTTAGTACTTGTTTAAAAATAGCTTTGCCTTCAATATATTTCACACGCATTTCAAATGTAGGATCATCAAATTCGTGCCCTTTAGGCTCCTCTGTTTTCCCTTTTAGCTCTAAATCTTTTGGATAATAAAATTTGGTAGCAACTGGCCCTCCTTCTTCTATAAACTGCCCATAGATATGCCATCCTTTTTCTATAGAAGCTTTAGAAACTAAAACAACTTCTTTAGCTTCATTTAATTCTACAGAAGTTGTCCATTTTACAGGATCAAAAATTTGTGCATTACTTACACTGGTTACTAAAAATGTAATGACAAGTACTATATATAATTTAAATTTCATCAATATATTATTTAAGCCTTCAGACGTTATTTCGTTTTTTACTTTACAGGTAAATCTATAAAATATCTTCTAGTAATAATTTAATATTTCCATAAGTGTTCGATAAACACTTTATCGACTCCTCTTTGTTTTTGTAACAAACCTCCGTTATACCTTCTTCTAACTGCGGTTTTAAAGCTTGCTTGTCTTTATTTGTACGCATTAAAAACCAATAAGTGATTTTTAAAATTTGTTTATTTTTATGTTGAAAAACATGATACGTTGTTTCTAACTCATTAGCAATTACCAAGCCACTTACATTACACTCTTCTTCGACCTCTCGAATAGCTGCAACTTCTTTTGTTTCTCCTTTTTCTATATGCCCCTTGGGTAAATCCCAGGTATCAAACCTGTAAATCCATAGAAACTCGTCGTTTTTATTTTGCACGACACCCCCTGCTGCTTCTCTAACTTCAAAATTATTTCTAAAACTTAACCAGTCATTTTGCAAATTATCACAAATAACATTTATTTTTGCCGTAGGTTTCTGAGAAACCCTATTTAAAATAAATTGCAAATCAAGTTCCTTAAAATAGAAAGACTCAAATGATTCGAAACGATTCTCTGAGTCTGTAAAAAAAACTGGAACTTCATTGATAAAAACTTTATACATTTGCCCTATGATTTTTGACAAAGATACAGCAAATAATACAGCAGAACAGCTTTTAAAAATAAAAGCCATTAAACTACAACCTAACGATCCTTTTACATGGGCATCTGGTTGGAAATCTCCTATTTATTGCGATAATAGAATTACACTATCTTATCCCGTAATTAGAAATTTCTTAAAATCGAATATGGCCAAAGCTATTGAAGATAAATACGGAAAACCCGATGTAATTGCAGGTGTAGCAACAGGTGCTATTGCCATTGGAGTATTGGTTGCACAAGAATTAGGTATTCCTTTTGTATATGTGAGACCTGAACCTAAAAAACACGGTCGTAAAAACCAAATAGAAGGATATTTAGAAAAAGGTTCTAACGTAGTTGTTGTAGAAGATTTGATAAGTACAGGAAAAAGTAGCTTACAAGCGGTAGAAGCTTTAAAAGAAGCTGAAGTAAACATTAAAGGAATGATGGCTATATTTACGTACGGATTTCCTATTGCCGATGAAAATTTTGAAAAAGCAAATGTTACTCTAACTACTTTAAGTAATTACGATATTTTATTAGAGCAAGCTGCTAAAGAAAGCTACATTACAGATAGCGAACTAGAACTTGTACAAAATTGGAGAAAAACTCCAGATCAATGGAATAACAAAGCATAAATTAAAAAAGCATCTTAAAATTTTAAGATGCTTTTTTAATACAATTCATTTATATTTGCGTTTATACACAACAGAACATGCAATTAGAAACTCAGAAAATCGAAATAAAAAAATCAAAAGAAGAAGTTTATACTTTTTTAGGTGATTTAAAAAACTTTGAACAATTGATGCCTGAATCTATTCAGAAGTTTGAAGTTGATGGAGAGTCCTTTTTATTTGCTTTGTCTGGAATGCCAGAGATTCGATTGGTCTTAAAAGAAAAATCACCTCATAGTAAAATAATTTTAGGTGCTGCTTCTAGTAAATTAGACTTTAGCTTAATTACAGAATTAGAAACTATTGATGAGAATACGACTGCCGCACAATTATTTTTTGACGGTAAATTCAATCCTATGATGGCAATGATGGTTAAAAAACCATTGACCAATTTCATAAACGCGCTAAGTGATAATTTAAAAAATATTTAAAGAAACTTTATCTCTTTAACCGCATAACTATAGTGCTTTTCGTCTTCTTTTTCTAAAAGTAACAAGCCCGAACTTGAGACATCTGTAATTTTACCCATAAAGATATTCCCAGAAAAGTCTTTAAACATAGAAGGCATATTTATTTTGTACAAATGTTTCAAATAAGCCTTCTTAATTTGTTCTTTATTCTTTAACAAATAAGTTGTTGACAGAAACAGCTGAAACTTAGTAAGCAATTTTTGTAAAATTTGTTCTTTATCGTATTCTTTATTTGTCAAACCAAATAATGAAGTAGCTTTAGAAAGATATTCAGGAAACTTTAATTGGTTTACATTTAACCCAATTCCAATATAACAATGCTCTATTGTATTGTTTTTAATTGTATTCTCTACTAAAATTCCTGCAATTTTAAAATTATATGCCATAATGTCGTTAGGCCATTTAATTTTTATTTTAGCTTTATCTTCAACAATTTCTGCGAGTACATCTCTTAAAATGGTTGCAATTAACCAACTCAAATAAGGACCAAATTCTAGAGGAAGCCCATTAAAATCAACATAAGTTGTGAATAATAAATTTTTCCCTGCTTTAGAATGCCAATGCGTATTCATTTGCCCCTTACCAGCATGTTGCTCATCTGCAACTACAGTTGTAAAATTTTCTAACTCGCTTTTTTTTGACAAATCTTTCAAAAAAGCACTTGTAGAGTCAATGGCATTAAGTTTGATAATATTCACAGGTAAATTATAATTATATTAATGTGAAGAATCGTGTAAAAAACGATAACTTTGCTACAAAACTAAAGATTTTTTAATGTCTAAAAAACACGTAAGTACCGATCAACTAATTTCAACAATTTTAAAAGGAGTTGATGAAATAAAAGGTGAAGATATTCTATTAATTGATTTAAGAGAAATTGACAACACAGTATGTGATTACTTTGTTGTTTGTTCTGGTACATCAAACACACATGTAAATGCTATTTCTGGATCTGTTAAAAAAATAGTAGGTAAAGAAGCTCAAGAAAAACCTTTTCATATTGAAGGTGAAGGGCAAGCAAATTGGATTTTAATGGATTATGTGAATGTGGTAGTCCATATTTTCCAAAAGCCTATGAGAGAATTGTACGATATAGAAGGATTATGGGGTGATGCTAAAATCACAAAAATATCATAATCGCACCAAAAGCATTTTAAATACATGAGTAAACAAGAAAAGCAACCCAAACAAAACGGATTCAAACCAAAGTTTAATTCATATTGGATATATGCCGCTATCATAGCTGTTATATTGTCCCTAAATTTCTTTGGAGATACAACACCTAGTTCTTCTGATATTTCGAGAAACAAATTTGAAGACTTGTTACGTTCTAACAGTATCGAAAATATTTTTATTGTTAATAACGATTACGCTGAAATTCAGCTTACTCCGGAGGCAGAAAAAAGCGCGACACCAAAAGAAAAGGACACTTCTTTACCTTGGGCTATTTCGAAACCACGCTTAACTTACAACTTTGGAAGTTTAGAGAATTTTGAAAATACAATTAAAGAAAATAAAGAAAAATACAACTTAACTATTGATGTTAAAAATGTAAACAAAACAGACATTTTTGATTCTCTAATCGGATTTTTACCTTTTGTAATTATTTTAATTGTTTGGTTTGTAATTATGCGTCGTATGTCTGGTGGTGCTTCTGGCGGAGGTGCTGGAGGACAAATTTTCAATATCGGAAAATCGAAAGCTAAATTATTTGACGAAAAACAAAAAATTAAAGTAACCTTTAAAGATGTTGCTGGTTTAGAAGGAGCTAAAGAAGAAGTACAAGAAATTGTAGACTTTTTAAAAACTCCAGAAAAATACACCAATTTAGGTGGTAAAATTCCTAAAGGAGCCTTATTAGTAGGGCCTCCTGGAACAGGTAAAACATTGTTAGCAAAAGCAGTAGCTGGTGAAGCAGGTGTACCTTTCTTCTCTTTATCAGGATCTGATTTTGTAGAAATGTTTGTAGGTGTTGGTGCTTCTAGAGTAAGAGATTTGTTTAAGCAAGCTGCTCAAAAATCTCCATCTATTATTTTTATTGATGAAATAGATGCCATTGGTAGAGCCCGAGGAAAAAGCAACATGACAGGTGGTAATGATGAACGTGAAAACACTTTGAACCAATTACTAACAGAAATGGATGGTTTTGGTACAGATACCAATGTTATTGTTATTGCTGCAACCAACAGAGCCGATGTATTAGACAAGGCGTTAATGCGTGCGGGTAGATTTGATAGACAAATTTATGTTGACTTACCAGACTTAAACGAACGTGGACCTATTTTTGAAGTGCATTTAAAGAAATTAAAATTAAACGACGACGTTAAAGTTGAGTTTTTAGCTCAACAAACACCTGGTTTTTCCGGAGCAGACATCGCCAACTTATGTAACGAAGCTGCTTTAATGGCTGCTAGAAAAAATAAGAAGTTAATAGACAATCAAGACTTTTTAGACTCTGTAGATAGAATTGTGGGTGGACTTGAAAAGAAAAATAAAATTATTTCTAAGAAAGAGAAAAACACTATTGCTTTTCACGAAGCAGGACATGCAACTGCTAGCTGGATGCTAGAGCATGCTGCTCCTCTAGTTAAGGTAACCATTGTACCTAGAGGACAATCTTTAGGAGCTGCTTGGTACTTACCCGAAGAGAGAACCATTGTACAAACAGAACAAATGTTAGACGAAATGTGTGCTACTTTAGCAGGTAGAGCCGCAGAAAAAATTATGTTTAACAAAATATCTACAGGTGCTTTAAGCGATTTAGAAAAAGTAACCAAACAAGCCCGTGCTATGGTTAGTATTTATGGTTTGAGTGATAAAATTGGAAACATTACCTATTACGATTCTAGTGGTCAAGAATACGGTTTTACAAAGCCTTATAGCGATGATACTGCTAAATTGATTGACGAAGAAATTAGTGCGATCATAGAACAACAATACCAAAGAGCAATAGACATCTTAACCGAAAACAAAGACAAACTTACAGAGCTAGCAGAAAGATTGTTAGAAAAAGAAGTTATCTTTAAAGATGATTTAACTAAGATTTTTGGAGAAAGAAAGTTTGCTAACGAAAGTGAGGAAACTAAAAAAGAAGAAAACAAAGCGTCTAATATAGAAACCGAAGAAGAAACTCCATCTGAGGTTACCGAATAAAAAAGAGGTTATTTTTTAATGAGTTTATTTAGAAAATTTTTTAAAACTTCTGAATCGAAAACTTCATCTAAAGACAAGCAGATCAACGAACAACCTGTTGTGCTTTCTTTAGATGATTTGTTCGTTAATAATTTCATCAACAAAGGTGGAAAGTTTTTGTATTGCATCAATTTAAAAGAAGCTATTCTTGTTTTTAAAAAAGTGGTAGCAGAAAATGGTTGGAACAAAGTTTCTTGTTTAAATACACATCTATTAGAAATTTGTAACACTGTAGATATTGACGTTTCTACCTCTAGAAAAGACGCTCCTTTTTTTACAACTTGTGAACATTTGGTTGCTGATTCTGGAAACATCATGTTATCATCTAATCAAATTAGTGAAATGCGTTTAGGTGCTTTAAATAGTAACTTTATTGTGTTTGCTAAAACAAGTCAGATGGTAAAAAACATGGGAGAAGGTTTAACGGGTATCAAATCTAATAGTAAAGACAAGTTGCCTACCAATATTTGCGACATTAGAAACTACACCATTGATAACAAAAAAGAAAATTTTTTAGATTATGGAATGTCAAACTCTAAAAATTTGTATTTAATTTTAATAGAAGACTTATAATTATTTTATGCTACAAAGAGCCATTTCAGGATTGATATTTGTAATTATACTTATAGGGGCAACGCTATATAGTAGTTTAAGTTTTTTTGTTCTTTTCTATTTTTTTATGATTGTTGCTATTTTTGAATTTCAGAAATTAAGCAATTACAAAACACCTTTTTTCTATATTTTAGGAACTGTAAGTTTTTTATTATCTACGGGGAGTTCACAAATTATTCAGACATACACTCCAGTAAAAAATATATTTCCATCACAATCTATTGCCAATAGTTTTATTTATGTACTCCTGTTTGTTCCTTTTTTAATTATCCTTTTTAAGAAAAAACAACACAATCCGTTTACAGATTTAGGTACTGTATTTTTAACCTATTTGTATGCAATTGTTCCTTTTACCATTATATTAAGTATCCCTTTTACAAATGCAAATAACAGCTACGAGGGCACTACATTTTTAGGATGTATTATTCTAATTTGGTCTACAGACACCTTTGCCTATCTTACAGGTAGAGCTATTGGAAAACGAAAATTATACGAAAAAATATCTCCAAACAAAACTATCGAAGGTTCGTTAGGAGGTATTGTATGTACCCTTATTACAGCAACAATATTAGCAAATTACTTTACGCAATATTCTTTAATACAATGGTTAGGATTAAGTATTGTAATTAGTATTTTTGGAGCGCTTGGTGATTTAGTAGAATCTATGTTTAAACGTGCTGTGAACATAAAGGATAGTGGTAATTTAATTCCAGGACACGGTGGTGTTTTAGACCGTTTTGACAGCTTGCTTTTTGCATCGCCATTTATTTATTTTTATTTACAATTAATATCATAACTCATGTTTCATAAAGAAGGAAAATTAATAATTCAAACAACAATTATTTTAGCATTGATAGCAACTAATATGACCTTTTGGTTGTTAAAAGATTATGCTTGGTTACAGTATATAATTTATGCCATCGCACTCTTTTTTGTTGTTATTATTTTACAATTTTTTAGAAATCCTAAAAGAAAAACCAAAGTATCAGATAGTCATGTTGTTGCTCCGGTAGATGGTAAAGTTGTTGTAATTGAAGAAGTGTATGAACCTGAATACTTTAAAGATAAAAGATTACAAGTTTCTATTTTTATGAGCCCTATTAACGTACACGTAACACGTTATGGTTTAAGTGGTATGGTTAAATATAGTAAGTATCATCCTGGAAAATATTTAGTTGCTTGGCATCCAAAAGCCTCTTTAGAAAACGAAAGAACAACGATTGTTGTTGAGAATAAAAAATTTGGTCCTGTTTTGTATAGACAAATTGCAGGAGCTTTAGCGAAACGAATTGTAAATTATGCTGTAGAGGGAACAGAGGTACAACAAGGTACTGATGCTGGTTTTATTAAATTTGGATCGAGAGTAGATTTGTATTTTCCTTTAAACACAAAAATTAATGTAACTTTAGATCAAAAAGTAAAAGGAGCCGAAGATATTATAGCATCATTATAAAAGAATTCGTAATACATGAGCAAAGAGAGTGATTTAAAATTGAAAGAACGTTTTGATAAAGCAGTTGTAATTGCTAGCGAGATGGATGCTTTACCTCCAGATATTATGCTCGAATTTTATGCCTATTACAAACAAGCAACAAAAGGGGATCACTTTTTTAGTTTCAATGCAAATCAAGAAACCTCTGATGTGAGAAACTCTTTTAAATTTAATGCATGGATGCAATTAAAGGGTATATCTCCTAAAAAGGCTAAAAAAGAATACATTAAGTTAGTAGAAAAATATACCAATCAATTAATTTAACCATAATATCAATCAACATGAAAAAATTAGCCATTTTGCTATTTGCAGTTGTTACATTTACAGCATGTAAACAAGAAAAGAAAACAGAAACAAAAGTCGCAGCTACTGAAACTTTCCAACTAGATACAGAAACAGTTATTGTAAACTGGGTTGGATATAAGTTTACTGAAAAAAAAGGAGTAAAAGGTCAGTTTAAAACTGTTACTGTCACAAACAATAACAAAGCAGAAACATTAGAAAAAGCGTTGTTAGGTAGTGCGGTTTCGATTCCTGTAAGTAGTATTTTTAGTAACAACGAAATCAGAGACAACAAATTAAAAAGTATCTTTTTTGGTGCTATGGAGCACACCGAATTACTTGCCGGTAAAATTACAAGTGTTGCAGGTAATGCCGGAGTAATGTCTTTAACAATGAATAATGAAACTCACGACTTACCTTTTACATTAACCAAGCAAGGTAATACAGCGTATTTAAAAGCTACTATAGATTTACATATTTGGCATGCCGCTAAAGCTCTAGAAGCTATACACAAAGCTTGTGAGGTTTTACATACAGGTGCTGATGGAGTTAGTAAAACTTGGAATGTTGTTGATATAGATGTTGTTTTAAACTTTACAAAGTAATTTTAACAAAGTTAAAATTATAAAAAAAGGATACTTCGGTATCCTTTTTTTTGTATTAAATATTGAGTTCTAAATACAATATTCCTAAGTAAAATATAGGCACTCCTTCTATCCAAAAAGAACTGTAATAAGTAGACTGTTTTACTTTTGCATACATCAGTAACAATCCTAAAACAACTATGGTTATGCTGTAACTGTAATATGTATCAAAACTATAAGAATGAATTGCTAATGATATCGCTAAACATAAAATTCCTAAAAACTTTGTTTTCAATACTCCTAACAATATTGGTAAAGTCTTAACATTTCCTTTATCAAACAGCATATCTCTTATATCAAAAGGCAGAGTTAACGCAATTACAAACAAAAATATCTCAATAAAAAACAAAATTGCTTTACTGTTAAAACCCAACGGAAAAAACACCACAGCTCCGGCCCAAACAAGAGCAATAATGAAAATTTTGATTCCGGGTAAATAGCGAATAGAATATTTCTTGTTATTAATTCTTAAAAAACTACATCCATACAATAACGTTAATATCCCAAGAGGGAATAACCTATATACTTGTGTTAATTTTAAATTAAAAAACATGTATCCTGCTAGAATAATAGCAAAACAAGTCATAACAATCAATGTATTCTTGTGTTGATTGCTAAAGGAATCTAAAACGTGTTTTTTACCGTATTTATAACGGTTCAAAAAACGGATAAAATGATAGGCCACAAACGTACAGGATGCTAGAAAAAAAGCTTCTAATTCTAAATTTACTTGAAATAACAACCCTGAAACTAAAACCAAGCAAGCTACTGATACAGAAACATGTAGATTACTAAATACATAAAATTGAAATAATTTACTTAAGATTTTCATGTAATCGTGTACTTATCAACAAAAGGTGTTAAAATTGGTTAAAATAATTAATTATGAAACAAAAATATAACTTTTATTATGCCTATTTTTGTGCCTCAAAATTTTTATTTTTTTAATATGAAAACAGATGTTTTTGCACAAAGACATATTGGTCCAAATTTAGACGAACAATCTCAAATGTTGTCTGAAATAAAAGTTGATTCTATTGACAAACTAATCGACTTAACCGTTCCGAGTGATATTCGTTTGAAAAACGATTTGCAGTTAAACGATGCTTTAAGTGAATATGAATACATGGATCATATTCAGAAATTATCTGTAAAAAATAAATTATTTAAAAATTACATTGGTTTAGGCTATCATCCTACCATTACACCTGGGGTTATACAACGTAATATATTAGAAAATCCAGGATGGTATACGGCCTATACACCTTATCAGGCAGAAATTGCACAAGGAAGATTGGAAGCCCTGTTAAACTACCAAACTATGGTAACCGATTTAACAGGAATGGAAATTGCCAATGCATCGTTATTAGATGAGAGTACTGCTGCTGCCGAAGCCATGATTCTTTTATTTAACACAAGAACACGTGCGCAAAAGAAAAACAAAGCTTTACAGTTTTTTGTATCTAACAATGTACTACCCCAAACTATAGATGTTTTATATTCTAGAGCAACTCCTTTAAACATAGAGCTAATTGTTACCGATCATGAAAAATTTACCTTTAACGAAAACATTTTTGGAGGTTTGGTACAATATCCGGGTAAAAACGGAAAAGTTGTAGATTATAGTGATTTTGTAAAACAAGCTAATAGTTTTGAAGCTCGAATAGCTGTAGCTGCAGACTTATTAAGTTTAACTTTATTAACACCTCCGGGTGAATGGGGCGCTGATATTGTTGTGGGTACTACACAACGATTTGGAATTCCTATGGGATATGGTGGACCGCATGCAGCATATTTTGCTACAAAAGAAGCTTACAAAAGATCGTTACCAGGAAGAATTATTGGAGTTACTAAAGATTTAGATGGTAATAGAGCCTTACGTATGGCTTTACAAACTAGAGAGCAACATATCAAACGAGAAAAAGCAACATCTAACATTTGTACCGCACAGGTATTATTGGCTGTAATGGCTGGTATGTATGGTGTATTTCATGGACCTAAAGGATTAAAATATATTGCAGGTAAAATTTTAAATCATACCCATACGTTAAACGTTGCTCTTAAATCATTAGGATTCGAGCAAGTAAATCAAGTATTTTTTGATACGTTGAATGTTACGGTTCCATCAGCAAAAAAAGTTAAAGAAATTGCTGAATTATTACATATAAACTTTTTATACAACTCAGAAACTTCGGTAAGTATTTCTATTAATGAGACAACAAATCTTAGTGACATTAACGAAATTCTTAGAATTTTAACCAAAGCAAGTGGTCAAAATTTCACAGAGATAAAAGAAATAATCCCTGTTGATGTAAAGCCAAACTTTAAACGTTCATCAGACTATTTAACAAATCCTGTTTTTAATACACATCATTCTGAAACAGCTATGATGCGTTATATTAAAAAACTAGAGCGTAAAGATTTATCATTAAATCATTCTATGATTTCTTTAGGTTCTTGTACCATGAAATTGAATGCCGCTTCGGAAATGTTACCGTTAAGTTGGCCTAACTGGGGAAATATTCACCCTTTTGTGCCTGTAGAACAAGCACAAGGTTATCAAGAAGTATTAAAAGGTTTAGAAAAAGACTTAAATGAAATAACTGGTTTTTATGCAACCTCGTTACAGCCAAACTCTGGAGCTCAAGGTGAATATGCTGGTTTATTAGTGATTAAAGCTTATCACGAATCTAGAAACGATGCACATAGAAATATTTGCTTAATTCCTTCTTCTGCGCACGGAACCAACCCAGCATCTGCTGTAATGGCAGGAATGAAAGTAGTTGTTACAAAAGCTACTGAAGATGGAAATATAGATATTGATGATTTACGAGAAAAAGCTTTGGAACACAAAGACAATTTGTCTTGTTTAATGGTTACTTATCCATCTACACATGGTGTTTTTGAAAGTGGAATTAAAGAAATTACACAAATTATACACGATAATGGTGGGCAGGTTTATATGGACGGAGCCAACATGAATGCACAAGTTGGCTTAACCAACCCTGCAACTATTGGTGCCGATGTTTGTCATCTAAATCTTCACAAAACATTTGCCATCCCTCATGGAGGTGGTGGACCAGGTGTAGGACCAATATGTGTTGTAGAGCACTTAGCTCCTTTTTTACCTTCTAACCCAATTATTAAAACAGGAGGAGAACATGCCATTACATCTATTTCTGCAGCACCTTGGGGATCTGCCTTAGTTTGTTTAATTTCTTATGGATATATTAAAATGTTAGGTTCACAAGGTTTAAAATCGGCTACAGAAAATGCGATTTTAAATGCCAACTATATCAAAACAAAACTAGAACCTGCCTTTGATATTTTATACTCTGGAGAAAATGGTTTTTGTGCACACGAAATGATTGTTGATTTTAGAGAGTTCAAATCTAAAGGTATTGAAGTTGTAGATGTTGCCAAACGTTTGATGGACTATGGTTTTCATGCTCCAACAGTATCTTTCCCAGTAGCAGGAACTTTAATGATAGAGCCTACAGAAAGTGAAAACAAACAAGAGCTAGACACTTTTATTAATGCCATGCTAAGTATTAAAAAAGAAATTGATGAGCTAGAACAACATAACGAAAGTTCTGTATTAAAAAATGCACCTCACACCCAAGAAATGCTTACAAGTGATACATGGAACTTTAACTATACTAGAAAAAAAGCAGCATACCCACTAGAGACTAGTGCCGAAAATAAATTTTGGCCTTCTGTTAGACGTGTTGATGATGCGTATGGAGATAGAAACCTTGTTTGTTCTTGCGAACCTATTGAGAGTTATGTGTAAAAAAAAACGCCTTAAAATTATTTTTTTAAGGCGTTTCTTTTAAATAGCGACACTGTCCCACAATTTGTGTAAGTTTTAAAAATAGGGTTTAGTTCTTTTATA
>JAHDFK010000006.1 GCA_020628175.1 Wenyingzhuangia sp.
TGAACATGTTCAAACCCTGTTTTTAAAACTTACACACTTGAAGGTATGGTGCCTAAATAGCCTTTCTTCAGTTCCATTTACTTTAAATAAAATACTATTCAAGTCGTTCGTTAAGGTTCCGCTATAATGTTTAGAATTTGTAGTTAGAGTAACTTTGCATTTTTTATTATTGCTAGTTCTATATAATGGAGATATTTGTTTTTCATAAAACATAGCATCGGTAACCGCAACAGTAAACGCTATGTTGTTTTAGAGTTTAACAACTCATCTTACTCTTGACTCTTGAAGTCAAATCTTATTTTAAGAGTTTTAAATATTATGAATTATTTTCTGAAAATACTTCCAATAAAAAACTGTTTTTGAATACTCAAAAACAGTTTTAATAATTTACTCTAAATCTTTATCAATAATTTCAAAAGTGTATGTATAATCATTTTTTTTAATTTCTTCAACTCTCCAATATCTATCAATATCATAAATATTTTTACCTTCTGTAGTAGGTTTCCAAACTTTTAATATTCTTTTATCTTTAGATACATATATTGAATCATAATTCTCCAAGTATAACAAAGGAGCTCCTCCTGAATCACAATTAAAATCAACAAAAGTCAAAATACTTTGTTTTTTAAGATTAACTTCTTTGTTAATTTCTCCTTCTACAAATATAAAATCTACGTCTAGATTACTAGAATTTTTAATTAAAAACTCCGAACACTTTTCTGGATCACAACTAAAACACAGAAGAGCTGCAGACAATATTATTAATTTCTTTATTTTATATTTTATGTATTAGTAATAATAAGCATTAAATAAAGCTCTAAAATCAGCATCATATTTTTTAAGTAATCTAGTGTCCTAAAAAACATTAAAAAAACTGCTTTTGATTTCTCAAAAACAGTTTTTTTAATCTACTCTAAATCTTCATCTATAATCGTAAAGGTATAATTCCCTAAAATACTATCTCCGCTAGGTTTTTCAATTGCCAAATCAAATACCTCTTGTATCCAAGAATTATAATTATATGGATTTTTTTCGTTTCCATAATCACCATGAGGTCCGTTCCAAGTCTTTACTAAACTGTCACCTGTATATAATTCTATTTTGGTTCCATTTACATCATCAATAATAAAATTTATAGATTCTTTAATATCTCCAGTTGAAAATTGATCATAATATATAGAATCCTTTTTTGATTTTAATTTTAATGTTCTCGATATTTTTAAATCATTATCTGTATTTCCTTTGTAAAATAATAATTTTATATCTTTTATTGATTGATTATCATAAATACCATTGTAGAATTCTTTTGTCAAATCCTCGCCTTTAAATAAATTACATTGAGAAAGACTAAGGCCAATCAGTATAAATATTAAACGCTTTATCAATTTTTTCATCTTCTTTTGTTTTCCATTTTAATTTTCTTATTAACTCTTTAAACGATGTTGTGGTTGTCGTTAATGTTGAATATATTTCAGAAGTAGTTATACCGGATATATATAATTGTTTCTCTAACAAATTATTTTAACTAAAAAACCTCCCTTTTAAAATTTTAAAAAGGAGAGGCTTATTAAGCTATTTCAAATCTTCGTCTGTAATTGTAAAAATTAATTCTCCATATACAAAATTTCCAATTTGAGTTTCCAAAGGAGTTTCATATTTTAATGGCTTCCATGAGTTATAATTAAATGGGCTATTCTCCATTAAATAGCCTGAAACACCAGACCACTTTTTAAGCAAGCTATCGTTTTCATAAACTTCAAACACTCCATCATCATAACGTGAAATATTTCTTTCTATGATCATTTTAAAATCCCCCTCAACTACACCATCTTCAGAAACAGAAGAACTAAATGCTTCCATAATTTTTGTTTGCTCATTAGGTTTTAAACTAATAAAATGAGCATCTCTATTCCCATCCTGATAAGATATCCTTAAAGTTTTATTCGATTTATTAACAAAAGTTCTTTTATAAAAATTTATTACAAATGAACTTTCAGGATCGCAACTCTGTAAACTAAGGCCAATCTGTATAGCTATTAAAAGCTGCATCAATTTTTTCATCTTCTCTTGTTTTCCATTTTAATTTTCTTTTTAACTCTTTAAACGATGTTGTAGTTGTCGTTAATGTTGAATATATTTCAGAAGTAGTGACATCAGGTATTTTATCTACTTTTTCTAAAAATCCTGGATTATACCAATCTTCTTCATCATCAAATGAAAATCTCCAACCCGGAAATGCCTTGTGCAAACAAACATGTCCAAAATAATTCCCCCACATTTCTCCAACACCACAAACACCAGCATTCCTACCTGTTCCATCTCCATATGCACCATAGGTAATAATATAATTAACATATTTTGTCCAGTAAGCACTTCCTACTTTTGCAAAATGAGAAGTATGTGCCATTTCATGAAAAACTTTTGAATAAACACCAGCTGTTCCTTGGCTAGAATTTCCTTGAATCCAAACATCTGGTAATAAATTAAGCCTTACTAGATACCCTACACTTGAATTCGCTATAGTAAAAGGTATTGCATTGATAAAAAAATTCGAAACATCACTATGAGAATTAAAACCTAAAGCTCCATAAGTATGTCCCAACATTGGAGCAGACGCATCACCAGTTCCGCTAGTAACATTTACTCTAATTTTACCATTAAATGTTCCAATACCTAATTCTTTACAATATTTACGATATTTTACAATAGCATTGTTTACAGTAGCAAAACGCCAACCATAAGAATTCGTATCAAAATCTTTAGAGTATCCATTTCTTGAATGTCTCCCGGATCTATAAGTAGCATCCGAAACAGACAACCAGCTTGAATACAATTTACATTTGTTAGAAGGATTATCAAAATCTATATAGTACCAAGGTCTATGTCTATATTTTTTATTAATCTTATAATCTCCGTTGCTGTTTGTATAACCGTGCCCCCAAACAAACCATCTATAGGTTCTTACTTTTACCCCTTCAACAGGTTCATAAATACCCGTAATTGTATTTTTTACTCTAATTTTTCCTCTTGGTTGTTTTCTTCCACTACATCTAAACCAACATCTTTCTATCCCATTAGCTCCATTCACTTTAGGTAATCTATTACCATCCTCTTCTTCTATTTCATTATTAGTAATTTTAAAAGTTTCTTTTTCTAATTGTTCATAGAAAGATAGTTGAGAATTTGTAGCTCTTGCCAATGGTATTTTAACATGCTCTTCATCCTCTTCTTCTCCCTGTGCATCTTCAAAAAGAAATAAATCTTCCAAAACTTCGTATTTTAAACCAAAACTATCTAAATCAACATCTACATACAATGCGGTATATATCCAATAGCCTTGATTTTCTTCAGAAGTAGATTCATCCTTATTTATATAAAATTCATCATCTCCTTCTTCTAAAATCTCCCTATCTAAGGGTATATTAGAAAATTTAATTTCTCGATCATTTAATTTTTCTTCATCTCCAGAGGATCCACACCAAAACCTTACATATTTATGGTTCACGGAAATTTCTATAGTTTCTGCAACTGACTTAATAGAAGCACTTCCTTTAGTCAAAGGTATTTTGGCCTGTGAATTTACGATACTCTCATAAGCCTTCTTCATGTTTTCTACAGAATAAGGGTTTTCAATTTTTTTCCCTAAAATTATTTTCGTTTCAGATTCTTGTTTTACTCCTTCTTTTTCAATATCTATTTCATCCTTCTTACAAGACACAAAAGCCAAAGAAAGAAAGAAAGAAATAATTTTTTAATTTCATTTTCATATGTTATTTTTTTGATTAAGCCGCTAAAATAAATTATCAACACCAACAACAAGCATTAACCAAAGTTAGGATATCATCAATTTTATGTAAAGATTTCATTTGACTCAATTTATATTTTACTTCGGAAAATCAATAACATATCAATTGGTTGTTCGTTGTATAAATAGGGCTCAAATTCATCTAAAAAAAAGAATTATTTTTCTATTCTAGTAAATTTTAGCTCTTTCATATTATCTAAAAAAAGTAAAATCCATTCGTCTTTTAAAACCCCTTTGTAATTTTTAATAATAGGACTATTTTTAAATATTTCTCCTTTTAACAAAGCATTATTGTTTGTTCTATATAAAGGAGATATCGGTTTAGAATACATTATATCATTTTTTATGGCTATCCTGAAACTTAACATCTCTTCGTCTATCATAATATCAGAAGCCTCAATAAAAAAATAACCTATCGAATCCGTATTATATGAGTAATCAATATCTAATGTATTTCCATAATAATACACATGGTCTTCTTTAAACTCTAAATAACTCTTAATTCTAGAATTCTCTATATGTGAACACTCATAAACCCCTTCTAAAGAGAACATATCTTCTTTTTCTTCTAATACAGGTTGCGTTTTCTCTACAACAACCTCTTCTCCTATTTCTACACCAAATCCTTTTAAAAATCCTTTTACATCTTTAAATAAAGACCCTAAAACAGATATTGCAGTTACCAATATCACCAAATATTTAAATACCTTCATGCTATTCTAAATCATTTTCAGATGTTAAATACAAAGCTTCTAATGCTTCTTTTATTTCATCGGATGGATTTTGCCACAAACCTCTTTGTATAGCTTCCAACATTCTTTCCGACATATCTTTTAAAGCCCATTTGTTATGTTGTTCTATAAAAGCTCTATTTTCTTTATCAAACAAATAAGCCTCTGTGATTCCTTGATACATAAAATCTTCAACCAAATTGGTTGTTGCATCATAAGCAAACAAATAATCCATGGTAGCAGCCATTTCAAAAGCACCTTTGTACCCATGATCTCTCATTCCTTCCATCCATTTAGGATTTACAACTCTCGATCTGTAAACTTTATGCAATTCTTCTTTTAATGTTTTTATTCGTGGATTTTCGGGTCTAGAATGATCGCCGAAATAAAGTTCTGGCTGATCGCCTTTGATTGTGGTTACAGCCACTGCCATTCCTCCTTGAAATTGATAATAATCATCCGAGTCCAACAAATCATGCTCCCTATTGTCTTGATTTTGAATCACAACCTCAACATTAGACAATCGCTTTTCAAAAGATTCATGTGCCGATTTCCCTTCGTTCTTAGCCCCATAATAAGCATAACCACTCCAATTCATATATACCTTAGCTAAATCTTCTTCGGTTTCCCAGTTTTGTCCATCAATCAAACCTTGTAAACCTGCTCCATAAGCTCCTGGTTTCGATCCAAAAACACGGTACAAAGCTCTTTCTTCTGCTTGCGCTTCAGACAAATCTTTAGACAACCAGCCTTGTTTTTCTTCTAAAAAACGTTTCCTTATCGGGTTCATCTCTTCAGGTTCTTCTAATGCTGCCACTTTGGCTACTGCCGCATTAAACAACGAAATTACATCTGGAAAAGCATCTCTAAAAAAACCTGAAATTCGCAATAAAACATCTACTCTAGGACGCTGTAATTCTAATAAAGATAAAATTTCAAAATCGGTAACTCGTCTATTCATCCCAGACCAAATTGGGCGTACCCCCATTAAAGCAAAAGCTTGCGCAATGTCATCTCCTCCTGTTCGCATGGTTGCTGTACCCCAAACAGAAATACCTATAGAAGTAGGATATTCTCCTTGCTCTTGTAAATAACGTTCTATAATATTTTTAGCACTCTTAACACCCAATTCGTATGCCGATGTAGATGGAATTGTGCGTACATCTACCGAATAAAAATTTTTACCTGTAGGTAGTATGTCTAATCTACCACGCGTAGGTGCTCCAGAACCTCCAGCAGGTACATAAGCTCCATTTAAACCTTGTACTAAATTTGTTAATTCTTCTTTTGTATCGTATACTTTTTTTAAGGTATGAGTGGTTATATACTTTAAAACTTGTTGGGTATGCACACCGTAAGTTGTAATATTTATTTCGTTTGCTAAAATGGAAGTAATAATACTTTTTGCATACAATTCTAAACACTCTACAACCTGCCCATAAGTTCTACAACTTACCTCTAAAACAGTTAGCGAACAACTTGTCTCGTAAGCAATGTCTAAAGGATCGAAGTTTAACTGTAAGTCTTTTGCCAAGGCTTGCGTAATTCCCAATACACCATCATTTGGCAATCTGTGCAGCGCTACAATTAAATCTACCAACTTTTCATGTTTTGGCACATTTCCTAAAATATGCAAACCGCCTCTAATTTGCGCTTCTTTTAATTCGCACAAATACCCATCTATTATTTCTAAAAGCTCTTCAATATCTTTACCCTCACAATTTAAATCCGATACAAGTTCGGTACTTTTTACCAAGGTATCTATTTTATTTTTTATAAGTTTTGTACGCTTATAATCTACCAACGCAGCTTCATAATACTCATCAATTAACAGCTCTAACTTTAACAAATCACCATAGTTTTCTGCTCGCGTCATTGGCGGAATCAAATGATCTATAATAATTGCATGGCCTCTACGTTTTGCTTGTGTTCCCTCTCCCGGATCGTTAATAATGAAAGGATAAAAATGTGGAATTTCTTTTAGAATAGCCGCGGGAAAACATGTTTCTTCGCTTAATGCTAAACTCTTACCTGGCAACCACTCTAAGTTTCCGTGCTTTCCTATATGAATAATGGCATCGGCATTAAAATAATGTTGTACCCAAATATAATAAGCCAAATAACTATAGGTTGGTGGTAAATCTGGCGAATGGTACGTTGCTTGTAAATCAACATCGTACCCTCTACTTGGCTGAATACTCACAAAAACATTTTCTAAACAAAACCCAGGAATTACAAAAACACCACCCCTATAACTTGGTGAAGTTGTGGGGTGTCCCCATTGTGTTTCTATTTTTGTTCGTAATGCTACTGATATTTGATTGTAATAGCTATAAAAATCTTGTTCTGATAGCGTTATTTCTGCTTCTCTTATCTGCAAAGAAGTTTGGTCGTTGGTAACCGTATTTGTTAATCTATCAATTAACTCTTCTGTATTTTGAGGTACGTCTTTTCCTAAAGCATAGCCCTCTGCTAACAATGCTTTTAAAGTTGCAATGGCACTTTGCGGTGTATCTAAACCAACACCATTAGCTAACCTACTATCTTTATTAGGATAATTGGGTACTATTAACGCTACTTTCTTGTCATCGTTACCCTTAAAAGCTAAATTACACCATGCTTTAGCCTGCTTTGCTACATTGGTACAACCTTCATCAAACGCAACATATTTTACAACCTCCGAATCTGTTTGACTATCTTTTTCTAAAACTTCTTTAAACGAAATAACACTTGTAATAATTTTACCATCTACTTCTGGTAAAGCAATGTTCATCGCTACATCTGTAGGAGGTAATCCAAAATCTCCTTCACGCCAAGTTTCTTCATTACAACTCGCTATTATTCCTTGTAAAACGGGTATGTTTAATTGATGAAATAAACCCTCCGAAGTATCGTGAAACGATTGTAAAGAAAACCCTGTTGTATTTACAATAACCTTAGGAACAGACAAATGAACACTTTTTAACAATGCTAAAATTTGTTCTTTTATATGCGTATCTCTATAACTTAACGCCATTAACGTTACTGGCATTAAACCCTGCGCTTCTAGTTTTTTTGTTAGTACAATTATAGGATCTAAATTATCTGCCAAAAAATAACTTCTGTACGCAAATAGCAATACCAAAGGTTTTTTATTTGTAAAAAATGGTCTAGTAATCTGTCCTTTGTCTGGATGATACAGAAACAGATCTGGTAATTCTAATTTTGGCTGAATTTCAAAATTAAAATCAAAAGCTATATTAAAGATTTGCTTAAGAAACTCCTTTGTATTTTGTTTTCCTCCTGCTACTAAATACTTCCAAACTTTATCTACTACTGGCAATGCTACATTCGATAGTTTCATCAGCTCCAAATCTGGCTTGTCATCTCCTGGCACAAAAATCAACCGAATATCATTTTCTTCGGCACAGGCAACAATAGCTTCACATAAATAAGAGTAATAGGCAGTACCTCCTAATAATTTTAACACAACTATTTTAGATTTGCGTACTACATCTTCTATGTAAGTATCAATGGTTAACTCTTGTTTAAAATAAGTAAGATTTGCCATCCGTAAACTCGGCACATTCTCATAAGTATTTTGTACTTCTTTATACATTTTATTTACCGCAAATAAATCTGTATCTGCAGCAGATAAAAACAGAATATCTCCTGGTGTTTGTTCTATATAAAAAACACCATCATCATTCGGGTTCCATCCTCCTGGTATTGTTGCTATTAAATGCATTTAAGCTTTGTTTATAGTCGTTTGTTTTCTTTTTAACCTTTAGCGTAAAAATAAATCCTTGCCAATAGAACTACTTATTTTCTACAACTGGTTTTGCTTTGGGTCTAAAAGGTTTTATCACACTTTCATCACATTCCAAAAACGGCCCTTCCATTAAATCAATACAATAAGGAATTGCAGGAAAAACAGCATCCAAGCACTCTCTAATAGATTTTGGCTTTCCTGGTAAATTTAAAATCAAACTACTACCTCTAAGTCCTGCTGTTTGTCTAGATAAAATCGCTGTGGGTACAAATTTTAACGACTCTGCTCTCATTAACTCACCAAATCCTGGCATCATTCTATCGCAAACCGCTGTAGTAGCTTCTGGTGTAACATCTCTTTTTGCCGGTCCCGTACCACCTGTTGTAACTACAAAACAACAATTATCTACATCTACCATTTCTATCATTGTCTTTTCAATAATAGCTTGTTCGTCAGGTATTACTTTATAAACTTCTTCCCATTCCGATGTCAAATAATCATTTAAAGTAGCTGCAATGGCTCTACCACTAAGATCTTCGTAAACACCTGCACTTGCTCTATCACTTACCGTTATGATTCCTATTTTTGCTTTCATTTATTTTTCTTAATCAAGATACTTTTACATTTCTTATACTTTCTTCTATCACTTTTTCTAATAACGAAATTGTACTGTTTGGACCAATTGTTAGTAGTTTTGGCCCAGTAATAGGCTCTCCATTAAAAGCTCTAACAGATACTGTTCCATCAGGAATACGTTCAAAATATGTATATCCCTCTTCATCTCCAATTGTACAACAGCCCTTTACCCTAAGAATACTTTTAGGCAATGTATTACAGATATAATCAATACAACTTAAATTAGGCAAATTTGGTAAATCGCAAGAGCAAGAAGACCAATGTGCTTTTTTATGATCTAAGGCATCCGGCTTGTTTTTAGATGAAGTTAATGCTGATATAAGTTCAATATCTAAAACAGTTTCCATTGTTACAATTTTGGCAAAAGGATTCACTTTTTTAAGCGCTGCAATAACAAAATCTTGTCTCTTTGTAGTTACTTTATCTACATGGGTTAAAACAATTAACGATGATACCTGTACCTGACTCAATTCTAAATCATTATGCGTTTCTCGGGTTTGCCAATTTTTAACATCAACAACCGATATTTGTATCGGTGGCAAAAACCGTTCATCCACTCCTACTCCTAAAAACTCCATTAAAGAGCTAGCGTCAGAAGTACCGTTTGCTTCTATTAATGTAATCCCATTTTTACGTTTAGGAATACGATTTACATAATCTCTCAACTCATTTATACCACTACAACAAATACAACTCCCCGTTAATGCTTTAATATTTTTAAGTTCCATTTTGTCAACTAATTGTTGTGCATCAATATGCGCATTTTCATAATCATTTAAAATCACAAAAGGACTCCAATTATTCGTAACATAATGCGCTATTAATGTTTTTAACATTGTTGTTTTTCCCGCTCCTAAAAACCCTACAATTACAACTATAGCTTCCATATTATTTTTTATACTGTTCTTAATTTGTGTAAAGAATACTATTTATAAATTTCATGTATAACAAACTTCTCTGTTTCTCTAATCAGAACTACAAATTTTCTAGCCATTTCTAATGCAAAATAGCGTAGTACTAAAATCTATAAACAAACTGTACAATTTACAGTACATCAATTATCGTTCAATATCAAATAAAAATGTCATCTCTAAAAAGAAATGACATTTTTATAAATTAATGTGAATGCGAGTGCCCATGATCGTGATCATGACTATGACTATGCGACACATTTTTCTTAGCAGGATCAATATTACGTCCAATCACAACCAATCGTGTTGCACGAGTTTCTCCTTCTTGCCAAGGTCTGTCAAAATAATAATCAAAACGCTCTCCAACCCCTTGCAATACCATACGCATAGGTTTGTTAGGTATGTTTACAAACCCTTTAATTCTATAAATTTCTTCTTCTTGTACACGCTTCTTTAAGGCCTTAACCAACACCTTAATATCTGCAGTTACTTCTTCTTCAAATAAAATTGTGTGCACATCATCATTATGGTGATGGTGATGTCCTTGTTCATGATGACGTTCATGAATAGAAACTCTATCATCTAAACTATTTTCTCCAGCAGCTTCAATCCCTAATAACACCTGATTGTCAATCAATCCGTTTTGCATTGGAATTATTTTCGCAACACTTCTTGCCTTCGTCTGTACATACTCTGTAACTTCTTGTAAACGTTCGGCGTCTAACAAATCTGTTTTACTTAACAATACCAAATCAGCACATGCTAACTGATCTAAAAACAATTCTTCAATCGGTGTTTCATGATCCAACGTATCATCTGCCAAACGCTGTTTTTGCACACGTTCTCTATCACACAACTCCCCTGTTACAACACCCACAGCATCTACAACCGTAATCACAGAATCTACAGTAATATGTGGCTTTAAATCTGGCCAGTTTACCGCTTTTACCAAGGGCTTTGGCATAGAAAGTCCAGAAGTTTCTATCACAATATGATCAATATCTTCTTTTCTTTCAATCATAGTCAACATCGTTGGTAAAAACTCTTCTTGTACCGTACAACAAATACATCCGTTTGGCAATTCCACTAAGTTACACTGGTCATCTTCGCAACCACCTTTAATTAACTCACCATCTACATCAACCTCTCCAAACTCGTTTACCAACACTGCAATACGTTTTCCGTTTGCATTTTTAATCATATTATGTACTAAGGTCGTTTTACCAACCCCTAAAAAACCTGTAACTATTGTAATGGGTATTTTTCTCATCTTATAATTTTATAAAAGTTAAAACTCTATTTCACACTTTGGGCATTCCCCTATCGGGTCGGGCTATTCACTATATCTTTTGCCTTTTACAAGTGCAAAAGGATGCCGTTACTATCCCTAATGCATGTATACTCTGTCGTAATTATTTTTTCTTTTTGCGTTTGTACAAAAACAAATTCCATTTTTCTTCTGCAACACCATGTCTATCCATTTCTGCTCTTGCTAAAATGAAAAACAAATCCGACAATCGGTTTATATACGCTGCAATATAATCATGTACCGATTCTGGATCATCATGCCATAACGTTACCAACGAACGTTCTCCTCTTCGTATTTGGGTTCTACACACATGACACAATGCCGATATTTCGTTTCCTCCTGGTAATAAAAAATAATCTGATGGTGCAGACATGTTACTTTCTATCTCATCAATCCAAATTTCACAAAACTCAGCTCCATCTGTAGGTTGCGGATTTGGGTTTTCTTTTTTAGAATCTGAAGGTCTTGCCAAATGCGACATCATGTTCATCAAATCTTTTTGAATTCTATGCAAATTTGGCTGCCATTCATGCTCATTCCCTAACTTGGCTCTTAACAATCCTATGGTAGAATTTGCCTCGTCTAAGGTTCCTAAACATTCTATTCTAGGAGAATCTTTAAAGGCTCTTTTTCCTCCAAATACTCCTGTCATTCCTTTATCTCCTTTTCGTGTATATATTTTCATGATCTATTTTTTATTTTATTCTCTTCTCTTCTCTAGATTTGTTTATCCTTCTCCTACAAATCCAACCATTGTTGTAACTCTTCCAAAGTATTCCAATAAAAATGCGTGTACGACGCCTTTACTTTTTTAAACGTATACACTTTGGTAGCTACTTCTTTTTCGCGTGCATTGTACATGTTACCAACAAATTTTGTGGTTTCATCTCCTATAACTGTTGAATAATGAAACTCATGCCCTTTAAGTCTTATATTATCTTTCACAAATGTTCTATACCCCAAATGTAATTTCATTGGTACCATAGAGGTTTCATAATCAAAAACATGTGCCATTGTAAAAACGTTTCCTTCTTTATCGTGAATTGATTTTCCTAAATACATCATCCCTCCGCATTCTGCAATTATATATTTTCCTAATCTTGCTGCCTTTTGTACTGCCAAAAGCATGGGTTTATTTTCTGATAATTGCTCTACATACATTTCTGGATAACCTCCAGGAAAATAAATAATATCGGCTTCAGGAAGTTGCGTATCATGCAACGGACTAAAAAAACAAACACTTCCTAATTGTTGAAACAATGTTACGGTTTGTTGGTAACTAAAATTAAAACTCTCGTCTTTAGCTATTGCTATTTTTAGTTCTTTTTTATGGGGAGAAACATTTGTTTTTCTTTCTTCTTTTTCTGCTATTTCGGTATGTACGAGCAGTGTTTCAATAGCCACATTTTTTGATATAGCCAACGCTAATTCATCAATAGATGTATCGTACTTTTCTATTTCATGTATAGACAAACCTAAATGCCTTGAAGGAATTTCGGCTTCTGGCACAGGATTTACATATCCTAATACAGGTATACCAACATCTTGCGCAGCTTCTTTTAAAAACTGAAAATGTGAGTCTGTTTTCACAAAATTAAAAATGACTCCCGCAATTTTCACATCTTTATCAAAATTTAAAAAACCATACAACAAAGGAGCTACTGAATACGCTACCGATTTTGCGTTTACAACCAAAACAACAGGAATCTCTAATTTTTTAGCCAACGCTGCTGTACTTCCTTCTGCTTTTTTAGCACCATCAAACAAGCCCATTACCCCCTCAATACAACAAACATCTGCCTGTTTTGCTACACTTGCATACGTATTTTGCAACACCTCTTCAGACTGCATAAACAAATCCAAATTGTAACTATCTTTTCCGTTGGCTAGTTTATGAAACTTCGGATCTATATAATCAGGCCCTACTTTAAATGCCTGTGTGTTAAAACCTCTTTTTTCTAAAAGACGCAACAAACCTAACGTAATTGCTGTTTTACCAGAATTACTTGTAGGAGCTGCAATAATAAATTGAGGTTTTTTCATACGTTTAAAATACTAACGGTTCGTAAGAAGCTTTTATTTGAGCTGCAAATTTTTTAGCCAACCCCAATTTTACAGTTCCCGTTTCTGCATCAATCACAGTTGTATGTTGTATGTTTTTACAATTCATTTTATAAGCAACTGCAGCACTACCTAATCCATTGCCATTTTCCGATGTAAATTTTCCATCAGTTATCACAACCAATTCGTGGTTGAACTGCGATTGTTGGGTTATTTTTTTTAGTTCTCTAAACCCTGCAACAACATTTGTTTTTCCTCCCGTTTTTAAATCAGACAATACTTTTTCTATGTTTCCTAATTCTTTTTCTTTATCTACTAATAACGAAACACTGTTATTCGAAATAGATACAATCGAAACTAATTGTTTATTGTTTTTTAACTGATTCGCTAATTTTTCTATATAGCCTTTCGCATAAGCAACTACTTTATTTTTTGCCATCGATCCACTAGAATCTAGCAAAAAAACAAGATGTCTATTTGCTTTTTGTTCTTTATGCTTGTAGTGTAGTTCAAAATTATCGGTAGTTACATAACTAGCTACTGTTTTGTGAACAGCTACTGTTTTTAACGCTTTTTCAGGACTCTCTACAGCATATTTTGTTTCGTTATTTTGTTTTGTTTTGTTTCCTTGTTTACTTATTTGCTCTGCACTATACTTGGTATCTACTTTATTTTTGGGTAAAATAGATGCAAAGAAAGATTCGTTTTCTATCTCTGATTTTTGAGAATTGTTCTCCTGTGCTTCTGTCTCTTCTGTAGATTGATTTGGAACATCTTGCTGCTGTTCTTGCTCTTGTTGTTGTTCTTCTTCTGTTAAATGAGAACGATGCAACAATACCAGGTTCGAAATCTCCTCCAAATGCGCCACCTCAACGTTACTAGTATTTAAAAAAGCTGCATACGCTTTTGCCGCTTTTATTAATAAAATATCAGCTCTATGCCCTTCTACTCTATGTTTTAGCACCAATGCTATTGCGCGTTCGTATACATTGTTTGCTACTGTAATTGTTTCTTTTACTTGTTGTGCTTGCTTTATTTTTTTAAACAGCTGTTCTTCTTTTTCTTGCCATTGTGCTGCAAACTCACTTGGATGTTGATCGAAAGCCAACCTACGTTGCATAATTTGCATACGCTGCGCTGCCGAATGTATTGTTTGTACAACAACACTCAATCCAAATCGATCTTTTAATTGTGGTCGTAAATCGCCTTCTTCAGGATTCATAGATCCTATTAAAAAAAATGAGCTCTCTATTTTTTTTGAAACTCCTTCACGTTCTAAAAAATAACTTCCAGATGCGGCAGCATCTAACAAAGTATCCATCAAATAGTCGTTTAGTAAATTAATTTCATCAATATACAAACAACCTTTGTGCGCTTTTGCTAACAAACCTTTTACTAAAACTTCTTTCTTGTTATTAATAAGTTCTTCTAAATTTAAGTGCCCTAAAACTCTATCTTCAGAAGCTCCTATTGGTAAATTCACAAAAGGATACACTTGCACGTCTGATAACAAATGAGCCAACGAACGAATTAGCGTCGTTTTACCAGTTCCTTTATCTCCAATAGCCAAAACACCTCCTAAACTAGGTTCTATACTATTTAAAACTAAGGCCAGTTTAAATGTATCTTGACCAACAATTGCCGTAAAAGGATAGTGTACTTTTTTCATTAAAAACCTTTATAAGAATTAACAATCCAAACCATTCCAATAATAATAGACGCCAAACCTGCCAATCCATTCATCCATTTAAAAATAGCTATATTTTTTTCTAAAAAACGACTCATAACAAACACCAAACTATAACTATACACCCCCATAGCAATAATAATACCTAGAGATTCTACCAACAATACTATAATTGCATCTGTAGCCGTAGGAGCACTAAGTACTAGAGCCGATGTTAAGGCAGCTCCTGTACCTGCTAAACCATGTAGCATTCCAATCCAAAAAGAACGGTTCATAGGATTTACCGCTATTTCTTCTCCTGTTTTACCATGCAAATGGATTAAGTTGTCTACATGATCGTGCTCTTCTATTTTTTTATGATCGTTGATAATTTCTGTGATTTTATAATTTCGTTTGATAGCCACAATACCTAACCAAACCATAATAGGCCCTACAAGTACCTCTGCCCAAAATGATATGCCTTCGACAAAGTTTTCTAACGATGCTTTGAACACCAATGCCAAACCACCAAACAGCAACAATACAAACGAATGTCCAAAAGCCCACTGCGAGGCTTTTAAAACAGTAGCAAAAGAAACTTTTTCTTTTTTTGCTGCATTTTCTGCCGCCAACGCAGAAACTGCGGTTACATGATCTGGCTCAAAAGAATGTAAAATCCCTGCCATTAATGGCCTTATTAAATTTACTCCTATCATTAGTTCTTCTTGTATTTTATAATTTCTCCTTGTCTTCCTATTAAAAACAAATCAACAACAGCTGTGTCTATTTGTTTTTTACTATGCTCATAACAATGCTTTAGCAATGTTTGGTAAAAAATTTCTTGCTGTGTAAACGGAAAAATTTCCACCAATCTACCCGCCATGTTTAAAGCATGTATAGCTTGCGCTGTTTCTAAAGAAGTATAGTTTGCTTCTTGAGCAAGTGTCACCACAAAATCTTTACTCCAACTAGACACACAACTATGGGTATCTGTTTTACCAAGTGCTAACTTTACGGCTTTACCAAGCATAATACCAATGGTTACTTTTTTTATAGGAGATTGATTTATTTTCGCTAAAGTTTCACCAATCCAATTTCCATAATGTACAAATCCTTGCTCTTTTAAATTAGGAAAAAGAGTTCTGATGGCTTTCTCACTTCTTGCGCCAGAGTTTATTACTAACTCTTCTATTCCGTTAGCCACAGCTACATCAATACCTTGTTCTATACTAGCTATATAAGAGGATGCTGAATAAGGTTTCACAATTCCGGAAGTACCCAAAATAGACAAGCCATTTAAGATACCCACACGCTCGTTTAACGTTTTCTTTGCTAATACTTCTCCGTTTACAACGTAAATAGATATGGCAACTCCTACTTCTAAATCGTAATCACAAATTAGCTTTTTAACAACATTACGTATCATTTTTTGAGGCACAGGATTTATTGCCGGAGAACCAACAGCTAAATCTAAACCTGGTAACGTAACCGTTCCTACCCCCTTACCTCCTTTAATCGTAATATCTTTGGTTACTGTTAATTGAATTTCGCAGCCTATTTCTGCACCATTGGTTACATCTGGATCATCTCCTGCATCTTTAATAACACTTGCTTGTGCATACGATTCTGTAAATTGATTAGAATGTATGTTGATGGACAATACCCTATCTATAGGCAATTGTACTTTTACCTTTTGCTGTTGTTCTTGTTTTATGATAGACAACAAAGCTGCTTTTACTGCGGCTGTTGCCGATGTTCCTGTGGTAAACCCTTCTCGTAATGGGCCTTCTGGTATTTTTTTTAGCCCCATTACATTACTTTTTTTATTGCTGCTGTTAAAGCCTCTGTACTAGTAAACAATACAAACTCTTTTGGTAACACAGGCTTTGTTAATACATAAATTGGAATACCTACTTGTTTTGCTGCTGCTATTTTTAAAGACAATGCTCCAGACTTACCACTCTCTTTCGTTACAACAACATCAATAGCTAATTGTTTAAACAGTGTAATTTCTTTTGCTATTTCTTTGTTAGGATATCCTAATATTAAATTGCTACTTGGAAACTTACTTTTCTCGGCTATGTTCTTAGAAACCGATCTGTCTAAAATTCTAAAATAACTCGTATTTTCTTTCCAAAAAGAGCTTAACTTTTCTATGGTTTGTACACCTGTTAAAAACAAGGCTCTTTTATTTGTAAAATGCAACTGTAGCTCGTGTTTAAGCATTTCATAGCTATCTACATAATTCACATAAGTATCTCGTTTTGGGTACCAACGCTCTAATCTAAAAACAGGAATACGCAATTGCGCTGTTACATTAGCAATGGTGGTATGTAAAACCTCAGCAAAAGGATGCGCTGCATGAACAATCAACTTTATTTGATTTGATTTGATAAACGCAGCTAAACTTTGTTCTGTAAACGCTCCAAAACGATAACTTGCATAGTCATTTTGTACAAACTCGATTTCAGTTTTTGTAGAATACACAAAAGATTGTTGAAGTGCTTGTAACACCTCAACAACTAACTTCCCTTCTGTTGTACCTCCAAAAACTAAAATCATTTCTTATCTATTCTTTAACCACAAATTTTTTATTTGTTCTAAAAATGTGTTTCCATTCAGGACTATACAATTGTGATCTATTTTTTCGTGCTCCAATAGCTTTTCCAACAATAATCAACACCGTTCGTGTTTTTTTACTGTCTTTTACAATCTGTGCCAAATTCTCTAATTTTCCTGTATGTATTTCTTCATCTTTCCATGTCAATCTATACAATACGGCAACAGGCGTATCGGCATCATAATGTTCTAACATTTGTGCTTGTACTTTTTTAGCAATTCCTGCACTTAAAAAGATACACATTGTTGCGTTTGTTTTGGCAAAATTAGACAAGCTTTCTTTTGAAGGCATTGGTGTTTTACCTTCTCCTCTTGTTAATACAATAGACTGTACAACTTCTGGTATCGTAAATTCTGATTTTAGGACAGCTGCTGCCGCACTAAATGATGAAATTCCTGGAACAATAAAATAATCCATTCCAAACTCATCAAAAATCGTCATTTGTTCTTGTATTGCTCCATATAAAGATGGATCTCCCGATTGCAAACGCACAATAGAATTCCCTCTATTGTAATGTGTTTTCATCAAATCTATTTGCTCTTCCAAAGTCATCATAGCCGAGTTACGTACAACAGCTTCTGGCTTGCACCAGTTTGTCATTTCTTCAGGTATTAAACTTCCTGCATACAAAACACAATCTGCATTTTCTAAATATTGTTTTCCTTTAACGGTTATCAACTCTTCATCTCCAGGTCCTGCTCCAATAATGGCAACTTGTCCTTTACGTTCAAACTCCGAAAATAGAGCAATTGCATATGTAAATTTTTCGTTGGTAGTTTCTAAACGAACTTTTTGCTTTTCTACCAACACTTTTTTGTTTTTAGACAACAACAAAGCTGTAGCTTCTGAAACTCCTTGCACGCCAATTTTACGCAATACTACATCGCTAGGGTTGGGTACTTCTACGGTCTGAATTTCATCTGCCACAAAAGTTTTAAAAGGAATTTTATTGTTTTTAGCAAATACAACATAAGCTTCTTGATTTGCTTTTATGTCTATCGATCCTAACTCACGAACTGCCTCGAACAAAAAACCTTCTTCTTTAATTTTTTCTTTTAAAACGGTATCAAACAAATCATTGTTTAACGCTTTAGAGCACCCGCTTCCAACAGCTAGTACTTTAGGTACAAATGTTAAAGTAGGTACCTTAAAATCATAGACTTTGTAAGTAACAACAATACACAATTCAAATTCAGAAAAATCAATTGCAGCTGCATCGTAAAATACCGATACAAAACTCGGAAGTGTTTTTTCTAAATATGCAGTTCCTTTGTCTTTTACATCTAACAACAAAGCTGTGGGCTTGTTATTTACAAACAAAGCAATCAAACTATTTAACGAATCGTTGTGTTTTACAGACCAATTAAATTGTGTAGCTAAAGTATCTAACGCCCAAATATTTTGTAAATCGCTTGATGTAGAAATAATTGCTTTTCCTCCTAACAACTGAGCTGCTTTTAATGCAAAATCATTGGCACCTCCTACATGCCCACTCAATACAGCTTGTACGTTTAATCCTAAATCATCTACACAAATAACTGCAGGATCTGTAGTTTTATCTGCTATATATGGGGCTATGGTTCTTACACAAATACCTAAAGCACCTACAAAACAAATTCCATCTAATTTCTTAAAATTCAATTCTAAATAATCCGAAATGGATGCAATGGTTGATACATGCTCATTTTGAGAAGGTCGCGTACTAATTAACACCGACTTTGGAAACTGTTTTTGTAACAACAAAGCTTTCTCAATGGCTCTATCTGTAATGGCTATAATGGCTATTTTTTTCATGTGCTAATATTTCACTGCAGTGTGAATCTTAATTTTGTTATGTTCATCTACCTGTAAACGGGTAGTTTGTATTGTAAATCCTTTTTGCTCTAAAACAGTTGTAAAAACTGATGATGTTGTTGTTTTTACAGCGTTGGTTACAATTCTTATCTTCTTATTTAATGCTATTAATTTTTCTAGCATTTCTTCTAATCTATTTCCATGTCCTCCAATAAAAACAACATCTGGAATGGCATAGTTTTTTAAATCCAATTCAAAAAAATCATCAATCACAACTTGTATACCTGGAGTTGCAAACTGTTCTTTATTTTTCTGAATAATAGCTTTACAAATCGTTCGTTTTTCAAAAGCAACAACATCCAATGTTGGCTCCCAATTTTTAGCTTCAATAGCTACCGAACCTGTACAAGCTCCAATATCCCAAAACACTTCTTGTTCTGTTAAATTCAATGCCTGAATGGTACACAAACGAATTGGCATTTTCGTAATCATGTTTTCTCTATTGGGTAAATGATGAAAATTTTCATTAGGAAAACCCAAAATGCGTTGTTTGGAATACTCTTGCAGTAACAAAACACAATTCAAGCTCTTAAATGTTTTGTTTACGCAGGCTTGTAATGATATTTCCGTGATTTTTTCTTCAGCTCCATCCAACTCTTCTCCTACAATAATTTTGTAATTATCAAAACCATATTGCAACATACGTTTTGCAATTTCTGAAGGGTTTTTAGCAGCATCGGTTAGCACTCCTATTTGTTTTTCTCTTTTAATTAAAGCAATGTCTAATGCATCCCACGGTCTGCCATGTACCGACACAGATGTTATAAAACTATAATTTGTATGCGTTTTATGACATAAACGTTGTAAACTATTAAAGTAAGGATGTACTTCTAATTTTGCATTGGGTAACAAACTTTGCAATGTATTGCCAAAACCATAAAAAAACGGATCGCCAGAAGTAAACACTACAATAGGTTCTGATGACTCTTTGTATTGTTGAACAACAGCATCCATAGATCCTGAAATAAAAATCCACTTATGAGTTGTAGGTATAGTATCTTTTAACAATTCATAATGTCTTTTCCCTCCAGAAAAAACAGTGGACTTTTTTATGATTTGTAGGACATCAGGTGTTAGAACAGGCTTTTTATGATTGCCTATTCCTACCAATACAAACGTATGTTTTTTTGTTTTTCCCACCTCTATCAATCGCTTTTACGAATAATATAATTCTGCTTCTTTTAACGTATAGGCTGCATTTACAATTGCTGCAGCAATATTGCTTCCTCCTCTATTACCTTCTACCAACACCCATGGTGTATTTTGTATCTGAGACAATTGTTCTTTAGATTCTATTACATTTACAAAACCTACAGGCACTCCTATAACTCCTGCAATGTTTAAATTTTTATTACTGCGCAATTGCTCTGTAATTTCCATTAAAGCTGTAGGTGCATTACCTACCACATATAGGGCATTTGGATACAAGGCTAATGCTTTTCGTATTCCTGCTTGCGAACGGGTAATATTTTGTTCTACAGCCATTTCCATAGCATCGGCATCGTTTAAGCAACACACTATTTTATTTTGATACTCCTTGCTAAACGCTTTTGTAATTCCCGATTGTACCATCGTTACATCGGTAACAATAGTACCTCCGTTCTTTAAATGTTCGTGCCATTTTGCAAGAGCATTGTCGCTTGCTTTGTAATAGTTAAAATCTTCTACAACTCCTGTTGTATGTATCAATCGTGTAATTGCCCATTTGTCTTGTTGTGCAAACGGCAATTCTTTTACTTGCTCTGCTACAATTCTAAAACTCTCTTGCTGAATTTCTTTTCCTGTATGAGGTTTTCTATTTAAATAACCTCTAGGCGTTACTAAAAAGTTTTGAAACTGAAATGTTTGAGAATTCCCGATCATGACCAAACTAAACATATCCACATCTTCCGGATTTAGTTTTTCTAAGGTCGTTATCTTTATTTCCTCCTCAGGTCTGGTTACCTGTTTTACAATTGCTACAGGTGTATCTGGGTTGCGCTCTTCTAAAAATATTTTTTGCAATCTACCCAATTGCCAATGTCTTTTAATACTACGCGGATTGTACAAACTCGTTACAAAATCTCCCATAGCGGCTGCTCGAATTCTTTTTTCTATCACATTCCATGGTGTCATCAAATCAGACAACGAAATACAACAAAAATCATGACCTAATGGCGCTCCTAATTTACTTCCAGAAGCTAAAAAAGCAGATACTCCTGGTAGGGTCTCTAACTCTAAAGTTTGTAAATCTTGCTTTGCAACCATTTCGTAAACAATGGCTGCCATAGAATAAATACTAGCATCTCCAGAGCCAATAACCACTACATAATTTCCTTCTTTTGCTTTTTCTATAGCTTTTGCTGCTCTCGCCTCTTCTTTACCTAAAGGCATTGCTATTAGCTCTGCCTCTTTTTTAAAATAGGCCTCTCCAAACTGAAAATAATAATCGTATCCTATAACAACATCTGCATTTACCAATGCTTTTTGTACCAATGGTAAAATATATTCTTTTCCTCCAGGTCCTAAGCCCGCTACAGTTATTTTCATTTTTTTATTGTAATTAAAGAGAAATACGGAATTTCTCTAGCTTTTATTTCTTCCCAATTTGAGGACACAAACTCTTGGTTGGTTCCTAAACGTTCGCTATAAAAAAGTTGATATGTATTTGATTTTACTACAGCATCAATAACATCTATAACATTGTATATTTTCATCAGCACCACCGTATCACAATACGTTAAAGCTTCTTCTAAAATTTCTTTAGAGGCAACTCTAGGCAAAACCATCACTTTTTCGTTTTGCAAACACAAAGGCTTTTTATGAATAGCGGCTCCTAAACCATACGATGTGATTCCTGGAACTAAGGTAACCTCTAAATTATGTGTTTTTATTTTTTCTAACAGATACGAAAACGAACTAAAAGTATTGATATCTCCTTCGCTCACAATTGCTACTGTTAATCCGTTTTTATAATCTTCTTGTATTTGATGAAAAGCAGTATCGTAAATTTCTTTTGCTTGTGTTCTCGCTAAACTCATTTCTAAATAAAACCCAAAACATTTAGCTTCTGGCAAATTATAATGCGCTAAAATAGATTGTGAATAGCTAGAATTTACACCATTTTTAAATAACGACCCCGGATAGTAAATTTTATCCACAGCTTCTAGAATTTTCAAACCTTTTACGGTTATCAAATCTGGATCTCCAGGACCTAAAGAAACACCATATATCATTGCTTTTTTCATTTCTTTAAATTCCTAAAACCTTTTTTACTTTGTCAAAAAATGTAGGTACTTCTCCCACTTTTTCATCTTCTTCAAACAAAATACCTTTTACATTTAAATGGTGTCCTATTTGTTCTTTTCCTTGTTCTTCTTCAAAACCAACAATCTGTTTTCTATACTTACACAACTGGCAATTCATATTTGCCGTTCCGTTTATAGCTTCTTCCAAACGTTCGTCAAAAGCTTTTAGCACATATTCATCTGCACCAAAAGCATTTGTATAAATACATTGCTTTTCTGTTTGGGCATCAAAATCTTCTATTTGCTTGTAAATACGTTCTAACAAAACCCCTGTAAAAAAGAAAAATGGTATTGCAATAACTCGTTTAAAAGGCAATTTATCTAACAAAGCCAAACTTTCTGGAATACTCGGATAGGCTGTTCCACTGTAAGCTACAGTTGTAAAACCAAAACCCATACCTTCTCCTAACATACAAGCTAATTTGTGTACATCAGAATTTGCATCTGGATCTGTGGTTCCTCTTCCTACCACTAACAAAGCCGTTTCTTTTCTATCTAAAACAGAATGCTTTGCTTCTTCTTCTAAAATTCTTTTTTTAGAAAGTTCTAACAAATGAGAATTTACCCCCAAATGTGTCCCCATTTTAATGGTTAAACCCGGATAATTGTTCTTGATAGAATTCATTTCGTACGGAATGTCGTTTTTAGCATGCGATCCAGCAAAAAGTATTACAGGCAATGCGTAAATCTCGCGTATTCCTTTTTCGTACATTCTACCTACAGCTGCTTCGTACAACGGATGATTGAACTCTAAAAAACCATAATCAACTTCATAGTCTGTATATCTCTCTTTCAGTTTTTTAACAAACTCCTGAAAAGATTTTGTTCCCGATTTTCTTCGAGTACCATGACCACAAAGTAATATCCCTTTTTTCATTTTTATAGTTTCTAGTTATAAAACAACTATCTTAAATTCAATAGTTATGATTTTGCAAATTTAGGAAGCTCTAGCCCACCTAATTGTATTTTTAAACAATAATTCCAAAAAGAATCATCTTTTGTGGTTAACTCTGCTATTAAAGCTCCTTTTTTATTTCTAAAACGAATCTTTTTTTGTGCATTTTCTATTTGAGCAATGTACTGGGTGCTTGTAATTTTTGCAAACTGTACCTCCTCAGTATCTTTTTTAGAAACAGCTCCAATAATCATCTTCTTACTCTTGTCTGTTGCTGTTTCAAACACAATTTCATGAATGCTGTTATACAAAACTGTTACTCCGGTTTTAAAGTTAAACAATTCTTGATGTTGAATCTTCAAATCGGCATCTATCTTATTGTCTGACAAATACACAAATAGCGGATATAAATATTGATCAGAACTAAATCCTTTTGTTAAGTAATGAGTTCCTAAATCTGTATCTTCTAACAACTCAAAAGGTTTCACAACAACGGCTTCTCTTTCATTTTCAGTTTGCATGCTTTCAGCACCTTCTTTAAACAACAAATAATCGGGTATACATGTATTGTTTACATGCGCTATGGCTACCTCTTTTGCTTTTTTAGCATCCATTTCTTTGTACCAATGGTTTCCTGGTTGCACAATCCACGTTGGCGCATCTTCACACCTTCCATTACATCTAGTTTTAATTGTATGTGTGTTGTTCCACAAACCATTATTTCTTACATAAGCTCTTGCAGATCTTACTGCTAGTTCACTTCCTGCTTTTTGACAAGAACTTCCGTCACAAAACATGAAGGTCTGCTTTACTTTTGCTATATCTTTTCCCATTGCTTACTAACTAATCAAAATAATATGTGATTCCTAATTTTGCTAAAAAAGGAGTTCCGGGTGTAAAATGAAAATCTTCAACCTCCGATACCTCTCCTTGTAATCTAGATGTGTCGTAAAACACCGCTTCCATCCATTGTGTATCAAGTATGTTCTCTACAAAAAAGCCAAACTCATACTTCTTTTTCTTGTACTTAAAAGCAGTATCTAAAATAAAATAACTCTCTGCTGTAACCGACTCATCTTCTACCAAAGGACGTTCGCCTAAATAACGATAATTCACAGCGCCACTGAACCCGTTGTTTGATTGATTAGAAAGGGTATTGACCTGTTTTTGTTGAGTAGAAATAGAAGCTAAAGGAATTACGTTTCCTGTTTGAAAATCGGTAACAACACCTTTTAAAATGGCTTCTGATTGGGCAAAAAGAGTTTGCACCAAAAAAAAAGCACTACATACGACCCATTTTTTCATTAAAAAATTAAGTTTTAGTAGGCTAAGTTCTTGAAATAAAATTGCATTGATAAACTCTAGACTTTTCACACATCTATTTATCAAAACTATATCTACCTCAACCCTTTACCCGAGAGTTAATAATAATTTGATAATGGCAGGTCTCCTGACTTGCTTACAAACAACCCCTTCCCATATTTGACATACAGTGGTTTTTGTTATTTGCTTTTTTTAAGCTTACAGTTGCGGGAACAGTTTTGGATTTTCACCAAATTCCCTTTTAATCTTTATCTTAAAAGATAAAAAACCAAAATCTTGGCAAAGATAAGGTTTTCTTCTACAAATGATTGATTATAAATTGAATTCTATTTTCAACAGTATCTTGTGGTAGAAAAATCAGTTCAAAGCCTTTATTTTTATAGGTAGCTACCAATAATTCGTGTAATTTTTCAGCCTCTTTAAAAGATTGTTGTCGCTGTGCATCTTGCACATAAATTAACTGCCAAGGTGTTGTTATAAATACTTTTTTCTGATAAAATTCTTGATAAGGAAATTGCAACAAATACGCGGGTATCTGTCTTTTATGCAAGCGTAAATAAGCTACCAAATCTAACAAACCTCTATCGCAAAAAGTTGTTTTCAAAGTGCGCCTTTTTAAAATAGGTAGTGTTACTAAAAACACTTCTTTTGTGAACCCTAAAACATCTTGCCAAGGCGTTTTTAACCCTTTGTTATTTTGCTGTTCTTTAATAACATCACGCGCAACCTCCGAATACGTTTCGAAAGAATTTAGTTGAGACAAACCCAAAATAACACTTGTTTTCCCCGTTCCTGGCGCTCCTGTTATAATGTATTTTTTAGACTTCAAAACACTACAAATTTTAAAACACCCACAAGCACAAAAGCAATAGCTACCTTGTAATTTATGTGCGAAACATTCTCTATTTCTTCGTGAAGAATATCTCTATTATTATTCCCAATATAGGGTTTAGTTACCAATTCTCCATAATATACATTAGGCCCTCCAAATCGGCAATTTAACACACAAGCCAAAGCAGCTTCTGGCCAACCTGCATTAGGACTCGAATGCTTTTTACTTTCGGAAAACACAAACGAAAATCCTCGCCACGAATTTGTAACTGCTAAGATTAAAAAAGCCGTAATTCTAGCCGGAATGTAATTGGCTACATCATCTAATTTTGCGGCAAACTTCCCAAAATCTAGATAACGTTCATTTTTATAGCCTATCATAGAATCTAGTGTATTGATCATTTTATACACAACAGCTCCAGGCACACCAAAACACACAAAATAAAACAACGGCGCTATTACACCGTCGCTTAAATTCTCAGACATTGTTTCTAACGTAGCAATTCGCACTTGCTGTGCAGATAAATTGGTTGTATCTCTACCTACAATCCACGACAATCGCTTTCTACCCTCTACCAAACCTTCTGTGTGCAATACATTAAATACAGCCTTTCCTTCCGTTACAAGTGTCTTGTTAGCCAAACAATAAAACAATAGGATGGTAGAAAATAGAATTTTATAAAAAGCACCTAAAAAAACAGAAAGAATCGAAACACTTACAACCCCCAAAACACCTACTCCTACCACACTTAACATAGTTAGCAAAGCACCTTTTAAAAACCGATACTTCCCTTTGTTTAATTTCTTTTCTCCAAAAGAAATCCAGTTTCCAAAACCAACAATTAAATGAGGTAATTTTCTAGGATCTCCAAAAATAAAATCTAAGGTAAAAGCAAGTAATAAAACACAAATCATATCATACTCCATTGCTCTAATGCTTTTACAAGTTTTAAATTTGATGTTCTATTCTGAACTGCTACTCGAATAAACTCTCCAGAAATCCCTTTAAAATTAGAAGCATCTCTTACCAATATTTGATGTTCATTTATCAAATATTTTTTTAATTCAGAAGCAGTTCTTTTTTCTAATCGTATTAAAAAATAATTGGTAAAACTTGGTATAACCTCTAAAGATGCAATTGTAGCTATTTGTTCTTTTAAATAATTTGTTTCTGCTAACACAGCATCCACATCAAACAAAAGTGTTTTATAATTTTTAAAAATGTAGAGCCCTGCTTCTATAGCCAAACTATTTATTGTCCAAGGCATTTTTAAACGCTTTAAAGCTTCTACAAATAACGAATTACCAATCAAATATCCCAATCGTAATCCGGGAATGGTAAAGTTTTTTGTGAGCGATTTTACAATTGTTAGATTTTTATACACATCTACAGCATCAATCATTGAAATGTTTGCTTTTGTAAAATCTATATAAGCCTCATCTATCACAAAATGAGAGTTAGGAAACCTATGAATAATCTGCTCTAACTCTTGTGTCGTAAATATTCGCCCATCCGGATTGTTTGGGTTACAAATAAATACCAAATCTGTACAAAATTCATGTTCTTTACAATCTTCCCACAAAACTCTTTGAACCTCTATATCATGCAACAAACACGCATCTTCATATTCCGAAAAAGTAGGACTCACAATGGTTGCTGTTTTGTTTTTATACAGCAATGCTATTAGGTAAAACAACTCGGTAGCTCCGTTCCCAAACAAAAAACAATCTTGAGATAACTTAAAATACTCCGACGCCGCTCTATTGAGTTCTTGAGCTATAGGCGATGGGTAACTACCTACAGTATCTACTGCATTTTTAAGCACAGTTTTTAAAGCAATTGGCGTACCCTTATAAAACACATTAGAACTAAAGTTGTATTTTATTTTCTGATTGTATTGATAGGCATCATCACCGTGTCCGTTAATCATAATTTACTTTGGCTATATATATAATCCACATCTAAACAATTTCTTAAATGTGTTGCTAACAAATTGTAGTTTTCTTCTTTGTAAGCTTCGTAAGAAATGGTTTTAGCTGGTGTAATAGTTCCTAACAAATCATCTATCACAGAGCTATTATCTAATACACCATGCATATAAGTCCCCCAACAAGCATCGTTTAACCAATAGCCTTCTCCTCCGTTTTGAGTTTGTAACAATGCTTTAGGTTGGTCTGTTGTTGTAATTCCCATATGAATTTCATAGCCTTTACAAATTTCTTTACCCCCTTTAAAAGTAAACTCTTGCTGCACTGTTTTTTTCTCTTCTGTTAGTTCCGTTTCTATGGGCAAAATTCCCAAACCTGGTAAAAAGTCAATCGTACTTTCAACATTTTTTGGATCTTTCACAACTTGCCCCATCATTTGGTAACCGCCACAAATTCCTATTATTTTTTTTTGCTGATCAAATGCTTTTAAAATTTCTTTTGCCAAGCCTTTTTCTCGTAAAAATTGTAAGTCTTTTAACGTGTTTTTTGTTCCTGGTAAAATTATAATATCTGCTTTGGCTATTTCTGCTGCTTCTTTAGAATAATACAAGTCCACACGATCGTCTTTTTCTAACAAATTAAAATCGGTATAATTAGAAATATGAGGCAATAAAACCACCACAACTTTTATACTATTTTTCTGCTGAGAAAAACGCTGTTTGGTACGAAGCGCAACAGAATCCTCGTCTTCAATATAAATATCTTCAGCAAACGGAACTACGCCCACTACAGGCACCCCCGTAAGTTCTTCTAATTTTTGTCTTCCTGAAGCAAACAAAGATACATCGCCTCTAAACTTATTAATGACAACACCTTTGATTAACTTTCGCTCCCAAGGTTCTAACAAAGCTATCGACCCGTACACACTTGCAAAAACGCCACCTTTATCAATATCTGCTACCAAATACACGCAAGCATTGGCATGTGCTGCCATGCGCATATTCACAATATCTCGATGTTTTAAATTTAATTCTGAAATACTACCCGCTCCTTCCATCACAATAGGATTGAAATCTTTTTGTAAATGATCGAAAGCTAGTTTTGCCTCTTTAAACAACTCTTTTTTATTATCTCCTAAAAAATAATCTTTAGCCGATTGATTTCCGACAGGTTTACCATGTAATACTATTTGTGATGATTTTTGAGAAGTTGGCTTTAGCAAAATAGGATTCATACGTGTGTCGCAAACAACACCACTTGCTTCAGCCTGTACTACTTGCGCTCTCCCCATCTCTAAACCATCTTTTGTAGCAAAGCTGTTTAGAGACATATTTTGTGCCTTAAACGGTGCTGGCTTAAAACCATCTTGTTTTAAAATTCTACACATTCCAGTAGCAATAATACTTTTCCCTACATCAGAACCTGTACCCACAAACATTATCGGTTTCATCTTTCTTACCTGTTTTACAAATGCAAAAATACCAAATTAATTGGTTGTGTGTTGCTTGTTGCTCTTTTCTAAAATTATTCTATTAAAAAAGCTAACTTAGTTGCTAATCTGTACAAAAGAACAATTAAAACACATGAAATACACAGTCTTCTTGTTTTTATGGGCAACACAATTATTTTTTGCCCAAAACATTGCATTACACAATAACATTCAAATTATAGACAACACAAACTCTAAAGCAATTTCTTACGCCAAAGAAGCCTTAGAAAGCGATTTTCAACTAAAATTCGGAACCACAGTATCTAAACTTCCTACCATTCAAATCACCTTAAAAATAGACCGTTCGCTAAGCGATTTTGACACCTACGAAATAGAACTACAAAAACAAAAAATTGTATTTAAGGGATCTGATGAATTAGGTTTATTACACGCTATATATACTTTTTCAGAAACGTATTTAGACATCGATCCTTTTATATACTTTACCGAAATCGCTCCCAAAATAGAAGATGTTATTTACGTGAAATCCACCCTACTAAAATCAACACCCTACACATTCAAACATCGTATCTTTTTTATCAACGATGAAGATTTAATTGTCGGTTTTCAAAGAGAACATATTGCCCATGGATTTCATTTAGGAGTGATGGAAAAAATTTATGAAGCGATGCTTCGATTGAAAATGACGGGCGTGATTCCATCCACACTTATTCTATCTGACGAGCCTCATTTAAAACTAGCTTCAGACATGGGCTTGTTTATTGCACAACACCATGCAGAACCTGTAGGAAGCGTTCCGTTATTTTGGCCTAAAAACATTCCGTATTCTTGGTCTACTCACAAAGAGCATTTTATAGATTTTTGGAAAAAAGCCATTGAACGACAAAAAGGAAAAAATGTAATCTGGACACTCAACTTTAGAGGATTACTCGATAGAGCTTTCTGGGAAGATGACCCTACAATTACCGATAAAAGCACCGATAAAGAAAAGGCTTCTATTATTAATGATGTACTGCAAACACAATACGATTTGATTGCAAAGACAACCCAGAACAAACAACCACTAACCTGTGGGTATTTATGGGGTGAACTTGGTGGTCTTTACAGAAAAGGACTAATTAACTATCCAAAAAACACCATAATACTAGCAGCAGATCAAGGTTACGCAACCTTTGCCAAAGGTACTTTTACAACGTTTGCAAAAACAAAACAACCTAAAGGAATATACCAACATGTATCGTATCATAACAGAAAAACTCATTTACGTATCAATACCATTCACCCAGATGTAATTGATAGAGAAATGCAAAAAGCAATTCAAAATAATTTAACCGACATGATGGTTTTAAACGTTGGAAACATCAAAGAAAAAATATTTGGCATTCAACAAATGGTAAACTACATGAATAGTGGTACGGCTTTCACAAAACAAAAAAACAGTGCTAATTACTTTGAATATTATACAAAACATAAACTTCACACAAATTCTAAAGCAGTATCCAAATCGTATAAAGACTTTTTTAGCAATCAGTTTGATTTAGGAAACAAAGAACGCAAGCCAGGTGATGAATCGTATTTTTACTACGTAGAAAAACTATTAAACATGGCCTATGAAAAAGAAATTATACCTTCGTTTTTTAAACACGAATTTCCTGGTGATAAACAGCAGGAATTTGAACAAATTAAAGGAACAAAACCCAAACTTCTTTTTGCTTTAGACCAGTACGAACAACTCTACAAAAAATACCACACGCAGTGGCACAATAGCATGTTGCAAAATTTAAACTCCAAAAAAGAACTAACAGGTAGCGAAGCCTCTTTTTACAAAGTTGATTTGGTATTACCTACACAAAAAATGCATGCTCTTACAGGGATGAGCCTACATTTTACAACATCGTTAAAACACTACCTCAACAAAAATTATCACGAAAGTGAACTCTCTGCTTTTACAGCTCTAGAATATGCTAAAAAAGCAGTAAGTATTGAAAAACAAATAGAACAAAACAATTTCGGAAAATTCAACAATTGGTATCAAAACGATGCAACAGCTTTAACTTGGAAAATTCCTTTGGTACTCAATAACTATTTAAATCATATTAAAGATTTAAAATATTTTAATTTACCCTACGCTTCCAGAAATTCTAAAACACCAGGTCTACAATACAAACAACAACCTTATTTTAAAAGCAACTATCAAAAAGAGCTTATTTTTCTAGAAAATGCTCACTAAAAAAACAAACAAACATCAATTTTACGCTAAAAATGCAGCCTGTTTTTATACGAATACTTAAAAAAAATACTTTTTTTTATTAAACGATATTCAAACACAAAAAATAAAGAAAAAAACAACTACAATCCTTTCAAACAAAAGAACTTAAAAGAAAACAACATTACGCTTCCCACGAAATTCAACCCTTACATTTCCAAAAGGCCTTAATTTCTTAAAAGCGAGCTCTTAAAAAAGTGTTCTCATAAGTTTATTGGTAACCTATAATGTATTATTTTTGCACCTATTCGACAAAATAGAAACAACAATAATTACGTAGTAATACGTAGTTTATTTATAGCAAATAATAGAACAAATCATGAAAGAAATCACCAAAGAAACCTATATCAACTGGTATAAGGACATGCTTTTCTGGAGAAAATTTGAAGATAAATTGGCTGCAGTTTACATTCAACAAAAAGTTAGAGGATTCTTACACCTATACAATGGTCAAGAAGCTATTTTAGCAGGATGTTTACATGTTATGGATTTAAAGCACGATAAAATGATTACTGCTTACCGTAACCACGTACAACCAATTGGTATGGGAGTAGATCCTAAAAAAGTAATGGCCGAATTGTATGGTAAAGTAACTGGTACTTCTAAAGGTATGGGTGGTTCTATGCACATTTTTTCGAAAGAAAAAGGTTTTTACGGAGGTCATGGTATTGTTGGAGGTCAAATTCCTTTAGGTGCTGGTATGGCTTTTGGTGATAAATATCACGGAGTTCCTGGTGTTACGTTATGTTTTATGGGAGATGGTGCTGTACGTCAAGGTTCGTTACACGAAACATTTAACATGGCTATGAACTGGAAATTACCTGTAGTATTTGTGTGTGAAAACAACGGATACGCAATGGGTACTTCTGTTGAGCGTACTGCCAATCACGAAGAAATTTGGAAATTAGGTTTAGGGTACGAAATGCCTTGTGGACCTGTAGATGGGATGGATCCTATAAAAGTAGCGGAAGCTATGGAAGAAGCTATTGATAGAGCTCGTAGAGGTGACGGACCAACTTTCTTAGAAATGAAAACGTACCGTTATAGAGGTCACTCTATGTCTGATGCACAACACTACCGTACAAAAGACGAAGTTGCTGAATACAAAAAAATCGATCCTATTACACAAGTATTGGATGTGATTAAAAAAGAAGAATATTTATCTGAAGACGAAATTAAGCAAGTTGAAAAAGACGTAAAAGCTAAAGTTGCAGAATGCGAAAAGTTTGCTGAAGACTCTCCATTCCCAGATAAATCTCAGTTATACGATTTAGTATACGAGCAAGAAAATTACCCATTTGTAAAACATAAATAATCCAAGAATAAAGATATGGCTATAACAATTACAATGCCACGTTTGAGTGATACGATGACCGAAGGTACCGTTGCTCAATGGCTTAAAAAAGTTGGTGATAAAGTAGAAGAAGGAGACATTTTAGCAGAAATCGAAACTGATAAAGCTACTATGGAATTCGAATCTTTTAATGAAGGAACTTTATTACATATTGGATTACAAGAAGGTGATACTGCACCTGTAGATAGCTTATTAGCTATTATTGGTGATGAAGGTGAAGATATTTCTGCTCTTTTAAACGGAAATACAGCTGAAGCTGCACCTGCAGAAGAAGCTCCAGCTACTGCCACTCAAGAAGAAAGCGCACCTGCTCCAGAAGCTGCTGCAATTCCTGAAGGAGTAACTGTTGTTACAATGCCTCGTTTGAGTGATACAATGACAGATGGTACAGTTGCATCTTGGTTAAAACAAGTTGGTGACAAGGTAGAAGAAGGTGATATTTTAGCAGAAATTGAAACTGATAAAGCTACAATGGAGTTCGAATCTTTTAACGAAGGAACTCTTTTATATGTAGGGCTACAAGAAGGTGAAACTGCACCTGTAGATAGTTTATTAGCTATTATTGGTGAAGCTGGAACAGATGTATCTGCCGTGGCTGCTAATTTTGGGACTGCTGCTCCTGCTGCTGCAAAAGCTGAGGCACCTAAAACAGAAGCTCCTGCCGCTGCTGCTCCTAAAGCTGAAGCTGCACCTGCAAAAGCAAGTACACCAACTGCTACTAAAAAAGTAAGCGCTATTAACTCTGAAAACGGACGTATTGTCGCTTCTCCTTTAGCTAAAGCATTAGCAGAAGAAAAAGGAATCAACTTAGCAAAAGTTGTTGGAACTGGTGAAGGTGGAAGAATTGTAAAAGTTGATATCGAAAACTATACTCCTGCTACTGAAGCTGCTCCTGCTGCTGCAACTGTTGTTGCTGCTCCTGTTGGAGAGATAAGCCAAAGAGAAGAGAAAAACTCTAATATGCGTAAAGCAATTGCTAGAGCCTTAGACAAATCTCAAACTGAAAACGTAAACTTTACGATTAGTATTGATGTAGACATGGACAATGCTATCGCTTCTCGTAAACAAATTAACGAATTGCCAGATACAAAAGTTTCTTTCAACGATTTAGTTGTAAAAGCTTCTGCAATGGCTTTAAGAAAACACCCACAAATTAATACAGAGTGGACTGTTGAGAAAACAATCTATAACGATCATATAGCTGTAGGTGTTGCCGTTGCTATTGAAGATGGATTGGTAGTACCTGTAATTCCTTTTACAGACACAAAGAGTTTGACTCAAATTGGTGCGGAAGTAAAAGATTTAGCTGTAAAAGCTAAAAAGAAAAAATTAACTCCTGCAGAAATGTCTGGAAGTACTTTTACAGTATCTAACTTAGGTATGTTTGGTGTAGATAACTTTACCTCTATCATCAACCAACCAAACTCAGCTATTTTATCTGTAGGTGGTATCAAACAAAAGCCTGTTGTAAAAAACGGAGAAATTGTTGTTGGTAACGTTATGAATTTAACATTATCTTGTGACCACAGAACTATTGATGGTGCTGTTGGTGCTGCTTTCTTAAATACTTTAAAGCAGTTTATAGAAAACCCTGTAACAATGATTGCTTAATTTACAGCAACAATATCATAAAAAAAGAGTCACGGTTTTAAACTGTGACTCTTTTTTATTTTACATCAATTCTAAAATTATAGCTCATATTAAAATTGTATTTTTACCTCAAGAAAGTTTCATTTTAAATTTCGAAACTTTCTATTTATAAAAACACACCAATGAATTATTTGAAAAAAATGCTTCTAGCATTTACTACGCTTTTAGCGATTGCCTGTACAAAAACTCCAGAGCATGCTAGTATTGAGGGTGAAATTAAAAACTTACCCGAAGCTATTAAAGAACTTACATTAAGAACCGAAAACAATGTTAAAACAGTTGCCATTACAAACGGAAGCTTTAAAGACACTATTAACATAGATGGAGAAATGGCTTTTATACAAATCGGTAAATTTGGTCAGCTTTTATTTTTAAACAAAAACACGCATTTAAAAATTAATTTAGATGCAACTGATTATAGAAAAACATTAACCTATAGCGGTGATGGAGCTAGCAACAACAACTATATTGTTAATAGAGAAAACATTACACAAAAAGTTTTCGAAAACATAGACAGCATTAACGGTTTAAATAAAACAGCTTTTTCTAGTTATTTACATACTATGGAAAACAACATTGCAAACCTTATTGCCAAAAGTAAAGATGTTGATCCTAAATTAATCAAAACCGAGCAAGATGGTTTGAAAGACTTTATTGAAAATTTAAAACATCAATACGAATCTATCAATTCCGCAATTTACTCTCTAAAAAAGGGAACACCTTCTCCTGAGTTTGAAAACTACGACAATTACAAAGGCGGAACTACTTCTTTAAAAGACTTAAAAGGAAGCTATGTGTATATTGATGTTTGGGCTACTTGGTGCAATCCTTGTTTGGCAGAAATTCCATCTTTAAAAAGGTTAGAAAAAAAACTTCATGGAAAAAACATCAAGTTTGTTAGTATTTCTATTGACAATTTAAACGCCAAAGAAAAATGGCAAAACATGGTGAAGTCTAAAAATTTAAAAGGAATCCAATTATTTGCAAAGGGAGACCAACGCTTTTTAAACCAATACCGCATTAATGGTATTCCGCGTTTTATTTTATTAGACCCTGAAGGAAATATTGTAGAAGCAAATGCTCCTAGACCTTCTAACCCTAATATAGAAAATTTATTAAATAGTCTTTTATAAAAAAACAGCCTCTAATTAAGTTAGAGGCTATTTTTTTGATTATTACCAAAGCCCTACTTACTCTTTTATCGGTTTAATCCTTTTTCAAAAAAAACAAATCCGTGTAATCTCTATTTTTTCATCAATAAAAAAACGAAGAGTTTTTCTATACTCTTTAATCCTATTATCTTTGACTTTCAAAATCGATTAAAAAAGATACTCATGTCATATAGAATAGAAAAAGATACAATGGGTGAGGTACAAGTACCTTCTGATAAGTATTGGGGAGCACAAACGCAAAGATCTATCAATAACTTTAAAATAGGACCTGCAGGTAGCATGCCCCTAGAAATTATTTATGGTTTTGCATATTTAAAAAAAGCGGCTGCGCATGCAAACTGCGATTTAGGTGTTTTAGAAGCTTCTAAAAAAGATTTAATTTCTGCTGTTTGTGATGAAATATTAGCAGGGAAACACGATGATCAATTTCCTTTAGTTGTATGGCAAACAGGTTCGGGTACACAATCGAACATGAACTCTAACGAAGTAATTGCAAACCGTGCACAAGAATTAGCCGGAGGTGTTATTGGAGAAGGAGAAAAAGTAATTCAACCAAACGATGATGTAAATAAGTCACAATCTTCTAACGACACATTTCCAACAGGAATGCACATTGCCTCTTACAAAGTAATTGTAGAAACTACCATTCCTGGAGTGCAACAATTAAGAGATACGCTACAAGCAAAATCTGAAGCATTTAAGAATGTAGTTAAAATTGGACGTACCCACTTAATGGATGCCACACCATTAACTATTGGTCAAGAATTTTCAGGATATGTATCGCAATTAGATCATGGATTGAAAGCTTTAAAAAATACATTACCACATTTAGCTGAATTAGCTTTAGGAGGTACTGCTGTTGGAACTGGTTTAAACACACCTGCCGGATACGATGTATTAGTAGCTAAAAAAATTGCAGAATTTACAGGATTACCTTTTGTTACTGCTGAAAATAAATTCGAGGCTTTAGCAGCTCATGATGCTTTGGTAGAAACTCATGGTGCTTTAAAACAAATTGCTGTTTCTTTAAATAAAATTGCAAACGATATTCGTTTAATGGCTTCGGGTCCTCGTTCTGGAATTGGAGAATTGATCATTCCGGCAAACGAGCCAGGATCATCTATTATGCCAGGTAAAGTAAACCCTACACAAGCAGAAGCTATTACAATGGTAGCGGCACAAGTTATGGGTAACGATGTAGCTATTGGTGTTGGTGGTTTACAAGGACATTACGAATTAAACGTATTTAAACCTGTAATGGCAAAAAACTTAATAGAATCTGCAAGATTGATTGGTGATGCTTGTGTATCATTTGATGTAAATTGTGCAGTAGGTATTGAGCCAAACTACGAAGTAATTGAAAAATTATTAAACAATTCTTTAATGCTTGTAACAGCTTTAAATACCAAAATAGGTTATTACAAAGCTGCCGAAATAGCAAATACAGCACACGCTAACGGAACCACATTAAAAGAAGAAGCTGTACGTTTAGGATATGTAACTCCCGAACAATACGACGAATGGGTACGACCAGAAAACATGATTGGTTCTTTAAAATAAAGTTCCAAACTATATAAATTTCTAAAAAACCACTGCATTGCAGTGGTTTTTTTTATATTTAGTATTCTAAAAATTAAATAAATGTTAACAGGAGTTTTATTCGCATTAGTATCTGCAGTTTTATTAGGAATATACGCATTACCCTCTAAATACACCAAAGGTTTTGCTTGGGAAAACACATGGGGAGGTTTCTTTTTTTTCGGAATGTTTGTAATTCCAATACTCCTTACATTTTATTTAGTAAACGATTTGTGGGCTATTTATGCACAAATTCCAACATGGGTTTTTCCAACCATGTTTGGCTTAAGTTTTTGCTGGGGAATTGGTAACATTCTTTGGGGATACAGCATTAACTCCATAGGTATGGCTTTAGCCTTTAGTTTATTTTTAGGTGTTATAACCTCTATAGATACTATACTACCTTTAATACTTGTTGCCGATGGACAAGAAAGCATTATTGGTACACCTATTGGAAACATCATGTTTTTAGGAATTTTCACCATTGTAGCAGGAATTGCCTTAAATGGGTATGCAGGGATTTTAAGAGATAAAGACAAAACAACAAATACAAACGATACCGAAGTTGATAAAACAAAAAGAATACGTCAAGGAATTTTGTTTTGTGTGCTTGGCGCTATTTGTGCCGCAGGATTCAACTTATCCTACCACACAGGTAACAACTTAGGGAAAATAGGAGAAGTTGCCGAATTACAATATGGAAACGAACCTTGGATTGCTCGTTTAGCAGTAATGCTTCCTATATTTATGGGAGCTACTATTTCTACCACCATCTTCTTTAGTTACAGATTAACCAAAAATAAAACATGGGGTAATTACACTAAAAAAGGAGCACTAACTGCTTTAATCTTAGTATTACTGATGGCTATTTTTCACGATACGGCTCTTGTTATTTATGGATTAGCCGCATACCATTTAGGGGAATTAGGTACTTCTGTTGGATTTGCTATTTTAGAAACAGGAGCTATTATGGTAGCAACTTTAAATGGTATTTTAACAAAAGAATGGGCAGGTGCTTCTAAAAAAAGCAAACTTTTACTAGGTACTAGTTTGGCTATTTTAATTGTAGGAGTTTTAATTATTGCCAAAGGAAATCATTTAAAAATTAATGAATCGGAACAAGCAACGATTCCAGAAACAACATTACACAAAGCATACTTAAAAAGTTGATTTAACAAAACAAATGGATTTATTTTCCAACACAGCACACCCCAACCTGCTGCCTTACGATGGTGAAGTAATTTACTACCCTAATGTATTTTCTACAGCCGTATCTCAAGAGTATTTAGAAATACTTTTAAAAACAGTTGAATGGCAACAAGAGGTAGTAAACATGTTTGGAAAAACCATTACCATGGATCGGAAAATAGCACTTTATGGAGATACTAATTTTGTGTACGGATACGCAAAAAACAAAAGACAAGCCAAACCTTGGCCTAAAGAACTATCTGCATTAAAAACAAGTATAGAAAACAAATGCAATACTCATTTTAATGCCTGTTTGCTAAATTTATACCACAACGGAACCGAAGCCATGGGTTGGCATGCAGACGATGAAAAAGAATTAGGAGAAAACCCAACTATTGCATCGGTAAGTTTTGGTGCCGACCGTAAATTTTCTTTCAAACATAAAACCACCAAACAAACCCTTTCTCTCACATTACAAAAAGGATCTTTATTGGTAATGAAAGGAACAACACAAACACATTGGCTACATAAACTACCACCAATAAACGCCCTAAAAACACCTCGTATAAACCTTACGTTTAGAAACATTATTAGTTAACACAAAGCTATAGAACTCACTGTGCTTTGTCCTAAAAATAGTAACTTCGTGTTTTGCAAAAAACACACATGGCTACAAACGAATATATTGAAGTTTTAGGAGCTAGAGCTCATAATTTAAAAGACATAGATGTTAAAATACCCAGAGATCAACTCGTAGTTATTACTGGGTTGAGTGGTAGTGGAAAATCGTCTTTAGCATTCGATACCATTTATGCGGAAGGACAAAGACGGTATATAGAAACTTTTTCTGCGTACGCACGTCAGTTTTTAGGAGGTTTAGAAAGACCTGATGTGGATAAAATTGAAGGTCTATCGCCTGTTATTGCCATTGAGCAAAAAACAACCAACAAAAGCCCTCGGTCTACCGTTGGGACAATTACAGAAATTTATGATTTTTTACGTTTGTTATATGCGCGTGTAGCAGATGCTTACTCGTACGAGACTAATGAAAAAATGGTGAGTTATTCTGATGAGCAAATTAAAGAATTGATCTTACAAGATTTTGATGGAGAAAAAACCATTGTATTGGCGCCTGTTGTAAAATCGAGAAAAGGACATTATAGAGAACTTTTTGAACAAATTGCCAAACAAGGATTCACCAAAGTACGTGTAGATGGTGTGATTGTAGACATTTCAAAGGGGATGAAGGTAGATCGATACAAAACCCACGATATAGAAATTGTCATCGATCGACTGGTCATCAATCCAGAGCAAGAAAAAAGGCTGGAAGAAACCATAAAAACGGCAATGTATGCAGGTGATGGTGTACTCATGGTTTTAAAATTTAACGAGAAAAAGCCTCGTTATTTTAGTAGAGCTTTAATGTGTCCGAGTTCTGGTATTTCTTACCCATTACCAGAACCCAATTCTTTTTCGTTCAACTCCCCAAAAGGAGCTTGCCCTAAATGTAACGGACTAGGTAACGTAGCAGAAATAGATTTAAAAAAAGTAATTCCAGACACTACTGTTTCCATTAAAAAAGGGGGAATTATTCCTTTAGGCCCTCAAAAAAACACGTGGATTTTTAAACAATTACAAAGCATTGCAGGTGCCTTTACCTTTAATTTGGACGCACCTATTTCTGAAATACCAGAAGCAGCTATGCAAATTATTCTGCAGGGTGGTAAAGAACATATAGACATTAAAGCTAAAACAGCGGGAGTTACCAAAAATTATCAAATAGATTTTGAAGGAATTGTTTCTTTTATAGAAAATCAACATAAAAACGCTGACTCTAAAAGTATACAACGCTGGGCCAAAGATTTTATGAACGATGTTACCTGTTCAGAATGTAAAGGTAGCAGACTTCGAAAAGAGTCTTTATACTTTAAAATTGATGGTTTTGATTTAGGAGATTTAACTAAAATGGATATTAGCGAATTAGCAGACTGGTTTGCTAAGATTGATGCTAAATTAACCAACAAACAAAAAACAATAGGTGCTGAAATCACCAAAGAAATAAGAACCCGAATTCAGTTTTTACTAGATGTTGGTTTGGATTATTTAACTCTAAATAGAACCTCAAAATCTTTATCCGGTGGTGAGGCGCAACGTATTCGATTGGCAACTCAAATAGGATCACAATTGGTAGGGGTATTGTATATTTTAGACGAGCCTAGTATTGGTTTACACCAACGTGATAACGAAAAATTAATCAACTCTCTAGAGCAATTGCGCGATGTCGGAAACTCGGTATTAGTTGTAGAGCACGATAAAGACATTATGGAACGTGCGGATCATGTTATTGATATTGGACCCGGAGCAGGTGTACATGGTGGACAAATTGTAAGTGAAGGAAATTTTAAACTCTTTTCTGAAGTAGAAACCCTTACCGCCGATTATTTGACTGGTAGAAAAGAAATAACGGTACCTAAAAAGAGAAGAGCAGGAAACGGAAAAGAACTCGTGTTAAAAGGAGCTACGGGAAACAATTTAAAAAATGTAACGGCACATTTTCCTTTAGGAAAATTGGTGTGTATTACGGGAGTTTCGGGTAGTGGAAAATCAACCTTAGTAAACGGTACCCTTTACCCTATTTTAAATGCACACATATACAACGGAGTAAAAAAACCGCAACCCTATAAAAGTATTGAAGGTTTAGAACATGTAGATAAAATTATAGACATCGATCAATCACCAATTGGTCGTACCCCTAGATCGAATCCTGCAACATACACCAAAACATTTGATGAAATACGAAGCTTATTTGCTAAAACTCCCGAAGCAATGATTCGTGGTTACAAGCCTGGCCGTTTTTCTTTTAATGTAAAAGGAGGTAGATGTGAAACTTGCGAAGGTGGAGGAATGCGAGTTATTGAAATGAATTTCTTACCCGATGTACATGTAGAATGCGAAACCTGCCAAGGAAAACGATTCAACAGAGAAACCCTAGAAATTAGATACAAGGGAAAATCTATTTCTGATATTTTAGAAATGACAATTAACGAAGCTGTTCCGTTTTTTGAACACATTCCTAAAATTCATCGAAAAATAAAAACCATTAAAGAAGTGGGGCTAGGTTACATTACCCTAGGGCAACAATCTACAACGCTTTCTGGTGGAGAAGCACAGCGTATCAAACTTGCTGCCGAACTATCGAAACGCGATACTGGAAATACGCTCTACATATTAGACGAACCTACTACAGGTTTGCATTTTGAAGACATTAGAGTATTAATGCAGGTAATAGAAAAATTAGTAGACAAAGGAAATAGTGTGTTGGTTATAGAACACAACATGGATGTTATTAAACTAGCAGACCATATTATTGATATTGGTCCTGAGGGAGGAAAAGGTGGCGGAACCATTGTTTGCAAAGGAACTCCTGAACAAATTGTAAAAAACAAAAAAAGTTACACCGCTAAATTTCTAAAAAAAGAGCTCTAACTTATGTTATTTTAATAACTTTGCTTCAAAATCTATAAAATTTTAAACTATGAGAACAACCAATTTTTTTAAAAACACATTAAAGTTTGCTTTTGCAGCAAGTGCTTTATTTTTTGTAAGCTGTGGAGGTGATGACAACAGTCTTATAGAAACTCCTATTGATACTGAAACTGAAAATCCAGTAACTCAAGAGCCTACTCCAACAGTTATTGTAACAAATTTAAATGCTGACACAAACGAGAGAGAAGTAGAGTTTACTGCTGAAGCCAATACTACTACACCTGTAATTATCAAATTTTCTGATGCTGATAATACAATGAACAGAATGTATATTACTCAAACTCTTTCTGGGACCAATGAAGGACCAACACCTTATGAAATAGACCCAAATGACAATTTAGGGTTAAGTAAAAAAACCGATAACTCTTTAGATCTTGAAGGTGATCAAGAAGAATCTTTTAACTTTACTATTAACTTCCCTACTCCAGCTACAGACGGAGGTACTGTTCAATATGTTATTTGGACAACTAAACAAAGAGGTGATTATAGAGACATCAGTAATGACAATTCATTTGATGATTATGCATATGCTTTAATTACAATTACTGCTGGAAAAACGAAAGCTAGTTTTTCTGGATTTAGAGAATTTGAAAAAACTATAAAATTAGATGCTCCATTAGCTGACGCAACTTCAGAAACTTTTATCTCTTTATTTGATAGTAACGTTCATAAAATTAGTGAAGGTGAAGAATCTGCTGCCCTTTGGGACTTTGGATATTTTTATGACAAAGACTTTGGTGCTTCCTTTTACTCTGTGTCTACTTTCCCTAGTTCAGGATTTACAAAATCTATTAAAGAAATTACTGGTTTAGAAAGAAGTCAATTAAACAAATGTTATTTCGGAAAATCTACAAAAACAATTGAGGAATTTGATGCTATTTCTACTGCAGCTGAATTAGATAACAACTTAACTACAGATTCAAAACAAGACACTTCTTCTTTTATAGCTTCTAATGCTTTAGAAATTGGAGATGTTGTAGAGTTCTTAGATCAATATGGAAATAAAGGATTAATTAAAATTATAGGATTAGTAAAAAGTGCTGGAAGTACAGGTGAAATTACTTTTGATGTGAAAGTACAAACAAACGCTTTACCTATTGAATTATAAGAATTACAATATTTTTTAAATAAAGTAAAACACAAACCTCAACAATTATTTTGTTGAGGTTTTTTGTATCTAATTGACTCTAGAAGACGTATACATTCTTCATATATAGCAAAGTATATTTAACTTTAAAAACACTTTAGAATATTGTTATTTTAAGATTTTTTAAGTATCTTTTTTATAGTAAACTAAAACATACCCTATATGACAGAAAAAGAAAGAATTGAAGAAGACAGAATATATAGTAAGTTCAAACAAAAAACTTGGAACGAAATAAAATCAAACGATTCTTGGGCTGTTTTTAAAATGATGTCTGAGCTTGTAAATGGTTTCGAAACCATGGCCAAAACAGGACCTTGTGTAAGTATATTTGGTTCTGCGCGCACCAAACCAGAGCACCCAAATTATATATTAGCCGAAGAAATAGCCTACAAGCTAACCCAAAGTGGCTTTGGTGTTATTACAGGTGGTGGACCCGGTATTATGGAAGCTGGTAACAAAGGTGCGCACAGAGGTAAAGGAACTTCTGTAGGTTTAAACATAGAACTGCCCTTTGAACAAAACAACAACCCTTGGATAGATTCTGATAAAAATGTAGATTTTGATTACTTTTTTACTCGAAAAGTAATGTTTGTAAAATATTCTCAAGGTTTTGTAGTAATGCCTGGAGGTTTTGGAACTTTAGATGAGTTATTTGAAGCTATTACATTAATTCAAACTAAAAAAATAGGTCGTTTCCCTATTGTACTAGTCGGCTCAAAATTTTGGGCAGGATTATTGGAGTGGGTAAAGACAACCATGCTTGAAGAAAATGCAACCATTAGCGCAGAAGATTTAAATTTATTTCGTGTGGTAGACACTGCTGACGAAGCTGTTGAACATTTTAACAAATTTTACAACAAGTACAAACTAAAACCGAATTTCTAGAATTGAAAATACTTTTAAACATTTTTATTTTCTTAACAACTCTTAGCTTTTACAGTCAAAATAACCAAATAACTGTAAAAGCTAAATTATTTGTTAAAGCCAATACACTTGAAATTCAACAACAAATTACGTACTACAATACTAGTAAAGATACCTTACAAAAAATAGTACTCCGAAATTGGGCCAATAGCTATAAAAATCCAAATACTCCTCTAGCAAAACGACTTTTAGAAGATTATAAAACCGATTTTTACTTTTCGAGAAAAAACGCACGTGGTTTTGCTACAATTAAAAGTTTAAACGCAACTTCTCAAACCGTGAGCCATGAAATTTACAATCACGATTTGATTTTTGTACAACTCACCCAAAAACTAGCTCCAAAAACCAGTATTGTTTTAAACCTAAATTACACGGTAAAACTTCCAAACACAAAATTTACAGGTAACGGAAATAAAGGCGTAGATTACTATTTAGAAGATTGGCACATTACACCTGCTATTTATAAAAACAAATGGATTTTAGACCATCATAAAAACTTAAACTACCATTACTTACCTCCTACCAATTACAACATAACACTTACAACTCCTTTAGGCTATAGTTTGTTTAGCAATTTTAATACTGTTAAAACCATACAAGCTAAAGAAACTGTTTTTACTTTAACAGGTACACATACAACCAATACCAATATAAGTTTGCCTTTTGTAAAAAGTTATTTAAACACAACTACTCCTACCTATACTGTGTATACTAACTTTATTGCTAAAAATTTATATACAGATGTTCAGCAATCGAAAATAAAAAAAATGCTCGCTTTTTTGGAAAGCTATTTAGGAAAGCCTGCACATAAAAATATATTAATAGAAAAAAACACCTACAATAAAAACCCTATTTACGAACTTAAATACTTACCTAAAGGTTTGGACCCTTATCCAAAAGAGTTTAAATGGGAAATGCAATTTTTTAAAGCGCTAACTTCACAATACATACAGCAATTAGTACTTACCAACAACAATACAGATTACTGGTTTAACCAAGGATTGGCTGTTTATTTGTTTCAAGAATATTTAGAACAAAATTACACTAACACAAAGCTCTTAGGAAAACTATCTAACCTATGGGGTGTAAGAAAAATGCACCTTTCGAAACAAAAATTTGGCGATAAATTTAAGATGTTACACCAAATAACGGCTCGCGAAAATTTAGATCAAAGTTTAACAACACCCATTGCCAAATTGTCTAATTACAATAAAAAAGTTGTATCTCCTTACAAAGCCGGAATTGGTTTTAACTACTTAAAAGCTTACGTTGGTAAAAAAACTCTAGACAAAAGTATTTACGAATTTGTAAACGCAAACAGAAATACTACTACCCACAGTAAACTTTTTTTGCAAACACTACAAAGCAATACACCTAAAAATATTTCGTGGTTTCAAACAGATTGGTTGGACACGCAACATAAAATAGACCATAAAATTGTAGCTACTGATTTTACCAAAGACAGTGTTTATGTTACACTAAAAAACAATCGTAGTGTAAAAACACCTGTGTTAGTATATGGCTTGCAACATAAAACGATCAAATCTAAAACATGGTTTGATGGTTTTTCTGGCACAAAAAAAATAGCTCTAAAAAATGATAGTATTAATAAAGTAGTCTTGAATTATGAAAATATCTATCCAGAAATCAACCCAAAAAACAACTGGAAACACAAAAAATCAAAACTTTTTAAACGCCCTGTTCAATTGAGTCTTTTTAAAGATTTAAACAACCCTCAAAAAAATCAAATCTTTGTAAACCCTGAAGCTGATTATAACTTTTACGATGGTTTGATACTTGGAATAAGTCTCCAAAACAAAGCTATTTTAAAGCAAAATTTCGAATATTCTGTAAAACCAACTTACAGTACACGTAGCAATACGTTTACGGGTGGTTTTAATATCAATTACGCGCTTTATCCTGAAAACACCAACATATACAATCTTAATTTGGGTGTTGGCGGTAGCAACTATCATTATGCACCAGAGCTAAACTACAATACATTATCACCGTATGTATCTCTTAGTTTTAAGCAAAAAAACTTTAGAGCCATAGGTACTAATAAACTCTCTGCTCGTTATATTTTTATTGATAAAGAAATTGAAGCAGGACAACTAAAATCTGATGAAGATCGTTACAATCTTTTTAAATTAGATTACTTGTTTAAAGCGAACAAACTAATCCACGATTATCAGTTCAATGCAAATACAGAAATCGCTACAAAGTTTTCTAAATTAAATATCGATTTTAGATATAGGCACTTAACCAATAAAAAAAGACCTATTGAATTTCGTTTTTTTGGAGGTGTTTTCTTAACCAACAAAACCAACGGAGATTACTTTAGTTTTAACCAACATACCGCTAACGATTACTTGTTTGAATTGCCCTATTTAGGTAGGTCTGAAAATAGTGGAATTTTAAGTCAACAATATTTTAAAGCTCAAGGAGGATTTGTTACTCAAAACAACCCTGGCTTTGCAAATCAATGGTTAACAAGTATAAATACCAGTATTGGAATTGTACGATGGGTGGAAGCTTTTAACAATGTTTCACTGTTGAAAAATCGTAATTCTACGGCTTTTTTCGATTATGAGGGAGGGATTCGTTTGAATTTTGTCCCAAATATTTTAGAAATATATGTCCCCATTTACAACAGAGAAGGTCTTGTCTTACAACAAGATAACTATCTAAGTAACATTCGTTTTGTACTAACACTACACCCCCAGCCTATTCTTAAATTTCTAAAACAACAATTGTTTTAAATTTTGTTAATAGCTTCACAACCATCATCTTTATTATCAAATTATAAATACCTAACTTTATAGCTTGTAAATTGTGATAAAATATGCCTATTACTGTTGAAACTATGAGTGAACAAGAACTTACATTTAATCAATTTAAAACCGAAATTTTAAATGATTATTACATAGCCGTATTGAGCCGTGAGTGTAGTGTACTTGGTCGAAAAGAAGTATTGACGGGAAAAGCTAAATTTGGAATTTTTGGAGACGGAAAAGAGTTGCCACAAATTGCCATGGCCAAAGCATTTGAAAAAGGAGATTGGAGATCGGGATATTATAGAGATCAAACCTTTATGCTTGCTTTAGGAGAATTAACACCACAGCAATTTTTTGCAGGTTTGTATGCACATACCGATATTGCGCACGAACCGTTTGCAGCAGGTCGTCAAATGGGAGGTCACTTTGCCTCACATAGTTTAGATGAACAAGGTAACTGGAAAAATTTAACAGAACAATACAACACCGCTTCTGATGTTTCTTGTACAGCGGCTCAAATGCCTAGATTGGTAGGATTAGCTTATGCTTCTAAATTGTACCGACAAGAAAAAACAGTACAACACGGTTACGATAAATTTAGTAAAAACGGAAATGAAGTCGCTTGGGGTACCATTGGGAATGCCAGTACTAGCGAAGGACATTTTTTTGAAGCCATAAACGCAGCTGGAGTATTACAAATACCTATGGTTGCTAGTATTTGGGATGATGAATATGGAATATCTGTACACCAAAAACACCACACTACTAAAGAAAATATTTCTGAAGTTTTAAAAGGTTTCCAAAGAGATGCAGACACCAAAGGACTTGAAATTTTTAATGTAAAAGGATGGGATTATTCTAGCTTGATAGAAACCTACACCAAAGCTTCGCAAATTGCAAGAGAAGAACATGTACCTGTAATGATACATGTAAGCGAGGTAACACAACCGCAAGGGCACTCTACTTCTGGTTCGCACGAACGTTACAAAAGTGCAGAACGCTTACAATGGGAAAAAGATTTTGATTGTATTAAAAAAATGCGTGAATGGATTTTAGATTTTGACTTATCTAATGAAGAATCTGATTTACGTTTGATACAAAGTGAAGAGGAGTTAATTGCTATAGAAAAAAGAGCACGACAAGAAGTTTCTGCTGCCAAAAGAGCTGCGTGGCAAGCATTTATTGCACCTTTACAAAAAGAACAAAACAGCTTGTTAGCTATTTTACATAAAATTTGCGAAGAAAGCGCAAACAAAAATTTTATTGCAAAATATAAAAACGACCTACAAAACGCTACTGAGGTTACACGTAAAGAAATATACAGTACAGCCAGAAAAGTACTAAGTTATGTACGTGAAGAAACAATTGACAGTAAAAAACTTTTACAGAATTGGCTGCACAAAAATTTACCAATTGCCCAAGAAAAATACAGTTCTAAATTATTAAACGATTTAGGTTCTGGAGCTTCTACCATTGCCGAAAAGCTACCTACATATGCCGATGAAAAAGACATTGTAGATGCTCGTGTTATTATTAGAGATAATTTTGAAGCCTTATTAAAAAAGCATGACAACCTTTTTATTTTTGGAGAAGATGCAGGTAAAATTGGAGATGTAAATCAAGGACTTGAAAGTTTACAAGAAAAATTTGGAGAACTTCGCGTAGCTGATACTGGAATTAGAGAAGCTACCATTATGGGACAAGGTATAGGAATGGCCTTACGTGGTTTACGCCCTATTGCCGAAATACAATACCTTGATTACATTTTATATGCCGTACAAACGCTAAGCGATGATTTAGCTTGTTTACGTTATAGAACCTACGGAAAACAAACAGCTCCTTTAATTGTAAGAACAAGAGGACATAGATTAGAGGGTATTTGGCACTCTGGATCGCCAATGGCACTTATACTTAGTTGTTTGAGAGGAATGCATTTATTAGTACCTCGTAATATGACCAAAGCTGCTGGTTTTTACAACACTTTATTAAAAACCGACGAGCCTGCCATTGTTATAGAAAACTTAAACGGATATCGCTTAAAAGAAGAGAAACCTAATAATTTAGGAGAGTTTTTAACGCCTATAGGATATACCGAAGTTATTAAAGAAGGAACCGATATTACTTTAGTTTCTTACGGTTCTACACTGAAAATAGTTATGGAAGTTGCACAAAGAGAATTGGCACAAGTAGGAATCAATGCCGAGGTAATTGATGTACAAAGTTTGATGCCTTTTGACTTAGACCACCAAATTTCTTACAGTATTTCTAAAACAAATAGATTGGCTATTATTGATGAAGATGTTCCAGGTGGAGCTTCTGCCTACATTTTACAAAAAGTAATAGACGAACAAAATGGATATCAATATTTAGATAGCAAACCTATTTGTATTTCATCACAAGAGCACAGACCAGCTTATGGTAGCGATGGTGACTATTTTTCTAAACCTTCTCACGATGATGTTTTTGAAAAAGTATACCAAATTTTTCACGAAGTAAATCCTGAAAAATTTCCAGCACTATATTAAGATCTTAAGATTTAAATTGATCTGTTTCCTTTTAACTTATTAGCTAGTCTGATGAGTTAATTGGGTAATTAAATCTACACCCAAAGCACAATCAGTACAACGCGCTTTATCGCAATATTCTTTTTTTAAGGTTAATAATGCTTGTGTTTCTAAGGCAGAATGTGTTTTGCAACCTAATTTCTCAAACTTTTGTACGATGTTATTTTTTTCAGCATCAATACTATACATTAAATCTAATAAATAGCTAGAATCTTCCCCTTTGTGTTTTAAATAAGCAAACAGTACAGGTATAATCGCATTGATCATTACTAAATTTCGAAAGCTATCGCTTATGTATCTTGGCGATTTTTTAGAATCTCTATCAAAATTATAATGTGTCTGCCAATAATCATTTACACGACCTTCAAATAGTTTTTTATAATCTTCTATATTGCTTTTTAACGCTATTACTTTGCTAAACACATTTTGTTCTTTCTCGTAAAAAGAAATAAACTGTGCCAACCTTATCGTTGGAAAATTATTAGGCCTGCAACCATAAAAATTTAGTTTCACCAATGGCAAATCTTTTAAGTTGTGTTTCGTTTTTTGATAGTTAAATTCACTTCGCAACAAATCCAAATAACCGTCCTCTATTTGTTCCTGATTTAACAAACCTGTCAAACCATACAAAACAGGCTCTAATCGTTTGTTGGTAATTTGTTTTCTTAATACAGAAAAATCTATCTGCGAAAATGCCATTAAAAAAATAGGACCATTTATATTACCTCCAAAACATTTTGCCAACATTAAAAATAACGTGGCTTCCCAATTGTTATTTGTTTTTTTAAATACATTTTCTATTTCAGTAAGCTTTCGCTCTAATCGTTCTACATATACTCTTTCTAGCCAGCTTTTTAATTTAAAAGCATCTATATCTTTCAAAGTATGTTCGCAAAAAATCCATTTTTTATCTCGTTTTACAAGATTTTCATAACGCTTTAACACTTCTTTGTCAACATACTGTTGCAACTCCAATGTCGGAATTTCATTACCACATACATCAAAAACCTCTACATCATGTTCGTAAACCACATGTAGTATAATTTTCTGGTAATTTTCATCCTTTTCGTGTTTGTGCGCATACCAATCCGATGATTTTACATGAATTTCTATATTACCAGCCCATTTTTGACCAGCAACCTCAATCAATCCATTACTAAAATCAGGACCTTGCAGTCTATTTAAAAATCCTTTTTTGTGTATTTCTAAATTTTGTTTTTTTGTAGTGCACAAATTCTGTTGACAAAACAACTCCTGTTGCCATATCAAATGCAATAACGACTCTTTCATAGCGGTGTAGAATCTATTTTTTATTCTACAAGATAAACAATAAATAGTTTATTTTTGTAATCCTTACCTAAGATAATTACCTATGAATATTATAGATAGCCTAAAATGGCGATATGCAACTAAAAAATTTGATGCTTCTAAAAAACTTTCTTCGCAACAAATAGAATTGTTAAAAGAAGCTTTTAATTTAACAGCTACCTCATACGGTTTGCAAGCTTTAAGCTTAGTTGTGATAGAAAACAATGCTTTTAGAGAGCAGCTAATAGAACACAGTTTTAACCAAAGACAAGTGGCAGATGCATCTCATTTATTGGTTATTTGTTATCCAGAAAATTACGACGGAACAGATGTAGAAGCTTATTTTGATAGAATTGTAGCCACTAGAAATACAGACGAAGAAACTATTAAACCTTTTAAAGATTTTTTAGTACATACTTTTAATACAAAGACTACAGAAGACAAACACAATTCTTTTGCCAAACAAACGTATATTGCCCTTGGTAATTTACTAACTGTTTGTGCTTTAGAAAAAATAGACTCTTGCCCCATGGAAGGGTTTGTACCCGCTAAATACGATGAAATTTTAGATTTAAAGTCTAAAAACTTAAAATCGGCATTATTATTACCAGTAGGTTTTAGAGCTGAAGATGATTTTATGGCACAAGAAAAAAAGGTAAGAAAACCATTGTCTGACATAATTATAGAAATGTAATGCATACAACATTAACTCATATAGAGCCCAAAGAAATTTGGGCTCATTTTAGTTTGATAAACGCCATACCTAGAGCTTCTAAAAAAGAACTAGAGATTTCGAATTTCATGGTGTCGTTTGGTCAACAATTAGGTTTCGATACACATCAAGACAAAGCGTTAAATGTATTGATTAAAAAACCTGCTTCTGCTGGTTTTGAAAACCGAAAAAAGGTAACCTTACAAGCCCATTTAGACATGGTGCATCAAAAAAACAACGAAACTGTTTTTGATTTTGATAAAGAAGGAATTCAAATGTATGTTGAAGGAGACTGGGTAAAAGCTAAAGGAACAACTTTAGGCGCTGATAATGGACTGGGAGTTGCTGCTATTATGAGTGTTTTGGCAAATAAAAACCTAGAACACCCAGAACTAGAGGCTTTATTTACCATTGATGAAGAAACCGGAATGACAGGAGCTTTTGAATTGCAACCTGGCTTTATATCGGGAGATATTTTACTGAACCTAGATACCGAAGAAGACGATGAAATTACAATTGGCTGTGCTGGTGGTGTAGATGTTACTGCTACCAAAACGTATAACACTGTTGCTCCCAACCAAAATAACACTTGCTACAAAATTAGTGTAAACGGACTTAACGGAGGACACTCTGGTGTAGAAATTCACAAAGGATTAGGAAACGCTAACAAACTAATAACGCGTGTTCTTTTTGAACTTCAAAAAACAATCCCCTTTCAATTACAGTACCTAAAAGGAGGAAATCTTAGAAATGCTATTCCTAGAGAAGCCGAAGCCATCATTAATATTGATAGCACAACAACGTATCAATCTATCTTTTCGGAAATCAGTTCTCAAATACAAAAAGAATGGAGTGTTAAAGAACCGAGTTTAGCCATTACAATTGAAACTCATCAGCATAAAGAACATGGACTGACAGAAATCGATCAAAAAACACTACTGCAAACACTATACGCTTGCCATAATGGTGTGTATACAATGGATGCACAAATACAAAACCTAGTCGCTACATCTAACAATTTAGCTGCTGTACATTTAGAAAATGGTGAATTAAAAATAGCTTGTTTGACAAGATCTTCCATAGAAAGTGAAAAGCAAGATTTGACCAACAAACTAACGGCCACTTTCGAACTAGCAGGTTGTAACGTAACAACTGATGGTGATTATCCTGGATGGCAACCCAATACCAATGCTAGTATTTTAACAACTATGACCACTGTCTATCAATCTTTATTCAAAGAAGCTCCGCATGTAAATGCTTGTCATGCAGGTTTAGAATGTGGAATTATAGGAAAATGGTATCCTAACATGGAAATGGTATCTTTTGGCCCCACCATTCGAGGTGCACATTCTCCAGACGAAAGAGCAAGTATCACATCAACTCAAAAATTCTGGACGTTTTTAATAGAAATTTTAAAAAACATACCCGAAAAAACTAAAAAATAAAATAAAAAACAGACAGTGTTTGGCATTACAATTGTTAATATCTTAACTTTTACTTACACACAAATAATTGTACTTTTACAAGCAACATAAACAAGATGCATTCATGGGAAAAATTATTGCTATTGCTAATCAAAAAGGAGGAGTTGGTAAAACAACCACTTCTGTAAATTTAGCAGCCTCATTAGGAGTATTAGAAAAAAAGGTATTAATTATTGATGCCGATCCCCAAGCTAATGCGACATCTGGTTTAGGAATAGATATTGAAACCGTTGAAAAAGGAACCTACGAAATATTAGAGCACACATGTACAGCTGCAGAAGCAATTGTAGCAACCAACTCTCCTAACGTAGATATTATTCCTGCTCATATTGATTTGGTGGCTATTGAAATAGAATTGGTAGACAAACCCAATAGAGAGTACATGATGAAGGAAATTTTAAAACCTGTACAAGATAATTATGATTACATAATTATAGATTGTGCACCTTCTCTAGGATTGATTACCTTGAACTCTTTAACAGCTGCAAATTCTGTTATTATACCTATTCAGTGCGAATATTTTGCATTAGAAGGATTAGGGAAATTATTAAACACCATAAAAAGTGTTCAAAAAATACACAACCCTTCTTTAGATATTGAAGGTTTGTTATTAACCATGTTTGATTCTCGTTTAAGATTATCGAACCAAGTAGTAGAAGAAGTAAAAACGCATTTTAGCGATATGGTTTTTGAAACCATTATACAACGTAATATTCGTTTAGGAGAAGCACCAAGTTTTGGCGAAAGTATTATTGCTTACGATGCTACAAGTAAAGGAGCTATAAACTACATTAACCTAGCTAACGAAGTAATTACAAAGAACTAAACACATGGCAAAAGCAACAAAAAAACAGGCTTTAGGTAGAGGTCTTTCTGCTTTATTAAAAGAGAATGACATGAGTGTTCGCACTGCCAACCACGAAAAAGCACCCGAAATTGTAGGTAGTATTATAGAACTTGAATTAGAAAAAATTGAAGTAAACCCATACCAACCTCGTACCTATTTTGATGAAGAAGCGCTAAATGAATTGGCTGAATCTATTAAAATACTAGGTGTTATTCAACCTATTACCGTACGTAGATTAGAAAACGATACCTTTCAGTTAGTTTCTGGAGAACGCCGTTTTAGAGCCTCTAAACTTATAGGAAACACAACTGTACCTGCCTATATCCGTTTGGCAAACGATCAGGAAATGCTAGAAATGGCCTTGGTAGAAAACATTCAACGTAAAAACTTAGACCCTATAGAAGTTGCCTTGTCTTACCAACGTTTAATTGATGAAATTAATTTAACACAAGAAGAATTAGGTGGACGTGTTGGTAAAAAAAGATCTACAGTAACCAACTACTTACGTTTGTTAAAACTCGATCCGATTATACAAACAGGTATGAGAGATGGCTTTGTTAGTATGGGGCACGGTAGAGCCTTAATTAATTTAGACAATAGTTTAAAACAACTAGAGGTTTACGAAAAAATATTAAAAGAAGGATTGTCTGTACGACAAACCGAAGCCTTAGTTGCAGAACTAAAGCAAGGAAAAACACCTACAGACAAACCTGTTATTACAACACCCGATTTTGTAAAAGCTAACGAACAAGCGTTTAATCGTTTTTTTGGTCAAAAAGTAGCAATCAATGCAAATCACAAAGGGAAAGGAAAAATTTCTATCTCGTTTAATTCTGAAGAAGAATTTAACCAAATCAAAACTATATTAAACCTAGGTGAATAATCGGTTGTACATAACATTCTTGCTGTTGTTTAGCGTCTTCTTGTCTTTTTCACAAAACACAACGAATAAAGACTTGTCTATTGACAGTAAAAAAATTGTAGAGGAACAACAAGATTTCAATCCTCTATCGCCTGCAAAAGCTGCTTTTTACTCTGCTGTTGTACCAGGATTAGGACAGGCTTACAACAAACGCTATTGGAAAATACCTATTGTTTATGGAGCCCTAGCGAGTAGTGTTTATTACTACACAACAAACGGTAGAGCTTACAATAGATTTAGAAAAGCGTTTAAACTTAGAAAAGCTGGAAAACCTGATGAATTTGCAGAGGTATTTTCGTTAGAAAGTTTAGAAAGTGCGCAACAAATATTACGCCGAAACAGAGATACTTCTTTACTAACTTTTATAGGTCTGTATGCTTTACAGGTATTAGAAGCGAGTATAGATGCACATTTATTACAATTTAATATATCAGACAAAATAACATTCGACCCACAACTTATGAGAGATCAAACTACTAATAACAGTTATGTTGGTGTGTCGTTAAATTTAAAATTTTAAGCATGAAAATAGCATTATTAGGATATGGAAAAATGGGACAGACTATTGAGAAAATAGCTGTTAGTAGAGGCCATGAAATCGTAGTAATTGTAGATGAAAACACAAAAGAATACGACATTACTTTAGCAGATGTTGCTATTGATTTTAGTATTCCTGCTGTTGCCGTTAAAAATATTTCAAATTGTTTTAACAACGGTGTACCTGTAGTATCTGGAACCACAGGTTGGTTAGCAGATTACGATAACATGGTAAACCTATGTAACGAAAAAGAAGGTGGATTTATTTATGCTTCTAATTATAGCTTAGGTGTCAATATCTTTTTTGAACTAAACGAGCACTTAGCTAAAATGATGAAAAATCTTTCGCAATACAATGTAACTATGGAAGAAATTCATCACAAACAAAAATTAGACGAACCAAGTGGAACTGCTATTACATTAGCCGAAGGAGTTATAGAACACACCAAATACAACGGATGGGATGTAGACAAAGCTAGCAAAGAAACAAACATACCTATCAAGGCTATTCGTAGCCCAGAAGTACCAGGTACGCATGTTGTAGATTATACTTCAGAAGTAGATAGTATAGAAATCAAACACACCGCTCATAACCGCCAAGGTTTTGCTTTAGGTGCAGTTATTGCATCAGAATGGTTGGTAGGTAAAAAAGGAGTATTCTCTATGAGAGATGTACTTGGATTGTAATCCTTAAAAATTAAATATGTACTGGATTTTATTTTTTTTAATTGTACAAGTTTTACACTTTGCAGGAACTTGGAAATTGTATCAAAAAGCAGGAAAACAAGCATGGCAAGCCGCTGTGCCTGTGTACAATGCTATTGTGTTAATGGATATTATAAAACGCCCTAAATGGTGGGTAATTATATTGTTTATTCCTGTAATTAACTTATTATTATTTCCGGTAATATGGGTAGAAATTGCGCGTAGTTTTAGACGTTTTGAAAATAAAGATACTTGGTTAGCTATTCTATCTTTAGGTTTTTACAATTTTTACCTAAACTATGTTGTTTTCGACCAGTTAAAATACAACGAAAACAGAAGTCTAAAACCACCGAATAAGGCTGGAGAATGGGTAAGTTCTATTGTGTTTGCTGTAGCTGCCGCTACATTTGTACATACCTATGTAATGCAACCTTTTACCATTCCAACCTCATCGTTAGAAAAATCATTATTAATAGGCGATTTTTTATTTGTAAGTAAATTTCACTACGGAGCTAAAGTACCTAAAAGTCCATTAGCCCTACCTATGGTACACGATTCTATTCCCAAAACAGGATTACGATCGTATATTAAAGGTATTGAATTACCTTACTTAAGATTTCCTGGAATTCAGAAAGTAAAACGAAACGAAATTGTAGTATTCAACTGGCCTTCCGATTCGTTAGCCTTAATGTGGGGAGATAAATCTGGAAAATTCACTTACAAACCCGTTGATAAAAAAACGAACTACGTAAAGCGTTGTGTAGGAATCCCTGGAGATAGCTTAGAAATTAAAAATGGATATATCTATATAAATGGTAAAAAAACAGTATTACCAGATAGAGCAAAACCTCAGTTTAATTACTACGTAACAACCAATAAAGCTTTTACTGCTGATGAAATTATACACAAGTACAATGTAAATCCAGACGAAGCATCTATTATCAATAGAAAAGAATTTAAATATTTTATCAATTTAGACAAAGAACACGCGCTATTGATGAAAAAAGATCCTAAGGTTGTTTCTATAAAAAGAAATATTGATGCTAAAGGAACTTATGACCCAAGTATTTTCCCACACGATCCGCAATACGCGTGGAGTCAAGATAATTTTGGACCCATATATATTCCTGCCAAAGGAGATGTAATTACACTTACTAAAGAAACATTGCCTTTTTACAAACGAATTATTGATGAGTATGAGCACAACGAATTTGAGATAAAGGAAGACGGTGCTATTTACATAAACGGAGAACAAACAAATACATACACCATTCAACAAGATTATTTTTGGATGATGGGAGATAACAGACAACGTTCTTTAGATGCTCGTTATTGGGGATATACTCCTTTTGACCATGTGGTAGGTAAACCTGTTTTTATATGGATGAGTTTAGATCAAAATGAAAAAGCCTTTAACAAAAAGATACGTTGGGATAGATTGTTTACAACTGTGCATGGTAGTGGTAAACCAAAATCTTATTTCTTATACTTTATTATTGCAGTAGTTTTATACTATGCAGGAAAAGAAGTTTACAAAAGAAAGAAAAAATAAATATGTCTAGAAACATATTGATACAACCCGCATATTTCGCTCCCATAGCGCAATATGCGGCTATTTTACAAGCTAAAAGTATTGTTTTCGAACAACAAGATAATTTTGTAAAACAAACCTATCGAAATCGTTGTTATGTGTATGCTGCAAACGGAAAGCTTACTTTAAACGTGCCTGTTTTAAAAACAAAAGGTATAAAGAAGACCTTAACAAAAAACACACCTATTAGTTATGTAGAAAATTGGCAAGTGCTTCATTTAAAATCTTTGAAATCTGCCTATCGCTCTTCTCCTTTTTTTGAATATTACGAAGATGATTTGAATGTGTTATTCAAAAACACATACAAAACACTTGAAGATTTACACAAAGCCTGCCATGAATTTGTGATGGATGCTTTGTTAGAAGATGCTATTCAAACATCTTTCTCTAAAGAATACCAAATACACCCAACAAACTTAAAGGACCTTCGTCATTATGTAGACGCTAAAACTCAGCCAAACATAACATTTCCTAGTTACATACAGGTGTTTGATGACAAACATGGTTTTTTACCCAACTTAAGTATTTTAGATTTAATTTTTATGGAAGGCCCTGCAGCTAGTATTTATTTATTAAACCTAAATACAAATGCTTTCTCTTAAATTTGTACTTCATTATAGTTTACACTTTTTAGCACCTGGTATTATTGGTTATGTTTATCAACCTAAAAACTGGAAGAAAAATTGGCTTATCTTACTTTCTACCATGCTCATAGATGTAGATCATTTACTCGCTAATCCTATCTTTCAAGAAGATAGATGTAGTATAAATTACCATCCTTTACACACTTTTTATGCTGCAATTGTATACGTAACCCTTATAATACCTAACAAAACACGGCTTTTTGCAATGGGTTTAATTTTTCACTTAATTACTGATTTAATTGATTGTTCATTTGGATAAATAGTTTTATTTTTGTAACTTATTTACATATGTTATTACACACATAATAAAAAACAACATAATTTAATGGAGATATTAATTAATTTTATAAACGACATTCACCCATTGTCGAATGAAACGTTTCAAAAACTATTAAGTGTTACAAAAATTGTTTCATATAGAGCTGGTGAGCACTTATGTGAACTTGGAGCTGTAAATGATAAAATTTTCTTTATTCTAGATGGTGTTACGAGAACGTATATGAAGGAGGGACCGGATGCACCAGAAATTAATAAATCTATTACCTGTAGTGGCCATTTAGCTTCTTCATTAAAATCTTCAATGAATAATGAACCCGCAAAAGTAGCTTGTCAAGCGTTAACAGATGCGGTAATTGTAGTTGTTACGGATGAAGATTTATTTAAATTAAGATCTGAAAGCAACGAATTTAGTCAATTTATGTACAAGGCTTTAGAGTTTGAATACACCAAACTAGAAGTTTCTTTAATAGATTTACTATCTAAAGATGCTACTGAAAGATATTTAATTTTAAGAGAACGAATTAAAGATATCGATCAATTGATTCCTCAATACCATATTGCCTCTCATTTGGGTATTACACCGATACAGTTAAGTAGGATTCGAAAAAAATTACTCACGAAATAATTTTCTTAAGTAATAATACTAACAAAAAGAAAAGCCTTAGAATCTAAATTCTAAGGCTTTTTCTATTTACTTAAATTACTATTAGTATCTATAGTATTCTGGCTTAAATGGTCCTTCTACTGTTACACCAATATATTTTGCTTGCTCTTGAGATAAAACATCAAGCTCTACGCCTATTTTTGCCAAGTGCAAACGAGCTACTTTTTCATCCAAATGCTTTGGTAACGTGTATACATCATTTCCATAAGCATCAGCGTTGTTCCACAATTCTAATTGTGCTAAAACTTGGTTTGTAAAAGAGTTAGACATAACAAAACTAGGGTGACCTGTAGCACATCCTAAATTTACCAAACGTCCTTCTGCCAATACTAAAAACTCTTTCCCGTCAATTGTATATTGATCTACTTGAGGTTTGATTTCTATTTTAGAAGCTCCGTGATTTTTATTTAACCAAGCCATGTCAATTTCATTGTCAAAATGTCCAATATTACAAACAATTGCTTTGTCTTTTAAAGCTTCAAAATGACGCCCTACAATAATATCTTTATTTCCTGTAGTTGTAATTACAATGTCAGCACGCTTAATCGCATCGTCCATTTTCTTAACTTCAAAACCATCCATAGCTGCTTGCAAAGCACAGATAGGATCGATTTCTGTTACAATTACTCGAGCTCCAGCTCCTTGTAAAGATGCCGCAGATCCTTTTCCTACATCACCGTAACCAGCAACTACAGCTACTTTTCCAGCCATCATTACATCTGTTGCTCTACGTATTGCATCTACTGCAGATTCTTTACATCCGTATTTGTTATCAAATTTAGACTTCGTTACAGAATCATTTACGTTAATAGCTGGCATTGGCAATGTACCTGCCTTTACACGCTCTATCAAACGGTGTACTCCTGTTGTTGTTTCTTCAGAAAGTCCTTTAATACCTGATACTAATTCTGGGTACTTATCTAAAACCATGTTTGTTAAATCACCTCCATCATCTAAAATTAAATTCAAAGGTTTTTTATCTTCTCCAAAAAAGATTGTTTGTTCTATACACCAATCAAATTCTTCTTCACTTAATCCTTTCCAAGCATAAACAGGTATACCTGCAGCAGCAATAGCAGCAGCAGCCTGATCTTGTGTAGAAAAAATATTACAAGACGACCAAGTTACCTCAGCACCTAAATCTACCAATGTTTCAATCAAAACAGCTGTTTGAATGGTCATGTGTAAACATCCAGCAATTCTAGCTCCAGCCAAAGGCTTTTTACCTTCGTATTCTTTTCTAATACTCATTAAACCTGGCATTTCTGCTTCGGCTAAATGTATTTCTTTTCTACCCCAATCTGCTAATGAGATATCCTTTACTTTATAAGGCACGTATGTTGTATCTAAACTCATATTACTATATTTGTTGCTTTTAGACTGCAAATTTACAAAAACCTTACTACAAAAAATGCCTTTATTTAAAACAATACAAATCAACAAAGACACTGCTGTTTTTGTTTGGAAAATTACCGAGAGTATTGATTTTTTAAAGGATGTTTACTTATCTAAAAACAGTCTGAATAGATTAAATTCGATGAAATCAGAACCGCATCAAAAAGGTTTTTTAAGTATTCGCCACTTGTTAAAAATAAACAATATTACGGATGATGATTTGTTTTACAATGAATTTGGAAAACCCTTATTGACTTCTACTAAAAAAATATCTATTACACATTCTTTTGACTTTTCTGCTATTGTAATTTCTAATCAAAACACTGTAGGAATTGATATTGAAAAAAATAGAGACAAAATAAAAGTCATCAAGCATCGTTTTACAGATTTGGAACAAGGGAATTTATCTAACGAAGCATACATAAAACAGCTAACCTATATATGGGGAGCCAAAGAAGCTATGTTTAAAATTCACCCAAGTGGTGGTATGAATTTTAAAAATGATTTAATTATTGATAACTTTACACAAACACATGCTTCAGGAAAAATTAATACTCCTGAAATGATACAGGAATGTAACATTCAATTTTACCAAATAGAGAATTATTCTTTAGCAATTGCACTTACAACAAATGAACATTCTTAAAACTTTACAAATAGCTAAAAGTAAGCAACAAAAATACATCGCTATTTTAATAGATCCTGATAAGACGAGCGTAAGTGATGTGAAAAAATTGTGTAAAAGAATTGACAACGCCCCTATTGATTTCATTTTAATGGGAGGAAGTATTGTATCAAAACATCAAACAGAAATTATAGCAAAAGAAACGAAAAGATTCTCTAAAAAACCTGTTATTCTATTTCCTGGTGATTATACTCATTTAACAAATGAAGCAGATGCTTTATTGTTTTTAAACTTAATATCTGGCGATAATCCTGAATATTTAATTGGACAACAAATAAAGTCAGTTCCTTTCTTAACCCAAAGCAATTTAGAAATAATCTCTACGGGCTATATTTTAATTAACGGTGCTACAGAAACTTGTACCATGAAGGTTTCTAAAACCAAACCTCTACAACAAGAAAACAAAGAACTCATATACCAGACAGCCAAAGCTGGAGAACTTATGGGACAAAAATTAGTATATTTAGAAGCAGGTAGTGGCGCCAAAACCCCAGTACATACAGATATTATAAAACAGGTTTCTAACTCCTTAAAAACCCCTATTATTGTAGGCGGAGGAATTAGAACAAAAACAGCTATAGAAAATGCTCATAATGCCGGAGCTACGCTGGTAGTTATTGGTACGGCTTTTGAAGAGAATATGCTATTTTAAAAGAAAAAGATGAAATTAGATAAGAAACTTAAACAAGAAATAGACAAAAGAAACATTACTAAAGAAATGTTAGCCAACCAAATGCTAGCTTTTATTAAAGGTTCTGCTACCATTTGTTTAGATAGAATTGCTACAGTTGGAGATGGAGTTTCTGAGATTAGTAGTATCGATAGAAGTAAGTACATGAACATCTATAACTTAAAACAACAAGACATCGATGTTTTAAAGTTTGTACCTGCATCTGGTTTAGCTTCTAGAATGTTTAAAGGATTGTCCGAATTTTACAATTCGAAAACCAACAATCCAATGTCTCAATACTTTTTCAATAATCTTCATAAATTTCCTTTCTACAAAGACATTATTATTGAATTTCATAAAATTCACCCTCAAATAAAAAAACTAGATAATCTATCCAACAAACTGTTGTTTTTAGAGTTTATTCTATGTGAAGATGGTCTAAACTATCAGAACACTCCCAAAGGTTTGATTAAATTTCATCAATATGATATTGATAACAAATCTGCTTTAGAAGAGCAAATAGACGAAGGCTACTATTATGCTATCGGTAAAAACCAAACAGTTCAGATACACTTTACAGTAAACCATTTATTTTTAGAGGAATTTAAAAAAAGAGCTCAAGAATACATAGCATATAACTACAATGACTCCGACGTAACATTTCATATCACGTTCTCAACACAAAAAACAAGTACTGATACCATTGCCCTAAACCAGGACAATACTCCTTTTATAAACTCTAAAGGAAATTATGTTTTTAGAGCAGGAGGTCATGGAGCACTAATAGAAAACTTAAATGATTTAGATGCTGATCTTATTTTTATCAAAAACATTGATAACGTGAGTCATCAAAACCATGTTGAAGAAAATATTAAATACAAACAAGTACTCGCTGGAAAACTTCTTTTTTTACAAGAAAAAATTCACCAATACTTAAGTTTAATAGACTCCGATTCTCCTAGTTTAAATCTACAAGAAGTTCGTTACTTTATAATGGAAAACTTTTTAATAGAGTTTGATGAAAACTGTGATACCTCTGAAATTTTTGCTTTTTTAAATAGACCTATACGTGTTTGCGGGATGATTAAAAACCAAGGAGATGCAGGAGGAGGTCCTTTCTGGATAAAGGAAGAGAATAACACAAGTTCTCTGCAAATTATAGAAGGTGCACAGGTAGACAAAAATGACAAAACTCAAAAAGAAATTTTATACCGAGCTACCCATTTTAATCCTGTAGATATTGTTTGTGCTACGAAAGATTACAAGGCTAATAAATTTAATTTAATAGACTACGTAAACCAAGATGCAGTTTTTATAACAGATAAAACCGTTGAAGGTAAAGCTATTAAAGGATTAGAATTACCTGGTTTGTGGAATGGAGGAATGCATCATTGGCTATCTGTATTTGTAGAAGTACCTATAGAAACTTTCAACCCTGTTAAAACGGTTACCGATTTATTATCTCCAATGCACCAAGCGTAAACTACACGTTTGCTTGCTTTACATAATTTGTCAAATCGTCCTCTCTATCTAGCTTTCCTGTTTTGTAATACATTAAAGCATCGTTATTATTGATAAAGAATTTTTGAGTTCCAACTTTTGTAATGATATTACTTTTTGTAAACATATCACGAACAGGCCCTTTTACATTTGAAAAATAAATTTCAACATTTTTTTCTTTGTAAAAATCAATAACTCCTTCTAGCATTTGAATGGCAGTACTGTCCATCCCATTGATACATTCACAATCCAATAAAATCAATTGTAATTCGGCGCCTTTTTCTCTTGCTTTGGTCTGTAATATTTCACTAAAGTAATCGGCGTTGGCAAAATAAACTCGTGCATCAAAACGTAAAATTAAAATTGAAGCATCTATTTCTACTGTTTCGAATCTATTGATATTTCTAAACACATTTGTATTAGGTATACGCCCTAAAACGGCTACATGTGGCCTTGATGTACGTGCAACCAACATGGTTATAGACAAAATAACTCCTATAAATATTCCTTCTTTAATCCCTAAAAAAAGAGTTCCTGAAAAAGTGGCTATCAACATCCAAAAATCACTCTTATTCAACTTCCATAACCGAATTGCCTCTTTATAATTTATCAATTTAATAACCGATACAATAATAATTCCTGCCAATACGGCTTTAGGTAAATAATAAAAATAAGGTGTTAAAAAAAGTAATACAAGTACTAAAACGACAATAGAAAACAAAGCTGCCAAACCTGTTTTAGAACCCGCATCATCGTTTACTGCCGATCTTGAAAAACTAGCTGTTGTGGGATATGATTTAAAAACTGAACCTACAATATTCATCATTCCTAAAGCAATTAATTCTTTATTAGGAGCAATGGCAACCTCATCGGAGCTTTCTTCTAAAGCCTTACCTATAGATATGGTTTCTAAAAACCCTATAATCGCTAGCGTAACAGCAATAGGCAATAATTGCATTATACTTTTGTAGGTTACAGTAGGCATGTTAAAAGAAGGTAAACCCGAAGGAATATCTTGTAAAATTGAAACGTTAAAAAGTAAATCGTGAAAAAAGTACAAACCTACACAACCTAAAACAACGACAATTAAAGGGCCTGGTAATTTAGATTTGGTGTACTTTATCAATAATAAAATAAACACCGTTAACAAACCTACACTTAATGTCTGCCAATCTACCTTGCCTACTTGCCGCACTAAAGACATTAAAATGTCTTGCAACCTATTACTTCTCGGAATTGGAATTCCTGATAAATTTTTAAACTGATTGATACCAATAACAATAGCTGCAGCAGAACTAAAGCCGCTAATAACTGGCTTAGATAAAAAGTTTACAATAAAACCTAACTTACCTATCCCTAGTAATAATTGAATTACACCTACACACAAAGCTAATAGAATCGTCAATGTTATGTAGGTATCAGTACCCGCAATTGCTAAAGTAGAAACTCCTGCAGCCACAATTAAAGAATCCATAGCAACAGGACCTACAGCTACTCTTTGCGCTGTGCCAAATAGTAAATACATAAATTGAGGTAACAACGCACTGTACAAACCATAAATTGGTGGCAAACCAGCTATTAAGGCATATGCGATTCCTTGGGGAATTAAAACAACTCCTACCGTAAAGCCCCCAACAATATCTGCTTTTAAATTCTGCTTGATATTATATTTGGGCAGCCATTCTAAAATAGGAATCCATTTTTTCATGTTAAAATAATTCTCCTTGACTGGTAGGCCTAGAAATTTTTAAATGTTTGTACGCTAATTCTGTTACTTCTCTTCCTCTTGGTGTTCTAATAATAAATCCTTGTTGAATTAAAAAAGGTTCATAAACCTCTTCTATTGTTTCTCCGTTTTCGCTTACAGCCGTAGCTAAAGTACTTATCCCTACGGGTCCTCCTTTAAACTTTTCTATAATCGTGGTAAGTATTTTATTATCCATTTCATCCAATCCAAAAGCATCTACATTTAAAGCTTTTAAACCAAATTTTGCAATTTCAATTGTAATGGTACCGTCTCCTTTTATTTGAGCAAAATCTCTTACTCTTCTCAACAACGCATTGGCTATACGAGGTGTACCTCTACTTCTACCTGCTATTTCTATAGCAGCCTCCATACTTATAGGTGTTTTTAAAATATGTGCACTTCGCTGTACAATGGTACTCAACAATTCTGTGTCGTAATATTGTAATCTACTCGAAATTCCAAAACGGGCACGCATAGGTGCTGTTAACAAACCAGAACGCGTAGTGGCTCCTATTAACGTAAAAGGTTCTAGATTAATTTGAACAGTACGCGCATTGGGCCCAGATTCTATCATGATATCAATCTTAAAATCTTCCATTGCAGAGTACAAATACTCTTCTACTATGGGACTTAATCTATGAATTTCATCAATAAACAATACATCTCTTTCATCTAAACCCGTTAACAAACCTGCCAAATCACCTGGTTTATCTAAAACAGGTCCTGAAGTAACTTTTATACCCGCGTTTAATTCGTTGGCTAGAATATGCGCCAAAGTTGTTTTTCCTAATCCCGGAGGTCCATGGAAAAGCGTATGATCTAAGGCTTCTTCTCTAATATTTGCAGCTTCTACAAAAATTTTAAGATTCTCAATCGCTTGTTCTTGTCCTGTAAAGTCATCAAACGAGAGCGGACGTAATTTTTTTTCTACATCTAACTCATCATTTGAATAATGATCACTTTCGGGATTTAAATTCTCGTTCATACCGTATCCATTCTATTCACAAATATAAGATATAGATCCTAAAAAAGCGTGTAGCTTTTACAAACTGCACGCTTTTTTAAACTTCTTTAAAACCCTGCTCTAAAACTGAAATTTATATCCTACATCTGGAAAAAAACCTATCTGATTTACTTCGTTTACCTGTTTTGTGACACGATTATAGCGTCTTGCAAAAATGTTTTCGTTAGCTGTTACATTTTGTAGATCTACATAAAATTGATGAGACTGCTTTTTACGTTCACTATTAATTTTGATTCCAAATTTAATATCCCATCTAAAATAATCGTTGTTTTGTAAACTAAAAGCTTTGTCTTCTTGTAACAATTCAAATCCTGCATTGTTAGAAGCTTCTAAATCAACAGGTGTATAAAATCTTCCTCCTGAGTATGTTATTTTAGTATCGGTGAAAAAGATTCTTTTATTAGTAGCTCCTAACTGAAATTCTTTTCCTGCTAAAAAGTTCACCACACGTTGATTGTTAAATGGAGTATTTCGTTCTATTCCATCACTTCCTTTATAGGTACTTTCGAAAAAAGAAGCTGTTAACAACGCATAGTAGCCTTTTGTGAAAAACTTTTCTAACGTAAACTCTACTCCTTTATTTCTTCCTGTTCCGTTATTTACTAAAGACACTTTATCTCCCGAAAAACCAAAGCCCGTACCCTCTGTTAAACTAGAATAACTTGAGCTGGTTTGTTCTACTGCCGCATTTTTTATTTGCTGATAATACAACTCAAGTTTAGCTCTCCAGCTATTTTTTAAATTCACATCGTACCCTACAACATAATGGTTACTTGCTACGTAATCTAAATTTCGATTGGTTTGTTCTAAAACACCATTTATGTTTTCGTTCGCAAAAAGCAAAGGCAATGCAACCGATTGATGGTGCAAACCATAACCTGCATTAAATTGATGTCTTCCTATTTTATAACTCGCTCCAAGTCTTGGTTCAACAACAAATTGTTTGGTTAACGAATTTAACTGTCCATGAACTCCTGTATGTAATGTGGTTCTTTTTGTTAGTCTAAACTTTGTTTGTACATAAGGTTGCACAATACTTAATTGCTCGTCTGTATTTCTAAACGTAAACAAATCTGGATCTCCATCATTATCTGTATCTGGTTGTTTGAATCGATCTTTGTTTAACAACTTAATTTTATAGTTTTCTAGCAAGACTCCTGTTCGTAAGGTTGTTTTGCTATTAATTTTTGAATTTAACAATGTTGAAAATGTAAGCCTGCGTTCCTCATCATCAAAATCACTATATTTTATTTTTCTTTCGTTCTCTGTGTTTTTATCTACAAATCTATTCGCTATAAAAGTATTCGAATTAAAGGATGTAGATACGGTTGTATTTAAAAACGTATTATCGTTTAAATTTATTTTGTGTTTTAAGCCAACAACACCAAAACCCGAAGTTACAAACGAGTCTTCATCTGTAAAAGCAAACAAATCGTCTTCATCAATCTCATCTCCTAAAAAATCTATATCAGAATCTGCTAAAATTCCAAACAACTGTACTTCTCCAAATTTGTATTTTCCAAAATCAATATGAAACGATACATCTTTGTAATTAGGCGTAGCTGTTGTTCCTCCAGCTCCCCCTCCAATCAATCCTATTAAAGAATATCTACCTGCAATTAAAAACGACCCTTTTTTAGTTCCCAAAGGCCCTTCTGCCATGGCCTCTACCCCTGTAAAAGCTCCAACTTGCGCGGTAAATTCGTAAGCACTATTATTTCCTTTTCTAAAACCCAAGTCAAAAACACCTCCCAAAGCATTTCCATATTCCGAAGGAAATGCAGAGGTTATAAAATCAGAATTTTTTAACATATTGGCGTTTAACGCAGAAACAGGTCCTCCTGTAGTACCCGTTGTAGAGTAATGGTTAGGACTCGGAATTGGAACTCCTTCTAATCTCCACAACAAACCTGTTGGGGAGTTTCCTCTTACTACAATATCGTTTCTACTATCATCTGGAGATGACACTCCAGCAAAATTTGCAGCCAATCTCCCTACATCACTTCGTCCTCCCGAAAATCGCGTTACTTCGTCTACACTAAATTGTCTGGCAGATACGGATGCCATTTTATTTAAAGACTTAGCTTTACTCCTTTTGGCTGTCAATACTATTTCATCTAAGTCCTCAAAAGATTCTTGTAATTTTATTGTTAACACAACTTCTTTTCCAGAAGTTACCTCTACACTAGGCAACACAACCGTTTCGTAGCCTACGCTACTTATTTTTAATGTATGCCTACCAACAGATACGTTTCTTAAAACAAAACTTCCATCTTCTTCGGTTACAGTACCTACTCCATTTTTATCTTGTAGCTCTACAACAACTCCTAACAATTCTGTTTCCGATTGTTGGTCTTTTACAAAACCTTTGATAATTCCTTTTTGTGCATGTGTTACTGCTACAAACAATAACATTAAAAAAAGCATTCTAATTTTCATGATTTCCTTTTAAGTTTCACATCAAAAATGAGTATTACCAACTCTGTATCAAAATAAATAAAAGGCTATTGCTATTTAACATTACCCAACAGTATAATTATCCTTTTAAAGTGTATAATCATAGATTCCATTTCTTAAAAGCTATCCAAACATCAATCCGTCAGTTCAATCATTAAAAACAACAATTCAACTTTTATAAAAACATTTTTCTACTTGTTTTCTGTACCTTTAAACTTCATCTATTTAAAATAAACAATGTCCATTTTTAGTATTTCTTACTTAAAAAAATTTAGCATTCGTTTCGTGGTGGTCGTTATTGTTTATTCTCTAGTGAAACTCACCATGGATCACGAAATAAAGAGACTAGACAATATCGGTGTTTTTTACTTTGTTTCTGCTTTCTTTCTATTTATGTATACGTGGGAAACCAATGATTGGTTGATACGTCTGTATTTAAAGAAAAAGAATATTGATTTAACCTTACATAGTGGGTTAAAAATACTAATGCTAAACATGCTTATTACACTTCCTGTTATTGCTTTAGTGTACTATTTAGGAATTTTTGAATTTAACTTACATTGTTTAAAAGATCAAAACGATTTGTGGCTACGTTTTAGAATTGATTTTTTTAGAGCTGGAGTTTTTGCGTTTTCTGTAATTGTGTTTAATTTATTTTACTTTACATTAACTCATAAAAAAGAATTAGACCACAAAATGAATCTTCTAAAACAAGAATTAGCTGTTGCTAATTTTCAATCTTTAAAAGATCAGATTAGTCCTCATTTTTTATTCAATAGCTTAAACACATTAACATCTTTAATGTATGATGATAGAGATTTAGCTGCCGATTATGTAAATCGTTTGGCTTCGTGTTATAGATATATTTTAGACAATCAAAACGTAGACATCATCAGCTTAAAAAAAGAACTCAATTTTTTAGATGCATTTATCTTTATGATGAAAATTAGACACGCAGATGCTTTGTTTATTGACGTAACAATTGATGATGAGATTAGCAAACAACATAAAATACCCACACTAGCCTTACAAATGCTGTTAGAAAATGCTTTAAAACACAATAGCTATTCTAATCTACAACCTTTAAGAATTTCTATTAACAACAATACCAACAAGAGCATAACTATAAAAAACAACCTACAACTTAGAAGTAATGCAGAAGCCTCTACAGGTTTAGGAATTAATAACATTAAGAAAAGATATGCTTATTACACTTCTAAAGAAGTAGACATTTTACAAACTACAGAATTTTACAGCATAACAATTCCGCTACTAACTTAATACACTCTAAAATGAACGCTGTTATTATTGAAGATGAAAAACTAGCTGCCAAAAGACTCTCTAATTTGGTAACAGAACTCGCACCTGAAATAGAAATCATTGCTGAATTAAATTCTGTTGAACAAGGAAAAGGATGGTTTTTAAAAAACGAAATGCCCGATTTAATCTTTCTAGACATTCAGTTAAACGATGGTTATGGCTTTGATATTTTAGATGATTTTAAAAAACACTGTCCTATAATTTTTACCACTGCTTATAACGAATACGCTTTAAGAGGATTTAAATACAATGGACTCGATTATTTATTAAAACCTATTGATAAAAACGATTTAAAAAGAGCTTTAGACAAATATAGAAACACGACATCTTATGCAAAGAACGAAAGTAATAGTGTTGTAAAAAAAGTATTTACTAAAGAATACAAACGAAGGTTTATGCTTAAAATTGGCAATCAATACAACAGCTTAAACGTAACTGATATTGCTTTTTTTGAAGCTAGCCAAGGAACTATTTTTTTAACCACAAAAAACAATAAAAAATATCCTATTGAATATTCCTTAGATCAGTTAGAGGCAATTTTAAATCCAATTCATTTTTTTAGAATCAACAGAGGGTGTATTGTTCATGTGGATGCGGTAATTAAAATTCACACCTACTTTAACAGCCGATTGTTACTAAAATTAAATCCTAACTCGGAAGAAGAAGTTATTGTTTCAAGAGAACGAACTTCAAAATTCAAAAAATGGTTAGACTTGTAATTGTATTACAAAAAGTAATAGCATACGTACCCTAAAGCAATACTGTATTTAAAAAGTTCTAAATACACTACAGGCTGTTTTTCCATCATTCTACCAATACTTACTAGTGTTACCATTACAAAAACAGTAATCACCTCTAAACCAAGAGTCGGAATACTTGCCACAGTTGCCGATAAAGTTCCCATAACTAGCATCATTAACACAATATTACTAATAATGTATGTTTTTTCTATACGAGTATACTCTTTATATTGATAAGTCCCTTTATCAATATACAAAGGCAAATGTTCCAACTCACCTGTTGCAGGCACCCAATCTGGCCCTTTAAACAAAACATTCAATTTGCCTGAAAAGGTTGGCATTTGTTTCATTAAAAACAAGAGATTGCTATAATAATGAAAAACGTTTGTTAAAAAATCTCTCGAATTTATATCTTTCGTAATCCCAAAACTTACCTCCTCTTCTTCTCGCTGAAAGGTTCCAAATAAGCGATCCCAAACAATAAAAACTCCACCAAAATTTTTATCTAAATATTTTTCATTACTCCCATGATGTACTCTATGATGTGAAGGTGTTACCATAAACTCTTCTAAAATTCCTAGCTTAGGAATTAATGGAGAATGCAACAAAAATTGATACAAACCAATAACCAAATGCGTACCTAATACCATTTTAGCACTAAAGCCAACAATAGGCATTAACGACCAAAACATAACACGTATAAACACCTGAAAAGGTGTTAAGTTTAACGCTACAGAATAATTATAATCTTCGCTTTGATGATGTATGATATGGGCTCCCCAAAATAAATTTATTTTATGTCCTGATTTGTGATAAAAATACCATGTAAAGTCGGAAACTAAAACCGCAAACAAAAACCAAGTTCTTGTTTCTGGAATATCAAATATTGAAAAATACTGATGTAAATAATGATAGTAAAAAAAGATAATTGGAACCATAAATATTCCTGCAATCCTATCAAAAATCCCCATCGAAAAGTTAGCTATTGTATTTTCGAATCTAAAAATTTTCTTTCCTTTTCTTCGAGCTACTAAATATTCTGTTCCCAAAACAAACATTACAATAGCAATGGCAATAAATAAACCTGCGTTATCGTTCTTAGGCATTAACGACATTGATTCTTTCATTTCTATTTTTTACTTAAAAATAAGAAACTAAGTTGTTAAATCCCAATACTAAATAAAAAGATATAAAAAAAGCACCAACAAATGTTGATGCTTTTTGGCTCCCCCTCTAGGACTCGAACCTAGGACCCTCTGATTAACAGTCAGATGCTCTAACCAACTGAGCTAAGGAGGAATTTCCATATAGGAAAATAAAAACCTTATTGCTTACTAAGAAATTCTAAATTTAATTAGTGTTGCTTGCTCCCCCTCTAGGACTCGAACCTAGGACCCTCTGATTAACAGTCAGATGCTCTAACCAACTGAGCTAAGGAGGAATTTGCGTATAGCGACAACATTTCCGTTTTGCGGTTGCAAATATAAAGCTTTTTAAAGTTTGTGCAATAGAAAATTTAGTTTTTTTTCAAAAAACAAACACACTACATCATAATACATTCATTTTTAATTTTTTAGTAAAGTATATTTTTTCACTCTATTTTACTTTTTAGATTTATTTAAATTTTAAAACTTTTAAAAGCGAGGTTTTACCCAAAAAATTTAAGTGAAAAAAGCCCCCTATATAGGAACTCCCATTTTAAAAAAAACAAAAAAAATCAATCTGTTATAAATTTTATGATTTTTAAGAATAAAACAAATAGATAGGTGGTTACAAAAACAAATAAATTATTTTTGTTAGTTCGATAAAGACAACAAACAAAAGAACAATATAGTAACATGGATAAATTTTCTTTCCTTAATGCTGCTCACACAGGTTTTATTGCTGATTTATATGAGCAATACCAAACAAACCCAGATAGCGTTGAGCCTAGTTGGAAAAGTTTTTTTCAAGGATACGATTTAGCAAATGAATTGTACGACGATGAAAATAATGTAGAAATTCCACAAGAAGTAAAAAAGGAATTTTTGGTTCTTGATTTAATCAACGGATATAGAACCAGAGGTCATTTATTTACCAAAACAAACCCTGTAAGAGATCGTAGACACTACGAACCTACACTTGACATAAAAAATTTTGGTTTAAGTAACGACGACTTAAAAACAGTTTTTAATGCTGGTGAAGTTATTGGTATAGGTGCTGCTACTCTAGAAAACATTGTAAACAGATTAAAAGAAATATACTGCGATTCTATTGGTGTAGAATACATGTACATTCGTCAGCCAGAAGAAATTAAATGGTGGCAAAATCGTTTAAATGCAAACGGAAACCATACTAATTTTTCTATCGATCAAAAAAAGTATATTCTTAAAAAGTTAACGCAAGCCGTAGGTTTCGAAAACTTTTTACAAACTAAATATGTAGGTCAAAAACGTTTTTCTGTAGAAGGAGGAGAAACTGTAATCCCTGCATTATCTACTGCACTAAAAAGCGCTTCAGAAAAATATGGCGTTAAAGAATGTGTATTAGGTATGGCACACCGTGGGCGTTTAAATACGTTAACAAATATCTTTAAAAAGCCTGTTCGTGATTTATTTTCTGAATTTGAAGGAAAAGATTTCGAAGAAGCAAATATTGATGGAGATGTAAAATACCACATGGGATTAACCCGTAGTAAAACTTACCAAGATGGTAAGATTATGAAAATGAACTTACTACCCAACCCATCTCACTTAGAAACTGTTGGACCCGTAGCACAAGGAGTAGCAAGAGCTAAAATTGATACAGAATACAACGGTAACGAAGATGCTATACTTCCTATCATTATTCATGGTGATGCCGCAGTTGCAGGACAAGGAGTCGTGTATGAAGTAATACAAATGAGTAAGCTAAACGGATACAAAACCGGAGGTACACTACATTTAGTAATTAACAACCAAGTAGGTTTTACAACCAATTACTTAGATGCACGTTCTAGTACTTATTGTACAGATGTTGCCAAAGTAACACTATCACCCGTATTGCACGTAAATGCAGACGATGTAGAAGCTGTTTGTCATGCTATAGAACTTGCATTAGAGTTTAGAATGAAGTTTAAGCGTGATATATTTATCGACTTGTTAGGGTACCGTAAATACGGACACAACGAAGGAGATGAGCCTCGTTTTACACAACCTCAATTGTATAAAAACATTGCGAAGCACAAAAACCCTAGAGATATTTATATAGATCAGTTGGTTAAAGAGCAAAGCATTGATACTGCGTATGCAAAAGAATTACAAGCAGAATACAAAAGCTTATTAGAAAACAAATTCTTAGAAGCTAAAAGCGATAAAACATCTAGAGTAATTCCTTTTATGGAAGATACTTGGGAAGGATTTGTGAGAGAAGGATTAGCAGAAATGTTAGCTCCTGTAGACACAAAATATCCTCAAGAAAAATTAGAAGATATTACAAGAGTAGTATCTCAAAACCCAGAAGGTGTAAAATTTGTTCGTAAAGCGCAACGTATCATAGAAGGTCGTGCAAAAATGGTATTCGAAGACAACAAATTAGATTGGGGTCTTGCAGAAACTTTAGCTTACGGATCCTTATTAGAAGAAGGTTATAACGTTCGTATATCAGGTCAAGATGTGGAACGTGGTACGTTTAGTCATAGACATGCTATTTTAAGAGACGAAGTTTCAGAAGAGCGTATCAACTTACTAAACACCAATAAGAATAACAAAGGAGTTATGAGTATCTATAACTCTTTATTATCAGAATACGGAGTATTAGGTTTCGATTACGGATATGCTATGGCACATCCAAACACACTTACAATTTGGGAAGCGCAATTTGGTGATTTCGGAAACGGAGCTCAAATTATGTTCGATCAATACATCTGTGCTGCTGAAGATAAATGGAAATTGCAAAACGGTATCGTAATGTTATTACCACACGGATACGAAGGACAAGGTTCAGAACACTCATCTGCAAGAATCGAAAGATATTTACAGTTGTGTGACCACGATAACATGACCATTGCAAACTGTACAAGTCCTGCAAACATGTATCACTTGTTACGTCGTCATATGAAACGTAACCACCGTAAACCATTAATCGTATTTACTCCAAAAAGTTTATTACGTCATCCTAAAGCTGTAAATACTATCCAAGATTTAGCAGAAGGAGGTTTCCAAGAAGTAATAGACGATACAACAGTAACTAAAGAAAACGTTAAAAAAGTAGTTTTCTGTACGGGTAAATTCTATTACGATTTACTAGAAGAAAAAGAAAAATTGAACAATACCGATATTGCATTGGTTCGAATAGAACAATTGTTCCCTTTACACGAAGAAAAAATACAAGCAGTTATCAATTCGTACCCTGCTAATGTAGAGTTTGTTTGGGCACAAGAAGAACCAGAAAACATGGGTGCATGGTCATTCATGTTACAACGTTTCAAAATGGCAACATTAAGTGTCGCTTCACGTGGTTTCTATTCAGTTCCTGCTGCAGGTTCTAGCGCACGTTTCAAAAAGAGACACCAAGCCGTTATCGATAAAGTATTTCAATCATAAACAAAAGAAAAAACAAATAACATAATAAAATAGTATCATGGTTTTAGAAATGAAAGTCCCTTCTCCAGGGGAATCAATCACAGAAGTAGAAATCGCAACATGGTTAGTTGAAGATGGTGATTATGTAGAAAAAGACCAACCAATTGCAGAAGTAGATTCAGACAAGGCAACTTTAGAATTACCTGCAGAAGAAAGCGGAATCATTACTTTAAAAGCAGAAGAAGGTGACGCTGTAGAAGTTGGTGCTGTAGTGTGTTTAATTGATATGGATGCTGCAAGACCAGATGGTGCAGCTGCTCCAGAAAAAAAGGCAGCAGCTCCTGCTCCAGAAGCTGCGCCAGTTAAAGAAGCTCCTGTAGCTCCAGCAACAGAAAATGCAACATACGCTACTGGTAGTGCATCTCCAGCAGCTAAAAAAATATTAGACGAAAAAGGAATCAATGCCAATGCTATTCAAGGCACAGGTAAAGATGGTAGAGTTACAAAAGAAGACGCTATAAACGCAGTACCAGCAATGGGTACTACAACAGGTAGTCGTGCTTCAGAAACTAAAAAAATGTCTATGCTACGTAGAAAAGTAGCACAACGTTTAGTAGCAGTTAAAAACGAAACAGCAATGTTAACTACGTTTAACGAAGTAAACATGCAACCAGTTTTCGAATTACGTAAACAATACAAAGAAGAATTTAAAGCAAAACACGGTGTAGGTTTAGGATTCATGTCTTTCTTTACCTTAGCTGTAACTAGAGCTTTAGAATTGTATCCAGACGTAAACTCTATGATTGATGGAGATTACCAAGTTAAAAACGAATTTGCAGACATTTCTATTGCAGTATCAGGACCAAAAGGTTTAATGGTACCAGTTATCAGAAATGCAGAAAACTTAACCTTTAGAGGTGTAGAAAGCGAAGTAAAACGTTTAGCATTAAGAGCTCGTGACGGTCAAATTACTGTAGATGAAATGACAGGAGGAACATTTACAATCACAAACGGTGGTGTATTTGGTTCTATGTTATCAACACCAATCATCAACCCACCACAATCTGCAATTTTAGGTATGCACAACATTGTAGAGCGTCCTATGGCAGTAAATGGGCAAGTAGTAATTCAACCAATTATGTACGTAGCCTTATCTTACGATCACCGTATTGTAGATGGTAAAGAATCTGTAGGTTTCTTAGTAGCTATTAAAGAAGCAATCGAAAACCCTATCGAATTGTTAATGAACAACAATCCTAAAAAAGCATTAGAATTATAAAATCTCTAATCTTTTAAATAAAAATCAAAGCATCTTAATATAATTATTAAGATGCTTTTTTTTAGCATTCATTTGGGCGTTCCCCTATCGGGTCGTGCTTTCCGTACTCACTTTTTTTCGTACCTCA
>JAHDFK010000007.1 GCA_020628175.1 Wenyingzhuangia sp.
ATCTGTTTTTAACTACAAAGATACATTTATCCCCAAGTTTTTAGCTTGAGCCGAAAGCACGACCCGTAGGGGGATGCCCTAACATTGTTTTGTGTATTAATTTAATGTTAACTATGCTTGTTGCTGAATATGTTATATATTTAGCTATTCCATATTAAAGTTTTTAGATGAAGGTTTCTGTAGTTGTTGTGAATTACAATGTGCGTTATTTTTTAGAATTGTGTTTGTTGAGTGTTCGTAAAGCTTTGGCGAATGTAGATGGTGAGATTATTGTGGTAGACAATGTGTCTAAGGATGATAGCTGCGAGATGGTGAAAAGAAGGTTTCCTGAGGTGCAGCTAATAGAGAATACAGAGAATGTTGGTTTTTCGAAAGCAAATAATCAAGGGGTTGCTATTGCTAAGGGTGAGTATGTGTTGATTTTAAATCCGGATACCGTAGTTGGGGAGCATTTGTTTTCTGAGATTTTGCCTTATGCAGATGCGCAAACTGATTTAGGAGCTTTGGGGGTACGTTTGGTAAATGGAACCGGAATGTTTTTGCCAGAGAGTAAGCGAGGGTTGCCTACGCCTAGAAAATCGATTGCCAGAATGATAGGCTCTAATAAAGGAGGGTATTATGCAAATTATTTAACTAAAGATGCTGTTGGAAAAGTAGAGGTACTTGTTGGTGCTTTTATGTTGATGCGTAAGGAGAGGTATGTTGAGGTTGGTGGTTTTGATGAGGATTACTTTATGTATGGTGAAGATATTGATTTGAGCTATAAATTGACGAAAAAAGGATATACGAATTATTATTACGGACCTTCGGTTGTGATACATTACAAAGGAGAGAGTACGCGTAAGGATGTGAAGTATTTAAAGCATTTTCATGGAGCGATGAATATTTTTTATAAGAAACATTTTAAATATACAGGGCTTGATTTTTTAGTAATGCGCTTTGGTGTGAAAATGTGGTTTTTAATTAAGTATTTTAAATTGTCTAATGCGCCCATTTTGATAGAGGATACCAAACGTGTTCTGTTTGTGGGTGATAGAGATGTGAATGTAGATTTGCAACTGAATAAAGAGATTAATAGCATTGCGAGTTCTGAGATGATAAATCTGGAAGCGTATGTAGAAAAATACGATGCGGAAGAGATATGGTTTGAAGAAAAATCGACTTCATATCAGGATATTATAAACTATATAGCAACGCATAGGTTTGGAGATGTGTTGTTTAAAATATTGCCAAACTCTACTAGTTTTTTGATTGGGAGTAATACCTCTGACGGAAGAGGAGAGGTGATTTACTTGAAATAAAAAAAGACCGCAACTTGCGGTCTTTTTTATTTATATAGCTGTTGGTGTTTCGTTTTGATCCCAACTTTTTTTAGTACGCATTTTTTTGTAAATACGTACCATTAGCATGAGTATTACAGATACGAGTATAATTCCGACAACACCCCAAACCCAACTAATTGCATTTTTTAAGACTACTAAAAATACAACTGAAAAAAGGATGATGGTGGCAACTTCGTTCCATAAACGCAGTTGTAATGTGGAATATTTGCAAACGTTGTTTTGTAGTTGTTTGAAAATATTATGACAAGCAAACTGGTAGCAGAATAAGGCTGCTACGAAAGAGAGTTTTACCCACATCCAGGTTTGTGTTAAGAAAAAAGGATTTAAGTAGAGTAAACCAGTGGCTGTAATGGCTGTTAAAATAGCGGAGGGCCAGGTAATAATATACCAAAGCCTTTTTTCCATTAGCTTGTATTGTTCTTGTAAAACAATACGAGCAGCGTCTTCTTTTTGTTCGGCTTCTTTGTGGTATATAAAAAGGCGTACCATGTAAAAGAGCCCAGAAAACCAAGTGACTACAAAAATAATGTGTAGTGCTTTAATGTATAGGTTATAGGTGTGTTCCATGGTTATTGATTTAGCCAGTTGTTTAACCAGTTACTTACTACATCTGTCCAATCATCTCTATCATTTAAGCAAGGTATGGTTTTAAATACTTCTCCGGTGTTTTCTTCGAATTCTTCTTTAGCTTCCATACCAATTTCTTCTATAGTTTCTAAGCAATCGGCAACAAAGGCAGGTGTTACTACAGCTAGTTTTTTTATTCCGTTTTGGGCTCTATCGTTAATAGAGGCATCGGTGTAGGGTTGTAGCCAAGGATCTTTTCCTAAGCGCGATTGAAATGATGTGCTGTAAAATCCAGGTTGTAACCCTAATTTTTCAACTACTCCTTTGGTAGTTTCGTAGCATTGGTGTCTGTAACAGTATCGGTGTGCTTCGGATGCGGTGTTGCAACATTCTCCGTTTAAGCTACAGTGTTCTCCGGTAACGTCTGAATTTTTAATATGACGCTCGGGTACACCGTGGTAAGAAAATAAAAGATGATCGAAGTTTTCTTTGTCAAGCTCTTCTTTGATGCTTTTGGAAAGCACGTCTATATAATCTTGATTTTTATAAAAAGGAGGTAATTCCGTAAGTTTTATATTCGGATATGTATCGCGTATAATTTTGTTTGCTAAAACTACAATGGTTTCTGTAGTTGCCATGGCAAACTGAGGGTAAAGCGGCACTAGTAAAATATCATCAACTCCTTGGTTGGCAAGTTCTGTAATTCCTTGTTCTATAGATGGAGATCCGTATCTCATGGCTAATGAAACAGGAGCTTTGGTTTTACTTTTTACTTTTTTTGTGAATTTTTCTGAAATTACAATTAAAGGAGATCCCTCATCGGTCCAAACTTTACTATAAGCTTCTGCCGATTGTTTAGGACGTGTGTTTAAAATGATTCCTCTAACTAATAGGTTACGGGTTACATAAGGTAAATCAATCACTCTACTGTCCATTAAAAATTCGTCTAAGTATTTACGAACATCTTTTACAGAAGGGCTGTCTGGAGAACCTAGGTTTACTAATAATATTCCTTTCATTTTGTATAAGACTTAGTTGTTGTTTAATTGTTTTGTTATTTCGTATAAGCTAATGCTTAAGCTGTTAACTACGTTCATAGATGAATTGTGTCCGAACATAGAAATATGAATGCTTTCATCACACATTTTAAGGGCTTCTTCGTTAATTCCAAATCTTTCAGAACCTATTAAAAGTGCTATTTTTTTATGTTGTGTAAAGTTATAGGTGTTTATAGGTTTGCTATTGTTGGTAATTTCTAAAGCAATCACAGTATATCCTTCTTTTTTCAAAAAATCTATTACTTCTTTTGTGTTGTTGTAGCTTACAATGTCTAGTGTTTTGTCTGTATTTCTAGCAGTTCTTTGTACTGTTCTATTTTCTAGATTAGGAGAATTGCTATTGAGGTAAAATTTAGAAACGCCAAAAGCATCTGAGCACCTTAAGCTCATACCTACATTTTGCGGGGTTCTAATTTCTTCTCCGATAACGACAATAGGAAACTTTACCGTTGTGTTTTGGGTGTTATGGTGGTTTAGTTGTTGCATTACACGTTGTTCTGTTTGGTGAATTGCTTTGGAGTGATACCGTATTTTCTTTTGAAAGCAGCAATAAAATGGCTGGATGTACTGTAGCCAATTTTATTACCTATTTCGTTTACGTTGAGTTTGTTTTCTAGTAATAGTTTTTTAGAAAACTCTAATTTATAGTTTAATAAAAAAGTAAAAACAGGCGCTCCGTAAACTTCTTTAAAACCTTGTTTTAATTTTTTTATGTTTAACCCAACAGCTTTGGCAAGCTCTTCTAAAGAAGGTGGATCTGTCATATTTTCGATGACGATGTTTTTGGCCTTTTTTAATTGAGACATAGTGTCTTCGTTAGACATAAAAGGACAATTTTCGTTGTTGTTGTCTTCTAAATTGCTAAAATAAAGGCTAAACAATTCGTAGGCTTTGGCTTTTAAAAATAAATGATTTAAAGGTGAGTTGTCTGGCTTTTGTGTAATTTGATGCAATACAACTTGCTGTGCAGGTGTTGTGTTTTTGGTTTCTATAATAGGTTTACCAATAACAAAGTTGTCAAAATTTAACAGGTAATTTTCTTCGGTTGTAAATAGCGAGTGAAAATAATTTACAGGAATCAACATAACAATAACTTTGGCATCTTTTGGTAAACTGAATAGAATATTGGTTTCGTCTTCGTTGAAATAAACCATTCCAGATTCGTCTTTTTTAAGTTGAATAGCACAATGCTCCATGTTAAAGGCAATAGTGCTTGTGTTTTTAATATTAAAAAAAAGCTGAATGTAGTTGTGTTTTGTTTTGTGTATATAATGTTGATTCTCAGTTGTGTTATTTTGAATTTTTAACAGAGAAAATAAGTTTTCTTCATTAATAAGTATCTGGGTACTTTTATCGATGTTTTGATATTTTTTTGAATCGAAAAATTGCATCTTTTGTCGCTGTTTTTTATTTAATTCGTTACAAATTTACATCAAAAAGTATAAAAAAAGGCGTTTTTAAATAGATTGATTTACACCTGCTAAAAAACATTAAATTTCACGATATAAGCCCTGTTTTACTAGGTTTGTATTGTTGTTTGTAATCGTTTTAAATTGTTGTAAAAACCTTGAAGAGGTATTTATAGTTCTTTTAACGATATTATTAGAGGAATATTGATAGTACTTTTGTCGATACTTATGGAGTGTCAACATATGAACATAAAACAAAAAGGGACAAAGCTTTACAACGTTGGTGTAAGTTATAGAAAGGCAGATGTAGAAACGCGTAGTGCTTTTAGCTTGTCTAAACAAAAACAAATAGCGTTGTTAAAAGACGCGAAATCCAAAGGAATTGATGGTGTTATGGTGGTTTCTACTTGTAACAGAACCGAAATTACGGGTTTCTCAAAACATCCTTTTGAATTGATTAGTTTGTTGTGTGAACATTCTAACGGAACGGTTGAAGATTTTGTAAAGTTCTCAAACATTTACAAAACATCCGAAGCAATACAACACCTTTTTAATATTGGTACGGGTTTAGAAAGTCAGATATTAGGAGATTATGAAATTGTTGGACAATTGAGGCAAGCTTATTTGTTGGCTCAGAAATATGGAACCGTAAATACGTATTTAGAACGTTTAATGAACTGTGTGTTACAAGCGAGTAAAGAAGTGAAGAACACGACCAAATTAAGTTCGGGTACAACTTCGGTAGCTTATGCTGCCACCCAATATATTATAGATAATGTAGAGAATTACAATTCTAAACGTGTGTTGGTGTATGGTTTAGGAGAAATTGGTAAAAATGCCTGTAAAAATTTATTAGAATATACAGAGAATACCAATGTACATTTAATTAACAGAACGCATGCCAAAGCTGTAGAATTTGCAGAAAACCATGAACATGTAGCAATTAATACGTACGAGAATTTAGATGTTGAAATAGAAGATGCAGATATTTTAATTGTATCTACAGGAGCTGATTTACCCACCATTACATCGAAACATATAAAACCACAGAAAAAAGTATTGATATTAGATTTATCGATGCCGGAAAACGTAGATAAAGAGGTGAAATCTTTTGAAAACGTTACGTTGGTTAATGTTGATGAGTTGTCTAAAATTACAGATAAAACTTTAGCTAAAAGGCAATCGGAAATACCGAAAGCCCAAAAAATAATAGATAAGTATAAAGAAGAGTTTGCGGCTTGGTTAGATTACCGAAAGTTTACTCCTGCAGTAAATGCATTAAAGGTATCCTTACAATCAATTCAGGAAGATGAGATCAATTTTCATCAAAAAAAGTTGAATGATTTTAATACAGAACACGCAGAGCAAATAACATCACGTATTATTCAAAAAATTACTACACAATTTGTAAAACATTTAAAAGATGAATCTACTTCTGTAGATCAGAGTATAGAAATTGTGAGTAAAATATTTAATGCTTCTTTATAAATAAGTTATGAGTAAAGTTATTAGAATTGGAACCCGAAATAGTGAATTGGCACTATGGCAAGCTCATCTTGTAGAACAACAATTAGAAGCTTTAGGGTATGCTACCCAAATTATAGAGTTATCATCTGTAGGAGATGAAATTTTAGATATTCCATTACATCAAATAGGTAGTATGGGAGTGTTTACCAAAACACTAGACGTGGCTATGTTAAGAGGACAGATAGATATTGCGGTACACTCTTTGAAAGATGTACCTACGCAATTACCAGAAACTATTGTACAAGCTGCTGTTTTAGAACGTGCAGATGTAAATGATATAGTAGTATATAAAGGTACTGAAGAAGCGTTGGTTGCAGAAGGAGCTACAATTGCTACAGGAAGTTTACGAAGAACTGCACAGTGGTTACACAAATACCCAACACATACCTTAACAGATCTAAGAGGAAATGTAAATACGCGTTTGCAAAAATTAGCAGACAACGATTGGAACGGAGCCATATTTGCAAAAGCGGGTTTAGAACGTATTAATTTGTTGCCAGAAAAGCACATTGTTTTAGATTGGATGATACCTGCACCAGCCCAGGGAGCAATTATGATAACAGCTTTAGAAAACGAAAAAGAAGTTTTAGAGGCTTGTGCAAAATTACATCATAAAGAAACAGCTTTGTGTGTAGGCATAGAGCGCGATTTTATGAGAACTTTAGAAGGAGGTTGTACAGCACCTATTGGAGGTTATGCAGAAATTGTAGGAGATAAAGTTACATTTAAAGGTTTGTTAAGTGCTATTGATGGAAAAGAACAAAAAGGCGTATTTAAAATAGCAGATCTTAAAGATGCAGAGCATTTAGGTAAACTATGTGCAGAAGATATTTTAGCAAATGGCGGGAAAGATTTGATGCGAGAAATAAAAAAAGTAATTAAAAAATAAATACAGAAGAGTATTTAAAAAGATGAAAATTCTATCCACCAAAATATTAAGTCCTTCGCAAAAAGCATTGTTTAAAGGATATGAACTAGAAGAAGTTTCGATGATAGAAATTTTTTATGGAGAAGGTTTTGTGATAGATGAACCTATTGAAAATGCAGTTTTTACGAGTGCTAATAGTGTAAAGTCTGTATTTGGAATTCATCAAAATAAAAAAGAATGGTTTCAGCAAGTATATTGTGTGGGTAATAAAACACAATATTTGTTAGAAGAACATGGCATAGAAGTGGCTTACACGGCCCAAAGTGCTTATGAATTGGGTACGTATTTAGCAAATTATTTTACAAAAGAGGTGTCTGGTTTGAAGCAAATTAGTTGGTTTTGCGGCAATTTAAAAAATAATGATTTGCCTACCCTAATGGCTGAAAACGGTGTGTTGGTTACAGAATATAAAGTGTATAATACAGATCTTATACCCAAAAAAGTTGCAACAGATTTTGATGCGGTTTTGTTTTTTAGCCCTTCAGGAATACAGAGTTTTTTACAACAAAACAAAACTACAAAAGCACCGGTAATATGTATTGGTAGTACAACGGCAACTGCAGCTATTCAGCACTTCGAAAATGTATTTATATCAGAGCGTGTAAGCGTAACAGCTGTTATAGAAAAAGCAAAAGAAATAATAGAGATAAACAGATCAATATAAGTAGTATGGAATTTAATAATTCAGAGTTTTTATACAAAAAAGGCTGCAAAAACTTAGTAGGAGCAGTAAATTCACCTGTAAGAGCTTTTGCTTCTGTAGGAGGTAATCCGTTATTTATAGATAAAGCCAAAGGAGCTTATATTAAAGATGTAGATGGAAACAAATACATTGATTTGGTATTGTCTTATGGTCCTATGATTCTAGGACATAGAAATAAAAAAGTAGCAAAAGCAATTAGAAGAGCTTTAAAAAAAGGATATTCTTTTGGTGCCTCTACAAGTGCAGAAATAGAATTGGCAGAATTGGTATGTAGTGCTTTTCCGGGTATGGATAAAGTACGTTTTGTGAACTCTGGAACAGAAGCAGTTTTAAGTGCTATACGTTTGGCTAGAGCACATACCGGTAACGATAAAATTGTAAAATTTTCTGGATGTTACCATGGACATATGGATGCGATGCTAGTTGCTGCAGGTTCTGGTTTAGCCACTTTGAGTTTACCAGGGTCAAAAGGAGTGCCATCACAAGCAGTTGAAAATACGTTGATTTCTGAGTATAACAACTTAGAGAGTGTAAAAGCTCATTTTGAAAAACACAGCGATATTGCTGCTGTAATTTTAGAGCCTGTAACAGGTAATATGGGTGTGGTAGAACCATCGCAAGAGTTTATACAAGGATTGCGAAAATTAACAAAAGAGCACAATGCTTTGTTGATATGTGATGAGGTGATGACAGGTTTCCGATCTAAATTTGGAGGAGCACAAGAAATTATTGGTATAGAAGCAGATATTACTTGTTTGGGTAAAGTAATTGGAGGTGGATTTCCGGTAGGAGCTTATGGAGCTCGTAACGAAATTATGGAAAATGTAGCTCCGTTAGGAGGGATGTACCAAGCAGGTACTTTATCTGGAAACCCAATTGCTATGGCAGCAGGTATTTCTACTTTGTCAGAGTTAAAAAGACAAAATCCGTATCATAAATTTGATTTAGTAGCTCAGAAAATAGAAGGATTTTTACGTTCATCTGCTAAAAAATACGGGGTTGCTTTAACAGTAAATAGGTTTGGTTCTATGATCAATCCATTTTTTACAGACAAAGAAGTAACCAATTTTACAGATGCGCAAACATCTGATACCGATAAATTTGCAGAATTTTTCTGGGCAATGATTAAAAATGGTGTGTTTTTACCACCATCTCAATACGAAGCTTGGTTTTTATCATCGGCAATTACTACAAGAGAATTAAAAAGATTAGAGAAAGCCATTGATGCATCTATGCAAACAGTAGCAAGTAAATAATATTAGAAAAAGAAATACGTACCTAACTACATCAGAAGCTATTATAGCCTAACATACAAAGCAACATGATAAAAAACGATTTATACCTAAGAGCATTAAAAGGAGAAACTGTAGAACGCCCTCCTGTTTGGATGATGAGACAAGCGGGACGTTATTTGCCAGAGTTTCAGGAAATAAAAAAGAAATACGATTTTTTTACACGTTGCCAAACACCAGAGTTAGCTGCCGAAATTACGGTACAACCTATTAGAAGATATGGTATGGACGCTGCAATTCTATTTTCAGATATTCTAGTAATTCCGCAAGCAATGAATATTGCTGTAGAAATGAAAGATGGAATTGGGCCTTGGTTACCAAACCCAGTTCGTACAATGCAAGATGTAGAAAAAGCAATTGTTCCGGATATTGATGAAACTTTAGGTTATGTAATGGATGCTATTAAGTTGACGAAGCAAATGCTGAACGATGAAATTCCGTTAATTGGTTTTGCAGGTTCGCCATGGACTATATTGTGTTACTGTATTCAAGGGCAGGGGTCTAAAAACTTTGATAAAGCCAAAGAATTTTGTTTTACACAACCTTTAGCAGCGCATGCTTTGTTGCAAAAAATTACAGATACAACAATTGCTTACTTAAAGAAAAAAGTAGAAGCAGGTGTAAATGCAGTACAAGTTTTTGATTCTTGGGGAGGTATGTTGTCTCCAGTAGATTACCAAGAATTTTCTTGGCAATACATCAATCAAATTATAGAAGCTTTAAAAGACGATGCTCCAGTAATTGCTTTTGGAAAAGGATGTTGGTTTGCTTTAGAAGAAATGTCAAAATCAAATGCATCTGCTTTAGGTGTTGACTGGACAATTACACCAGAATGGGCACGAAAATTAACGGGGAATAACATTACATTACAAGGTAATTTCGACCCAACACGTTTATTTTCGCCTCCGGCAGAAATTAAAAAGCAAGTAAAAACAATGATTGATGCTTTTGGTAAAGACAAATACATTGTAAACTTAGGTCATGGTATTTTACCAAATATAGGTTTAGATAATGCCAAAGCGTTTATAGATGCTGTAAAAGAATACACAATTTAGCTTAACGACGCTTAGTTATAAAAATGAAAGATCAATTTTACAAGTACATACAGCAGTTACAAGATACTATTTGTGCAGGTTTAGAAGCAGTAGATACTGAAGCTAAGTTTGTAGAGGACTTATGGAAAAGACCCGAAGGAGGTGGAGGAAGAACTCGAGTTTTATCCGAAGGAAAGGTAATTGAAAAAGGAGGCGTCAATATATCTTCGGTATATGGAGAATTACCAATGGCTTTACGAAAGCAATTTGGAGTAGAAGCAGGTGAGTTTTATGCTTGTGGACTGAGTTTGGTAATACACCCAAAGAACCCTATGGTACCTACGGTACATGCAAACTGGAGGTATTTCGAAATGTATGATGAAAAAGGTGAAATTGTAACGCAATGGTTTGGTGGCGGACAAGATTTAACACCTTATTATTTGTTTGATGAAGATGCAAAACATTTTCATACAGTATGTAAAAAAGCTTGTGATGCTCATAATCAGTCTTTTTATGATACCTATAAAAAAAGATGCGATGAATATTTTTGGAATGCGCACAGAAACGAAGCTAGAGGTATAGGAGGTTTGTTTTTTGATTATTGCAAACCCACAGAACAGATGTCTTTAGAGCAATGGTATGATTTTGTTACAGAAGTAGGAAATAGCTTTTTAGAAAGTTACGTGCCTATTGTAGAAAGAAGAAAAGAACTATTGTATACCAAAGAACAAAGAAATTGGCAAGAAATAAGAAGAGGTAGGTATGTAGAATTTAATTTGGTGCACGATAGAGGAACCTTATTTGGATTGAAAACCAATGGTAGGATAGAATCTATTTTAATGAGTTTACCTCCGCATGTACAGTGGCATTATTGTCACGAACCAGAAAAAGGAAGTGAAGAAGAAAAACTACTACAAGTTTTAATGCAGCCTAAACAATGGGTGTCATAACATAAAAAACACACTATTATTAGTGTGTTTTTTAGTTTTAGAATAGTGTCTCGTCTTAAAATAGATTACGATTTTAAATTTTCTAAAAGTAAATTGTAATCATATTGAAGGTCTTCGTGTAAATTGCCTATTTTATTTTCAATAGCTTTTAATTCTCTTGCTAAAAGATTTGTTAATTGTTGATTTTTAGTAATTGAGGGGCGCACTTTTCTGAGTTGTTTACAAAAGTGCAAAAGTAATTCTACTTCTGTTTCTCTAGCGTTAGAATAGCGAATGTACGTTTTGGTAATTTTTAAAATTTTACGAATCGTTTTCTTCATGTAAAAATAAGAATCTGTATTCATTTTGGTAAATAACTCATCTATTTCTAGTTTAATATCAGCAACATATTCTTGCTCTGTATCGGCCTCGAAGAGCAAATAGGTTAACAGCTCTTTGTTTTCTTTTTTAAACTTAGAAAGCCTTAAAATAGTTTGTATCAATTCAGCTCTATCTAAATTTTCTAACTCAGATTTTATTTGTTTTACCGTTGCCGTTTTCATGACTGCAAATTACTATAAAAAGAATAAAATAAGATATTAAATATGTTGAAATACTGTTTGGTTTTGATGGAAATAGCTCGTAAAATAATGTTCATATGGCAATGAGATTAGTTATATTTGTCCTTTCAAAAAGATAAGATATCTGTATGGCACAAAAACCGAGTATACCTAAAGGTACCAGAGATTTTTCTCCTGTTGAAGTAGCGAAGAGAGATTATATTTTTTCTATCATTAAAAATGTATTTCAAACATTTGGATTTCAATCGATAGAGACTCCATCATTCGAAAATTTACAAACCCTAATGGGAAAGTATGGAGAAGAAGGAGATCGATTGATTTTTAAAATATTAAATTCTGGAGATTATTTAAAAAAAGCAGACCAGAGTTTATTAGAAGCAAAAGAAAGCCAGAAATTGATAAGTACGATTTCGGAAAAAGCTTTGCGTTACGATTTAACAGTACCTTTTGCGCGTTATGTTGTACAACATCAAAACGAAATAGAATTTCCTTTTAAAAGATATCAAATACAGCCTGTTTGGCGAGCTGACAGACCACAGAAAGGACGTTTTAGAGAATTTTACCAATGTGATGCTGATGTTGTAGGAAGTGATTCTTTATGGCAAGAAGTAGATTTTATTCAGTTATACGATACCGTTTTTTCTAAGTTAAAGTTAGAAGGGGTAACGATTAAAATGAATAATAGAAAAATCTTATCAGGAATTGCAGAAATTATTGGAGCAAGTGATAAGTTGATTGATTTTACGGTTGCTTTAGATAAATTAGATAAAATAGGAGAAGAAGGAGTTACGAAAGAAATGATTGCAAAAGGAATTTCTGAAGAAGCCATAGGTAAAGTAGCGCCATTATTTAATTTTACAGGAACAAATCAACAAAAGTTAGCACAACTAGAAACTATGTTGGCTAGTTCTGAAGAAGGAACCAAAGGAGTAGAAGAGTTACGTTTTATAATTGATACGATTGAAGCGATTGGTTTAAAAACAGCAAGTTTAACTTTAGATGTTACTTTGGCACGAGGATTGAACTATTATACAGGAGCTATTTTTGAAGTAGCTGCACCCGAAGGTGTAAAAATGGGATCGATTGGTGGTGGAGGAAGATATGACGACCTTACAGGTATTTTTGGATTAAAAAATATGAGTGGTGTTGGAATATCTTTTGGATTGGACAGAATATACTTGGTGTTAGAAGAGCTAAATTTATTTAATGAAGTTGCTTTACCAAGACCAGAAGTTTTGTTTATCAATTTTGGTAATGATGAAGCTTTGTATTCGACCAAAGCAATTGCATGGTTACGAAATGCAGGTATTCAATCAGAATTATACCCAAGTGCTGCTAAAATGAAAAAACAAATGATGTATGCCAACAAACGTAGTATACCTTTTGTAGTTTTAGTAGGAGATAAGGAGATAGAACAAGGCAGTTACACCTTGAAAAATATGGAAACAGGAGAACAAACAACATGTAAGTTAAACGAATTGCAAGAACTAATTATTAATTCGTAAATTTGCAGCTTATATTTTATAAATATGTCCCAAGAAATTGACATAATGGATAACGAAAGAATTGATGATATAGGAGATAACCACATCGGAGATGTGACCCGAACTCCATTAAGAAGTGATGCCTTTGATTTATCTGATGCAGAGAAGATTGATAAAATTCAAGAGAATGTTCTTGAAATCATGGAAACTTTAGGTTTAGATTTAACCGATGATAGTTTAAAAGGAACACCTAAACGTGTTGCTAAAGCTTTTGTTAAGGAGTTGTTTGGAGGATTGAATCCGAAAAACAAACCTAGGTTGTCTACGTTTGAAAACAATTACCAATACGGAGAGATGTTGGTAGAAAAAAACATTGTTGTGTATTCTACCTGCGAACATCACTTATTACCTATTATAGGTAGAGCACATGTTGCTTATATATCTAAAGGTACTGTGGTAGGGTTGTCTAAAATGAATAGAATTGTAGATCATTTTGCCAAAAGACCTCAGGTACAAGAGCGTTTAACAAGACAAATAGTAAAAGCTTTGCAAGAAGCCTTAGGTACAGATGATGTTGCTTGTATTATAGACGCAAAACACTTATGTGTAAACTCTAGAGGAGTAAAAGACATTGAGAGTTCTACCGTAACAGCCGAGTTTGGAGGAGCGTTTAAGAACGTTGAAAAACAAAAAGAATTTAGAGATTATATAAAACTAGAAACAAAGTTTTAGTTTTGTATTAGAAATAGTATAAGGCGAATATCTACTAGATATTTGCCTTTTTTTGTTTCATAATATCAGATACTACGTGTAGTATTGTGTTTTTTATAGTAGTAATTTCATTAATTGATTGTACAATGAATGATAACATTTTGGATATTTCTAGAAAACTACGTTTTAGTCTAAGCTATAGAATTACATACAGTTCCTGTTATAATTTAAGAGTGAGATAAAATTCTACAGAAAAAATAAAGAAACCTTCATCGAATTCATAATTTAAAAAACTAATTTAGTTTTGATGGATTTATGTGTTTAACTAGTTTTTAAAAATATAAGTTCAAGGAATACAGTTTTAAATTTAAAATAGGGCCTAACCATAATATAGATACTATTTAAACGATAAATATTGTAATGAAATATATAGAAGTAACTTTATTAGTTTTTACATACACAATACTTGTTGTTACATTATTTGTAGAGTTAATTTGTTACAAAAAAAAACTTGAAAAAAGGGAGACGATAGCCTTTACCTTTTCATTATTACTTTTAGTTATTTCCATCACTTATTCAAGCTTTTTCGTAAAGACGAGTGTTTTTGTTTTACTATCTATGATAGTAGTTGCATTAACAACACCTTTAAACATTATGGCTGAAAGAAAACATAAGGTCAGTCACTTTTGGAAAAGATGTATTATTGTGAGTTCTGCATTTTTATTTTTAGCGACATGTATCGCTTTTTATGTAAATTCTCTAAATTATATTGAGCATATTGTTACAGCTTTTCTCGTTATTTCTGTAATAGCGTCTATGCTATTGATAAGAGTAACCAAGCCTAAACAGTTTATAAAGCATAGAGAAAAATCAGAACGCATTTTCGCTATCATTTTTTTAATTACAATCCCTTTATCAGTACTTAGTAATTACCTTTTTATAAATACAGGCTACAACCTAAAGATTGGATTTACAATTCCTTTAGTTTTTATTCTTCTTGCAGGGAATAAGTTGATAGATGATCTCCAGCGTTTGTCATTATTTAAACCAAGCATAGAAAGTAAAGAACAGCATTTTAAAAATTATTCGATTACTAAAAGAGAAAAAGAGGTTGCTTTATTATTGATAAAAGGAAAAGCATACAAACAAATATCTGAAGAGTTGCATATTTCTATTCCCACAGTAAAAACACATACGAGTACTATTTACAAAAAGTGTAATGTGAAAAACAGAACCGAATTGGCTGCACTCATACTTATTAACTAAAGAGTAAGTTAAGTGTTTGATTTTTAGTACTCATACTTTTGTATGATATTTGTTTTCTATACTTTTTTCATACTTTTCCTCGATTGTCACCCGCACTTTAAACAAATACTTTTGTCTGAACTTAAATACTAAGAAGACATGAAGAAAAGGTTTGTAACACTCGTTTTAGTACTGTATACATTAAGTACATTTTCCCAAGAGACCTCTTTTGGAAAAGATAAAAATCGGCTTGATTTTGCTAAAATGTATTTTGAAGTTGGAAGTAATTTTTCTTCATCTTTTACAGGTAAAAAGTTAGTAAATGATGAGATAGTTGCATTTGAAAATTCTGCTTCAGTTACGCAATACTTAAATTGGGGTGCATTTCATTTTTGGGGACATGCAGAGTTTTATGCTACTTTTCCTATACATCAACTTAATTTAGAAAAGAATAAAGGAACAGATTTTACACTTACCAACTATGTTGTAACAGGTGCACGTTTTTTACCTTGGGCATTTCGAGAGAAAAAAATTAGACCTTACGCAGGCTTGAGTTGGGGAGCAACAGATTTTCAACAAAGAAATAGCCCAGATGAAAACTCTCCTGTTCTTTCTAAAGATTTTTTAGTAATTCCAGAGACAGGGTTTATGTATGGTTATAAATCTTTAATGATTCGATTAGGGCTTAGTTATAATTATGATCATAAATGGAATTACCCATTATCGAGAACTACTTTTTCTGAAATTGAGACACCAAAATTTAGTTTTCAATTAGGATTAAATTATTCTTTTGAAAGTAGTAAAAATGAAAAACCAGAAGACAAAGAGCAATGGAATAGTTACCCAAGAACATCTAGTATAGGTTATGATGCCACTAAATTTGGTGACTTCTTTATTGCTATTGGACCTTCATTATCATTTTCTCTTTCGGAGTCTGAATACAATAAAACTGAATTTCCTTATTTAAAAAAGAAATTAACATCTTCTAATTATTACGATATTGCTACAGGTTATCAATTTAATAAATTAGGATTATTTACGGCATTATCATTTAGAAATCCAAAATTCGAAACAGAAGGATTCGGTGCGAAACAAATCATCAAAAAAACATCCTTAGCACTTGAGGTAAATAAATTTATCACTGATTATACAGGGTTTGCTCCTTATATTGGATTAAACGTAGCCTATGATAAATTAAAGTACACAGAAAATGTAGACAATATCTCAAAAGAAGTAACTTTTAAGACAATTGAACCAGGTGTTACTTTTGGATGGGATATTGTACCTGGAAAAACATCAGAAGCACTAATATTAAGGACAAATTTAAGATGGTATCCATTCTCATCATTTCAAATTGATGGCAAAAAGTTTAATTTCAATCAATTAGAATATAATTTAATTCAAGCGGTCTTTTATCCTGAACGATTAATGAAACGAAGAAGATAGAGCTTTTGTTATTTTACGAATAAGATGAATTAAAAGCGTAGCTACTGAAAGTATTCTGATTCTAATCGGAATTCAGGATTTTCTGTTGAGTATGTTTTTTATATATAGAATACTACTATGGTATCAAGGTTCTGTTGCTTTTATATATAGCAGTGTTATTTAGTTTTTAGTAATTTCTAGTTCAATAGCACTTTCTATTTCTTTTCGATGGGATGCTAATAAAAAATGACCTGCATTTTTAAAGGTTTTTAAGTTGATGGTTTTGTGTAAGTCTAAAGCTTTGTTTTTAAATGTTACAATACTTTTATAGCTAATGTAAGCGTCTTTTGTACCATTAAAAAGAAAAAGTTTGGATTCTAGATAGTTTAGATTGTGTAAAGGAGAGAGTTGTACTTTATCCTGATAAGACATGTTGGTTGTTTTTAGCATAGCATCTTCTTCTAAAGCAACAGGACTAGCAATACAGAATATCTTATTTGCTTTGGGTATCGTTTTAGAAGTTGTTAACTGTGTCATAAGCGCAATATGCCCACCAGCAGAGTACCCAAAGAGATACAATTTGTCTAAATCTATAAATAGTTTTTTAGCATTTAGTTTTAAATAAATCAATGCATCTTTAGCATCTTCTACACAATTTTGTGGAGTTGTAGTTGTAAAGTTAGCAAGTGTATATGTTACACTAATTGCATTAAAATTTTTTAAAGCATAGTATTTAGCGTGTTCTTCAAAAAATAGGGGAGTTCCCGAAAACCATCCTCCTGGATGAAAAAATACAATTGTAGGTTTTGTTTTCGTTGTAGTGTTTGAATAATAATGTAGTTTTAATTTTTTGTGTTCGCTTGTTTTGTAAATGATTTCTTTTGTAATAAGATTTTTATTTTGAGCGTGCATTGTGACAACAGAAATAAGAAGGAGTAAGAATTTCATTAGATAGCTTTGTACAAATATATTGAAAATAGTTAGTTAAGCAACTACATAGGTGCTGTTGTAATTTTTATGATAAAAAAAAGCCAGAAATTTTAACTTTCTGGCTTTTGAATATTTCTATAAATAGATATACTTATTTTTTGCTCTTTTGTTGTGCAGCTTGTTGTGCTTGCGCTTGTTTCATAGCTTCGTCTAAACGTTGTTTAAATTTGCTTTGTTTTTTTGGTTTTTTTCTATTTTCTTGAATTTTAGCTAAAATTTTATCTTCATCAATTACATAGTTCTTAATAACAAACATAATTGTTAAAGTTAATAAGTTAGATATAAAGTAATACAAACTCAATCCTGAAGCGTAATTGTTAAAGAAAAACAACATCATTAATGGAGAGAAGTACATCATCATCTTCATCATTTTCTGCATATCTGGCATACCTTCTTGTGCAGGTTGTTGCATAGATATTTGCTGTCCTTGATTCATTCTCATATAAAAGAAAATTGCTACAGAAGCTAATACAGGAAACAAACTAAAGTGATTTCCGTAAAAACTAGAAATAACAGGAATGTTGGTTGTCCATTCAAATACACTGTCATAAGATGCTAAATCATCAGCCCATAAAAATGGTTGTTGTCTTAAGTGTATTTCAGAAGGGAAGAAACGGAATAACGCAAAGAAAACAGGCATTTGTAATAAAGCAGGTATACATCCGGCCATCATGTTTACACCCGATTTACGTTGCAATGCCATTGTTTCTGACTGACGTTTCATTTGGTTTTCTTTACCAGGAAATTTAGCATTAATAGCTTCCATTTCTGGTTTTAAAACTTTCATTTTTGCACTAGACACGTAAGATTTGTACACCAATGGAGACATTAACAAACGTACAACTAAGGTCATTAAAATAATAACCAAACCGTAATTGCTTATAAAACCGCTTAAGAAATGAAAGATAGGAATAAATACATTTCGGTTAATCCAACCAAAAATTCCCCATCCTAAATTCATAACATTTTCAATACCTCTATCGTACGATTTTAATTGTTTGTGAATATTGGGTCCAATGTACAAGTTCATGTTATAAGCAAGAGTTCCGTTTGTTAATTTTAACGGAGCCACAGTGCTAAACTTTTTTGTCGCTAAAGTATCTATTAATGGATCTTTTACTAAAGATTTTGATTTCAGTTCAACTTTATCAAAAGCAGTATCTGACAATAATATTGTAGAGAAAAAATGTTGCTTGTACCCAATCCAATTCACACCTTCTTCAATCTCATCATCTTCAGAACCTACAGATAAGTCATCAAATTTTTCGTCTTCTTTTTCGTAATGTAAAGCCGTCATTTGGTTTTCGTACTTGATACTTTTTTCCTGACGTCTTGCTGTTAAATCCCAATTTAAATTGATGGTATTGTTAGCGTTAATTACATTTTCTAAACCTACAGATCTTACAGAGAAACCTAACATATAGTCGTTAGGTTTTAATTCGTAGCGATATTCTAAATACTGATTGTTAGAAACCATCAATTTAAAAGAAGCTACTTGGCTATTGTTGTTTGCATTTACTGTTGGTGTAAAAACTAAATCTTGCGTATTGATAATCTTATTATCAAGTGTTCCGAAATTAATATTAAAGTTTGCATTGGCATCTTTAATTAAAAACAAATCATCTTTAGCGTATGTTTTGTAATCTTTTAATTGTGCTTCTACAATTTGCCCTCCTTTGTTGGCAATTACTAATTTTAAGACTTCGTTTTCTAAAGTTGTTGTAGCGCTTTCATTAGTTCCGTTTGTAACGGCATAAGCAAAAGCTCCATATTTTTGGGTTGCTTGTACATTTAACAGAGAATCGGTTACAACTAATGTTGCATCAGAAGATGTATTAATTGAGTTTGTGTTTTCAATTTTAGCTTCTTCTTTAACAGGCTCTTTGTCTTTACGAGTCATAGAGTACCAAATAAAAACGGCACCAATTAATAAAAACCCTATAATTTGACTTACGTCTAATTTCTTTTTTTCTTCCATTGTAATAAAAATAGAAGTCTGTCATTTATAAAACGACAGACTTAGTATGTAATTAAGTAATAATTATTTTGATTGTAAATATTCTAAACTAGCATTTACAAAATCTGTAAATAGTGGGTGTGGGTTGAGTACGGTACTTTTGTATTCCGGATGGTATTGTACAGCAACAAACCAAGGATGCGCTGGTATTTCTACAACTTCAACCAATCCTGTTTTCGGATTAATTCCAGTAGCTTTCATTCCGGCAGCTTCTATTTGCTCTTTAAAAATGCTATTAAACTCGTATCTGTGTCTGTGTCTTTCAGAAATATTTGTTTGGTTGTAGGCTTTGTAAGCTTTAGAATCTTCGTCTAACTGACAATTCCAAGCTCCCAAACGCATTGTTCCTCCCATATCTGTCACACTTTTTTGGTCTTCCATTAAGTTGATGACAGGATATTTTAAGTTGTCAAACATTTCTGTAGAATTAGCACCTTCTAAACCAAGTACATTTCTACAAAATTCAATAACAGCCATTTGCATTCCTAAACAAATTCCCATAAACGGAATGTTGTTTTCACGTGCAAAACGGATGGTTTCTATTTTTCCTTCGGTACCTCTGTTACCAAAACCAGGGGCTACCATAATACCACTTAAACCACTTAGTTTTTTTGCAACGTTATCGGAATTAATTTCTTCAGAATGAATCCATTCTACTTTTACTTTAATTCTTTGCGATGAACCTGCGTGAATAAAAGCTTCTGCAATAGATTTATAAGCGTCTTGTAATTCAACATACTTTCCAATTACACCAATTTTTACCTTGTGTAAAGGGTTTTTATGTTTTTCTACAAACTTGTTCCATTCTACTAACTTAGGTGTTTTAGAATTTTCTAAGGCTAACTTTTTTAACACTACTTTGTCTAAACCTTCGTGTAACATAAGGTTAGGTACATCGTAAATTGTTTCTGCATCTAAAGATGAAATAACATCTTCTTGTTGTACGTTGCAGAACAAAGCTAATTTACGTTTGATATCGTCTGGAATAAAATGTTCAGATCTACAAACAAGTACATCTGGATTCAAACCATTTTGCATCATCATTTTAACTGAGTGCTGTGTAGGCTTTGTTTTTAACTCTCCGGCAGCAGCCAAATAAGGAATCAAAGTTAAATGAATAACAACTGCATTGTTACTACCTAATTCCCAAGTTAATTGACGCACAGACTCTACATATGGTAACGATTCTATATCTCCAACAGTACCTCCTAATTCGGTAATAACCACATCGTAGTTACCAGTTTTACCTAATATCTGAATACGTTCTTTGATTTCGTTTGTAATATGAGGAACAACTTGTACTGTTTTTCCTAAAAATTCACCTTTACGTTCTTTATCTATTACAGATTGATAAATTCTACCTGTTGTAACATTGTTTGCTTGTGAAGTTCTAACATCTAAAAAACGTTCGTAATGTCCTAAATCTAAGTCAGTTTCAGCGCCATCATCCGTTACAAAACACTCTCCATGTTCGTAAGGGTTTAGGGTACCTGGATCGATATTAATATAAGGGTCGAATTTTTGAATTGTAACTCTGTATCCTCTTTCTTGTAAAAGCTTAGCCAAAGATGCGGCTATAATTCCTTTACCTAAGGACGATGTAACACCACCGGTTACAAAAACATATTTCGTATTTGCCATCGTAATTTTGTTTGTGCAAAAATACAAACTTCTGTAGAAATAAGACTACGAAATAGAACTACATTTTAACTCTTTTTTTTAGCCTTATTATGTACCTCCATATGCACAGGCTTTTAAAAAGGAGTAGGGGCTGTTAGCATCCTTTATAAGAAGAAAAAATATTTATTTTTTCGTAAAAAAACATTTGGAGTTCTTAAATAATCACTTATATTTGCACACGCTTAAGGAAAACCCTGTAAGTACTGAGCTTTAATATCGCAATAAACAAACGACGTAAGATATAATACAATGAAAAGAACGTATCAACCATCGAATAGAAAGAGAAGAAACAAACACGGTTTCAGAGAGAGAATGGCTTCAGCTAATGGACGTAAAGTCTTAGCTAGAAGAAGAGCTAAAGGTAGAGCTAGCACAACTGTTTCTTCGTCTCCAAGACACAAGAAATAAGAATGCTATTATTATAATATATTAGGTGTTACTTTTATGAGTAACACCTTTTTTTTGAAATTTTTTTTAGAATCTAATTCAACTAAAGATAATCAGATTATTATCTTTGCTACAAAATAAAGAGTATGCCTAAAAATCCTAAAATCAAATCGGTTTTAATTATTGGTTCAGGTCCAATTGTGATTGGTCAAGCGTGTGAGTTTGATTATTCAGGATCTCAATCAATCCGTTCGTTAAAAGAAGAAGGAATTGAAGTAACTTTAATCAATTCAAACCCTGCAACTATAATGACTGACCCGTCGTTAGCAGATAATGTTTACTTAAAGCCTTTAAATACCACCTCTATTAGAGAAATTTTAGATGCACATCCAAATATTGATGCTGTATTACCTACAATGGGAGGACAAACAGCGTTAAATTTATGTATAGAAGCTGACGAAAAAGGTATTTGGGAAGATCATAACGTTGAGATGATTGGAGTAGATATTGATGCGATTAATGTAACTGAAGACAGAGAGCAGTTTCGTGAGCTAATGGGTAAGATTGGTGTTGATATGGCACCACAAGCTACGGCAACTTCGTTTTTAGAAGGTAAAACAATAGCACAAGAGTTTGGTTTTCCATTATGTATCCGTTCATCGTTTACTTTAGGAGGAGCAGGAGCTGCTATTGTATATAATGAAGAAGACTTTGATGAATTGTTACGTAGAGGATTAGAGATTTCTCCAATTCACGAAGTAATGATTGATAAAGCCATGATGGGGTGGAAAGAATATGAATTAGAATTGTTACGTGATAAAAACGATAACGTTGTAATTGTATGTTCTATCGAAAATATGGATCCAATGGGTATTCATACAGGAGATTCTATCACGGTTGCACCAGCAATGACATTAAGTGATTCTACTTTCCAAAAAATGCGTGACTTGGCAATTCACATGATGCGTTCTATTGGAGATTTTGAAGGAGGTTGTAACGTACAGTTTGCAGTATCTCCAGATGAAAAAGAAGATATTATAGCTATTGAGATTAACCCTCGTGTTTCTCGTTCATCTGCCTTAGCATCAAAAGCAACAGGATATCCAATTGCAAAAATTGCTACAAAATTAGCTTTAGGGTATAGTTTAGATGAATTAGACAACCAAGTAACAGGAAATACATCTGCTTTATTTGAGCCAACGTTAGATTATGTAATTGTAAAAATACCTCGTTTTAACTTTGATAAGTTTGAAGGATGTGATAGAACTTTAGGATTACAAATGAAAGCTGTTGGAGAAGTAATGGGTATTGGACGTTCTTTCCAAGAGGCATTACACAAAGCAACACAATCATTAGAGATTAAGCGTAATGGTTTAGGAGCTGATGGAAAAGAGGAAACTCACTACGATACCATCATATCTAAATTAACAAATGCATCTTGGGATAGAGTATTTACTATTTACGATGCTATAAAAGCAGGAATTTCTTTACGTAAGATTTACGATATCACAAAAATAGATATGTGGTACTTAAAGCAATACGAAGAATTGTTTGCTTTAGAAAAAGAAATTTCTACTTATAAGTTAGATTCTTTACCAAAAGAATTGTTGTTAGAGGCAAAACAAAAAGGATACGGAGACAGACAAATAGCGCACATGTTGGGTTGTTTAGAGTCTGAAGTATATAAAAAGCGTGAAGATTTAAGTATCAATCGTGTATATAAGTTGGTAGATACTTGTGCTGCAGAATTTGAAGCAAGTACACCTTATTACTACTCAACTTTCGAAAATGTACAAATTTCTAAAGATGGAGTTGCAGCTTCTGCAAACGAATCTATAGTTACAGAAAAGAAAAAAGTTGTTGTTTTAGGATCTGGACCTAACAGAATTGGACAAGGTATTGAGTTTGATTACTGTTGTGTACACGGTGTAATGGCTGCAAAAGAAGCAGGTTACGAAACTATAATGATTAACTGTAACCCAGAAACAGTTTCTACTGATTTTGATACTGCAGATAAATTATATTTTGAACCTGTATTTTGGGAGCATATTTACGATATTATTCAACACGAAAAGCCAGAAGGTGTTATTGTTCAGTTAGGTGGGCAAACAGCGTTAAAGTTAGCTGAAAAGTTAGAGGCTTATGGAGTAAAAATAATGGGTACAAGTTTCGAAGCTTTAGATTTAGCTGAGGATAGAGGACGTTTTTCTGATATGTTAACTTCTTTAGAAATTCCTTTCCCACAATTCGGAACAGCAACAAATGCTGACGAAGCTTTAGAAATTGCAGACAAATTAGATTTTCCAATTTTAGTACGTCCTTCTTATGTATTAGGAGGTCAGGGAATGAAAATTGTAATTAATAAAGAAGAGTTAGAAGCACATGTTGTAGAATTATTACGTTCTATACCAGGAAATAAATTATTATTAGATCACTATTTAGAAGGAGCTATTGAAGCTGAAGCTGATGCAATTTGTGATGCTGATGGTAATGTATACATTATTGGTATCATGGAGCATATTGAACCATGTGGTGTACACTCTGGAGATTCTAATGCGACCTTACCTCCGTTTAATTTAGGAGAGTTTGTTATGGATCAAATTAAAGAGCATACAAAGAAAATTGCTGTTGCTTTAAAAACAGTAGGTTTGATCAATATTCAGTTTGCAGTTAAAGATGATACGGTATATATTATCGAAGCAAATCCTAGAGCTTCTCGTACGGTACCGTTTATTGCAAAAGCTTACAAAGAGCCTTATGTAAACTACGCTACAAAAGTAATGTTAGGAGATAAAAAAGTTACAGATTTTGATTTCAACCCTCAATTAGAAGGTTTTGCAATTAAGCAACCTGTGTTCTCATTCAATAAATTTCCAAATGTGGATAAGACATTAGGACCTGAAATGAAATCTACAGGAGAATCAATCTTGTTTATAGATAACTTAAAAGATGATGCTTTCTACGAATTGTATTCTAGAAGAAAAATGTATTTGAAAAAATAACAAGCATTATCGATTATAAAAAAAGAGCAACTCATTTGAGTTGCTCTTTTTTTTATGGTTTAAACCTAAGGATTAAACTCTAATATATTTACTAGTGATTATTTACTTTTAATAAGTGCAAAAGCTCCTAAGAGAGGGCCTACAGCTAAAAGAATAAAAGTAGTAGGTATAGGTATTAATTGTTGTAAAAAGTTAAATAGAGCAATACTAATAATAGTAATGGTAAACCCAATACTAGTAGATAGTGTAAGAGCTGTACCGTTGTAGCTTTGTAAAGCTGTTTTATTTACGAGTGTAGACAATAAAGGAGAGTCTGCAACAACGGTAATTCCCCATACAATTAATAATGTACCAAATACATGTGGAGAAAAATAAAAGCTAAACGGACATACTAAACAACATAAGGCAGATGTATACATGGCAATTTTTGCTACTTGTATACTTTTGTTTTTAAGGGCTAATTTACCAGCTATAATACAACCTATAGCACCAGAACTTATTACAATAAACGAAGCTAATGAAGTATTAAGGTCTGTTAAATTATGATGATTTGCGTAAGCTTTTATAAGTATAGGGGCAAAAGCCCAAAATGTATACAATTCCCACATATGGCCAAAATAGCCAAAGCAAGCCGTTTTAAAATCTTCTTTTTTAAAGAGTTTAGGAATGATGGAGAAGTCTATTTTTTGAATTGTTTTTTTTGCGGGAGTATGTAAAAAAAACATCATGATACCTCCTAGTATGGCTAAGCTAGAACTCGATAAAATTACATAACTCCAATCTAAATTAATTTGAAAACTGGCTACAAAATGAGGGAATCCGGTTCCTAAAACCAAAGCACCTACCAAAACACCTAAAGCATTGCTAACTGTTTTTGGAAAAAAATGAGCGGCTATTTTCATTCCTACCGGATAGACACCAGCTAAAAACGCACCGGTTAAAAAGCGACATAGAAAAATTTGTTCAAAACTTAAATTTGGGAGCACAATAGCAGCATTACACAGGGCACCTAAAATAATACTTAGCGTAAAAACAAAATTTGCTTTGTAGCGATCTGCAATGTTTAATACCGCATAACACAAGCTACCTATAATAAAACCTAATTGCGTTGCAATGGTTAAATAGGTAAGTAAATTGGGGTTGTTTAAATGGTGTGCTTTAGAAATGTCTAAAAGCACTGCATTGCTACTAAACCATAGCGAAGTACCAAAAAATTGACTCAGTACAATAATTAGTAAAATAAGAGTTTTATTCATGCTGTAAAGTTATAACAATAATAGTCGTTAAACTGTGGATATCTTTCTGTAAGAAAAGGAAAACTTTCTGTTATATTTGTTCATCTGTGCTTTTTTATAAAGACTAAAAATTGAGTAGATAAATGAAAGTTTGTATTGCCGAAAAACCAAGTGTAGCTAAAGAAATTGCTTCTGTATTAGGAGCCAATGTAAGGTGTGATGGTTATTTTGAAGGAAATGGCTATCAGGTAACTTGGACTTTTGGACATTTATGTGGTTTGTATGCGCCGCATGAATACAAGCCACATTGGAAAAGTTGGAATTTAGATACTTTACCTATGTTACCTAAAAGGTTCGAGGTAAAAGTGATGGAAGACAAAGGAGTACAAAAACAATTTAGAACGATTAAATTTTTGTTTGATAAAGCCGATGTTGTTATCAATTGTGGCGATGCAGGAACAGAAGGAGAATTGATTCAAAGATGGGTAATCAATCAGGCAGAATACAAAGGGAAAGTTGAGCGTTTGTGGATTTCATCCTTAACGACAGAAGCCATTAAAGAAGGGTTTCAAAAATTGATTCCTGCCGAAGAGTATGATAATTTATACTATGCGGCTAGTTCTAGAGCTATTGGAGACTGGTTGTTGGGTATGAATGCAACTCGATTGTATACTTTAAAGTATGGTCGAGATAGACAGGTGTTGTCTATCGGTAGAGTGCAAACACCAACGTTGGCTATGGTAGTTAAACGTTTTTTAGAAATACAAAATTTTAAGCCTCAGCCTTATTGGGAAATCCAAACAAAATATAGAGATACTATTTTTAATAATGAACAAGGTAGGTATTTTAAAAAAGAAGATGGAGAGGCAACGTTACAGTTAATTAAAGAAAAGCCTTTAGAAATAACCTCGGTAAGTAAAAAGAAAGGAAAAGAATATGCACCAAAGTTATTCGATTTAACGAGTTTACAAGTGTATTGTAATACGAAGTTTGGTTTTACTGCCGATGAAACATTAAAAATAACACAAGGATTGTACGAAAAAAAAGTAGTTACATACCCCAGAGTAGATACTACTTTTTTACCGAATGATGTGTATCCAAAAGTACGAGGAATTCTTTCGAAATTAACAAAATACGAAGTGTTAACTACACCTGTTTTAGCAGAACCTAAGATTAAAAAATCAGCCAAAGTATTTAACGATAAGAAAGTAACAGATCACCACGCTATTATTCCTACAGGAGTAGAGATTCCGTTACATGCCAATGCTCAAAAAGTGTACGATATTATAACACGTAGGTTTATTGCTGTTTTTTATCCAGATAGCGAAGTGTCTAATACAACCGTTTTAGCAGCAATAGAAAAAATAGGATTTAAAACTACAGGAAAAGAAATTTTATCAGAAGGATGGCGTGTTGTTTTTAAAAGGCAAGAACAAGATAAAGAGATTGCCAAAAAAAGTGATGAAGATAAAATAATGCCCACATTTGTAAAGGGAGAATCGGGTCCGCATGAGCCTTCATTTTTAGAAAAAGAAACCAAACCTCCAAAGCAATATACAGAAGCTACATTGTTGCGTGCTATGGAAACAGCAGGAAAACAAGTTGAGGATGATGAGTTAAGGGATTTGATGAAGGAAAACGGAATTGGTAGACCTTCTACACGAGCAAGTATTATAGAAACCTTATTTAAAAGAAATTACATAGAACGTAATAAAAAACAACTGTTGCCAACTTCTACAGGGGTTCAGTTAATTACTACAATTCAAAATAAATTGTTAAAGTCGGCTCGTCTTACAGGGGAGTGGGAAAAGCAATTGAAAGATATAGAAAAAGGAGCTTATAATGCAGCCACGTTTATCAATAACATGAAAAAAATGGTAGATGATTTGGTGGTAGAAGTTCGTTTGTCTAATCATAGGCCTATTGTTGTAGATATGGTTACTAAAAAACAAATTACTCCTGTAAAAAAAGAAACTAAAGGCGTTGCAGGTAGTGAATGCCCAAAATGTAAGCAAGGCCATCTGTTAAAAGGATCTAAAGCTTATGGCTGTAGTAAATACAACGAACATTGTGATTTGTTAATTCCGTTTGAATTTCAAGGAAAAAAAATATCAGAAAATCAAATAAAGAGATTGTTAACCAAAGGAAGTACAGTTACTCTAAAAGGCTTTAAAACGGAAGCTGGTAAAGTAGATGGAACCCTTGTTTTTGATAAGTCGTTCCATTTAGAATTGCAACAAAAACAGTCCGAAAATAAAACAAAAGTTCCTGAGGTATTAACTTGTCCTAAATGTAAAAAGGGAACCGTTTTAAAGGGAAAGTCAGCTTATGGCTGTTCAAATTACAAGTCAGGATGCAGTTTTAAAATGGACTTTACGACCATTAAAGAAAAATCATCAGGAAAAGAACTAACCAAACAGTTAGTTTGGCAGATACTTAATAGTTAAATACATATCTTTTAAAGACGAACCAAAACGAGATTTACTTTTTCTAGTTCTTTTGTAGGAATAATAAAACGAGTGTTTTTCGCTGTTAAAGTAATATTGTAACATGCGGAAATTAATAAAGCCTAATTCTAGTAGAAAAACATAAATTAAAAGAAATTTTGTTTGAAGCAGACTTTCATTTAGTATTTCTACAATAAAATAATGAAAAGAAAATAATAAGATAAACCAAACAGCAGTTAAGTTTATAATAATTTTTTTAAAATTATAATGAATAGGGAAATTTCTGTTTTTCATAACTTGGGGTAATTTGGGGATACTAAAACTACAGTTTTTTATTGATGTTGCAAAATAAAGTATAACGTTAGTTGTTTTTTTTAGACAATGTTAAGATGCCTTTTTTTATACCTGGCGATAAAGATTCTAAATAATGTGGTTGAGTAATAAAATCAATTTCACTTTTTAAGTCAGGATGGCTTTCGCAAATTTTATGAATATGTTTGTAGGCTAAGTATCGAACAGAAGGAGCTTTGGCTATTGTTTCCCATAGAGACATGCAGATATCGAACAGCCGACCTTCTTGTGTTTCGTTTAAGTCCATTTTTAATAAAATATTTAAAATTTCTCTTTGGTGTCCCTCTTTTTTATGAGCAATTGCTTTTATAAAATCGTTAATATAAGGGGTTATACGGATGTCGTTTTTAGAAGTGCAATGTTTCAATATCCAAGTGGCCCTCCATGCAAAAGGTTGTTTGTTTGTAATAGCTAATTCTATAGCACTGTAATATACTTCTTCTTGTTCTTGAAACAGTTGGATTAAAAAATCTTTGTCGAGTTTGTTGTCTAAAATTTTAGTTAAGTCCATGCTTTTAAAGTTTTAGGTTAAATTCTAGAGTATCAAATTCTTTTCCATTAGCTGTAATCGAAATTTTATGCAAACCACTATAATATTTACGAGTACTTATTGGTTTAAAATGTTGTTTTTTTTCAACTGCTAATCTTGAGTGAGCGGTAACATTTTTTTCGCCTATTTGAAACACTTTTTTTGAGAGCGTTCCATTGTTTTTTACATAATACACAGCGTATTCTAAACGGATTCTTAAATCATTTTTACTGTTGTTAATTACATCAAAATTAAAGATTAAGTTATCACCTAAATAAATAGTTTTTTTATCAATAGTAAAATTTTGAACATCTATTTGTTCGCTGTTTCCATAGCCAAAAACAGCTAGTATTTTAGGCTCTCCCTGTTTTAGTAAATTTCTATTGGCATGTTTTAAAATCCAATTGGTGTGATCGGTTTCTCCGTAATATTTTTTGGTAAAATCAATTAGGGTTTTAGGATGATCTTTTGAAATATCATTCAAATTATTCGCAACACTTTTACGAACATATAATTCGCTGTCGTTTCGTAAATTCTCTAAAATAATTAGTACTTGTTTAGGATCTTTTTTAAAATCGGGCAGTGCCATGGCCCAAGGTAATCTAGGTCTACAACCCTCGCTAGCAAGTCTTCTAACATGTACGTTCGAATGAAAACTCCATTCGGTCATTTTAGCCATTACATATTGGGTGTTTTTTTTAATAAAAGGTCGAATCGCAAATTCACAACTCACAAAAGTAGTGATCAATTCAAAACTAGTTACACTTTCTGTTAAATGCTCTAAGCCATAGGCCTCAACAAAGTCGGGTAAAAACAAATAAGCATAACCTCCTTTTATATTGTTTTGGATAAGTATGGGTACTAATTGTTTTATTTCATCCAAAGCTGTTAAAAAATCAGAAGCTAAAAATTGTTGTAGTACGTTTGCTATATGATGCATTCGTTGTTTTAATTCATACGAATCCCAAGCATCAACAAAAATATGTTCTAAAAATAATTTTTTATCAATAGTTGGTTTTACTTGTTCTAAAACCGTTAAAAAAGTTTCGAAAAAAGAGTGATTGTATACATTTTTTAAAAGCTCCATGGTTTAAGACTTTTGTTAGAAATTAGGTTTGCTCTCAAATCAATTCTATATTTTTGTTGTATGCAATCACTCTTAATTATAGGTTATGTTTGGCCAGAACCCACGGCAACAGCTGCGGGTAGTAGAATGTTACAAATTATAGAACAATTTCAATTGTCAAATTACAAAATTACATTTGTAAGTACAGCTCAAAAACAAACTTCTGCTTTCGATTTATCAACGTTAGGAGTTGCTACTTTTAGGATCACTTTAAACGATAGTTCTTTTGATGAATTTGTGAAGGAGTTAACTCCTTCAGTTGTATTGTTTGATAGGTTTATGATAGAAGAACAATTTGGTTGGCGTGTGTTAGAGGAGTGTCCAAATGCGGTACGAATTTTAGATTCTGAAGATTTACATTTTTTACGAAAAGCTAGGCACGAAGCAGTAAAACAGCAAAAAGAATTACCAACAGAAGTTTTACATACAGACGAAGCTAAAAGAGAAATTGCAAGTATATATAGGTGTGATGCAACCTTAACAATATCTGAATTTGAAATAAATTATTTGCAAGAGATTTATAAAATTCCAAAAGATTTATTGTGGTATTTTCCGTTTTTAATAGAGGAAGACCAAGCTTTAAATATTGATTTTTCCGAACGAACAGACTTTATGTTTATAGGTAATTTTATGCATGCACCAAACTGGGATGCTGTTTTGTATTTAAAAAAACAACTGTGGCCTATGTTAAAAAAAGAGTTGCCCAATGCAAGCCTAAAAATTTATGGTGCTTATGCGTCAGACAAGGTGTTTCAGTTACACAATAAAAAAGAAGGTTTTCTAATAATGGGAAGAGCTCCAAGTGTTAAAGAAGCAATGGAACAAGCTCGTGTATGTTTGGTACCTATTCGTTTTGGCGCAGGACTCAAAGGGAAGTTAATAGACGCAATGCAATACAATACTCCATTTGTAACAAGTACAATAGGAGCAGAGGGAATGTTTGGTGCGATTGATTTTGAAAATTCGATAGCAATTTCGGATAAAGATTTTGTAGCCAAAGCAATTCGGTTGTATCAAAATACGGAATTGTCTACACAAATGATTTTAAAAGGGAAAGAAGTATTGCGTACGAGGTTTTCTAAAGATAAATACAGAGTAACTTTTCAAGAAAAATTAACGTATTTACACGGTAACATAGAGGCTTTAAGAGCGGATAATTTTGTGGGAGCTATGCTACAACATCATAGTTTAAAGAGTACAAAATATCTGTCTAAATGGATAGAAGAAAAAAATAAGCATTAAAATTTATAAGCAACTAGTATATTTCCGTAACGTATCCATTTGTTAGAAATTTGTTGCACATTTTTAGTGTGTATATGGTATTGATAGCTAAAATTCCAATTCTCTAAATTCCAATAATAACCTATAGTGTTGTGCCATATCATAGGTTGTAAACCAAACGTTTTACCAATATTGTTATTTTCTAAAACGCCTGTTACAGTGGCATCAGAAAATTGATAGGTTATATGTGATTTTAGCCCCCAATAACTTTCTCTAACCCAAGTGTTTTTTTGGGTTTGCAAAGCAGTATCAAAAAAAGTAGTGTTGTTTAGGTTTGTCGTTTTGTTTGTAGAGCGGTTAAACTTAATGGCAATTCCTGAAGAGATATTCGAAAAAATACGATTTAAATTAAGTTTATGATAGGTGGCTATTCTAAATCGATCATCACTTATAATTGGAAGTAAACGTGTATAATTTGCAAATATACCAAAACCATACTTTTCTTTTACTTGATGTTTCCAACCATTAGATGGATCAATATCATAAAAATGATGTATGAAATTTTGAGCTTCTTCGGCACCTGTTTTTTTTCCAATCCCATTTAAACTTATTCCAAAAGTTAGTAGCGTTTCTGTGTTGCTAAATTGTTCAGAAAAATTTAAATAGGCATAACCTGCATAAGGTCTATCTTGGTAAAAAAGCGATGGGACGTTATTTCGATAAGGGTTGTAAATGTTTTGACCTAGGGTTATATTTTGTATTCTTTTCGAAAAATTTAAAAATTGGGTATCAAAAGCTTCTTTGTAGTAAATGGCTAAACCATTAGTATAATATTGATCTAGAAAAAAGGAAACATACAAATCATTATCACTCACAAAACCAATTTCTCTTTTTTTAGCTTGCTGAGCACTAGTTGTATAGATATTCAGGCATAGAAAAGTATAAAAAAGAAGTTTTGCAATTTTCATTAAAAGTAAATTCTCTCGAGCTAAAATACAATTATTAACTAAGCTAGGCTATGTTTACATGTTTAGAATATGTATATTTACTAGAACCAAAAAAGCATATAATCATTAGGTAAATGAGTGAGAAAGGCAAACTTAGTTTAGAAGATATTTCAGCAAGTACTTCGAGGGACGAATTAATTTCGAAGTTAGAAGCGCAAGGTATAGCTACTGCTGAAATTTTAAATAAAATTACATACGAAAAAGAGCTAAAGTTACTTCAGGTAGAATTGGTGAAATTACAGCAATGGATTAAAAAAAATAACAAACGAGTAGCTGTTATTTTCGAAGGTCGAGATGCTGCTGGTAAAGGAGGTTCTATACGTAGATTTATGGAACATCTAAATCCACGTTCTACGCGATTGGTAGCCTTAAACAAGCCTACAGATATAGAAAGAGGGCAATGGTATTTTATGCGTTATATTAAAGAATTACCCAACCCTGGTGAAATTGTGTTTTTTGATAGAAGTTGGTACAATAGAGCGGTGGTAGAGCCTGTAATGGGGTTTTGTTCTGACGAGCAATACAAAACATTTATGACGCAGGTACCCGAGTTTGAGCATATGCTGTACGAGGATGATTTGATTATTATTAAATTTTGGTTGTCAATTTCAAAAGAAGAACAATTAAAGCGTTTTGATTCTCGTCAAGAAAATCCGTTAAAACGTTGGAAATTTAGTCCGGTAGATAAAAAAGGACAAGAACTTTGGGATCGATATACGCATTACAAAGACAATATGTTTAGTAAAACACATACAACCTATAGTCCGTGGGTAATTGTGAGAACTAACGATAAGCAAAAAGCGCGTTTAGAAAGCATTCGTTATGTACTTTCTAAATTCGATTATGATGGAAAAGAAGAGGCGCAAACCAACTTGTTTCCCGATCCTAATGTTGTGATGCATTATTTTAGATCATCTTACCAAATAGACTAATTGTATGGAGAATTTAACAGAAAAAGACCTAAAGAACTTACATAGCAAAAAAGGTTTACAAGCTTTATTGTCTGATGAGAAACCGAATGTTCAGAAAGCATTAAAAAGTGTGAATTATATAAAAACACTTAAAAGTTTGCAGAAAGAACTGATTAAAATGCATGAAGAAATAATTGAAAACAACGATAGAGTGATTGTTGTTTTTGAAGGGAGAGATGCTGCCGGAAAAGGAGGAGCTATTCGACGTATTACAGAGCGTATCAATCCACGACATTTTAGAATTGTAGCTTTGCCAAAACCTACCGAAGATGAAAGTACACAATGGTATTTTCAACGCTATATCAATCAGTTTCCCAAAGCTGGCGAAATTGTTTTTTTTGATAGAAGTTGGTACAACAGAGCGGTAGTAGAGCCTGTAAATGGTTTTTGTACGCAAGAAGAATACGACAGGTTTATGAACAACGTAAACGATTTTGAGCGTATGATTACTTCGTCTGGAATTAAGCTTGTAAAAGTGTACATGTCTATAGGTAAAGAAGAGCAAGCAAAACGTTTTGAAGAAATTAAAAATAATCCGTTAAAGCAATGGAAAATGACTCCCGTAGATGAAAAAGCACAAGAATTATGGGACGAATATACAAAGTACAAAAAAGTAATGTTTGCAAGTACGAATACCGAGCATGCGCCTTGGAAAATCATAAAAGCAAATAAAAAAACATGGGCAAGAATACAGTCAATGAAATATTTATTAGCAAAAATACCTTACAATAAAAAAAGAAAGATTTAGTCTTTATGGAAGAACAGAAATATCAAAATATTTCGAAAAAAAAGCCTACCTATCCTATTCAGCCTTTTTTTGATACTTATTTATCTACTTACAATAGAAATGCATTAATTCCTGTTTTTTACGATGATTTGCTTCGTTTTTCGGGCGCTGTAGAGGTGTACGATGATAATGACGAAGACACACTTTGGGTACGCGTGTACTATTCGGAGCACGAGCGTATAACGATTGATAAAGATTTAAAAAAAGTATATTCTATATTGCATGGAGACGGATCGGATACTTCTGTACCTTTTTTAAGTATTGATGCTGTTGATTATTGCACGTTTGGAAATTCAAAACCTTTTAGAATTAAGGTGCGAAATATTTTAAACGACAATTATACATACATGTATATTAAAAAAGCAGATGCCTCTAGAATTTATGGATTGGAATTAGAGCATTTGTTATCGCCCAACAGAATTAACTTTTTGGTATATAAAGATACGTTAATAGAAGATCATATATCGGGTATACCAGGAGATACGTTTATTGCTGAAGGGTTAGATTCTTATTCAATTGCGACACAAAAACAAATAGCAAAAGAATACGTAAAGTTTAACGAGCGTTGTATTGTACGTTTGTTAGGCGATATGCGTTCGTACAATTATGTAATTGTACCTACCCACGATTTTGACCAGGTGCGTTATAGAATTAGAGCCATAGATTTTGATCAGCAATGTTACGAAGGTAGATTGCGTGTGTACATGCCACAGTTTTTAAAAGAAAACAATCAGTATGTAGAAATGGTACACAACAATTTAAGACCAGAGTCTATAGAGCAATACAAACAAGAAGAGCGCTCTACCATTGCCAAACGAATTTTATTAGGAAAAAAGAGAATTCGTGAGTTGTTAAATTGCATGTTACAAGACACTATATCATCAAAAGAAAAAATAGAACTGCTAAAAAAAGATTTGTTTGATTATACCAAAGAAGTAAAATTTAAAAAATGTACTTGCATGGGCGAAATTTTAGAAACAGCTTTCGATTTTGTGGTAAAACATTATCAAGATGTAAATGGTTTTCGAGTAGGTTAAAAAAAGAAAAGTATTTTAAGTATCTATTTAAATGAATCAATTATTAAAATATAGAGAGCAACTTCATTTAACGCAACAACAGTTATCCGAGAAAGCTAATGTTTCTGTAAGAACCATTCAGAGAATTGAGGCAGGACAACCATTAAAAGGTCATACGCTCACAGCGTTGGCTACAGCCTTAGAGGTTACAACAGATGAATTACTTGGAAAAGTACCAGAGTCAAAAGAGGAGAAAAAAACAGAAAATAGATTATTAATAAAATTGATCAATCTTTCTTCTTTGCCATTTATATGGTTGCCGCTAGCTAGTATTATTGTTCCGTTAATCATTATGTATTGGAAAAGAGAAATTAATTCTACTACCAAACAAATTATTACCCTTCAAATTATTTGGACCATAGCATTTCCAATAATTGTACTATTGGTCATTTTTTTAAGAAACCTTTTTCAGTATAGTAATCAGGCTATTCCGTTTACTATGTTGGCACTTTTGTTGTTAAATGTGTATGTAATTTTAAAAAATACAGCTTCTTTAGATAAAAAAGGAGAGTTATCTATCTTTTTGAAATTCAGTATTTTATAATTTTTGTCGTGCGATTGTCATGTTATTGACAGGCAAAATTTTAGAGTTTTAATATTGATGTGATGTACTATTGTACTCGAACAAAAAATCAATTTAAAATGAAAAAATTACAATTCGTTAGTTTCGTATTCTTATGCTTTTTTACAGCAATGTCTCAAAAAATAAATAGTAAAGACATTGAAAAAATAATGAGAGACAATAAAATTCCAGCCATAGGTTACGGAATTATAGAAAATGCAGAACTAACAAAAATTGAAGTATTAGGAAGTTTGTCTAATGGTAAAAAAGCCCCTCATAATACCATCTTTAATGTAGCATCCGTAACCAAACCAATGACTGCTTATGTAACTTTAAAATTAGTGAGTTTAGGAAAATGGGATTTAGATGCACCACTTTATAACTATTTTGTTGATCCTGATATTAAAGATCATCCTTATGCAAAATTAATTACAACAAGACATATTTTAACGCATCAAACAGGATTTCCAAATTGGAGAGATGGAAAGCTAACATTTTTATTTAAGCCAGGAGAAAAATGGTCGTATTCTGGAGAAGGGTTTGAGTATTTGCGTAAAGCATTGCAAAAAAAGTTTAACCAAACATTAGATGAGTTGGCTGCAACCTATGTTTTTGAGCCTTTAAAAATGACAAGTACACAATATGTTTATAATAAAATTGATGTAAACCGTTTTGCAGACGGTTTTAATAAAGATGGTGAGGCTTATGACACATACCAACGTACAATAGCCAATGGAGCAGACGATTTGTTAACGACCATAGAAGATTACGGCACATTTTTGACAAGTATTTTAAAAGAAGAAGGACTGTCTAAAAGTGTATTTCAAGATGTAATGAAAGACCAAGTTGCTTCAACAAAAGGGAAGTTTTTTACTTTAGGTTTCGAAAAATATAAATTTAAAGATGGAAATTATGCATTGGCTCACGGAGGATCGGATTACGGTGTACAGGCCTACTTTTTTATATTTCCTAAAACAAAGCAAGGGATATTAATTTTTACAAATTCGGATGTTGGATACCATGTGTATCAAAAATTATTGACGAAATATTTAGGTGTATACGGACAAGAGTTTTTTGAAATAGAAACAGGGCAAAAAGTAGCTTTAGAAAAAGAATATACAGTTGCAGATCAAAAGTTGTATGATGAAATAATTAAACAAGATGCTGTTTTTTTTGAAGCATATAATACTTGTGATTTGAAAATTCAAGAAGAGATATATGCTGATGATGTAGAGTTTTTTCACGACAAAGCAGGTTTTATGGATTCTAAAAAAGAAATAATAGCATCTACCCAAAAATATATTTGCAACAAAGTTAGACGTGAATTGGTGAAAGAAGGTTTGGAAATTTATCCGATTAAAAATTACGGAGCTGTTGAGATAGGATATCATAAATTTTACAATAAAAGTAATCCTAATGATGTTGCCGAGCCAATGAAGTTTATGATTGTATGGAGACATCAGGGTAATAGATGGAAAATTGAAAAAGTAATTAGCTTACATTGATCCCTTTTTTCTAAAAATAGAATAGAGGTTTTAATGTAAATATAAAGAGAGTTTTAAAGGAGCAATTAAAGCTATACTCTATGAACCATGATATTTTCTCTACAAGGAGCCTTTTAGTTCCCTGTAGAGAAAATTAATTTTAAAGAAAACTACTTCTTATTTGCTCTATAATTTTTGTTCCATCAGGATCCGATTTCGTTTTTAGTTCACAAAAATCTTCTCCCCATTTAGAAGTTCTTATTCGTAAAGGAGGGGTATTGCTTGTTGCAACATTTAAAATAATAGCGGCAACTTCTGTACCTGTTTGGTACACTTGTTCTTTACTTTCGTTAGCTCTTTTTTGGTTCCCTGCCATATACCTTTCAAATATAGGAGCGTATTCTCCAGTAGCTAATTTTCCTTCTTCTATAGTTTTTTCTATTGCAGAAGTCATAAACTCCGTAGCTATTCCACCAGGCTCAATATTAGAAATGTGTATGTTAAAAGCATCAGTAACATAGGTAGCAAGTGCTTCCATATAACCTTCTACGGCAAATTTTGCTCCACAATATAGTTCGTTAAATGGTTGTCCAACCAAACCACCTACAGAGGTAATATTAATAATTTGCCCAGATTTTTGTTTTCTCATGTAAGGTATAACTGCTTGGGTACAAAATACAACACCATGGTAATTTACTTCGGTTACCCATCGTATTTCTTCTTCGCTAGCTTGTTCTGTAGTTTTTGCAAAACCTGCACCCGCATTGTTTACTAAAATATCTATACGACCCTCTTGTTCTATAACAGTTTGTACAGCACTATTTATAGAACTCACATTTGTTACATCTAAAGGTAGTATGTGAATGTCTAAGTTTTTATCTTGAATAACTGTTTTTAATTTGTCTGCTTTTTTTAAGTTACGCATTGTTGCGTATACTTTAAAATTGTTTTGCGCAAAAAGAATGGCACTTTCAAAACCTACACCTGTTGAGGTTCCTGTAATTAAAACGTTTTTTTTCATGTTTTTTATATTAGAGTGAATATTCATTCCAAAATGGAATTAAATTTTTTTATTGTTTGATAGCATCCCAAACCAATTGTATTTGATTTTCTAATGAGATGGTTTTGTTTGGTGGTTGTTGCATAAAATAAAATCGGACATACGATAGTACGGCGCCACCTATAAAGACTAAAAGTTCATCTGTTTGTATGTTTTTTATCTCTTGGAGCTGTTTTCCTTTTTCTAATAATTGTAGTATGGGTGCTACAGAATGTTGCCCTATATTTTTACTTTTTTCTGTAATAATAGGAGAAGCATGTAGTTGTTCTATAAATTTAAAATAGGTGCTATGGTTACAGAAAAAGCTTACAATAGCCGTAAAGTAATTTTCGAATTGCAATTGTATAGAGGTAGCTATATTAAAATCTGTAAAAAGATGCCTTTCTTCTTCTTTAATTTTAAGGTAAATTTCGTTGATTAATACCTCTTTTGTGGGATAGTAATTGTAAATAGTACCCATACCCGTACCTGCATTTTTTGCAATAGCCGACATTGGAGTATTATGAATTCCTTTTTCGGTAATTAGCTTTATAGCCGATTGTATGATGGCTTCCTTTTTATTCACGTAGTAAAGGTAATGTATTTTTGGAATGATTACTCCAAAAGTTTAAAATTTTCTGCATTAGGGATAGCAGCGGCATCCTTTTGTTTTTGATAGAAAACAAAAGATATAGTGAATAGCCCGACCGGTAAGGGAATGCGCTAAAAAAAGGGATATAACTAAGTAGCTATATCCCTTTTGGTATTTTAAAATAGTATTTGTTAGCTAATTCGCTCTAACAATGCCATGTAAAAACCATCGTAACCAGATACTGAGGCTAATACTTTTTTGTCTTTAATTAATTTAAAATTTGGGTTTAACCCTAAGAAACGAGCCACTTGCTCTTGATTTTCTGAAGGTAGAATAGAACAGGTTGCGTAAACAACTTTACCACCAACTTTGGCTATTTTAGAATAGCGCTCTAAAATGTCTTTTTGCGTGTCTTTAATGTTGTTGATAAATTCGGGCTGTAATTTCCATTTACTGTCTGGATTACGTTTTAAAACCCCAATACCAGAACAAGGAGCATCAATTAAAACTCTATCTGCAGTGTTGTATAGTTTTTTGATGGTTTTGGTAGATTCTATTTTTTTGGTGGTAATGTTAAAAGCACCTGCACGTTTTGCACGTTTTTTCAATTCAACCAATTTTCCTCCATAAATATCGGTAGCAATAATAGAGCCTTTGTTTTCCATTAATGCAGCAATGTGTAAGGTTTTACCTCCTGCACCTGCACAAGTATCTACAACACGCATACCTGGTGCCACATCTAAAAATTCGGCAACTAGTTGCGAAGAGGCATCTTGCATTTCGAACAATCCACTTTTAAAAGCGGCTGTTTTAAATACATTTTTACGTTCGTTTAACTCTAAAGCGTACGGATATCCTTTAATAGGTTTTGTTAAAATATCGTCTTTTGCCAATAGGTCTTGCAATTGTTTTTTAGAACCTCTAAGTGGGTTCGATCTTAAAATTGCAGCAGCAGGAATATTTTGAGCCTTTAACTCGGCAGTCCATTTCTTTTCTCCTAATTCTTTTGCACACAACTCATCCATCCAGTCGGGTATAGATTCTGCAATGGCTCTGTTGCTTTGTAATTCGTCGAACTTTCCTTTAATTCTTCTTACAGGAGTTCCTTCAAAATATTTCCATTCGGGTAATGCAATTCCTCTTAAAACTGCCCAAACAGCAAATATTTTCCACAAGTTTTCTCTAGAATAATGATTCTTTGTACCAGCAATTTCGTTGTACAAACGTTTCCAACGTACAATTTCGTAAATAGTTTCGGCAACAAATTTTCGGTCTCTAGCTCCCCAACGAGCATCTTTTTTTAACGCTTTTTGTACTACTTTATCGGCGTATTCTTTTTCGTTAAAAATATCGTTTAACGAATCGATAACGGTATATACTAAATTTCTATGAAGTCTCATTTCTTGTGAACGAATTAGACCGCAAAGTTACGTGTTTTTTAGTTTGTGTGTATAAAGAAGTATTATTTTATATAATGGGTTTAATTAAGGGTTGCTAATACTTTTATATCTTTGAAATTATTGAAGTGAAACTGTATACATGAAGCTAAAAAAACTATGGAGTTATGTGTGGCCACAAACCACAAAAATAAATTCGGATTACAATGGAGTGCTAGAACTTACCTATGTAAACGGAAAAAAAATGCTCGATAGTAAAAATGCTAATTATTCGTACGGAGCATTACAACAGGTATTAGAGTTTGGCTTACAGGCTGTAGATTTTACAAACGTAGAATCTGTTTTATTATTGGGTTTAGGCGGAGGAAGTGCTGTTGTTTTGTTAAGAGATACGTTTAATTATAAAGGAAACATTGTAGCGGTAGAGTTTGATAGTACTGTAATAACTATTGCAAAAAATGAGTTTTTAATAGACCAAGATGATCAGTTACAAATTGTAGCAGTAGATGCGTTTAATTATGTAAAAAACAATACACAAACAGCAAATTTAATTATTGTTGATTTGTTTGTAGATACCAAAGTACCATCTAAGTTTTATACCTCTTTGTTTTGTGAATGTTTGTATAAACAATTAAAAAGTAATGGTAGTATTTTATTTAATATAGGAATGCAAGAAAAAGCTGTAGATGAAACAGAAAAAGTGGTTGCTTTTTTTAAAGAGAAACAGTGTGAAGTGCAGATTTTTGAAAAAGTAAAAGGTACTAATAGGTTATTATTGATTACAAAAAAAACGGCACTAGTTTATGTTTGATTTTGAAACAAATATTAGTTATTTATCGGGTATTGGCCCTGCCAAAGCTGCTGTTATGCAAAAGGAGTTAGGGGTGTTTACAGCCAATCAGTTCTTAAATTTTTTTCCGACACGCTATGTAGATAAATCAAAAATATTTACCATTAGAGAGTTGCAACCTAGCAATACAGAAATACAGTTACGAGGAGTTGTAACCGATATAAAAGAAGTAAAACAAAAACGAGGGAGTAGGTTGGTAGCAACTTTTAAAGACGAGACTGGAACTATAGATTTGGTTTGGTTTCGTGTTACCAAGTGGCTAAAAGCGAGTATAAAAGTTAATGAGCCTTATGTAATTTTTGGAAAAACAAATTTTTACAATGGTCATTTTAGCATGCCGCATCCAGATATGGAGTTAGAAATTCACTACAAAAAAAACTTTGTAGCAGGCTTGCAAGCCTTGTATCCGTCTACCGAAAAAATGAGTGCCAAAGGCTTTAATACCAAAGTCATGTTTAAGGCCATGCAGAGTTTGTTAAAAGAGGCGTATCCTTTTATACAAGAAACCCTGTCTGATGAACTGATAGAAGAATTAGGGTTGCTTTCTAAAAAAGAGGCCTTATACCATATTCATTTTCCTAAAAATCAAGAGTATTTAGCAAAAGCCCAAAAACGATTAAAGTTTGAAGAATTTTTCTTTATTCAATTGCAATTGATTCGGAACAATTTAGTAAGAAAAGACAAAATTAAAGGTTTTGTGTTTGATGAAATTGGAACCTATTTTCATTCTTTTTACAAAGAAGGCTTACAGTTTGAGTTGACGAATGCGCAGAAGCGTGTTGTAAAAGAAATAAGAGCAGACATGGCTACAGGTGCTCATATGAACCGTTTGTTACAGGGAGATGTAGGAGCTGGTAAAACCATTGTAGCTTTGTTAACCATGCTTATAGCTTTAGATAATAACTACCAAGCAACAATGTTGGCACCTACAGAAATTTTAGCAACGCAGCATTACCAAGCAATTTCTGAAATGGCAGAAAAGTTTGGCATTACGGTTCGTTTGTTAACAGGTTCGAGTAGAGTAAAAGAAAGACGCGAAATTCATGCGGCTTTAGAAGATGGGTCTTTACAAATATTAATAGGAACCCATGCAATTTTAGAAGATAAAGTAAAGTTTAAAAATTTAGGGTTGGCGGTTATTGATGAGCAACATAGGTTTGGTGTGGCTCAACGTTCTAAAATGTGGATGAAAAATACCTTACCACCGCATATTTTAATTATGACGGCAACGCCTATACCTAGAACGTTAGCAATGAGTGCTTATGGTGATTTAGATGTTTCTGTTATAGATGAATTACCACCAGGTAGAAAAGCCATACAAACAGTACATAGGTATGATAGTTCTAGACTACGCGTGTTTAAATTTATGCGAGATGAAATAACCAAAGGAAGACAGATTTATGTAGTGTATCCGTTAATAGAAGAATCGGAAGCGATGGATTATAAAGACTTACAAGATGGTTACGAAAGTATACAGCGTGAGTTTCCGTTACCCGATTATAAAATTAGCATTGTACATGGTAAAATGAAACCCTCAGATAAAGAATTCGAAATGCAACGTTTTGTAAAAGGAGAAACACAAATTATGGTAGCTACTACGGTTATAGAAGTGGGGGTAAATGTGCCCAATGCTTCGGTAATGATTATAGAAAGTGCCGAGCGATTTGGGTTGTCGCAATTGCATCAGCTAAGAGGTAGAGTAGGTAGAGGAGCTGATCAGAGTTTTTGTATTTTAATGTCGGGCGTAAAATTGTCTAACGATTCTAAAACCCGATTAGAAACCATGGTGCGTACTAGTGATGGTTTTGAAATTGCTGAGGTAGATTTAAAATTGCGTGGCCCAGGTAACTTAATGGGTACGCAACAAAGTGGTGTGTTGAATTTAAAAATTGCAGATATTGTGAGAGATAGCAATGAGCTGCATAGTGCTAGAAACAAAGCAATCGCTTTACTAACCGAAGATCCAAATTTAGCATTGCCTAAAAACAGAGCTATAAAAAATACCTACCAGCAAATACACAAGCGTACCAGTATTTGGGCAAATATTAGTTAGGTTTAATAGGTTCTCGACTTCGCTCGAACACCTTTTTATTTAAAAAGAATATGGTAGGTCATCGAGCGTAGTCGAGATGTGATGTTTGTTTAAGCATAGTTGATATTTAATTTAAGTGTGGGTCTGATACATACTATTTCATAATGCTATTGTGCGATCTCCAATCGATTTTGAGATGATGGGAAGTTGTGTATTGCCTTTATTCTCAATGAGATTTAGTGTTACTTGAGCGAATATTAGTTAGATTTGATAAGTTCTCGACTCCGCTCGAACACCTTTTTATTTAAAAAGAATATGGTAGGTCATCGAGTGGAGTCGAGATGTGATGTTTGTTTAAGCATAGTTGATGTTTAATTTAAGTGTGGGTCTGATACATACTATTTCATAATGCTGGTGTTCGACCTCCAATCGAGTTGGAGATGATGGAAAGTAGTGTTTTATAGTTATGCCTAGCTAAACTCGCCATCACTTCCCGTTGCTGTTTTCTGTAAATTTTAGAATAGAAGTTTGCCAATGGCTTTTTATGTGTTAGCGATTGACGGGTGTGTTTGAGTTCTTTTTGAGGCACGAAAAAAAACGAGTACGGAAAGCGCGACCCAAAGGGAAACACCCAAGAATCTGTTGGATTTAAATAACGGAGCGAGACTTGTTTATAAAAGATTAAATTTCGTATTATCGAATTCGTAATTGTCGGATGAGAGTTGTAAATTTGCGCACTTAAATAAGAATTTTAAACAGATGAAAATATCATACAATTGGTTAAAACAATTTATTAAGATTGACTGGGAAGCAGAAAAAACTGGTGAATTGTTAACTGATCTTGGTTTGGAAGTTGAAGGAATTGAGAAAGTAGAATCGATAAAAGGTAGCTTGGCAGGTGTTGTTGTGGGTGAGGTTTTAACTTGCGAAAAACATCCGAATGCTGATAAATTAAGTGTAACTACCGTAAATGTTGGTGGAGAAGCACCTATACAAGTAGTGTGTGGTGCGCCTAATGTTGCTGCAGGCCAAAAGGTACCTGTTGCTACTGTGGGTACAGTTTTGTACGATGATAAAGGTGAAGGGTTTAAAATTAAGAAAGGAAAAATAAGAGGAGAAGAGAGTTTTGGAATGATTTGCGCTGAATACGAATTAGGTTTAGGCGACGGACATGACGGAATTATGGTGTTAGATGCCGATTTGCAACCAGGAACTCCTGTTGCTGAGGTTTTTGATATAGAGATTGATGAGGTTTTTGAAATAGGATTGACACCCAACCGTGCTGATGCAATGAGTCATTTAGGTGTGGCGAGAGATTTGCGTGCGGGATTGATGCAACAAGGCATTCAGAAAGAATTAATTTCGCCTTCTGTAAGTGATTTTCATGTGTACGAAAGGTTGTTGAAATTTGACATACATGTAAAAGATTTTGAATTGGCACCTAAATATGCAGGTGTTGCGATTAAGGATGTGAAAATTGAAGCATCGCCAGAATGGTTGCAAAATAAATTAAAAGCTATTGGTGTAAAACCTTTAAATAATGTGGTAGATATTACCAATTATGTTTTGCATGAATTAGGGCAGCCTTTACATGCTTTTGATGCTAATAAAATTGCAGGAAACAAAGTAGTTGTAACAACTTTAGAAGAAGGAACAAAGTTTACAACGTTGGATGGTGTAGAGCGTGAATTGAGTAGCGAAGATTTGATGATTTGTGATGGTAACGATACGCCAATGTGTATTGCGGGTGTTTTAGGAGGATTAGAATCGGGGGTAACAGAGCACACAACTTCTATATTTTTAGAGGCGGCTTATTTTAACCCAGTAGCAGTTCGTAAAACGGCAAAACGTCATGCGTTAAATACAGATGCTTCTTTTAGGTTTGAAAGAGGTATTGATCCAAACAATACAAAGTATGCGTTGATTAGAGCTGCTTTATTGATAGAAGAAATAGCTGGAGGTAAAACAGTTTCGGATGTAGATGTGGTATACCCTAACAAAATTGAAGATTTTGAGGTGTTTATGTCGTACGAAAATGTAGCACGTGTTATTGGTCAGAAATTACCAAACGATACGATTAAAAATATATTGGCATCGTTAGAAATTAAAATTAATAGCGAAACCGAAGGAGGTTTAGGTTTGGTAGTACCTGCGTACAGAGTAGATGTGCAAAGAGAAGCAGATATTGTGGAAGAAATTTTACGTGTATACGGATATAATAATATTGAGTTTTCACATAAATTAAACACTTCTATAGAGCCATCGAAATTTGATGGTGTAAAAACAGAAAATGTAGTTGCAGAACAATTAAGAGTGTTAGGCTTTAACGAAACAATGGCAAACTCTTTAACAAAGGCTTCTTACATAGATTTGTCTGAAAATTTAAATGCAGAGAATAACGTAGAAATGTTAAATCCTTTAAGTAGCGATTTGGCTGTAATGCGACAATCGTTATTATTTAGTGGTTTAGAGTCTGTAGCTTATAATATTAACAGAAAGAACAACGATATTAAGTTTTATGAGTTTGGAAAAACATATCATAAATTTAATGAAACCTACGATGAGCAGAAGCATTTAACGTTGTTTGTATCGGGGAATCGTGATAAAGAAACGTGGAATGGTACAAATAAAAAGACTGATTTTTATTATATAAAAGCTGTTGTAACTAGTGTTTTAGAACGATTAGGACATACCAAAGTAAAAGTAACTCCTACAAAAAACGATGTTTTTTCTGAAGGTTTGACTTTAAGTTTAGGAAAGATAAAGTTGGTAGATGTTGGAATGGTAACGCCTAAAATCTTAAAAGAATTTGGTATAAAGCAAGAGGTTTTTTATGCAGATTTTAATTGGGATGCTATTTTAAAAGTGTCTCAAAATAACAAATTAAAAGTAAACTTGTTGCCTAAATATCCGTCTGTAAAAAGAGATTTGGCTTTGTTGTTAGCAGATGATGTTGCTTTTAAAGATGTATACAATGCTGCTTTTCAATCGGAAAAAAAGTTGTTAAAAGAAGTAGATTTATTTGATGTATACGAAGGAGATAAATTACCTGTAGGAAAAAAATCGTACGCGTTGAGTTTTGTGTTACAAGATGAAACCAAAACTTTGGAAGATAAGCAGATAGAAAAAATAATGACGAAGCTTCAAAAATCGTTTGAAAAACAATTTGATGCCAGTTTAAGATAATAAAAGAGCCTTTGAGAAATCAAAGGCTTTTTTTTGCGACTACAATTGATAGAACCTATAAAATAAAGTTCGTAATTTTACAACCACAAAACAAAACCACCCAAGCATGAGTCTTTATACCGCAATCATACGCCCGTTATTTTTTAAATTCGATCCTGAAAAAGTACATTACTTTGTTTTTGATACTATAAAGGTGTTATCTAAAATACCAGGAGTATCGGCAATTACAAGAGCTATGTATAAAGTAAACGATGCAAGGTTAAAAAGAGAATTGTTTGGAATAACTTTTGAAAACCCTGTAGGATTGGCTGCTGGATTTGATAAAAATGCGGTACTGTTTAACGAATTGGCCGATTATGGTTTTGGATTTATAGAAATAGGAACAGTAACTCCCAAAGGACAAGAAGGAAACCCTAAGAAAAGATTGTTTCGTTTGAAAGATGATGAAGGTATTATTAACCGAATGGGTTTTAACAACAATGGTGTTGCAGCGGCTATTGAAAATTTAAAAAAGAACAAAGGAAAAGTAATTGTAGGAGGAAATATAGGAAAGAATACGAATATTCCGTTAGAACAATATACGCAAGATTATTGCGAAGTATTTAAAGCTCTGCATGCTTATGTAGATTACTTTGTTTTGAACGTTAGTTGCCCTAATGTAAGTAGCCATGCTAAGTTAGGAGATAAAGACTATTTGTTAGAGTTGATAGGAGCGGTACAAAAGCTAAACAATTCTGAAAAAGAGCAGAGACCAATTTTATTAAAAATAGCGCCAGATTTAAATACGCAACAATTAGACGAAATTATAGAGCTAGTTGCAGAAACTAATATTGATGGGGTTATTACTTCTAACACATCGGTAGATAGAACAGGTTTAAAAGCTTCGGATGCGTTGTTGAAAGAAATTGGAAACGGAGGATTGAGTGGTAAACCAATTAAAGAAAAAAGTACAGCGACTATTAAATATTTGGCAGAAAAATCTAATAAAGCTTTTCCTATTATTGGAGTTGGAGGTATACATACCGCAGAAGATGCTTTAGAGAAGATTGCTGCGGGTGCAGATTTGGTACAAGTATACACAGGTTTTATTTACGAAGGTCCTGCTTTGGTTAAAAAAATAAACAAGGCCATTTTAAAGTCTTTATAGGTTATGTATTCGTTTGTAATTCCGCTATACAATAGACCCGATGAAATTGACGAGTTACTTTACAGTTTAACGAAACAAATGTACGACAAACCTTTTGAGGTTGTTGTTGTAGAAGATGGTTCGGAAAACAATGCTACGGGTATTGTCGAAAGCTATAAAGATCGTTTGAATATTCAGTATTTTCTCACGGAGAATCAAGGGGCGGGTATGGCGCGTAATTACGGAATGGAACATGCTAAAGGAAATTATTTTGTAGTGTTAGATTCAGATGTTTTAGTTCCAGCTACTTATTTACAAGAGGTTGATAAAGCATTAGCAACAAAATATACAGATGCTTTTGGTGGTCCAGATGCAGCGCACCCAACGTTTACACCGCTACAAAAAGCCATTAATTTTTCGATGACTTCTTTTTTAACTACAGGAGGAATTCGAGGTAAAAAAAAAGGAGTAGGTAGGTTTCAGCCTAGAAGTTTTAATTTAGGAATTTCTAAAAAAGCATTTTTACAAACCCAAGGTTTTTCTGCAATGAAGGTGGGTGAAGATATTGATTTGTCTTTTAGGTTGTGGGAAAATGGATTTGAGACTCAGTTGATAGCCAATGCTTTTGTGTATCATAAAAGAAGAACCTCTTTAGATGCTTTTTACAAGCAAACGTTTAAGTTTGGAAGTGCACGACCTATCTTAAACGCAAAATATCCGGGTACAGCAAAATTAACTTATTGGTTTCCTACGTTATTTATTATAGGGTTCATAGTAGCTTCATTATTTTTTTTAGCAGGAGTTTGGCAGTTTATAATAGCCTATTATTTGTATTTTATGTTGTTGCTAATGGTGTCTTTAGTAGCTACTAAAAATGTAGGTGTTGCCTTTTTGTCTATTATAACTACTCTAGTACAAATGGCAGGTTACGGTTTTGGTTTTTTAAAAAGTTTTATAGCGCGTAAATAGGTTTTTGAGCTAGCTAATTACACATACATCAGTTTGTCTGTACATCTATATAGTGTTCTACTTCAGGAAAAGGTTCGTAGTAATGGTGTAGTAGTTGTTTCCATTTCAAATATACTTCAGACTGTCTAAAACCAATAGTATGGTCTTCTAAAGTTTTCCATGTTACAATTAAAATATATTGATGTTCTTTTTCGATACATTTTTTTAATTGATGTGTTATGTAACCTTCTATTGATGAAATATATAGGGAAGCTTTGTTAAAGTCGTCTTCAAATCTAGAAGTCATACCTTCTTTAATAGTTAAAATAGTAATTTCTGTAACCATACTTTTTTTATTTAAAAATAAAAAGCTTCCTTAATTACTTAAGGAAGCTTTTCTATGTATTACGATGTCTATGGGTTAAAACGGAACATCATCATCTGTATCAGGTGTAACTGGAGCATCAAAGGCATCTGCAGGATTTATACCTCCAGCAACATCGTTAAAGCTGTTCATAGACGATTCTAATTGGCCACCAAAATCTTCTTCTAAATCAGAAAATTTCGCTAAGTGCCCTGTAAATTTTAAACGAATATTGTCTAAACCACCATTACGATGCTTAGCAACAATAAATTCTCCTTGTCCTTCACAAGGTGTGTGGTCATCGTCATCCCATTCGGTCATACCGTAGTATTCCGGACGGAAAATAAACGATACAATATCGGCATCCTGTTCAATGGCTCCCGATTCACGTAAATCCGAAAGTAAAGGTCTTTTACTACCTCCACGTGTTTCTACCGAACGTGATAGCTGAGACAATGCAATAACAGGTATGTGTAGTTCTTTAGCTAAGGCTTTTAAGTTACGAGAAATCATAGAAATTTCTTGTTCACGGTTTCCTCCAGCAGCGCCACCGGCAGTCATTAACTGCAAGTAATCAATCACAACAATTTGTATATCGTGTTGCGATTTTAATCGTCGTGCTTTTGCACGTAAATCAAAAATAGATAACGAAGGTGTGTCGTCAATAAAAATAGGAGCTTCAGATAAGTTTTTTACTTTAACGTTTAGCTGTTCCCATTCGTGAGGTTCTAAAGTACCTTTACGTAGTTTTTCAGAGGATAGTCCTGTTTCTGACGAAATCATACGAGTAATTAACTGTACCGAAGACATCTCTAAAGAAAATACAGCAACACCGTGATTAAAATCAATAGCCATGTTTTTAGCCATAGAAATTACAAAGGCCGTTTTTCCCATACCCGGACGGGCTGCAATAATAATTAAATCCGAAGGTTGCCATCCTGAGGTTAAAGCATCTAATTTTGTAAAACCAGTTGCCAAACCAGACATTCCTTCACGTCCGCTTAAATCTTCTATTTTCTTTAAGGCTTGTCGAACTAATGAATCCGATTTTTCGGAGCTCTTTTTTAAGTTTCCTTGTGTTACCTCAAAAAACTTTGTTTCTGCCATGTCTAACAAATCAAAAACATCTGCGGTTTCATCGTACGATTGCTCTATGATATCACTAGAAATAGTAATTAACTGACGTTGAATGTACTTTTGTAATATAATACGCGCATGAAATTCTATATGGGCAGAAGATGATACTTTTTGTGTAAGTTCAATTAAGTAAAAATCTCCTCCAACCATGCTTAGTTTTCCATCCTTTTTTAATTGGTTAGAAACAGTTAATAAGTCGGTTGGTTCTGAGTTTTGAAACAACGTATGAATTGCAGCATAAATGGCCTGATGTTGCTCTTTGTAAAAAGCATCTGGATGCAATATGTCAATCACAGCGTCAATACCTTTTTTATCAATCATCATGGCTCCTAACACAGCGGTTTCCATGTCTACAGCTTGTGGCGGTATTTTTCCGTGTGCTAAATTGATGATTTTACTCTTATCAATTTTTTTGCCTTTTACGTTTTTAGTTTGTTCCATAGGACTTACAAATTTAATCGATATTGTTGGTTTTTGCAGTAAAATTTTAGTTTTACTTCTTTACAAAAATGGTTGATAACTTTTATATTGTTGATAACTAATTCACAAACCTAGGTAAGCGTTGTATTTATACGAAAAAAAGAATACGAGAAACTTAGTTTGGATTCGGTTTTCATAATTTTTTAAGAACAGCACGCAATAGTGTACCTTTGTGTTGAATTTAGACCTAAGAAAAACATGAACTTATCTGAAGTAAAATTAATAGTGTCTGATATGGATGGCACGCTTTTAAATGACATGCACGAGGTAAGTGATTTGTTTTTTGAACAGTTTATACAATTGAAGTCCAAAAACATAAAATTTGTTGCTGCCAGCGGAAGACAATACCACAGTATTTTAGAGAAACTAAAATCTATACAAAAAGATGTAACCATTGTGGCAGAAAATGGCGCTTATGTGGTAGAAAACAACAAAGAATTGTATGTAAATGAGGTTGCTAAACAAGATATTCTGTTTTTTCTTTCTTTGGTTCAGAAAATACCCAACGTGTTTGTGGTGCTGGCAGGTAAGAAAAAAGCATATTTTTTAGATACCAATAAAGCATTAGAAAAAGTAGTTGCAGAGTATTACAGCGAGTACCAATTGCTATCTAATTTTGATGAGCTACCAGAAGATGCATTTTTAAAAATAGCCTTATACCATCCAGAAGGTTCTGAGGCGAATATTTATCCGTATTTAAAAAGTTATGCAAAAGATTGGCAAATAAAAGTATCTGGAGAATTTTGGGTAGATATTGCTTTGAAAACGAATCATAAAGGAAATGCCATTGCTAGAATACAAGAGCAGTTAGGAATTTCTGAAAATGAAACCATGGCTTTTGGCGATTACCAAAATGATGTAGAAATGTTAAAAAAAGCAAAATATAGTTTTGCAATGCGCAACGCACATCCAGATGTTAAACATATCGCGAAGTACGAAACAGATTCCAATCAGAATTTAGGAGTAGAGCGTGTGTTAGAAAAATTATTAAAAGAGATTTAAATTTTACGAAAGTTGATGCACAAGCAAATAAGTAGTGTACAAAATAGTTTGGTAAAAGCGTTGGTTGTTTTAGGAGATAAATCTAAAGCAAGAAAACAAACAGGAACTTTTTTGTTGGAAGGAAAAAGAGAATTGACCTTAGCTTTAGAAGGTGGGTACAAAATAAAACAGCTGTTTTACGATAAAAATTTAGTAGGACATGATTTTGATATAGAAAACTTTGCAGCAGAAGAGTATATTGAAGTTACCAAAGAGGTGTATCAAAAAATAGCGTACCGTGCTACTACAGAGGGTGTATTGGCAGTGGTAGAAAGCAAATCTATGTTGTTAGAAAATTTGCAGTTTAAAACAAAAACACCTCTGGTACTTGTTGCAGAAGCACCAGAAAAACCAGGAAATATAGGGGCGATGTTAAGAACTGCCGATGCTGCAAATGTAGATGCGGTTTTAATAGCGAATCCGAAAACAGATATGTTTAACCCTAATATTATCCGTTCGAGTGTAGGGTGTTTGTTTACAACGCAAATAGCAACAGGTACAACACAACAAATTTTAACGTATTTAAAACAGCAAAATATAGCAACGTATGCTGCTGCATTAAAAGAGGATTCAGAAAATTATCACGAACAAAATTTTACAGAAGCTACCGCTATTGTTGTGGGTACAGAGGCTGTAGGCTTGTCTGAAGAATGGTTAGAAAATGCTTCTAAAAAAATAATTATTCCAATGTTGGGTAAAATAGACTCTATGAATGTTTCTGTAGCGGCAGGAATTTTAGTGTACGAAGCCAAAAGACAACGTAATTTTAAATAGCAATGACTGGAGAAATTTTATTTATTACAATTATAGCCGTATTGGTTGTTAATTATATAAAAGAAGAATTAATAAGTTACGTAAACGCACAACATTACAATGATGCGATTCCGACAGAACTAGAAGATGTTTATAGTGCCGAAGAATATCAAAAGTCGCAAGCTTACAAGTATGTAAATTATAAGTTTGCTACTTTTTCAGGTTTGTTTTCTTTTGTAGTAACGCTTAACTTTTTTTTACTTGGAGGCGTTGCTTTTGTAGAGAAAATAGCTACAAGTGTCACGACAAATTCCATTGTACAAACCTTAGTTTTTTTCGGAATTATTGGAGGTGTAAGCTCTCTTATTCAAATACCTTTTAGTTACTACCATACTTTTGTTATCGAAGAGAAATTTGGTTTTAATAAAAGTTCTAAAAAACTATTTGTCATCGATAAGTTAAAAGGTTTGTTGATGACTTTGGTGTTGGGAGGCGGTTTGTTGTACATAGTTACGTGGTTGTATGTTCAGTTTCAGGCTAATTTTTGGTGGTATGCATGGCTTGTGTTTTCTGTATTTACGTTGTTTTTAACTCTGTTTTACTCAAGTTTAATAGTACCGTTGTTTAACAAACAAACTCCATTACAAGAAGGAAGTTTAAAAACAAAACTGGTAGCTTATGCTACTACACAAGGATTTAAACTGAATAACATATTTGTAATTGATGGCTCGAAAAGATCGACTAAGGCAAATGCTTATTTTACAGGCTTTGGTCCTAAAAAACGCATTGTACTATACGATACGTTAATTAACGATTTAGAAGAAGAAGAAATAGTAGCTGTATTTGCACATGAAGTAGGTCATTATAAAAAGAAACACACCATTTTTAATTTGATTGCATCGTTAGCATTAACAGGAGTTACATTGTATATTTTAGGTTTGTTGTTAGGAAATACGTTGTTGGCAGACGCTTTTAAAGTATCGAAAAGTAGTTTTCATATTGGGTTGTTAGCTTTTGGTATTTTATACAGTCCCATATCTGAACTTACAGGTTTGCTGATGAATATTTTTTCTAGAAAATTTGAATATCAAGCAGATGATTTTGCTAAAGAAACCTACCATAGTCGCTATTTGATATCTTCATTAAAAAAGTTGTCAAAAAATAGCTTAAGTAATTTAACGCCTCATAAATGGAACGTTTTTTTTCATTACTCGCATCCTACATTGTTACAACGCGTGTTGAACTTGAAAAAATAACAACTACTTATAGGTGTATTTAGAATGGAGCTTAATTTTTAAGCTCTATTTTTTTTGAATAAAAAAGAAACAACAAACAATACGAAATAAAAAAGTTTACTATTTTTAAAGTAGATACGAATATAGGCTCGCAAGAAAAAGATTGAGGTTCAGAAAAGGATGTTATTATGGGATATGTTATTGATTTAGAACAAGAGAATAAAGAAATTACGCGTAGGTACAAAGATTTACTAAAAGATAGTTACCAAAGTTTATCTGAAGAAGATAAAAAACTGATTCGTAAAGCTTTTGATATTGCTGTAGAAGCACATAGCAAACAGCGTAGAAAAACAGGCGAACCCTATATATATCATCCTATAGCCGTTGCTAAAATTGTAGCCTACGAAATAGGTTTAGGGGCCGTATCTATTGCAGCAGCTTTATTACACGATGTTGTAGAAGATACAGACTATACCATAGAAGACATGGAACGTCTGTTTGGTAAAAAAATAGCCAAAATTGTAAACGGATTGACTAAGATTTCTCGAATGAGTAAAGACCAGAATGCTTCTATTCAGGCAGAGAATTTTAGAAAGATGTTGTTAACGTTGAATGATGATGTACGTGTTATTTTAATAAAAATAGCAGACAGGTTACACAACATGCAAACCATGGGGGCAATGCCACCTCACAAACAAGTAAAAATATCTTCGGAAACACTTTACATTTATGCGCCTTTAGCCCATAGATTAGGTTTATTTAATATAAAAACCGAATTAGAAGATTTAGGATTAAAATACACCGAGCCAGAGGTCTATAAAGATATTGAAGATAAGATTATTGCCAATAAAGACAATCAGGTAGATTATATTGATAATTTTTCGTCTAAGATTAGAGAAGGTTTAGAAAAGCAAGGTTTTGATTTTGAAATAAAAGGAAGAACAAAATCTATTTTTTCGATTCGTAAAAAAATGCGTTCGCAAGGAGTTCGCTACGAAGAGGTGTATGATAAGTTTGCCATTCGAATTATATACGATTCGAAAACTGCCAACGAAAAATTTGACGCTTGGAAAATATACTCAATTGTAACAGACAATTACAGACCGAATCCGGGAAGATTAAGAGATTGGATTTCGCAACCTAAAACTACGGGTTACGAAGCGTTGCACATTACGGTAATGGGACCAGAGGGTAGATGGGTAGAAGTGCAAATCAGATCGAAACGAATGAATGAAATTGCCGAAAAAGGATATGCTGCTCATTTTAAATACAAACAAGGAGATGTTAACGAAAGTGGATTAGAAACTTGGCTAAACAGGTTAAAAGATACGTTAGAGAATTTAAATATCAATGCGGTTGACTTTGTAGAAGACTTTAAATTAAACTTATATTCCAAAGAGATTTTTATTTTCACACCTAAGGGAGATATCAAATCTTTACCCAAAGGCTCATCTGCTTTAGATTTTGCTTTTAGTATACATACAGCTGTAGGTTTAAAATGTAGAGGTGTAAAAGTAAATGGGAAATTAACACCTCTAGATAGGGTTTTACAGAGTGGCGATCAAGTAGAAGTTATCACATCAGAAAACCAAAAACCCTCAGAAAGATGGTTGACTTTTGTAGTTACTGCCAGAGCGAGAACTAAAATAAGACAAGCTTTAAAAGAAGAAGAAAGAAAAGTAGCTACTTACGGAAAAGAAGTATTGTCGCGAAAATTACGTCATTTAAAATTAGAGCCTACCGATAAAAACTTAGCGGCAATGGTTTCTTTTTTCAAACTAAAAACCACTTTAGATTTATATTACAGGGTAGGAGTTGGTACGATAGACAATACGCAAATACGAAACTTTGCTAGTCAGCAAACAAGTACTTTTGCAAAATTGTTTCGACGTTCAAAATCTGATCCTTCTAAAATAGTTAAGAAAGAAGAAATTAATACCAATTACGACATGTTGCTTTTTGGTAAGGATAACGAAAAGTTAGAGTATACCTTATCGCCGTGTTGTAATCCTATTCCGGGAGATAAAGTATTTGCGTTTGTAACCATCAACGATGGAATTAAAGTGCATAAAAACAATTGTCCTAATGCCATTAGTATGCAGTCTAACTATGCGTACCGTATAATGAAAGCAACTTGGGTAGATTCTACCAAACAAGTGTTTAAAGTTACGCTGAGCATTAAAGGAGAAGATGGATCTGGAATGTTAGGAGAAATTTCTCGAATTATCTCGAACAATCATATGAATATTAACAGTGTAAATATTGCTGGAGATGGGAGTTTGTTTGATGGAAAATTTACAATTACTGTACCCAATAGAAGTAAGCTAAGAAAAATTATAAATCAATTACAAGGCATTAAAGGAGTAAAACGTGTAAAACGTATTATTTAGAAAAAAAGCATTTCTTTTATTATTAGGATAATAAATAAAAGTATAAATTTGCATCTTGCTGTTTTTAAACAACAAACCCAGTTATGGATACTAAACAAAAAAATCAAGAAGTCGTTAAAAACGTGTTTGTTAAGTTTTTAGAAAAAAACAAACATCGTAAAACACCTGAGCGTTTCGCTATTTTACAGGAAATTTACGACTTAGAAGAACATTTTGATATAGAATCATTGTATATCAACATGAAAAATAAAAAGTATCGTGTAAGTAGAGCAACGTTATACAATACTATAGAGTTGTTGTTAGAGTGTGGTTTGGTTCGTAGACATCAGTTTGGGCAAAACCAAGCGCACTACGAAAAAAGTTTTTTCGACAAGCAACACGATCATCTAATTTTAGATAATGGTGAGGTAATTGAATTTTGTGATCCACGAATTCAATCAATTAAACAAACAATAGAAGAAATTTTTAACGTAGAAATAGACAAGCATTCCTTGTATTTTTATGGTAAAAAGAAAGAAAAATAGAATTTTACATTTATAGATTAAAATGGCAGTAGATTTATTATTAGGCTTACAGTGGGGAGATGAAGGTAAAGGAAAAATAGTTGATGTTTTAACACAGAACTATAATTTGATATCTCGTTTTCAGGGAGGTCCAAATGCAGGACACACTTTGATTTTTGATGGACACAAACATGTTTTACATACAATTCCATCGGGAATTTTTCATAAAGAAGCTGTAAATGTTGTTGGTAACGGTGTAGTAATTGATCCTGTTATTTTTAACCAAGAAATAGAAAACTTATCTAAGTTTGATGTAGACTTTAAAAAAGTTTTATTAATATCTAGAAAAGCACATTTAATTTTGCCAACACACCGTTTGTTAGATGCTGCATCTGAAAAAGCAAAAGGGAAAGACAAAATTGGATCTACGTTAAAAGGTATTGGTCCAACTTACATGGATAAGACAGGACGTAACGGAATGCGTGTTGGAGATTTAGAGTTAGCAAATTGGAAAGAAATTTTTGAAACGTTAACGCAAAAGCATATTAACATGTTAGAATTCTACAATGTAGAATTAGACTATAATTTAGATGAGCTTAAAGAAACGTTTTTTAAAGCTGTAGATAAATTAAAAGCGTTAACTTTTATAGACAGTGAAGAGTATTTACACCAAGCTATAAAAAATAACAAAACCATTTTAGCAGAAGGAGCACAAGGTTCTTTATTAGATGTTGATTTTGGAACATATCCATTTGTAACATCATCTAACACAACAGCTGCTGGAGCTTGTACAGGTTTAGGTATTGCACCAAACCAAATAGGTGAGGTTTTTGGAATATTTAAAGCTTATACAACACGTGTAGGTTCAGGTCCTTTTCCAACAGAATTGTTTGATGAAGATGGAGCTACAATGGCAAAGGTTGGACACGAATTTGGAGCAACTACCGGTAGAGCACGTAGATGTGGTTGGTTAGACATGGTAGCTTTAAAATATGCTTGTCAAGTAAACGGAGTAACACAATTAAATATGATGAAGGCAGATGTTTTATCTGGTTTTGATACTTTAAAAGTGTGTACAGCTTACGAATACAAAGGAGAAGTTATCAAACATTTCCCGTACAATATTGAGCCAGAAAACGTAAAGCCAATTTATACTGAGTTAAAAGGTTGGAAAGAAGATTTAACAGAAATGACTTCTGAAGATCAGTTACCAGAAGCGTTAAACGATTATATTGCTTTTATTGAGAAAGAAACAGGAATTAAAATTACCATTGTTTCTGTAGGTCCAGATAGAAAACAAACTATTGAGAGATAGTCTCAAAAGTCAATAATAAAAAAAGCTCATCATTTTTAAAATGATGAGCTTTTTTTATACTCTATTGTTGAAATTGTATTAGATAATGGTATGTTATAATGTAATTCCAAATCCAATATTTATAGTTGTAGCGTTCTGTTCTTTATTAAAACGAGCACTTGGCTTTTTAGCTGTGTTGATGTATTGGTTAATTTTTAATAAAACAAATGCTTGTTTATGACTCGTTATGTTGAAGTTACGCTTTAGTTGGATAAAAGTACCGACACTAAAACGGTTGTAATTTTCTAGACTATTGTTTGTTGTTTTTGTAGTTGCATTGTTTGTGAAAATAGGAGTATCACTATTATTAAGAATACCATTTACAGGCGTTGTAGTTGTTGTTCCTTTTTCTTTTACAGCAATTATAAAATTAGAAAAAGCACCCACTCCTAATTGATAGGCATTTCTTTTTCCGAAATGAAAGTTTACATTCAAAGGAGTCTGAATTTGACTCATATTTCTATTTGCTTTGTTGGTAGTATCTCCAATGTTAGTTACTACTGAAAATCGATCAAGATAATAACCCAGTCCAAAATCAATTGAGAACTTATGATTTAACGAGTAGTTTATACTAGGTAAAATATAAGCACCAATAGTTGTAGTGGTTTTAGTGGTAGGGGGTGTTGTTATATTGGTATCTATAAGATTGGTTGTTTTGGGTAACGAAAACGTTGGTCCTAGAGATAGATTAAATTCAATTTTTTTACTTTGAGAAAAGGCATTACAAGTACTGAAAATTAGTAAAATTTGAATGATTCGTAGTTTCATAAGTTTCTGTGTATTATTCAAACCAAACGGTTAAAGAATTTAAAGATGCGTTTTCGGGAATTTGAGATTTATCGATACTACCCGTTTGAAAAGCCTTGAGACCAATATCTTGTTTTTTTAACGTGGCAGTGGCGTTGATATCTTTAATAAATACGGTTACATAACTAAAAGTAGCTTCTAATTTTTCTATGGTGTGATGGATGTTTACATCGTTAAAAGTAGAGGCTATCGTTACATCAGCATTGGTTTTGTATGCATCACTATAAATAGTAACGTTTTTTATTTTAGAAACAGAATCTAAAGGACTTACGGGAGCTACAGCCAACAAAAGTTTTCCTCCTTTTGCATAAATTAAATGTGTGTCATCATCAGAACTGTACGTGTTTCCTAAGTCACCTTCGCTAAGTCTAGAAACTATAGAATCGTTTTTAAATAAATGTTTTAAATCTTGTACGGTTGTGGTATTGTTAATGCCACCTACTTTGTTTAATGCAATGGTAGTGTCTTGTTTAGAACAAGAAAATAGACCAATGCATAGCGCTAAAATAGAAAGAGTTTTTTTCATTTTTTATGTGAAATTTAGGGCTCTAAATTACGTAAAAAAATAAGCTTTTAATACGCCGAACCTTTATTAAACAAATAAAAATATATTCTTTATTTTCTTGTATCTTTGCACTCCAAAACACAACGCATGGATATTAAAACCAAAGAACTTGTAAACAAAGGAGTTATGCTTCCGTTAATGGAAGAGTTCTATACCATACAAGGAGAGGGAAACCATACAGGAACTGCTGCTTATTTTATTAGAGTAGGAGGGTGTGATGTTGGTTGTCATTGGTGTGATGTTAAAGAAAGTTGGGACGCAAATTTACATCCGCCGACACATGCAGATGTAATTGTAGAAAACGCTAGTAAATATGCAAAAACCATTGTTATTACAGGAGGTGAACCTTTAATGTGGGATATGCAATATTTAACAAGCTCTTTGCAAAACAAAGGTTTGCAAACGCATATAGAAACTTCGGGAGCGTATCAATTAAGTGGGCAATGGGATTGGATTTGTTTATCTCCCAAAAAAACAAAATTACCTTTAGAAGCTATTTATAAAGAAGCGCACGAACTAAAAATGATTATTCACAATACGAGTGATTTTGAATTTGCAGAAGAACAAGCAGCTAAAGTTTCGGATAAGTGCACGTTGTATTTACAGCCAGAATGGAGTAAAAAAGAAAAAATGACTCCTAAAATAGTGGATTATGTAATGAAACATCCCCAATGGAAAATATCGTTACAAACACATAAATATTTAAATATACCTTAAAAGGCTTAGTGTTTTTTAGTATTGACAAGTGACAAGATATACGTAAATTGTTCTTCTCTTGTTAAATCAGAATTGTCTATTTCTATAGCATCAACAGCCATAACTAGCGGAGAATCTTTTCGAGTAGTATCCATTGTATCTCTTTCTACTACGTTTTTGTACACATCGTCGTAACTTATTTGAGTGTCTCCTTTGGCAACCAATTCATCAAATCTACGTTGCGCTCTTGTTTTGGCAGAGGCTGTCATAAATAACTTTAATTCGGCTTTAGGAAATACAACAGTTCCTATATCTCTACCATCCATTACAATACCTTTGTTAGCGCCCATTTGCTGTTGTAAGGTTACTAATTTTTGTCTAACATCAGAAATTGCAGCTACTTTACTAACAAACGAAGATATTTCGAGTCCTCTTATTTTTGACTCAACATTTACATTGTTTAAATAGACTTCTGAAAAACCTAAAGCAGCATTGTGTTTAAACGTTATGTGTACATTGTCTAAATCATCAACCAAAGCATGGGTTAAAATATTTTGATGCTCGTCTATATAATTTTGTTGTAGTGCGTACAAAGCTACTGCTCTGTACATAGCTCCCGTATCTACATAAATATATCCTAAATGTTTGGCTAATTGTTTGGCTACAGTGCTTTTTCCTGTTGATGAAAAACCATCAATTGCAATAATTAGTTTAGAATCCATAAAATTATAAATGTAATGTTAACCCAAAAGTACTGTATTTTGCTCCTTCTTGAAATTTAGAAAAAGCATAGTCAAACTTTATAAATTTGGTATTAATACCAAAACCATACGACAGTCCCGCATTTGTTCTTGCCGGCTCAAGCTGAAATTCTTGAGCACGTCTGGCATTGTATCCAATACGTAAATTAAATAGTTTTTCTGGCCAAAGTTCTGCTCCTAAAGACAAATGTCTAAAAGCGTTTTGTACTTCCGATATTTCTTCGGGTTCATCCGCTCCATCAAATACCTTTTTACTTCTCGATGGATTTGGGGCACTAATATCCCAATTCCCAATATCATCAAGAGCTCCATAAATTTTAATAGGGATGTGCTCTAATCTATATTCTGCAGATAGACCAATATTAGAACTTACTTTTTCTTCGGTATCAATGTATTCGGTTAATTGTTTTCCAGAATTACGAATCACTAAACTGGCTACCAAAGGCTTTTCGGGATGTGTATATGTTACTCCTAAATCGTATAAGATAGCGTTAGACGTAAAAACATCTATTTTAGATGAAATGTATTTTAAACTCAAACCAAAAGAAAAATCTTGATATTGATATCCATATCCCAAACTAAAAGCTAAATCTTTAGATGTGAATAAGCCTAAAACTTCTGGACCTGTAGCTTCGGTTCTATCAAAATCACCATAATCAAAATACTGTATTCCTAAAAAAGCAATACCATATTTAGGGTTGATAGACTTTGCATACACAAGGGAACCCACATTTATGTCGGCAATATAACTCACAAAATTGGCCGAAATATCTCCATCTACTTCTAGGTTTACAGCCGAAGGATTCCATAACAATTGCGATACATCATTTTTACTGGTTAATACAGCTCCTCCTAAGGCTATTTGTTTAGGAGCTGTAGGAGCATTTAAAAATGTATAAATAGTTTCACCACTAGTTTGCGCAAATAAACTAGTCGCAAATAAGGTAAATAAAGTAATTAATTTATATTTCATAGGTTATATTGTGCACTTAACAAATATAAACGCTTAAAATTAAAATCTAGTATAATTTATTTTAGAATACGGGCATTAATTTTAAGATGTAATTGTAGTACTTTTTCTTTTAAATTGTTTCTATCGTTGTTGTACACTACATAATCCGCCTTGGCTATCTTTTTTTCTTGACTCCATTGATTATTCATTCTAGCTAGTATCGCCTCTCTAGTGGTATTGTCTCGTTTTAAAACACGTTCTATTCTATCTTCTAAATCCGCAGCAACTACAATAACTATATCACATAGTTTGTTACTTTCGTTTTCGTACAAAATAGCGTTTTCATATACTAAATAAGATGCGGTTTGTTGTGCAACAAAATTTTTAAAATGTTTGTGAACTTCGGGGTGTACAATAGCATTTAATTTACGAAGTAGTTCTTTGTTGTGAAATACCTTACTGGCTACATAAGCTCTGTTTAGTATTTTATTTTCGTAGGCTTGCTTTCCCAATAAACCTGTAATTTTATGATGTAACTCTTCGGAGCTATTCATTAACTTTTTAGCTTCCACATCGGCAATGTACACTGGCACGTTTAGTTTTTTAAACTCGTTTAGTACTGTGCTTTTACCGCTTCCTATTCCGCCTGTTAATCCTACAATCATTATTTTAAAATTAAATATTCTACTTGATTGATATCTAGTTTTACTCCCGCTATTTTTTTGGGAGTATTTGCCAATTTTAATTTAAGATGTTTGGATCCTTTTTGGTTGTAATCAGCAATTAGTACAAAATCTTCTTTGTGAATTTTATTAAATTCGGATAAAAGTACCTGAAATGTAACTTTTGCTTTTTTAGGATAGATCACAATATTGGTGTTGGGCGCATTGATAATTTGTATAGGGATACTCAGTGTTTTTTCTGTTATTTTTTCGACAGAAACATCTAGATTCACCTTGTTTTGATGATACTTAATTTTAGGCAAATCAACTTTTTGAATGGCTATTTTTTGATGAATAGGAGACATGACATTCTTTTTTTCAAAAGCCTCTAAAGAGAGTGTCTGTATTTTAGCTAGTTGCAGTTCAGGGCCCGAAACCTCTATAGAGTCTGGAGTAATTTGTATTCCGGAAAAAGAGTTGTAGCCTAAATGGTAATCAATAGCAATGTTAGGAATTACTTTTACTTTTTTAAAAGATCGTTTTCCAAGATGTACTTCCAATACATCATCCAAAACTTCTATTACCGAAATTCGATCGTTTATAGTAGCGCGAACTTGTTTTTTTAATTCGGCATTAGATAATTGATATACATAGTTTGTACGTTGCTCAATATTTTTTAATGAGATTGTTGTTTTTTTATTTTTTAACGCGTTCGAAAAAAAATAAAAGCCACTTGCTTTAATTCGAACCGCAATAGTTTTTTTCGGATTGTCTTGAAAAACAAATTGATTAGGCAAGTCTTCATATACCACTGTATAGTCTACTACTTGGTTGTAATTTTTAGAGAGCTGATTTAGAAACCAAAAAATAAATGTACCTATTAAAAAGAGTAAGAAAACAGAATCTCTTCCTTTGTTAAATTTAAAAATAGGTTTGTTTGTATGGCTTGTCATACTTGCTAAAATAGCAAATGCAGGGTAGGTAAAAAACAAAAACGCCTTTAGAATTTTCTAAAGGCGTTTTCGCAATACTATAAGGCGTTCTTTATTTTTCTGGAGCGTTGTATTTTTTTGTCAACTCAATATTCAAAGCCGATTTTTCGATCAACAATTTTCCTGCATTTGTTTCTATCATCACAGTTCCTTCGTTAATTTCTACCAGTTTACCATGTATACCTCCAGTAGTTACTACTTTGGTACCTTTTTTTAACGACTCTTTAAACTTTTTTTCGTTTCGAGACCTTCTTACTTGTGGTATTATCATAAAAAATACGATAAAAATTACCATAACAACTAAAAAAAGTGGGCTCATTGGGCTTTCTTGTAATGCGATCATTTTAAATTTATTTGATGTTTATTTTTATAAGGTACCTCTACCTATTTTATTTAATCTTCCTGTATTTTCAAAATCTTTCCAAACTTTATCTAATACACCATTTATAAACGTACTACTTTTTTCTGTGGAATAGTCTTTGGCTATTTCTAAGTATTCGTTAATAGTTGCTTTTACAGGTATTGATGGAAATTTTAAGAATTCACAAATTGCCATTTTTATTAAAATCATGTCTAAATCTGCAATCCTGTCTGTTTCCCAATTCGGAGTTTTGTCAACAACTTCTTCCTCAAACTTAGGTAAGTTTAATACTGTTTTTTTAAACAAGTCAGAAGCAAACAATTCATCTTCACTGTTTTTGTAAAGTCTTCCAATTACAAAATCATCTTTCGCTTTTAACTCTTGTACTGTTTTTACTACCCAAGTATTTGCAAACGGAATATCATCTGCCCAGCTAATATTTTCTCCTTCAAAATAAGCACTCAATTTTTCGTTAGGTGCAATAAACTCAGCAAAAAACTTGACTACAAATTTCTGGTCTTTTTTGTAGCTAGACCCTTCGGTAGCCATGTAGTTTTTATACAAATCACTAGCAATTAATTCGTTGTAAATATTAGCTACATATTTGTCGTCTAAATACCAGTTGTTTAGTTCGTTTTCTTCTATGTAGTTTTGTAACGAAACACTTTCTTTTAGTTGTTTAATTACTTTGTTGTCTACAAATTTGGTGTTGGGCTTTAACTCTTGCGGAGTTGCTAAGTGTTTCTTTTTTGCAGCAGCTTGAGTTACTTCTGCAAGTTGATTAACTCTTACGATCATATCTAAAGAAAGAATATACAAATCATAAAGTTTATCGATACTTTGTCTTAAGAATTTTTCTTCTTTTACAATATTATCACTTTTGGCATGTATCAGCGCGTAAACCGATTGCATCACTTTTACACGGATATGTCTTCTGTTAATCATTTGAAAGAACTTAAATGTTTGAGCTTACAAAAGTAATATTTAATTAAATCATCTGAAAAGATTCAAACTAAAATATTCAGAGAATTATTACGGTGCTTTTACCTGTAAATAAAACCTATTTAGGGTAAAATCTCATATCTTCGTAATTCAAATAGGCATTCGTAATTTCTTATGAAAGAATTAAAATATATAAATCAATTTTTTTACAAATACAGATTCAGATTACTACTAGGGATTTTAATATCTATAGCGTCTAGATACTTAGCGGTTAAGGTGCCCGAAATTGTAAAAAACTCTGTAAACATTGCGAGTGATTACCAAAAAGGAATTGTAACCGATTTGACTGCTGTAGAAAAAGAATTATTCTACAACATATTTTTTATTGTGGGCTTGGCCATGCTATCTGGCTTCTTTACTTTTTTAATGCGCCAAACCATTATTGTAACATCTCGATTGATAGAGTTTGATTTAAAAAATAATATTTACGAACAGTACCAGCGTTTAAGTTTAAATTTTTACAAAAAAAATAGAACGGGTGATTTAATGAACAGAATTAGTGAAGATGTAGGAAAAGTGCGTATGTACGTTGGTCCTGCACTTATGTACACTATTAACATGCTAGTTATGTTTTCTGTAGCTATATATAAAATGGTACAGATAGATGTAAAATTAACACTGTATACATTATTACCTTTTCCGTTGTTATCGCTTTCTATATTTGTGTTGAGTAAAAATATAAATATACGTAGTACTATTGTACAACAGCAATTATCTAAACTTACAACGTTTACACAAGAGGTTTTTTCGGGAATGAATGTGATAAAATCGTACACAATAGAAGATAGTACGAAACAAACCTTTTTTGAAATTGTAGAAAAAAACAAAAACAAAAGTGTTAATTTATACAAGGTTCAAGCGTTCTTTTTTCCATTAATGATTTTATTGATTGGTACCTCTAACATTATTGTACTTTATATTGGTGGTTTACAATACATAAGAGGGTATATAAGCATTGGTGTTATTGCAGAATTTTTAATGTACACCAATATGCTTACATGGCCTGTTGCTATTGTAGGTTGGGTAACATCTACCATACAGCAAGCAGAAGCATCACAAAAAAGAATTAACGAGTTTTTAGAAGAAGAACCAGAAATTAAAAATACAAATGATGCAGTTTCTGAAATTAATGGAGCAATTACATTTGATAACGTATCGTTAACCTATGATGATACCAATATTACCGCTTTAAAAAATATTTCTTTTTCTGTACAGCCAGGAGAAACGTTGGCTATTGTTGGAAAAACAGGGTCTGGAAAATCTACATTGTTAAATTTAATTGCTCGTTTGTACGATGCTACATCGGGGACTGTAAAAATAGATGATAGGGAAATAGCGCAATTAAATGTATATAATTTAAGAAATCATATTGGTTTTGTTCCACAAGATCCTTTTTTGTTTTCGGATAGTATTGCAAATAATTTAAAGTTTGGAAAAGAAGATGCAACCGAACAAGAAATTATTGAAGCTGCCAAGGAAGCGGTTGTTCATGACAATATTATCAACTTTAAAAACAAATACGAAACAGTTTTAGGAGAAAGAGGGGTAACGCTTTCTGGAGGACAAAAACAGCGTTTGTCTATTGCGAGAGCCATTATTAAAAAGCCTCAAATTTATGTTTTTGACGATTGTTTGTCGGCAGTTGACACAGAAACAGAAGAGCAAATTTTAAGAAATTTAAAAGCGATAAGTAAGAACAATACAACCATTATTGTAAGCCATCGTATTAGTGCAGCACAACATGCAGATAAAGTACTAGTTTTAGATGAAGGGAAAATAATTCAGCAAGGATCTCATTTAGAGTTGGTTAGTTCTAAAGGTGTGTACCAAGAGATGTACAAACAGCAACTTGAAGAAAAAGAAACAGAATAATATTAGTTGAAATAAATATTTTTATATATTTGAGAGTATAACTATACTTATATTAAGATGAAAGAAAGAGAAGGGCAAGAAGAAATTTTTTCTCAAATCCTAAGAGCAGGACGAAGAACCTATTTTTTTGATGTTAGATCTACCAAAGCAGGTGATTATTACTTAACGGTAACAGAAAGTAAAAAGTTTACACATGACGATGGAACTTTTCATTATCAAAAACATAAAATCTATTTATACAAAGAAGATTTTGTAGAGTTTCATGAGCAATTAAAAGCCGCTACCGATTTTATTTTAAATGAAAAAGGTTTAGAGGTAATTAGCGAAAGACACCAAAAAGATTTTAAAAAGGAAGAACAAGAAGTAAAAACTGAAGAAGCTTCTGTAGCAACAGAATTCACAGAAGTTAATTTTGACGATATTTAAAACAAGAGCTCAGCAAATTTGCTGAGTTTTTTGTTTCACATTACTATACTTACATTATGAGTTTTATATATTGGATTTCTACGAGTATTATCTCGTTATTTTTATTGGTGAGTGCTTTTTCTTATCTATTTCATCAAGAGACCATAAATGGTGTAAAAGAATTGGGGTTTCCGAGTACATTTATTGTTCAGCTAGCTGTTTTAAAAGCGCTAGCAGCAGTACTACTTTTATTACCTAGTACGCCATTGTTTTTAAAAGAATGGAGTTATGCTGGGGTGTTTTTCTTTTTGCTAACAGCTTTTGTAGCACATCTAGCTCATAAAGACTCTCCGTTTATAGCTGTGCTATTGGTTGTTTTATTTGTGGTAACAGCGGTATCGTACGTGTATTTTAAAAAATAGCTTTTTTGCTGTAAGTTTTAGAGTTTTCTTGTGACTCAAGTAGTATAAAAAAGAAAAACTATGACGAATTTAACAAAACAATTAGCCGAAGTAAAAGCAGGAAGTGCCGCTAAAATTCCAGCAGAAATTTATGCAGTAATGACAAAATCTACACAAGATTTATTAGATGCTGTCCTATCTAAAAAAGCTCCAAAAGTAGGAGACAAATTAGAACCTTTTAATTTGCCGAATGTTCAAGGTAACAAAATAGCTTTGGCCTCATTACTTTTTAAAGGAGATGTGGTAATTTCTTTTTACAGAGGAGGGTGGTGTCCGTATTGTAATTTAGAATTAAAAGCTTTAAACGGAATTTTACCCGAATTAAAAGAGTTAGGAGCAAGTTTAATAGCTATTACTCCCGAAACACCCGATAACTCTTTAACAACATCAGAGAAAAATAATTTAGCATTCGAAATTTTAAGTGATATTGATAACGTATATGCTAAAGAGTTGAACTTGGTTTTTCAGATGCCTGGGAAATTAAGAGAAATTTATCATTCTTTTAATTTACATGTAGATGCACACAATGGAAACAAAGACTACGAGTTACCAATGCCAGCTACCTTTATTGTAAATACAGAAGGTGTTATAACGTATGCATTTGTACCAGAAGATTATACCGAAAGATTAGATCCGGAAATAATTTTAGAAGTCTTAAAAAAATAAGATAGAATAAAAACAAGGGAAACTTTATGTGAAGTTTCCCTTGTTTTTATTATTGTTTTAAAAGTTTTGCGTAATCTTTAGCAAAGTACGTAAGTATCACATCTGCACCAGCACGCTTTATACTTAGTAGCATTTCGCTCATCGCTTTGTTATAGTCTAACCAACCGTTTTGGGCTGCGGCATGTAGCATGGCACATTCTCCACTAACATTATAGGCTGCAATAGGTAAATTAGAATTTTCTTTTAACAAATGAATAATATCTAAATAACACAAAGCAGGCTTTACCATTAAAAAGTCGGCACCCTCTGCTGTATCTAAGTCTACTTCACGTAATGCTTCATATTTGTTTGCAGGATCCATTTGATAGGTCTTTTTATCACCAGCTTTGGGTGCAGAATCTAATGCATCTCTAAAAGGGCCATAGTAAGCACTTGCGTATTTAGCGGTGTAACTCATAATAGCCACATCAGTAAAACCATTCGCATCTAATTGTTCTCTTATGTATGCAATTCTGCCATCCATCATATCCGAAGGTCCAATAATATCAAACCCTGCTTCTGCTTGCGCAACAGCCATTTTACCTAAAATAGGTAAACTTTCATCATTTAGTATAATACCGTCTCTTACCAAACCATCGTGTCCGTCAGAAGAGTAAGGGTCTAAAGCAACATCACTCATTAAACAAATTTGTGGAAATTTTTGTTTGATGGTTCTGGCTGCTTTTAAGTAAAAGTTATCGTTACTGTAGCTATAGGTAGCTGTACTGTCTTTTAATGTTTCATCAACAGCAGGAAACAATACATAGCTTGTAATCCCTAAGGCAACACATTCCTCAATTTCTGTAAGTAATAAATCTAAAGACCAACGGTAATTACCGGGCATAGATTTTACTTCTTTTTTTATGTTTTCTCCATCAACTAAAAAAAATGGATAGATAAAGTCTTTTACAGTAACTTCGGTCTCTCTAATCATATCTCTAATAGCAGCAGAACGTCTATTTCTTCTAGGTCTTTGGAACATATTTGTAGTTTTTTATGCGTTTACAAATTAACAAAAAAATGAGTTTTTATAAATCGACTTTACGAAATTAAATCACCGAATTCGTGAACTTTTTTATTTCGGAAACCACCTCTTCACATCGATCACATTTAGAAAGGATTATGTTTTGATACTTTTCTTCCGCAATCATTTTTTCAAACAAAGGATAAATAGGTCTTTCTTCAGTCCAATATTGACTATTAAAGAATACCATTGGGCTGGCATAACCAAAACTTAAGTAATGATTTTGCGTAGCATCTTGAAAAATTTCTTGTATCGTACCCGCACTTCCTGGAGAAAATATAACACCTCCTTTGGCAATGGCTAGCAATCCATCTTCTCGAACACTATTGGCAAAGTACTTTGCTATTTTGGTGGCAAATGGGGTAGGAGGTTCATGTCCGTACAGCCAAGTAGGAATTCCTAAGCTTTCGTATGCACAATCTGGGTACAGTTGCATTACCTCAAAAGATTTGTCTAACCAATATTTGTCTTTGTAGCTAGGTGCTTCTGCTAGTATTTGTATGGCTTTTAGTAAATCTGCTTCTGATTTGTTAGCAAACCAAGCACCTACATGAGTTGCTTCCATAGCACCTGGCCCTCCACCCGATATCATTAAATACCCTTGTTCTGTAAGTTGTTTGCTAATTTTAGCAACTTCTGTATAGTTTGTGTCACTTCGTAGCAAACTATGTCCTCCCATAATAGCTACTACTTTTTTTTCATCAAAGCCTTCTAGAAAATCGTACAAAGCGTCTGTTATGGCATGATCGTGTAAACGTCTGGCAAGTGTTTCTTTAATGTCTGAAGCTTCTTTACCTGTGCTTAAATAATGGTTGTAAACTACCTTATCTAACGTTTGTTCGTAGCTTTTGGGGTTTCCTAAGGTGTAATTGTTAAACAAGTCCTCAGATGTATATAAGCTATTTTTAAATGTATTGTAAGGAACATCTTTGATTGTTGGAAAAATAAGGCATTCATTTAATTGGGGTAGTATGTTTTGTGGAATGGTGCATCCTAAAAAAATACAATCTGTAAATATTTTTTCTGTAAGTAAGTTTGGGACATTTGTAAAGTCTAAATTCTGAAAAGCAAGTGCTTTTAGTATTGTATGTTTGTTAAGAATTTGTAAAAGTTCTTGGTTTGATTCAATTTCGTGGTATTTCATATAGAAATTTGTTGTTTTTCTTAGTGCTATAAATATACTAAAAGCTTTTTTTGATGTTGCCGTTTTTTATTTGACACAAGCAAAAAAGCCTTCACAATTTTTATGTAAAGGCTTTTGGTTTAAAGTTAGAAGCTAAAAATTAAGCTTTATTTTGTCCTGCTAATAATGTGTTTTTTAATAGCATAGCAATTGTCATAGGTCCTACACCTCCTGGTACAGGTGTTATAAATGATGCTTTTGGAGCTACAGACTCAAAATGGACATCTCCTGCCAATCTAAATCCACTTTTCTTGCTAGGATCGTCTAAACGTGTAATTCCTACATCAATAATAGTAACACCTTCTTTTACCATATCTCCTGTTAAAAACTCTGCAACACCTAGTGCAACAACTATAATGTCTGCATTAAGCGTTAGTTCTTTAAGGTTTTCAGTTCTAGAGTGGGCTACAGTAACTGTGGCATCTCCTGCGGCTCTTCTCTGGCTCATTAATATACTCATTGGTCTTCCAACAATGTGAGAACGACCAATAACAACAACATTTTTACCTGATGTTGGCACTTTGTAACGTTCTAAAAGTTCCATAACCCCATAAGGAGTTGCAGGTAAGAAAGTAGGTAATTCTAAAGCCATTCTACCTACGTTTGTAGGATGAAATCCATCAACATCTTTTTTGGCATCAACAGCTAATAAAACTTTGTGCTCATCAATATGTTTAGGTAATGGCAATTGTACAATGTAACCATCTATAGCATCATTACTGTTTAATTCGCTAATTTTTGCAAGTAATTCATCTTCAGAAGTAGTATCTGGTAATTCTATTAAAGTAGATTCAAACCCTACCAAATTACAAGCTTTTACTTTAGCGCCTACATAGGTTTTACTAGCACCATCGTTACCTACAATTACTGCAGCTAAATGCGGTGTTTTTTTTCCTTGCGCTTTTAATTCTTTTACTGTTTCTGCAATTTCAGCTTTGATGTCTGCAGAGGTTTTTTTACCGTCTAATATTGTCATCTTTCTAGATTTTAGTACTTGCGTACAACGTACAAAGTTTGCTATTTGTTTTACTTTATTTTACGACTGGTACGGTTGTGTACAAGTGCGTAGGTAAAGTTTACATTCCAGGCATACCACCTTTCATGTTCCCCATCATTTGCATCATTTTTTTAGCACCTCCACCTTGCATCATTTTCATCATTTTGCTCATTTGGAAGAATTGCTTTAACAACTGATTTACTTCTGTAATACTTGTTCCTGATCCTTTTGCAATTCTCTTTTTACGAGAGGCATTTATAGATTTAGGATCTGTTCTTTCAGAAGGAGTCATTGATTTGATAATTGCTTCAATACCTTTAAAGGCATCGTCATCAATATCAACATCTTTTAGGGCTTTTCCAGCACCTGGTATCATTCCTACCAAGTCTTTCATATTACCCATTTTTTTAATTTGCTGTATTTGACTTAAGAAATCATCAAAACCAAACTGATTTTTAGCGATTTTCTTTTGTAGTTTTCTAGCCTCTTGTTCGTCAAATTGTTCTTGGGCACGCTCTACTAAAGAAACAACATCTCCCATTCCTAAAATACGATCGGCCATACGGTCTGGATAGAAAACATCAATAGCTTCCATTTTTTCTCCAGTACCAATAAACTTAATAGGTTTGTTTACTACATTTTTAATTGTTAAGGCAGCTCCACCACGAGTATCACCATCTAATTTGGTTAATACAACACCATCAAAGTTTAACAAATCATTAAACGCTTTTGCCGTATTTACAGCATCTTGCCCTGTCATAGAATCTACCACAAATAAAGTTTCTTGTGGTGTTACTGCGTTGTGAATGTTTGATATTTCGGTCATCAAAGCCTCATCAATAGCTAAACGACCCGCAGTATCTATAATTACCGTGTTTTTACCATTTGCTTTTGCATGTGCAATGGCGTTGGTTGCAATTTCTACAGGATTTTTATTTTCTACTTCAGCATATACTTCAACTCCAATTTGTTCTCCAACAACTTGCAACTGATTGATGGCAGCAGGACGGTATACATCTGCCCCAACTAACAATACTTGCTTTGCTTTTTTAGTTTTTAAAAAATTAGCCAATTTACCAGAAAAGGTTGTTTTACCAGAACCTTGTAAACCTGCCATTAAAATAACAGTTGGATTTCCAGATAAATTTACACCTGCAGTTTCACCTCCCATTAATTCGGTTAACTCGTCTTTTACAAGTTTTACCATTAATTGCCCTGGGTTTAATGTGGTTAATACATCTTGACCAATGGCTTTTTCTTTAACTCTTTGTGTAAAGCTTTTTGCTACTTTAAAGTTTACATCGGCATCTAGCAATGCACGTCTTACTTCTTTTAAAGTTTCTGCTACGTTTACTTCTGTTATTTTTCCGTGACCTTTTAAAAGGTGTAGGGCTTTATCTAATTTATCGGATAAATTATTAAACATATACTGTTATTTACTTTGGTTAAAGATATGCTGCAAATATAATAGAATATACCAACATTTAGAGTGTTTACCTTCAACAAAAAAACCTTCTTGAAAAAGAAGGTCTTTTTAGGTGTTGTAAAAAGAAAATCAGTGGTTTTTAACAAATTTAAGAGCTAAAGAATTTACACAATATCTCTTGCCACTTGTAGCTGTAGGTCCGTCTAAAAATAAATGGCCTAAATGTCCGTCACAAACATTACAAATAATTTCGGTTCTTACCATATGGTGCGAAGTATCTTTTAGCAAACCTACGTTTTTACCAATATGATTGTCGAACGATGGCCATCCAGTTCCTGAGTTAAATTTTGTATCTGATGTAAAAAGAGGCGTGTTACAGGCAGCACAATGGTAGGTTCCTTTTTTATAATGTTTATCGTACGTACCACTAAAAGCATATTCGGTTCCTTTTTGTCTAAGAATATAATATTGCTGAGGTGTTAATGTGTTTTTCCATTGTTTTTCTGTCTTAACAACCTTTTGTTGGGCTTGCAAAGACGCTGTAATACATAGAAAAAAAAGAAAGTATTTCATGATAAGGTTTTTTTATGAGTCGATGTTTCCTCTAGATCATTACGTATTTTTTGTCCGCAAATGTTATATTTGTATAGAACTAAAACAGAAAAATATGAAAAAAATAATAAGCTTAAGCTTGGTAGGAGCTTTTTTGATAGGGTGTTCTACAGTGCCTATTACAGGTAGAAAAAGAGTAAATTTTGTGTCTGATGCACAGGTATTACCAGCAAGTTTTTCGCAATATAGTACTTTTTTAAAAGAGAACAAATTGTCTACAAATGCAGCGAAGTCTAAAGAAATAAAACAAGTAGGTGCTCGAATTTCGAAAGCTGTAGATAAATTTATGCGTAAAAATGGAATGACTGCTGAGGCAAATAGCTACAAGTGGGAGTTTAATTTAGTAGAAGATAAACAATTAAACGCATGGTGTATGCCTGGTGGAAAAGTTGTTTTTTATACAGGTATTTTACCGGTGGCAAAAAATACCGATGGTATTGCAGCTATTATGGGACATGAGGTAGCGCACGCTTTTGCAAAACACGGACAAGAACGTATGAGTTCTAGCCAAATGCAACAATTAGGTGGTGCTGCAGTAGCAATTGGTACCGCAAATAAAGACCCGAGATCTAGACAATTGTGGAATATGGCTTTTGGAATAGGGTCTCAATTAGGAATGCTAAAATATAGCAGAACTCACGAAACCGAAGCCGATAAATTAGGATTGGTTTTTATGTTAATGGCCGGGTACAATGGAGAAGAGTCTGTAAGAGTTTGGGAAAGAATGAAAGCTTTAGGAGGTGGTTCTCAACCAGAATTTATAAGTACACATCCATCCAATACAACACGAATTAATACACTACGTTCTTACTTACCTGAAGCTAAAAAATTGGCTTTAAAGTATAGGTAGTTTTTAGAGAAAAGTAGATTAGTTTATTAAGTATAGCAGAGTTGGTTATTGACTAAATTGGCGACGAACCTTGCTAGGCAAGTTAATACCCTTTATTTATGTATGGGGATTAATCCTGTAGGTTTAATTGATTCTGATGGTGGAAGTACTGAGGATGATTATCAAGAAGATAATACTGTTTTAGAAATAGATGCTATTGGTTTAACTTTTTAAGTTTGTAATACTAAGCACTAGTAAATACTAGCGCTAGCTGGGGGAAAGACCCTGAAACAGGAAAAGAAGCGTTTGAGTTAAGATTGTGGGATAGCAGAATTGGTAGGTGGTTGACTACGGATCCTTATGGGCAGTATCATAGTCCATATATGGCTATGGGAAATAATCCGATTAGAAAAATAGACCCTGATGGAGGAACAGCTAATGATTATGTGCAAGACAATAAAACTAGTAAAGTAATTTGGGTTGATTCTACAGGTGAACAGGCAAAACAGGATGCAGCTAAACAATTTGGACACAATGATGTTAAGATATTATCAACTAACTTTTTTGTGAATTCGAATAGTTTTATCAATGATGGTATAAGTGGTTTGTTAGCTTCAGATCAGATACGTGGAATTCAAAATAATTATTTAAATGATGTTTCTTCAAGATTGAATGTAACCTCAAATGATTTGGTAAAGGCTTTAAATGGAGATAAATTTATAGAAAAGACTAATAAAAATGGATTGCTTAAAGGTTTGTTTAATATAGGATTTAATTTTGCTGAAGGAGAAGCTCAAAGTTTTTTAATAGAAAAAGCATTACCTACTTTAGGTAAAAGTATAAACTTTGGGCTTAGTTTCTTAGGGACAACACAAACAGGTTTAGGTTCAGATAAGACTTTTCATGCAAAGAGACAACAAAACGCAATTAGTAAAAAAAATATAAGAAGTTTAGTTAATGATAATATGAAATTATTAATGATAAGAATTCATAAATTTTAAATATATGCAATCAGGTTCTAGTAAATACATGCTACTTGTTGAGATAGGTGGTTTTTTATGGTGGTTATTAATTAGTTTTTGTAAAACAAAATTAAAAGATGAGCAAGATCATAAATATTCTGCTCGAAATATATTTTTTCTTTGTATTGTTTTTATGATGATAGCTTTTATAAAAATTAAGTTTTTTGAAGAATAGTTTCTCTAGCCTAGCACCCCCCGCTAGTCCTAGTTTATAAACGTTTCGCTAGTGCTAGTTTTTAACTAGTACCGTTAGCTACCCCGCTAGTCCTAGTTTATAACACGTTTGCTAGTGCTAGTTTTTAACTAGTACC
>JAHDFK010000026.1 GCA_020628175.1 Wenyingzhuangia sp.
CAAATGCATCAACAAAAGAAGTTAACTAGAAAAAACTATAAAAAAAGTAAGGTAGTAACTTAAAATTACTACCTTGCTTGTATATTAATCTTTGTAACGATTATTCAGGACGTCACAGAAAATATAATTAACCTAATAGAGCTGCTAATTTTTCTTTTTCTTCTTCTGCTAAGGCAGCATCCACTAAAATACGTCCAGAGTACTCGTCAATAGTAATTTTCTTACGCCCAGCAATTTCTATTTGTACTTGTGGAGGAATTGTAAAGTAAGAACCACCAGCAGCACCTCTTTCGATAGCAACAACAGCTAATCCATTTTTAACGTTGTTTCTAATTCTTTTGTAAGCTACTAATAAGTGATTGTCAATCTTTTCAGACATTTTATCAGATAATTCTTTCAAACTATTTTGCTCGTTTTCTGTTTCTTTTAAAATAGCTTCTAATTCAGATTTTTTATGATCTAAATGAGATTGTTGATTCGCTAAGTTTTCGTTTGTTTTTGCAACAACTTCTTTCTTTTGCTCAATTTTAGCGTAGGCTTCTTTAATTCTCTTTTCAGCCAATTGAATTTCTAATTCTTGAAATTCAGCTTCTTTGGTTAAAGAATCAAATTCACGATTGTTACGTACAGATTTTTGTTGCTCTGTATATTTTTTAACTAACTCCTTAGATTCCTCAATGCTATTTTTTCTGTTAGCAATTTCTGTTTCAAAACTAGTTATATCTTGGTTTAATTTTTCAATACGAGTTGATAACCCACCAATTTCGCTTTCTAAATCTTCTATTTCTAATGGTAACTCTCCTTGTACGCTTTTTATTTCGTCAATTCTAGAGTCAATTAATTGTAAATTATATAAAGCTCTTAACTTCTCTTCTACAGATACTTCTTGTTTAACTGCCATAATAACTATGAGTAATATATTGGGTTTGTACTTTTATTCGATAAAATGATTGCAAAATTACGAAATTTTTCTTTAAGATAGTCAACTAATAAATTTTTTGTAAACTGTTCACTTTCATAATGTCCTATGTCTGTAATTAAAATTTTCCCTTCAGCTTTGTAAAATTCATGGTACTTAAAATCAGCAGTAACGTAGGCATCAGCTCCTTTTGCAATGGCTGCACCTATGGCAAAACTACCCGAACCACCAAGAACTGCTACTCTTTTTATAGGTTTTTTTAAAGGCATAGAATGTCTAATACATTGCGTATTCATATGTAGTTTTACATAAGCTAAAAATTCTGTAACCTCCATTGGTTTTTCTAACTCGCCAACCATTCCCATACCAATATTCTGATTGGTATTCTCTAAGGTAGTTATTTCATAGGCAATTTCCTCATAAGGATGCGATTTTATAAGCGCACTTAGGACCTTTTTTTCAAGATGTTTTAAATACGTTATATTTACCATTACCTCAGGCTCTTCTTGCAATATGTTTTTTTCACCTATCGTTGGGTTAGATTGGCTGTTGCCTTTAAAACTTCCAATACCTTTGGTACGAAAACTACAATTATCGTAATTGCCAATAGCACCTGCACCAATAGCAAACAAAGCTTCTCGCACGTCACTTTCATGCTGTGTTGGTACGTAAAACGATAGTTTTTTAATAGTCTCTTTTTGTGGAATTAAAATTTCTCTGTTGTTTAAATTTAAAACCTCACACATTTTGGCACTCACGCCCTTAAAAGTATTGTCTAAGGCAGTATGCGTTGCATAAATAGCAATATCATGTTTAATGGCTTTCATAATTACACGCTCTACATAATTACTTCCATTAAATTTTTTAAGTCCAGAAAATACAATAGGATGAAAACTAACAACAAGGTTGCAGTTTTGCTCTATAGCTTCATCTATAGTTCGTTCAAGCGTATCTAAAGTAACCAAAACACCTGTAACTTCAGTAGCATAGTTTCCCACTAACAAACCAACATTATCAAAACCTTCTGCGTAAGGTAGTGGGGCAAGTACTTCTATATATTCTGTAATATCTTTAATCTTCATACTCAAAAATACAGATTTTGTTTTATTTGTTTTAGTTTTGAGAAACGATTTATTTTATAGATTTCATGCAGTACTGTCTTACTTTATTAAGAGTTTTATTATTCCCTTTAGCTGTTCTTTATGGATTGATTGTATCTATTAGAAATCTACTTTTTGATAGAAATATACTGAAATCAACATCTTTTAACTTACCCATTATAAACGTAGGAAATCTAAGTGTTGGAGGTACGGGTAAAACACCACAAATAGAGTATTTGGTAAATTTGCTACAAGATTCTTACCAAACAGCAATTTTAAGTAGAGGGTACAAACGAAAAAGTAAAGGTTTTGTATTAGCCAATAATAATTCTACATTTTTAGATTTAGGTGATGAGCCTTTTCAATACCATCAAAAATTTAAAAAAGTACAAGTGGCTGTTGATGGAGATAGAGTAGCAGGGGTTCACAATATTTTAAAAAAGAAACCTACTACACAAGTAATTTTATTAGATGATGCCTACCAACACAGAAAAATAAAAGCAGGATTTACCATATTATTAAGTTCCTACGACAAATTGTTTTATAACGATTTTATTATGCCTACTGGGAATTTAAGAGAGTTGTGGTGGGGTAAAAAACGAGCAGATGTAATTGTGGTTACAAAATGTGATAGGTTTATATCTAAAACCGAAATGGATAAAATAGAACGTAAAATAAAACCAAAACCCAACCAGCTTGTTTTGTTTAGTTCTATTAAATATTCTGATTCTGTAAAAGGGAGTGCAGAAATAGTTTTATCTACTTTTTTAAAACAAGAATTATTGTTGGTAACAGGTATTGCAAAACCAAAACCTTTGCTAGCGTTTTTAGAAAGTAACAATGCAATTTTTACGCATGTAGAGTTTCCAGATCATCATCATTTTACCAGACAAGAAATAGAAAATTTAAAAAATAAAGCCAAAGGATTAAAAATAGTAACTACAGAAAAAGATTATATGCGCTTGGAAAACGAGCTTGATGAATTGTACTATTTGCCTATTGAAACCGTATTTATAGACAATAAAAAACAGTTTGATACGAAAGTTTTAGAATTTGTACAACAGTATTAATAACAAAAAAAGCTACTTAGGTAACATTACCACAGCAGCTTTTTTTTATGTTAAAAATAGTTTAAAAAACTAATTACTTTACCTTTACCAATTCTACATCAAAAATTAATGTTGCGTCTGGTGGAATTACTCCTCCAGCTCCTCTAGAACCGTATCCTAAATCAGACGGAATAACCAAGCGAGCTTTGTCTCCAACCTCTAATAACTGAATTCCTTCATCCCATCCAGAAATTACTTGTCCTACACCAATAGCAAATTCAATAGGTTGGTTTCTTTTGTATGATGAATCAAAAACAGTTCCATCAGGTAATTGTCCTTTGTAATGTACAGAAACCATTTGTCCTTTTGTAGCTTTTACACCTGAATTTCCTGCTTGAATAATTTGATATCTCAATCCACTAGCTGTTTTTTCGTAACCTGCAGCTAATTTTTCTAATTCTAATTCTCTAGCTTCTGCTTCTGCCTTAATTCTTGCTTCTCTAGATCCTTCAAAAGTTCTAAAAGATTCGATAGCGTTAAATTTTTCTGCCGCTTCACCTACACGAATAATTTCTAAAGACTCAATTTCATCACCTTGCTCTACAGCATCAACAATATCTTGTCCTTTTACAACACTTCCAAAAACGGTGTGTTTACCATCTAACCATGGAGTAGCTGTGTGCGTAATAAAAAATTGAGAACCATTTGTACCAGGTCCTGCATTCGCCATCGATAGTTTTCCTGGAGCATCATGCTTTAATTCTGCTACAATTTCATCATCAAAACTATATCCAGGACTACCTGTTCCTGTTCCTTGAGGACATCCCCCTTGAATCATAAAATCTGCAATTACACGGTGAAACTTTAATCCATCGTAGTAAGGAGTTCCTTGTGGTTTTGCATCGTTCTCCATGTTCCCTTCCGCTAAAGCAACAAAGTTTCCTACAGTACCAGGAGTTTTTTCAAATTCTAAATTCACTAAAATTTCACCTTTAGAGGTGTTAAATTTTGCGTACAATCCGTTGTTCATGTTCTTCTTATTTATTTTAAAAATGGATTTAAGCGATGAAAAATCAATACTTAACCCAACGTTTACATTGTTTGAGTTGATACCTTTACCTAAAGGTGAAAACACTTTACCTGCAGATGCTCTAACAGATAACTTGTCGTTAATTCTGTAATAAGCACCTAGTTTTAATTTGGTAATTACACCTTCACCCGTATCAATACCAGCACCACCACCAGCACCAATTAATGCTTCGGTAAAAAGCTGTATTTTTTGTTTTGCAAATATAGGAGAATAGATTCCGAATCCAACCATTCCATCTGCATAACCTCCAGCACCTAATTTTCCTCTAGGATTTACACCGTGAAAGGATGATTCGTAAGCAAATGAAGCCTGACCTGTAAGATAGATGTATTTATTAAGGTCGTAGTTTAACTGTAGCGCAAGTAAATGTAAGTCTAAAGGCTCAAAGTCAGTTCTTTTTAAATCAAAATAGGTTTGATGTTGTATGCTAATTCGAACTCCATGCGTAGCTAAGCTTTTGGCTCTTAATCTTTGGTAGGGGGAGTAAAAACCGCCTGTATGGGTGTTTATTTTTATACCTCCTCCAAAAGTATAAGCTTCAAAATCACCGTCAATAGCTCTTAGGTATCCTCCATGACCCTGTAACGAAATTTGTGGTGTTATTTTATACTCTAAACCAAAGCTAGGATATACTGTTGCACCTCCTTCTTCTTTAATTCTTCCACCTGCAGATCCGAAAGCTAATTTGGTAAACACATTTAAATGTTTGGTTTGTATGGGCTCGTAACCTATACCACCAAATAAATCCATAAAACCAGCTCGTAAACCTTTGTAAATGGCATCTGTATGTACAAAAGCAAAGGCATTTTGAGCAAAATAACGTTGGTATTCAAATCCTAATAAATAAAGTGTGTTGTCTAAAACTTCAAAATTATTAGCTCTATCTTTTCTAGACCCTCCGATAGGTATAAATTGATCGAACCTTAAAGCAAAAGCATTTTTATGAAAAGGTTTGTACCACGGGTTGCTTTTTGTGGGTCTAAAGTTTTTATTAGCGTTTTTGTAACTACTAAAATTGGTTTGAATAGGAATTTCGGCAAAAACAGAAGCGGAATTACTTTTAATAGAACCCGTATAAAAATTTAAATGACTGTATTGTACCCCTATATTAAATTTAGGAAACTGATAAGAAAAACCGATATTAGGATTGATGTAAGCACCTTTGTTAATTAATACGCGGTAACCACCACCACCACCAAAGTTAAAATTGGCATCTAAAAACAATTTTTTATAAAGTTGTTGTTTAAAACCAAGTTCTACTCCTAAGGTAAACAAACCTCCTTGATCTCCAAAAAGAGCAGCTTGCATATTGGCCCCTCCATAAATTTTTTTGGTAATAGGTATTTGATAGTGTACACCAGCCAATCCCATAGTGGGCTCAGGAAAACTAGCCGTAACGGGCATAGAAACAGGTATGTAATTCAAGCGAATTTTATTAGATAAAGAAAATTGCTCAATAGTATTTGGTAAACTACTTTTCTGGGCATATGTCAGAAAAGTAAGCAAACATAAAACACAGAAAAATAGTTTTTTCATCATCAAATCTTATTTAAATTCACTTGTAAAGTGTAGTTTAACAGAAGGGTATTTTTGTTGCGTCATTTGTATTGTAAAGGCAGAATCTGCTAAAAATACTAATTGACCTTGTTTGTCTTTTGCTAAATAGCGTTGCTTTACACGTTTAAAATCTGCAAACTCAGTTTTGTTATCTCCTTCTTCTACCCAACAAACTTTATGCATAGCTAAATTTTCATAGCTACATTTTGCACCATATTCGTGTTCTAATCTGTATTGAATAACTTCATACTGTAAAGCTCCTACAGTACCAATTACCTTACGTCCATTAAGCTCTAATGTAAATAATTGTGCAACTCCCTCATCCATTAACTGGTCAATTCCTTTGTACAATTGTTTCGACTTTAATGGGTCGGCATTGTTTACATAACGGAAATGTTCTGGAGAAAAACTAGGAATTCCTTTAAAGTTTATTGTTTCTCCTTCTGTTAATGTATCTCCAATTTTAAAGTTTCCGGTATCGTGTAAACCTACAATATCACCCGGATAGGATACATCTACAATTTCTTTTTTCTCAGCGAAAAAAGCATTGGGACTCGAAAACTTCATTTTCTTTCCGTTTCGAACATGTAAGTAAGGTTGATTACGTTTAAAAGTACCTGATACTATTTTAACAAAAGCCAAACGGTCTCTGTGTTTTGGATCCATATTAGCATGAATTTTAAAAACAAAACCTGTTAGTTTTTCTTCTTTAGAATCAATTAAACGTTCTTCTGCTTGTTTGGGTTGCGGGTCTGGTGCAATTTCTATAAAACAATCTAACAATTCTTTTACTCCAAAATTATTTAATGCAGAACCAAAAAACACAGGTTGTAAGTCTCCATTTTCGTAATCTTCTTGGTTGAATTCAGGATACACTTCTTCAACCATCTCAATCTCTTCTCGTAAAGTATCGGCAGCAGCTTCACCAATCATTTCGTCTAGTTCGGGTACGCTAATGTCTGTAAATTCTACACCGCTTGTAACGGTTTGTTTGTTGTCTGCCGAGAAAATATTGATTTTCTTTTCCCAAATATTATAAATTCCCTGAAAGTCATATCCCATACCAATAGGAAAAGAAAGAGGCGTAGTGGTTAAACCTAATTTTTGCTCAACTTCGTCTAACAAATCAAAGGCATCTTTCCCTTCACGGTCTAATTTGTTGATAAAAACAATCATTGGAATTTTACGCATTCTACAAACCTCAACTAGTTTTTCGGTTTGTGGCTCAACTCCTTTGGCAACATCAATTACTACAATTACACTATCTACCGCAGTTAATGTTCTAAAGGTATCTTCCGCAAAATCTTTGTGACCAGGCGTATCTAAAATATTAATTTTACGCTCTTTATAGTTAAAGGCTAATACAGACGTCGCTACAGAAATTCCACGTTGACGCTCAATTTCCATAAAATCGGAAGTTGCCCCTTTTTTAACTTTGTTATTTTTTACGGCTCCAGCTTCACTAATTGCTCCTCCAAAAAGTAATAATTTTTCGGTTAAAGTGGTTTTACCTGCATCGGGGTGAGAGATAATTCCAAAGGTTCTTCTACGTTTTATTTCGTCTATAAATGCCATCTAATTTCTTTAAGGATTGCAAATATAAGTATTAGAATATCAAAGAACAATTGTAAGCTCTTTTTCAAATATTTATTTTACATTTCTATTGATAGATTCTTCTGTAAAGTTGTTTAAATCTTCGTTCCAATCGTACTTTTGATAAACAATTTTATACTCTTTTATAGAGGTTTGTATATGTTTGTTGTAAATTTCTTGAATTCCTTTTATACCCTTAAAATCGTTGTAATACCATTTAAACAATGCCGAAATATGAACCTCTTTGGTAGTTTCTAAAATAGTGGTTTCTGATAATAGAAAATTTTGAGTGGCTAAATTTAATTGTAGTTCAAGAGTGTCTACTTTGTAAAAAGCTATGGGCGGACAACTTTTAGCACCACAATTTAAGGCAAAGTGTATTCTATAATCTATTGTATGTACAGCAAGATGTTTGATAAGTTTTGAATACCATAAATTTGCGAAAAAACCTAAAGAATATTTGTAGCGATATTTTCTTAAAATACCATGCTCTACATCGTCTAAACTAAACTTTGTGCCAGCAATTTTAAAAAGCTTTTTTCTATAGATAGTAGGTTTTGTGTATTTCAACTCTTTTTTTAATATTAAAAAATAAGCATTGTAAATATTTATCCAAAAGGCAGTCTTTAAAACATCAGTATAAAGTTCGTTTTGTAGTTTTTTTAAAGAATAGTTAGAAAGCTGTTCTCTTATGTTAATAGTACTGTTATCAAGTTTGATAGCTAATAATAGTTGTTGAGACAGGTCTATGAGTTGTATAGTTTTCATTGAAACAAATAGAATAGTTTCTTCTTTGTCGTAAAAAATAAATTTACTTAAATATGATAAAACGAGATTCTCTATTTTAGGACTCCAAACTCATGTATTTAAGCTTTCAAATTCTTAAATTTGATTTTTATAAAATACGACTATGTCTACTACAATTCAGCAAAAAATAGAAGATTTAAGAACTAAATTACATCAACTTAATTACGAGTATTATGTGTTAGACAATGCATCTGTTTCTGATTACGATTTTGATATGCTGTTAAAAGAATTACAAGACTTAGAAACAGCGCATCCCGAATTTTTTGATGAAAATTCTCCAACTCAAAAAGTAGGAGGAACCATTACAAAAAACTTCGAAACCGTAGTGCATAAAAACAGAATGTACTCTCTAGACAATTCGTATAGTAAAGAAGATTTGTTGGATTGGGAAACGCGTATTTCAAAAATAATAGAAGGAGATGTTTCGTATACCTGCGAATTAAAATACGATGGTGCTTCTATAAATTTAACCTACGAAAACGGAAAATTTGTAAAGGCAGTGACACGAGGTGATGGTGTACAAGGGGATGATGTAACAGCAAATGTAAAAACTATAAAATCGCTTCCTTTAGAATTGAGAGCGCCCTTTGTAGATAAATTTGAAATTAGAGGAGAAATTATTTTACCCATTGTAGGTTTTGAAGCCATGAATAAAGCACGTGAAGCTTTAGGGGAAGAAACGTATAAAAATCCTAGAAATACCGCAAGTGGAAGTTTAAAGCTACTAGATAGTAGCGAGGTTTCAAAACGACCTTTAGATTGTTTGTTATATCAGGTAGTTACCTATAATAATGAGTTTGAAAGCCATGCCCAAGCATTAGAACAAGCAAGGCAGGTAGGTTTTAAAGTACCAGAAACCATAAAAGTAGTAAACAGTATTGCGCAAGTAATAGAATTTGTGAATTACTGGGATAAAGCTCGTTTTGAGTTGCCTTACGAAACTGATGGAATTGTAATAAAAGTAAACAATATGCGTCAGCAAGAAGAATTAGGCTTTACGGCCAAATCTCCTCGTTGGGCAATTGCTTACAAGTTTAAAGCAGCACAAGTAGCTACTAAATTAATTAGTATTTCTTATCAAGTAGGTAGAACAGGAGCTATTACACCTGTAGCAAATTTAGAGCCTGTACAATTGGCAGGTACTACGGTAAGGAGAGCTTCTTTACACAATGCTGATCAAATAGCGTTGCATGATATAAGAGTGGGAGATGAGGTCTATGTAGAAAAAGGAGGAGAGATAATTCCAAAAATTGTAGGTGTTAATTTAGACAAAAGGCCTAAAGATTCTGAACCAACAACGTACGCAAATCAATGTCCAGAATGTCAAACCAATTTGGTTCGAAAAGAAGGCGATGCAAAGCATTATTGTCCAAACGAAACAAGTTGTAAGCCTCAGGTCGCCGGTAGAATTATTCATTTTATTGGTAGAAAAGCTATGGATATTAGTGGTTTGGGGAGCGAAACCGTAGAATTGTTGTGTGATGTTGGTTTGCTGAACAACTATGCAGATTTGTACAATTTAACCTACGATACTATTTTAAATGTAGAAAAAGCGTACGATAATGAAGATTCTGGGTTTACCTACCAACAAAAATTACAAATCCCTTTAGAAAATGCCATTTTTGGATTAGGCTATGCCAATGTTTCTAAAAAGTTAGCGAGCACCATCGCAAATCAGATTGAAACTTTAAATGATTTGACTTTATTAGAGTTAGATTTAGATAAAAAGGAAGCAACGGTATTTGAAAAATTTAAACGCATTTTTAAACATAGATATGAGATTGTTGTAAAACAAAAAAAGAGTGATTTTACGGCTTTAAAAGGATATGTTTCTTTACAAGATTTTTTAATTCTAAAATTTAGCGGAAAAGAAAAAGGAGCAAACTTATTTGATACTACTTTTGAGGTACTTTTAGAAAAATCGTACTCCATTAATTTTGTAGATGAGTTAAGTAATGAACCTTTATTTGATGAAAAGTACGAGAAATTTAAAGAAACAATTAGCAAAATAGCCAATAGGCGTATTGTTGGTATTCGTGAAACGGGAGCAAAAAATATTATCAAAGGAATTGAGGCTTCTAAAAACATTCCTTTCGAAAAAGTATTGTTTGCTATAGGAATTCGTTTTGTAGGTGAAACAGTTGCAAAAAAGCTAGCAAAACATTTTAAAAATATAGAAGCCCTATTAATGGCTGATTTTGACACACTAATAGCTGTTGATGAGATAGGCGATAAAATAGCAGAAAGTATTATTGCGTTTAAAAACGATGTAGCAAATAGAAATTTAATTACACGTTTAAAAACAGCAGGTTTACAACTATCGTTGTCCGAAGAAGTTTTAAAAAATCAGTCAGATACATTAAAAGGAAAGATTTTTGTAGTATCGGGAGTGTTCTATAAAGTAACAAGAAACGAGTTGAAAAAATTAATAGAAGATAACGGAGGAAAGGTGAGTAGTTCTATATCTAAAAAAACAACTTATGTAATTGCTGGTGATAAAATGGGACCTTCTAAACTACAAAAAGCAACAGATTTAGAACTAGATATTATTACAGAAGATGAATTTTTAGAAATGTTGTAAGAAGATGAGGTTTGGTTTTTTAATTATATGTTTGTTTTATTCAGTAGGTTCTTTTGCTAGTATTGATGCTAAAATTTATGATGAAGACTCTGATGAAGGAGTTGTTTTTTATGCTGAAAATAACGAAAAATACCCTGTTAGCTTTAAGGTAGATTTTAAGCTAAAAAATATTAAACTAAGCAACAGAAAAGGAGTTGTATTTGTAGTTAGCGCTAGCACTAAAAAACAGAAGTTGTGTAAGCTTCCGGTTCTTAAAAAAGAAAGAAGTTTTAGTTACGGATATACTTATGAGACTCTTAGAGGAGATGTTAAAAAAGTAACGTACGATACAAATTATCTTTACGATTTACCTTTTAAGGGAAGTCATTTAGTAGAGCAGGGCTATAATGGGACCTACAGTCATAAAAACACGAATGCTTTAGATTTTGATTTAGATGTAAACACAGCTGTATTTGCTATTAGAGATGGGGTGGTTGTAGAGGTTGTTGAGCACCATTATAAAAATTGTACAAAAAAAGGATGTGAAAAATTTAATAACTATGTAATTATTTATCATTCAGACGGAACTCTTGCTACGTATGTACACATAAAAAACAAAGGTGTAGTTGTTAATGTAGGAGATGAGGTTGTAAAAGGAAATTTAATAGGCTATAGTGGTAATACAGGATTTAGTTCTGGGCCTCATTTACATATAGAAGTTTTTAAAGAATCGTTTGAAAAAGAAAGTAGTTTAAAAACTAAATTTAAAACTTCTAAGTACAGTCAAGGTGTTTATTTAGAAGAAGGAAAATTGTATACAAGTTATCCATAAAAAAGAGTTTGTTACTATAAAGCCTCAAACTCTTTTCTTTTGTTTTCAAACCACTCTTGCATTGCTTTAGGGTCTTGCATTAATTGCTGCATTTTACCCATAGCTTCCATATGCGCTGTATCTTTTTGCTGATACATTTCCATTCCGTGGTGTTTACTTAATAATGCAATTTCATCAAAAGAAGCTGCTTTAAACTCAAGATTACAAGCACCACCGAGTTGTTTACATGTCATTGTTTTCATTGTATAGTAGTATGAAATTTTACCTACAAGTTACTATTTTTTATAATAAGTCGCTTTAAATTTTTCTATACGAGGGATAGACACTGCTCGTATATAAGGGTTTGTAGGATTTCTTTTTTCAAAATCTTGATGATAATCTTCTGCGGGATAGAATTGATCTATTTTTAAAATAGCGGTTACAGCTTTGTTGTTGTATTGTTTGTTAATTGCATCAAACTTTGCGTTAGCTATTTTTTGTTCTGTAGTATTGTCATAAAATATAATAGAACGGTAGTTTTTTCCAAAATCAGGTTTTTGCCCATATGTGGTAGGGTTTTGCGAGGCATAGTAAACATCTATAAGCTCTGCATACGATATAATTTTAGGGTTGTAATATACAGCTACAGTTTCTGCATGCCCGGTAGTTTTTATACTTCTATAGCTTGGGTTTTTTACGGTACTTCCTGCGTATCCAGAAATGGCTTCTTCAACACCATCTACGCTTTCGTAAATAGCTTCTACACACCAAAAACAGCCACTTGCAAAATAAGCTACTTTTAAGTTTGGGTTTTGAGGAGCTTTTGTTGTTTGTGCAAACAGAGTACTTGTAAATAGAATTAATAAGAGGTGTTTTATCATGTGTATTGTTTTAATTAAAGTCGTTTTTTTATGTTAAAATTACAAATTCATACAGTATTAAGTAAGAGTTGTTTTTGGCGTATAGTTAAAAATGATGTTAAAGTAAGTACTATCAATAAAATTGATATAGTGATAAAAACATTAAATAGAATATGACTTGTTTTATAAAACATTGCACGTAAATTTGTAGTAGAAATTAATCAACGAATTAAATAAAATACAATTATGGCAACAGCAGTTGGAAAAAAATTCCCAAATATTGCAGTAGACGCAATGAACGATTTAGGAGATACTTTTAAAGTAAATGTTTTAGAAGAAGCTCAAAAAAACAAGAAAAAAGTTCTATTATTCTGGTACCCAAAAGATTTTACTTTTGTTTGTCCTACTGAATTACACGCATTTCAAGCAGCTTTAGCTGAGTTCGAAAAAAGAAATACAGTAGTAATAGGAGCATCTTGTGATACTCCAGAAGTACACTTTGCATGGTTAAGTACTGCAAAAGACAATGGAGGTATTGAAGGAGTAACGTACCCGTTATTAGCAGATTCTAACCGTAACTTATCAGAAGTTTTAGGGATTTTAGATATTGCATCTGAAACTTTTAACGAAGAAACAGGAACGTACTTAAAAGAAGGAGATAACGTAACATACCGTGCTACTTACTTAATTGATGAAGAAGGAACTGTATTTCACGAAGGTATTAACCACATGCCAGTTGGACGTAACGTAAACGAATTTTTAAGATTGATTGATGCTTACGCTCACGTACAATCTCACGGAGAAGTTTGTCCTGCAAACTGGGAAGAAGGTAAAGAAGCAATGTCTCCTAACGCAAAAGGAACTGCTGAATACCTTGCAAAAAACTAAAAAGTAACCGTTAAAGGCTTTTTTAAGCTTTTAAATTACATACAACCGGATGTTTAAAGTTGATGAAATCAATCATCCGGTTTTTTAGTACCTATTATTTAAATGTTTAACCTTTAAATTTTCTATTGATTATGAGAGAATTAACAACAGATACACTTCAAGAAGAAGTAAGTAATAACGAATTGGTTTTTGTACAATTTTCTGCAGGATGGTGTGGGAATTGTAGGATTATGAAACCTAAGTTTAAGAAATTTAGTAACGATGTAGCAAATGCAGCGTTTTTAGTAGTGGATGCTGAAAAGAATCCAGAATCTAGAAAGTTAGCAAACGTAAATAATTTACCAACCTTTGCTGTTTTTAAAAATGGAGAACTTGTAAATCAAGTACAAACAAATAAAACAGACGTATTAAAATCTTTTATAGATGAAGCTGCCAGTAATTAAACACATGACTCAGTTTATTGCTGAGAACGATGTAGATTATATTCACGAAACTTTAGAAACTTTAGAGGCATTAACAGAGGTAAGCTCTTTAAAGGATGAAGAGTTAGATGTGATAGGAGAAATTATTTCTAATTTATACGGAGCCATTGAAGTAGATAAAGAAATAAAAAACGGAGTTCCTCAAAAAGAAGCGTTAAATAATTTTATGAAACGTGTATTAGGATCTATCGATCAGTAAGAATACGAATTACGTTAGAAGTATATACAAAAAGACCTGTAAGTAAAAGCTTACAGGTCTTTTTGTGTTGTAAAAAAACGTCTATGGTAAGTCGTTTTTTTCTAACTATTGTCCCGTCCTAAAATAGCGTTACAGTTAACTGTTATTTATGGAATCAACAC
>JAHDFK010000027.1 GCA_020628175.1 Wenyingzhuangia sp.
CTAACCAGCTGAACTACCAGACCGTTGCTACTAGCGGTTGCAAATATAAGACTTAATTACAGTTAAACAAGGGGCTACAGCGCTTTTTTTACAACAAAACAAATACTAATCTATAGCTTTCTATTTATCAGTATTTTACACACAAAAAAAGATCACATAAATGTGATCTTTTAAATTACCAATACAATTATTTATTAAATAGCTGCATCTATTTTTTGAGCGTAACTTGCTTTAGGAGCAACTCCTACTTGCTTGTCAACCACTTCTCCACCTTTAAACACTAATACAGTAGGTATGTTACGTACTCCGTATTTTGCTGCAAATTCTTGGTTTGCATCAACATCTACCTTACCAACAACTGCTTTTCCAGCATACTCCTCTGTTAATTCATCTATAATTGGAGCTACCATTCTACATGGTCCACACCATGCTGCCCAGAAATCTACCAATACCGGCTTGTCTGATTTTAATACTACCTCCTCGAATGTTGCATCTGTAATTTCTAATGCCATATTATTATATTTTAATGTGTTATGATTCTTTTAATTTAGAGACAAAAATATATAAATATTTTCGCTCACAACGTATTACTTAATTACTTTTTCTTATTGGTCTATCAATGGTTTTGATACTTACAAAAAAATTATTCTTCTGCTGTATTTGGACTTAACCATCTTTCTGCTTCGCTATTTGTTAAACCTCTTCTTATAGCAAAATCATGAATTTGCTCTTTTGTTATTTTTCCTAAACCAAAATAACGTGCCTCTTTGTGTGCAAAATAATGTCCGGATACAGATGCCGTTGGGAACATTGCCAAACTATCAGTAAGCTCTACTCCTATATTTTCTTTAACATTTAACAAATCCCACAATTGTATTTTTTCTGTATGATCTGGACATGAAGGATATCCTGGTGCTGGACGAATACCTTGATACGCTTCTTTAATTAAATCTTCGTTGGATAAGGTTTCACTAGCTCCATAGCCCCAATCATCTTTTCTAACTTTATCATGTAAATACTCAGCAAAGGCTTCTGCAAATCTATCTGCCAAAGCTTTTACCATAATACTATTGTAATCGTCTAAATTGTTTTTATATTCTTCTGCTATTTCTTCTACACCAAAACCTGCTGTTACACAAAATGCACCAATATAATCTTCTATTCCCGATTCTTTTGGCGCTACATAATCAGCTAAAGCAATATTCGGTTTTCCTTTTGCTTTTTTAGATTGCTGACGAAGTGTAAGCATTGTTTGTGCCAACTCGTTTCTAGAGTTATCTTTATAAATAGCAATATCATCGTTATTTACTGTATTGGCAGGAAAAATACCATATACTGCTTTTGCTACAAACCATTTTTCTTTTACAATTTTGTCCAACATTTCTGTAGCATCTTTGTACAAATCAGTAGCTTGTTCTCCAACAACCTCATCTGTTAAAATAGCTGGAAATTTACCATGTAATTCCCACGATTGAAAAAATGGAGTCCAATCGAAATACGGCAAAAGCTCTTCTAATGGCAAATCGTTTATTACTTGTACTCCTAATTTTTTAGGCTTATAAACCGAATCTGTATTAAATTCTATTACTTTTTTATTATTTCTAGCATCTGCTAACGATAAGTATGTTTTTTTACGTGCTCTGTTCAAAAAGCCTTCTCTAACTTTATCGTATTCTGCGTAAGTAGTTTCTCTAAACTTCTTCGCTGCTTCTTTATCTTCTCCTATTAAAGTACTCGTTACAGGTACAGATCTAGATGCATCTAAAACATGTACAACTCCTCCATCGTATTCTGGTGCAATTTTAACAGCCGTATGCGCTTTAGATGTAGTTGCTCCTCCTATTAATAAAGGAATTTTAAAATCTAAACGCTTCATTTCTTTAGCTACATGCACCATTTCATCTAACGAAGGTGTAATTAAACCACTTAAACCTATAACATCTACTTTCTCGTCTATGGCAGCTTGTAGTATTTTTTCTGGCGGAACCATAACTCCTAAATCTACAATAGCATAATTGTTACAAGCCAATACAACACCTACAATATTTTTACCAATATCGTGCACATCTCCTTTAACGGTAGCTAACAATACTTTTCCTTGCGCAGGGCTGTTTTCATCTTTAGCAGCTTCTATAAAAGGCATTAAATGGGCCACTGCTTTTTTCATCACACGAGCAGATTTTACTACTTGTGGTAAAAACATTTTTCCTTCACCAAACAAATCACCAACAACTCCCATACCAATCATTAAATGACCTTCTATGACTTCTAGTGGTTTGGCTACTTGCAATCGTGCTTCCTCAACATCTTCTACAATAAACTGATCGATACCTTTTACCAATCCATGGGTAATTCTTTCTTGTAAAGGCAATTCACGCCAAGCTAGTTTTTGCGCTTCAGATTTTACCTCTCCTTTAAAACTCTCCGCAAAATCTAACAAACGTTCTGTAGCATCATCGCGTCTGTCTAAAATTACATCCTCTACATATTCCAATAAGTCTTTCGGAATATCATCATATACCTCAAGCATGGCTGGGTTTACAATTCCCATGTTCATTCCTTTCTGAATGGCATAATACAGGAAAACAGAGTGCATTGCTTCTCGCACAGGGTTGTTACCTCTAAACGAAAAAGACACATTACTAACCCCTCCACTTACACTCGCATTGGTTAAATTGGTACGAACCCAATGTGTAGCTTCTATAAAGTCAATCGCATTTCTACGGTGTTCTTCCATACCTGTAGCTACAGGAAATATGTTTAAATCAAAAATAATATCTTCTGAAGGAAAATCACATTCATCTACCATAATTCGGTACGAACGTTCTGCTATTTCACATCTACGTTCATAATTATCTGCCTGTCCAACCTCATCAAAGGCCATTACAATAACAGCAGCTCCGTACATTTTTAATTTACGAACTTGTTCTTTAAACTTATCTTCTCCTTCTTTTAAAGAAATTGAGTTTACAACACATTTTCCTTGCACAACTTGCAAACCAGCCTCAATAATATCCCATTTAGACGAGTCAATCATAATAGGTACACGAGCAATGTCTGGCTCTGCCATAATTAAGTTTAAAAAACGAACCATCGCTTCCTTCCCATCAATCAGACCATCATCCATATTAATGTCAATAATCTGTGCTCCACCTTCTACCTGATGTAAAGCAATTGCTAAGGCTTCATCGAATTTTTCTTCTTTAATTAGCCTTAAAAACTTTCTAGATCCAGCTACGTTTGTTCTTTCTCCAACATTAATAAAGTTCATATTTGGACTTAAAACCAACGGTTCTAATCCAGATAACTTCATGTATTTTGTTTGCTTAATTTGACTCATTTTTTAGCTTTTTAGCTGTTAGCTATGGCTGTAATAGCTTTTGTTTATTATATTATTAAGTAAACACTTACTTAATATGTTCTTGGCGTCGATTTTTCTGCTATAGTAGCTATCGCTTGTATATGGCTAGGTGTTGTACCACAACAACCTCCAATAATATTCACCAAGTTTTTATCTAAATATCCTTGTATCTGATCTGCCATTTGCGAAGGAGATTCATCATACTCTCCAAAAGCATTTGGTAATCCAGCATTTGGATGTGCAGAAACAGCATATTGCGTGTTCGATGCTATCGCTTCTAAATGTGGTACCAAAGCATCGGCTCCTAATGCACAGTTTAAACCAACACTTAACAAAGGAATGTGTGATACTGAAATTAAAAATGCTTCTGCTGTTTGCCCTGACAAGGTTCTACCAGACGCATCTGTAATGGTACCACTTAACATTACAGGTACTTCTATGCCTCTTTCTTGCTTAACTTCTTCTATAGCAAATAATGCTGCTTTAGCATTTAAGGTGTCAAACACTGTTTCTACAAGTAATATATCCGCACCTCCATCTAACAAGGCTTCTGCTTGTTGCTTATAGGCTACTCTTAATTCATCAAATGTTACGGCTCTAAATCCAGGATCGTTTACATCTGGAGACATACTTAATGTTCTGTTTGTAGGTCCTATAGAACCCGCTACAAAACGAGGTTTATGAGGCTCTTTTGCTGTAAATTCGTTAGCAACTTCTTTTGCTATTTTTGCAGATTCATAATTTAATTGGTATACATACTCTTCCATTTCATAATCTGCCATGGCGATCGTTGTACTAGAAAATGTATTTGTTTCCGCAATATCTGCTCCAGCTTCAAAATATTTTGCATGTATTTCTTTAATCGCTGTTGGTTGCGTAATAGATAACATATCATTGTTTCCTTTTACAGAAACATGCCAATCTTTAAACTGCTCTCCTCTATAATCTTCTTCTGTAAATTTATATTGCTGAATCATAGTACCCATAGCACCATCCAACACTAAAATTCTTTCCTTTAATTCTTCTCTAATATCTGCCATATTATTTATTTGGCTATTAAGTCGAAAACTCTATTGTTTCTTACCTAATATATTAACTTACAAATATAAGATTATAGGTGTAAAATACAGAATGCTTTGCTACTAAACTTAGGTACTTATACAAAAAAACCACCTTTGTATTTAAAGGTGGTTTGGTGTTCTTTTTAATTGGCTACGTCGCTTATAAATTTAATTCGCATAAGCCTTAATTCCTCATCATCATAATCTCCATCAAATTCTTCTAGAGCTGCCTCTATATCATCGCTTTTAGCCTCCATAAAATACTCATGTATTTCTTCTTGCTGATCTTCATCTAAAATATCTTCTAAATAATAATCGATATTTAATTTCGTTCCAGAAAAAACGATGGATTCTATTTCTTTTATCAATTCGGACATTTCTAAGCCTTTTGCCTTAGCTATATCTTCTAAAGGTAATTTTCTATCTGTATTTTGAATCACATATAGTTTTAATCCCGATTTTTCTCCTGTTGTTTTCACAACAAAATCTTCGAGCTTTTCTATATTATTATCCTTTACATACTTCGCTATCAGTTCAACAAACTCTTTTCCAAACTTTCTTGCTTTCCCATCTCCTACTCCATGAATATTCGATAATTCTTCTATGGAGGTTGGATATTTTAGCGTCATATCTTCTAAAGAAGGATCTTGGAAAATTGCATAAGGCGGAATTCCTTTTTTCTTTCCTACAGTTTTTCTTAACGATTTTAGTAATCCCATTAATTGAGCATCTGCGGTTACAGTTGCTTTGTTTTTTGCATTGGCTATAATTACTGCTTTATCATCTTCATCTACATAAATATGATCTTCTGTCATTAAGAAAGAACTTGGGTTTTCTAAATAATCCAAACCTTTAGGTGTTACTTTTATAACTCCGTATTGCTCTATTTCTTTTCTTAAAAAACCAGCTACTAGTGTTTGTCTTATCAAGGCTGTCCAATGCTCAGCATCCTTATCTTTACCTAAACCAAAAAAGTCTCTCTCATTTGTTTTGTGAGATAATAACATTGCGTTAGATTTTCCTCTTAAGGTCGCTACTATATCTTTTGATTTATATTTTTCTTTAGAACCTTTTACAACTGTTAATAGTTTTACTACACTTTCTTGAGCTTCAGTCTGTTTTTTAGGATTATTTGTGTTATCATCCATTTGGGCACCTAATCCGTTTACAGGATCAAATTCTTCACCAAAATAATGTAATAAATACTGTCTTCTACTTATAGATGTTTCTGCATACCCCACAACTTCTTGCAATAATGCATGTCCCAATTCTTGTTCTGCAATTGGCTTATTCGCCATAAATTTTTCTAGCTTTTCTATGTCTTTATAAGCATAAAAAGCCAAACAATATCCTTCACCATCATCTCTACCCGCTCTTCCTGTTTCTTGGTAGTAGCTTTCTAAACTCTTTGGTATATCATGGTGAATTACAAAACGTACATCAGGTTTATCTATTCCCATACCAAAAGCAATAGTAGCTACAATAACATCTACATCTTCCATTAAAAACATGTCTTGATGCTTTGCTCTTGTTTTTGCATCTAAACCAGCATGATAGGGTAATGCTGAGATACCGTTTACTTGTAATGTTTGGGCAATTTCTTCTACCTTCTTTCTACTTAAACAGTATATAACACCCGACTTTCCTGGTCGCTGTCTAATAAAACGAATCATATCAGAAACAACCTCTTTTGTTTTTGGACGTACTTCGTAAAACAAATTAGGACGGTTAAAAGATGCATTAAATGTAGCTGCATCTACCATTCCTAAAGTCTTCATAATATCATCCTGAACTTTTGGGGTTGCTGTAGCAGTTAAACCAATAATAGGAACGTCGCCAATACGTTGAATAATACGTTTTAAGTTTCTGTATTCTGGTCTAAAATCATGTCCCCATTCTGATATACAATGTGCTTCATCAATAGCAAAAAACGAAATATTTTGATCTTTTAAAAAATCGACATACTCATCTTTTGTTAACGATTCTGGAGCTACATACAATAGTTTAGTGACTTCATTTTCGATATCCGACTTTACTTTTGCAACTTCGGTTTTGTTTAACGATGAATTTAATACATGTGCCACTCCAGGGTTTTCTGAAATACCACGAATAGCATCTACCTGATTTTTCATCAAAGCAATAAGCGGCGACACAACAATAGCCGTACCCCTTTGCATTAAGGCTGGCAATTGATAACATAAAGACTTTCCTCCTCCTGTAGGCATAACCACAAAGGTATCTTTACCTTGCACTATGCTTCTTATAACATCTTCTTGTAAGCCTTTAAATTTGCTAAAACCAAAATACTTTTTTAGCGGGCTATGTAAATCAATTTTATCTTGATTCATAATAATTAGTATACTAATTTTAAATACATTTGTATCTTAAAGATATAACTTTTTAAGTAAAAAATTACGACCTTGAACAACGATATTCTTTCCATCGCAAAGAAAACTATTGAATTAGAAAGTAAATCGGTAGCAAATTTAACCAATTTAATTGATTCTAATTTTGAAAACGCAATTAAATGTATTCTAGATAGTAACGGTAGAGTTATTATTACTGGAATTGGAAAAAGTGCAGCGATTGCCACCAAAATTGTAGCAACTCTAAACTCAACAGGTACCCCTGCTATTTTTATGCATGCAGCAGATGCTATTCATGGAGATTTAGGTATTATTCAAGACAACGACACCGTAATTTGCATTTCTAAAAGCGGAAATACACCTGAAATAAAAGTTTTAATTCCATTAATTAAAAGAAACAACAACCCAATAATTGCTATTACAGGTAATATTGATTCTTTTTTAGGAAAACAAGCTACCTATGTATTAAATACCTATGTAGAAAAAGAAGCATGTCCTAACAACCTTGCGCCTACAACAAGTACTACTACGCAATTGGTAATGGGTGACGCTATTGCTGTTACACTTTTAGAGTTAAAAAAGTTTACTAGTAACGATTTTGCAAAATACCATCCTGGTGGAGCTTTAGGAAAGAAATTATACCTACGTGTTAACGAGCTATTAGAAAACAACCAAAAGCCACAAGTTGCTATTACAACTAACATTAAAGAAATTTTATTAGAGATTTCTAACAAAAGATTAGGAGCTACTGCTGTGCTAGAAAATAATACATTGGTAGGTATTATTACCGATGGAGATATTAGACGTATGCTAAACAATAATGATGATTTTTTAGGTTTGTGTGCTAAGGACATTATGAATACATCGCCTAAAACAATTGCTGTTGATGCCATGGCTGTTGATGCCATGACCATTATGGAAAACAACAACATATCTCAATTAATAGCTGTAGATACCCAAGGAAATTATGAAGGTATTGTACACATGCATGAATTGGTAAAAGAAGGTATTCTATAAAACATGGAAGAAACTAAAAACATGTCTTTTTTAGACCATCTTGAAGAGTTAAGATGGCATTTGGTAAGATCTACCGTATGTGTACTTATTTTTACAGTTGTCTTTTTTATTTTTCAAAAAGAAGTCTACAATCAATTCTTATTGGCACACCTTAATCCTGATTTTATCACCTATCAATGGTTTTGTGAAGTATTTACTAAAATAGGCTTAGAAAGTAGTTTTTGTAATGTTAACTTTAATGCAAGCCTACAAAGTCTTTCGCCAACGAACCAGTTAATGAATGCTTTATGGTCTAGCTTTATTTTGGGTTTAATTTTATCTTTTCCTTACATTATTTGGGAAATGATGCGTTTTATTAGTCCTGGTTTAACTGCTAAAGAAAAACAAAAAAGTAAAGGCTTTATTGTGATCGCCACACTACTTTTAAGTATTGGATTGCTATTTAGCTACTATGTAATTTCTCCAATGTCTGTTTATTTTTTCTATAATTATCAGATTACAGATTTAATTGTTAATAATTTCCAATTTGATAGTTACATAGGTCTTATCACTAATACATTATTAGGTGTATCTGTAGTATTCGAACTCCCTTTATTGGTATATTTCTTAACTAAATTAGGTTTAATTACTCCTGAGTTTTTAAAAACCTACAGAAAACATGCTTTGGTATTGGTTTTGATAGTTGCTGCTATTATAACACCACCTGATGTGGCTAGCCAAATTATTGTAGCAATACCTATTTTAATTTTGTACGAAATTAGTATTTGGGTATCTAAATTAATTATTAAAAAACAAGATCAATTGTAATTTATGATTTTAAGAGCTGATAATATTCAAAAAATATACGGTAGTAGAAAAGTTGTACAAGGAATTTCATTAGAAGTAAAACAAGGAGAAATTATTGGCCTACTAGGACCTAATGGGGCTGGTAAAACAACTTCTTTTTACATGATTGTTGGAATGGTAAAACCTAACGAAGGAAGTATCTATTTAGACGATACCGAAATTACAGATTATGCCATGTACAAACGTGCTCAAAACGGTATAGGTTATTTGGCACAAGAAGCATCTGTTTTTAGAAAATTAACCGTAGAAGAAAACATATTATCTGTTTTACAATTTACAGATAGAACAAAGGAGCAACAAAAGCAAAAGTTAGAAGAACTTATTGAAGAGTTTAGCTTAGGACATGTTAGAACCAATAGAGGAGATTTGTTATCGGGAGGAGAAAGAAGAAGAACCGAAATTGCACGTTGTTTAGCCTCTGACCCTAAATTTATTTTATTAGACGAACCCTTTGCAGGAGTAGATCCTATTGCGGTAGAAGATATTCAATCTATAGTAGCAACGTTAAAAGAAAAAAACATTGGTATTCTTATTACCGATCATGATGTACAAGCAACATTGGCTATTACCGATAAAACCTATTTAATGTACCAAGGTAGCATACTTAAAAGCGGTACACCACAAGAACTTGCCGATGATGAAATGGTAAGACGTGTATACTTAGGAGAAAGCTTTATTTTAAAAGAAAATAAATTTAAAAAATAAGTTTACTTTCTTTTATTATCTACAAACGATAGTAATAAGTATGTAACTATAATTGTTGGAATTGCAGCCAATTTTAATACTACTATTAATACTAAAGAAATTAATAAAAATGCGTATTTTAATTTATTAGCTGCAAACGAAAAGCTTTTAAACTTTAATGCAAATAATTCTAATTTAGCGTTTAACATATAACAGCTTAAAAAAGTTAACAATATCAATACATATGGGTTGTCTACAATATAATTTATGTACTGATACTCTTTAAATACATGCATTAACGGTAAAGAAAGTATAAAAAGTGTGTTTGCGGGTGTTGGCAATCCTATAAAATTCTCTTTTTGATTTTCATCAATATTAAAATTTGCCAAACGATAGCAAGACGCCATTGTTATTGCAAAACCTATCAAAGTCCATAACGGAAAGTTTTGAAACGAATACATGTAACTAAGAGGTTCGTTATTACTAGCCTTTAACAACATTTGCACCATTACAACTCCTGGCACTACTCCACTTGTTACCATATCTGCTAACGAGTCTAGTTGTTTTCCTAATTCGCTTTGTACCTGTAATAACCTAGCAGCAAAACCATCAAAAAAATCAAACCCTATTCCTATTAAAACTAATAAAACAGTAAGTTCTATATTGTAGTTAACTGCAAAAATTACAGCCAAACAGCCCGATAATAAATTTAATAATGTTAGTAAATTAGGGATAAATCTTAACAGCTTCATAAGGTAAATATCTTTATTACAAATCTAATCATAGTTTTGCTTTACGAGTACTTATAAGTTAATTAAAATTTGTCAACAAAAATAAAAATGAAACAATATATTTGTAAATAACTAGTTATTACTAAAATTAAATTTCTTTTGAAAAAAAATCTCTTAATTACTCTTTTATTTTTTACCATAACGCAAATTAACGCGCAACAAATAGTAAGAAACTACTCTAATGAATTTTTAAATATAGGGATTGGTGCTCGCGCAATGAGTATGAGCAAATCTGTATCCTCTTTTTCTTCGGGTGTAGAGGCTGGTTATTGGAATCCTGCAGGTATTATTTCTGTGCAAGATTATGAATTTTCAATTATGCACAATTCGCTATTTAATGGTATAGGTAGTTACGATTATTTCGGAGCCGCACTTCCCGTAGAAAAAAATGATATTGCTGTTGGTGTTTCTATTATCAGGTTGGGTGTTGATAATATTTTAAACACTACAAATTTAATAGATAATAATGGAAATATAGATTTTAATAATATTTCTAGTTTTTCTAGTTCTGATGTCGCGGGGATTATAAGTATTGCTAAACATTTTAGCAGATATAATTTAGATATTGGTGTAAATACTAAATTTATTAGACGAAATATTGGAGATTTTGCTAGAGGAAATGGATTTGGTTTTGATATTGGTGTTAAATATAAATATAAAAACGTTAAATTAGGTTTAACTATTAGAGATGTAACAACATCATTCACAGCATGGAAGGTTAATGATACTATTTTTGATAAAATTGCTAATGCACAAACAATAGAGAGCAATCAAAATCAAGAAAAGCCTGAAAAATATGAGCTAACATTGCCTAAATTTCAACTAGGTGCATCTTATTTTAAACAACTTAACGAGAAATACTCATTATTAACAGCTATGGATCTTATAGGTAGATTTACAGAAACTAATGATATCTTTACTTCCAAAAACATTAGTTTCTCTCCTAATTTAGGATTTGAATTAGGCTATAAAAATATTGCTTTCTTTAGAACTGGTGTTGGTAATATTCAAAAAGAAATTGATTTTGATAATTCCATAACAACAACTTTAGAACCAAATTTAGGTATAGGAATAAAAATAAAAAATGTTGATATCGATTATGCCATTACAAATATTGGAGCTAGTACTGGAGTTAATTTTTCTAATATTTTTTCTATAAAAATAGAATTAAATGAGATGAAATAATGAGATTTTACCTTCTTTTACTTTTATGTACTTCTATTTTTTCTCAAAACAAAACATTATCTACTGACTCTCAAATTAGTATATTAACATGTGGACCAGGTGTAAACGAGTTATATTCTTACTTTGGGCATAGTGCTATTCGAATTAAAGATGCTAAAAACCATATAGATAAAGTATATAACTACGGTATGTTTGATTTTGACACACCTAACTTTTACCTAAAGTTTTGTAGAGGTCAGTTATTATATCAGGTTTCTAGTTATCCTTACAAATACTTTCCTTACGCCTATGCAAAAGATAAAAGATGGATAACAGCACAAATATTAAATTTAGATCGTTCTCAAAATCAACAAATATTTGATTTTCTAGAGTGGAATATATTACCAGAAAACAAAAAATATCATTACGATTTTTTTTACGACAACTGCGCAACCAAAATTCATGAAGTTTTAGAAAAAAGCATCGGTAACATTACGTACGATTTTTCTTCTTTTCCAAAACAACTCACCCATCGTGATTTGATTCACCGTTATCTACCTAAAAATTCGTGGTCTAAATTTGGTATAGATTTGGCTTTAGGAGCCGTAATAGACAAACAAGCTACTTTAAAGCAATATTTGTTTTTACCTGATTTTGTAAAGTTAGGAATTTCCAATGCTACTTTAAAAAACAAACCGTTGATTAAAACTTCTAAATCCATTTTAAAAGATTATAGCTTACAACAATCGGTATTCCCTTTTATTCTATCACCATTCGTAATATCGTTATTACTTTTTGCTAGTGTACTTTATTTATTTTTCAGAACAAAACATAGCATATGGTTTAATTCAATATCTGTACTTATTGGCTTTACAGGAATTCTCTTATTTTTACTATGGTTTTTTACCGAACACAGTACTACAAAAAACAATATGAATCTTCTATGGGCAAATCCATTACTTATTTTACTTCCTTTTGTACGCAATCAATTAAAAAAAGTAATAAGTTATATAGGTATCCTAAGTTTAATGGGGTTTATTGTAGTAGGTATTACGAAATATCAAGTATTTAATACAAGTTTTTACATCTTAGCCTTATCAGTAACTTTACTATATTTGAAAATCGTATTCCCTCTTAAAAAAAATTATTAAAAACATCTAAATAGATGGAAGTAGCTTGGATTATAAAAACACATTCTTATTTTACTCTATTTTAAACTGTTATTGCCCTTTAAAATATAAAACTGTATTAATTGTTTTAATTACAATTTTAAAGTCTAAAAACAAGTTTCTTGTTTTTATATAAAATAAATCATAACGTAACTTATCTTTTTGTTCTTCAAAAGTAGACGCATACGGATACATAACTTGTGCCCACCCTGTTAAACCAGGCTTAATAACATGTCTAATGGCATACAAAGGCATTTTTTCTTCCAACTCTCTTACAAACTCTGGTCGTTCAGGTCTTGGACCTATCAAACTCATATCTCCTTTTAAAACGTTCCAAAATTGCGGGATTTCGTCTAATCTAGTTTTTCGTAAAAATTTACCAAAAGGGGTTATTCGTGTATCATTTTTCACTGCCCATTTCGCTCCATCTTTTTCGGCAGTTGTTACCATCGATCTAAATTTCACAATCCAAAAACTTTTTCCTTTTTCTCCTACCCTTTCTTGCTTGTAAAACAAACCACCTCTATTACCTAAAATGTTTCCTATAAAAACAAAAGGTATAATCGGTACTAAAAACGCAATACCCAATGAAGCTGCAAAAATATCTAACAATCTCATAAACGAGAGATATAATCTATTTTCATGACTGTCACTCATTTTAAAATACTTGTAAAAATGTTTTGTTAAATTCTCTTCGGGTACACATTCTGTAACTCGTTCTATATAATCTTCAGAACTAGTAATATTAATTCCTAACTCGAAATAATGCGCTAATTTTTGATTTAAAGAATCTATTTGCTCTTTATCAAAACCTTTTAAAGATATAATTAACTCTTTTATATTGTGTTTCGATATAATAGCACCTAAATCTTCTTGTTCATGATCAATATATCCATCAAAACCTTCAATTTTTGAAGTACTGATGTAACCAAATATCTTATTATCTTTTGCTTTTTTATCCACACAATCTACAACGGCATCAAGTCTCTTTTTATTTCCAGCAATAACAATTACAGGCTTGTAAAAACGTTTCTTAGATAGTAATTGTATGTATATCAATCTCCATAAAAAGACAGAAATAAAAATTAACAAAACAAGCGTTACTATTTCTATTCTATTTTTTGGTAAAACTGGTGTTATAATGGGTGTATAAACATATAATATAGCTGTAAATAAAGTTGTAACCGCTAAATTTTTAACGGTTCTAAACCTACTTGCAGAATCTCGTAACCTATAAAGCTCAAAAACTTGCCCACACAAAACAAAATAGACAAGCAAAACAATAACTTCTAACGAAATAGGTTTTGATAATAAATTAATGTATTTGAACTCTAGGTAGTAATCACAAAATAAAACACCTAGATATAAACACAAAACATCTATTATCCGTAATAAAAAAATTCTTTCGGAAATATATAAATTCGTTTTTAGGGGCATCTTTCTTTTTTTATAAATATAGGTAAATTAGTGGCACCATACCTTCAAGTGTGTAAGTTTTAAAAACAGGGTTTGAACATGTTCAA
>JAHDFK010000028.1 GCA_020628175.1 Wenyingzhuangia sp.
AATTACTACCTTGCTTGTATATTAATCTTTGTAACGATTATTCAGGACGTCACAAACCTTGAGTTTCGTCAATAAAAAAGTCCAATGATAGAATCATTGGACTTTTTTATTTATGAGGACGGACTAGTTGAAATTAAAATTATTTGTATTTTTTAATTTCAGCAGTTAATTGTTTAATGTTTGCTTTTTCTTTAGCAATAGCTGTTTTATGAGCTGCTTTTTCTTTAGCAAAAGTTTCTGTAGCGGCTTTAAACTTATCTTGTGCTGCAGACATTCTATTACGAGCATCTGTTAATAAAGTAGTGTTTGCTTTTACAATTCTTTCTTTTTCTAAATCGATTTTGCTTTTAGAGCTTTGAATTTGGTTTTCTAAGGGATTAGAAGATACAGCTTTTTCAGCAACAGTTTGAGCGTTCATCGATACTGCACTTAGTAATACAGCTGCAAAAATAATTTTGTACATGTTTTAGGGTATATTAATTATTAATTTATTGATTAGAGAAATCTCTCTGTTTCTATAAAAATAAGTATTTTTTGTGAATTATTTCCTTAAATCAATAGCTCGTTGTATTAATTTATCTATTGTTATTTTTATAGTTTTTTATGTTTTTTTTGTTTGGCTAATTAAATATTTGTCAACCTATGTTAATAACAAAAGTTAGTAACAAAAAAGCTCAGCAAAATGCTGAGCTTTTTTGTTTTAAAAGTAGATGTGAATTATAAGTTAGGAATAGTTAAAACTTGTCCTACTTTAATTACATCAGGATTAGATAAAACATCTGTATTTGCTTTAAATATAGTGTTGTATAAACCAGCCTTACCGTAGTATTTTTTAGAAATACCTCCTAGTGTTTCTCCACTTACAACGGTGTGTACATGAAAAACAGAATCATCAGATACAGTAATATCTGCAACAATATCAGATGGGTTTTCACCTCCAACTTTTTTTATCTCATCCCATAATAAGTTTTTCTCATATGGAGTTGCTGCTTCACCTTTTATATGTAAAGTGCTGTTTTCTTCTTTTACATCTCCGTTTTTTATGTTTAAGCTAGCACCTAAATCTAATACCGAGTTATATTTTTCTTTGACCATTGTTTTGTTGTTTTAGTTAAAATCTATCCCTAAATTAAGGATTCATTTTGTTTTATGCTAGCATAGTGATTAAAAAAAATGGTATTCATTTTTAACAATTTGATTTGAAGCTTTTTTAGAATTGATGTTTCTCGCTTTCTGGAAATAAGAATGTTTATAAGAACCGTAGAATTCTAATGTTTAAATAAATTTTAATTAAGATATTGTTTCATCTTTCAAATGCATAAAAGTTGTAACTGTTGTTAATAGTATAGAATAAAAAAAATGACTTTTGTCAAGTGTTAGAATTGGTATAATATATGTAGTTTTGTTTATTATAAGTTTTTTACGATTATGAGAATATATAAGTTTTTAGTACTTTTTTTATTATTGATAAGCTATTCACTATCTGCACAAGAGCAGGAGACTTACAAGGTGAAAAAGGGTGAGACTTTAAAAGATGTAGCAGACAAATTTGGAGTTAGTTACATAAAACTTTTGAGAGAAAATAAAGGAATTTCTAAAAAACCAAAAATAGATACTGAAGTTGTGATACCCGGTAGTAAGTTTGTGGTTAGAAAAAAGAAACCTGTTGATGTGAGAGACACAGCAGCGATTAAATTTCCTAAAATAGTAGCTAGCAATAATGCTGTTCATACAGTAAAACCCAAAGAAACATTGTACAGTTTGTCTAAACAGTATGGAATACCCATGGCAGATTTGATAAAGAAGAATACGTTTCTATCAGAAAATGGTTTAAAAATAGGGCAAGTATTAGAAATCCCAACCAAAACAACAACAGTAGGAGAGAAGACAGGGCAAACGCATACAACACTACCTAAAGAAACGTTATACTCTATTTCTAAAAAATATGAAGTAGATTTAAAAGACTTAACAACTTTAAATAAAGAAACATTGGCCAATGGATTAAGTATTGGCGATGTACTTAAAATACCTAGTAGGGTAGAAAAAGTAAAGAGTTTAAAAGAGAATGAACATTTAATTTTAAGCGGAGAGACTTTATATAGTATTTCTAGAAAATATGGTATTAGTGTTGCTGAACTACAAGAAGCGAATCATAATTTAGAAGCAGATAGTTTGGTTGTAGGTAGAGCAATTGCGTTACCAGGAAAAGTTATTGAGAAAACAAAAAACAATATCAATCCTATTTATAAAGAAATTCCGATTTATAAAAAGGTAAATAATAAAGACGAAGTTTATAAGTTAATTGCAAAAACAGGAATCAGTAGAGACTCATTAGTTTCTATCAATCCTTATTTTGATTCGATTGTAGAAAATGGAGGGGACTTACTTTTAGGTTTCGGAAAAGAGAATGTTTTATTTACAAAAGAAGAAACATTTACAGATTCTATAGTGAATGGAACTAATGTAAACACATTATTAATGTTGCCTTTTAATTTTAAGCAGAATGATTCTTTGTCTGCAAAGACACTTTTTTCTAGCAAAAACGGTTTGCCAGCAATGGTTGCAGATTTCTATATGGGGGCAAAAATGGCTATAGATTCTTTAGAAAGACAAGGTGTAAATGTAAATTTAACTCCTGTTGATACCGAAAAATCAGTTCATATTTTAAAAGAAAAAATAAGTTACCTTAAGGCATCCACACCCGATGTGATTGTTGGACCATTGTATACTGACAATGTGAAATATGTTGCTACACAGTTTTCAGAAACACCTATTTACTATCCTATATATTCTAAAAAACAACAAAGTCTTTCTGCAAGTAACGTGATTAAAACAGCTCCAGAAAAAGGATTGTATAAAAGCGCCATCAAATCTTTTATCAAAGAAAATAGAAAAGGAGAACATTTGGTTTTAGTTGGTTTGAAAGAAAATAAATTAGAATTAGAAAGACTAAAAAAAGAATTTATTAAAAAAGATGCTGCCGGTTTACCTATAAAAGATGATGTAAAAATACTAGCGCTAGAAAAAGAATACATAGAAAGCGAAAGTTTTTTAGAAAGTATCAAACTAGAAAAAGGAAACTGGATTTTGGTAACAGAAGACAAAAACGTTATCGTGTCTGATGTTTTTAATAATATTAAATCAATTCCAAAAGATTCTATTTTAGATACGCCTGTGCGTGTTTTATCTTATCAGAAAACAAGTTATGCTGGCGAGAAAATACCTTACAACGTATTGGCAAAATACAATTATACTTACAGTACGGGAGAAGTTGAGTATTTAGATATATTAAATACCAATTTCGAAAAACGTTTTTTAAAGGTGTATAACAACTATCCTAGTGAGATGGCTTTAAGAGGTTTTTCGGTAACTTATGATGCTATTGTAAGATTTTTAAAAGAAGACGCTCCAGATAGATTTAAAGCGAGTAATAGATATAGGCAAATTTTTTATTACGAAGGAAAATCTGTGGCAAAAAATAAAAACAGAGCAGTTTTTGTAAACGCAATTACAAATAAAAAAGACAAAGGTTTACAAATAGTTAGGTTACGATAGCTTACTGGCTATTTGCTGTAGTACAGTATGAAAAGGAGTATAGTTAAAAGCTATACTCTTTTTTATTTTTTCTCCGTTGTATTTTTTTGTGTTGTGGGCAGCTCGAGAGCTAAATTTATAGAAACCAAAATCAACAGTTCTAAAACTTATAAGGTTTACAAAGCTATTTATACGCCATAAAACCTCTGTAACAAATTTACTTACTTGTAGTGTAGGCGTTTTTGTGTTAAGTTGTTTTGCAATCGAGCCAAAAGTATCTTTATAGCTTTTGTTTTCTGCAACCAAAATAAAACGTTCATTTTTTATATCAGAATTCATAAGTGCAATCATTGCAGTAACAACATCTACCACACCAACAACACCTGTGGCACCTTTTGTGTAAAAAGGAAATCCTTTTTGTATTTGTTTAAAGAGTTTGCTGGTGTTTGCGTTCCATACTCCAAAACCAAATATAACTCCAGGGTTTACAATAACTACCGGAATTCCTTCTTGAGAGGCACGCCATACTTCCATTTCGCCTCCATATTTACTAATACTGTAATCGCTATGGTTTTCTTCAGGATTCCATTCGCAAGTTTCATCAAGATATTCTGTTCCTGGTTTTTTAGAAAGTGTAGCTATAGAACTTACATAACACAACTTTTTTATATTGTTGCTAACACAAAGGTTTACAATATTAGCAGTTCCTTCTATATTTATTTTATGTAAAAGAGCGCTGTCTTTTGAAGCAAAAGAAACCATGGCAGCTGCATGGTATACATGCGTTATATTCTCAAAAGCAATACTCAATTCTGTTAGATCACAAATATCTGCCTTTTTCCAGATAATATTCTTGTAGTTGTTTGCGTTTCCGTACAGTTCAAAAATTTCTTTTGTATTGTTTAGAGTTGTTTGATTTCTATAAATAGCAACCACCTTCGTGTTGTTTTTACATAAATTATATAACAAATGTGCTCCAACTAAACCTGTACCTCCTGTAACTAATATCATAGCTCGAAATTAATCAATTTTGGGAGAATTTAATTGTTAATTTTGTGTTTCAAAGTTTTTTAAAATGATTAAAAAAGACCTTAGGTTAAAGTATAAAAAATTGAGAAGTGCTTTAGAGGATGATGTTATAGAAACCCAAAGTATTCATATAGCGAATCAATTGTTGAAATTAGATATTTGGGAGAAAACATATTATCATTTGTATTTAAGTATTTCGAATCATAAAGAAATAAACACAGAACATTTTTTACATATTTTATTTGCGAAAAACAAAGAAGTTGTTGTTTCTAAATCAAATTTTAAAAACAATAGCTTGTCTCATTTTTTGTTAACCGAAAATACGAAGCTAAAAGTAAATAGTTATGGTATACCCGAGCCAGAAAATGGTTTGCCAGTACCCGAAAATATGATAGAGGTTGTATTCGTACCTTTGTTAGCTTTTGATAAAAAAGGAAATAGGGTGGGCTATGGCAAAGGGTTTTATGATGACTTTTTAAAAAAATGTTCTAAAAACACCCTAAAAATAGGTTGTTCTTTTTTTGAAGCAGAAACGTTAATTACAGATACAAGAAAAGAAGACATAGCGCTTGATTATTGTGTAACACCTACTAAAATATATAGATTTAATGAATAATTATTTAGTAAACAATACCATTGCCTTTGTAAAAAAGGAACTGCAAAATGCCGAAGGAGGACATGATTGGTTTCATGTAGAGCGTGTGTATAAAAACAGTTTGTTGTTAGCCAAGTCAGAAAACTGTAATACTACTATTGTAATTCTAGGCGCATTGCTGCATGATATTGCCGATTCTAAGTTTCACAATGGAGACGAAACTATTGGACCTAAAAAAGCAGTAGAATTTTTAAAAACACAAGGTGTAGATAATAATGTAATAGTTCATGTTGTGAAAATTATAGAAAATATATCTTTTAAAGGAGGAAAAGAAAAACAATTGTTTCGTTCAAATGAATTAGATGTTGTGCAAGATGCAGATAGGTTAGATGCTTTAGGAGCTATTGGGATTGCAAGAACCTTTAATTATGGTGGTTTTAAAAACAGAGAAATCTATAATCCTGAAATTAAACCAGACTTAAATATGTTTAAAGAGCAGTATAAAAAAAGTACTGCACCCTCAATAAATCATTTTTACGAAAAGCTATTGTTGTTAAAAGATAGAATGAATACCAAAACAGGAAAAAAAATAGCAGAACAAAGACATCAGTTTATGCAATTGTATTTAGAGCAATTTTATAAGGAGTGGGATGGAGAAGTTTAAAATGTAAGTTGTAAGTAAAACACTCTACCAATTAGGTAATTAAGATACGTCTTAATTTTTTTCAGATAGATTTCCTCCTGTTTTCACTAGCATACAAAATAGGAGGATTTTTTGTAAGGAAGTAAAGTTTGTAACGTCTACATGAATAGTTGAGACTTTCTTAACATTTTTTTATAGCATTTTTTTTCTCCGATACTTTGAACTGTTTAGAGTATCGGAGTTTTTATTTTTTAGCAAGTAATAAGTAAATATCATCTATAGCTTTAGCTACTTCTTGCTTGTTAGTACCATCATAAAAACCTCGAATTCTCTTTTTAGCATCCACTAAAATAAATTGCTCTGTGTGTATAAAATCTTGTACACCTCCGTCTCCTTCATCCAAAACAGCAAAATAATTTTTTCTTGCCAATCGGTAAATTTCTTTTTTGTTTCCAGTGGTTATGTGCCATTTTCCTGCAATAGCTCCATGCTTTTGGGCGTACGTTTTTAAAACAGGTACACTGTCCATTATGGGAGTTACAGAATGCGATAAAAACTTAATTCGATTGTTATTCTTAAATTCATTTTGCAAAACAGCCATATTAGTGGTCATTACAGGACAAATAGTACCGCATCGAGTAAAAAAGAAATCGGCAACATATATTTTATTTTCAAAGTTTTGTTGCGTAATGGTATTACCTTCTTGGTCTGTTAAACGAAATTGACCAATTGTGTGATTTTTTGACTTATTTAAAAGACTTTCATCTACCAACCTTGGATTTATATCAATAGGATTATATATTGGCAAAGAATTTGCTTTGCTGTTTAGATGATATAAATAGGTTATAGTTATGGAAGACAAAATCCCCATAGCAATAAAGGTGTATTTAGATTTTGCAAAAAAGTTTAAATTCATGTTCAAAATTTCATCAAAGTTACAAAGCATTTAAGAAACTACGGTTAAAAAATATGAACACATAATTAAAGTTGTACATTTGTTCGACTTTTAAAAAAGATTAAAAATTTACATGGAAAATTTAATTATTGCAGGGCAGTTTTTGTTGAGCCTTTCTCTATTGATTGTATTACACGAATTAGGACACTTTATTCCTGCAAAACTATTTAAAACTAGAGTAGAAAAGTTTTATTTATTTTTTGATTACAAATTCTCATTATTTAAAAAGAAAATAGGAGAAACTACTTACGGTATTGGATGGATTCCTTTAGGAGGGTATGTTAAAATATCTGGAATGATTGATGAAAGCATGGATACTGAGCAAATGAAAAAGCCAGCTCAACCATGGGAGTTCAGATCGAAACCGGCATGGCAACGTTTAATTATTATGCTAGGAGGTGTTATCGTAAACTTTATTTTAGGGTTACTAATATACATTATGATTTTTTCTGTTTGGGGAGAAGAAGTTGTAGCTCCAAAAGATGTGAAAAATGGATTTGCCATAGAAAACTATTTTAAACAGTTTGGTTTTAAAGATGGAGATACTTTTTTAAAAGTTGATGGAAAACCGGTAGAGAATGTTTTAAAAGTAAGTAAGTATTTGTTTTTAAGAGATGTAAAAACAATAGAGGTTTTACATGCTGATGGTTCTGTAGAAACGTTATCGGTTCCCGAAAATATTGGTACAGAAATGTTTCAACGTGGTTTAATGAATCCTTTTACACCTCGCTTTGGAGCAGTTATAGATTCTGTAATTGCAAATAAACCCGCTTCAAAATCAGGTTTTATAAAAGGAGATAAAGTAGTTTTTGTAAACGGAAAAGAAACGAAGTATTGGTCGGATTTTACTTCCATTATTAAATCATCAAACGATCAACCTTTACAAGTTGTTGTAAACAGAAACAATGCAATTGTAACGTTACATGTAACCCCAGAAGATAATAAAATAGGTGTGGCACCAGCTTTTGTGGCTAGCGATATTGTAAAAGTAAAAGAGAATAAGTACAACTTTTCTGAAAGTATTTCTAAAGGATCTGCAGCAGCTTATTGGACGTTAAAAGATTATATAGCGCAATTTAAATATGTGTTTACTAAAAAAGGAGCTACAAGTATGGGAGGATTTATTTCGATAGCTAAAATATTTAAGCCAGTTTGGGATTGGCAAATTTTTTGGAAAAACACAGCTTTTTTATCAATTATGTTAGGATTTATGAACTTATTACCAATTCCAGCGTTAGATGGAGGGCATGTAGTTTTTACTTTGTATGAAATGATTACAGGAAAGAAACCTGGAGATAAGTTTTTAGAATATGCTCAAATTTCAGGATTTGTATTGTTGTTGTCGTTACTAGCATTTGCTAATGGAAATGATATTTATAAATTAATAATGAGTTACTTTTAGTAGTAAATTTATACATTAATAAAAAGCTGCTCCTTCATTTATGAAAGAGCAGCTTTTTTATTGGGGTAAACTCTTAAAAAAAGACTATTTTTAAGCTAACGAAACAAAGCTTTATGATAGAACTAGCAGGAATTATAATATTAGGAATTATAGCGCAATGGGTAGCTTGGAAATTAAAACTTCCCGCTATTTTACCACTAATTTTAATAGGATTAATGGTAGGACCCTTGTCTACGTTAATGACTCCTGATGGTCAGAAATGGATAGAGCCTGTATGGAATGGTAAAACCGGACTTTTTGCAGGGGAAAGTTTGTTTTATTTTGTGTCGTTGGCCATTAGTATTATTTTGTTCGAAGGTGGTTTAACACTAAAAAGAAAAGAAGTTTTAACCGTTGGCCCATCTATTATTAGATTGATTACTTTAGGTTCTGTAATCACATTTTTTGGAGCAGGGCTTGCTGTACATTACTTGTTTCATTTGGGATGGTCTATTTCGTTTTTATTTTCATCACTTATTATTGTTACAGGTCCTACGGTAATAGCACCAATTTTAAGGAACATCCGTTTGAAAAGAGATATTTCTGCAATTTTAAAATGGGAAGGTATTTTAATAGATCCTATAGGGGCACTAGTTGCCGTATTGGTGTTTGAGTTTATAAGTATAGAACATACGGCTGATTATACGCAAACTGCAATTATAGAGTTTGGTAAAATAGTTTTATTTGGTTCTACATTTGGTTTTACTTTTGCACATGCTTTTAATTTTGCCTTAAAAAAGAATTTGGTCCCGAAATACTTATTAAACGTTTTTACGTTGGCATATGTGTTAGGAGTTTTTGTTTTGTCTGATTCTTTTGCGCATGAGTCTGGATTGCTTTCTGTTGTGGTTATGGGAATGGTTTTAGGAAATATTGACATGCCACATTTAAAAGAAATTTTAGATTTTAAAGAGTCCTTAAGTGTTTTATTAATTTCAATCTTATTCATTTTATTATCTGCCAATATGAATATGAAAGATTTTGACTTGATTAACAATTGGCAAACACTAGCACTTTTTGGTGTTATTATATTTATAGTAAGGCCTTTGGGAGTGTTTTTAAGTACACGAGGATCGAGTTTAAAATTTAGCGAAAAAGTATTTATTAGTTGGGTAGGGCCCCGTGGTATTGTTGCTGCTGGTATTGCTTCGTTATTTGGTTTAAAATTGGTAGCTCAAGGTGAGGCTGGAGCAGAATATATAACGCCTTTAGTTTTTGTAATTGTATTAGGTACTGTATTGTTAAACGCTACAATGGCACGATTTGTTGCAAGAATTTTAGGAGTCTCTATCCGATCTTCTAAAGGAATTTTAATTGTTGGAGCTTCTGAAATATCTAGAATTTTGGCAAGTTATTTAGAAGAAAAAAACAGATATGTTGTTTTAATAGATAACAATCAAGATAAAATTTCATTAGCCCAATCTATGGGGCTAAATGCAGAAGAGGTAGATGTGTTTTCTGGTGAAGTAGCCGATGATATTGAGTTTTCGGATATAGGTTACATGTTAGCATTAACAGGTAGTAAAAAAGTAAATACACATGCCATCCATAGTTTTAAACGTTTGGTAGACAAATCAGCAGCTTATCGTTTTGTGTCTGAAACAGAATTAAGTGAAGGAATTATTGATGAGGGAGCTAATTTATTATCCATCAATAATGATTTTATAAAATTTAGTGAACTTGTAAGAGAATACCCTGGAATGAACGAAGTAGACGTAGCTACAAAACAAGAATTTGAGGAGAAACTAACTTTGTTGAAACAAGAAGCCAAAACAGTTCCGTTATTTTTGTTAGATGAAAAAGGAGAGTTGTTAGTACTCACAACTTTGACAGATACTGTTGTAATAAAAGAGAATTGTAAAATAGTATATCTTGGAAAGCCTTTGTTTGAAGAGAAGTAAACTTATGTTTCTTTAAAAAAATATAAGAAGAACGGTATTACATTTATAATATTTGTATATTTGCAACCTTAAAAATTAATAACGTAGGTCGTGAACCTACACAATTTAAAATTATGTCAGTAAAAATTAGATTACAAAGACACGGTAAAAAAGGAAAACCTTTTTACTTCGTAGTAGCTGCAGATGCACGTTCTAAAAGAGATGGTAAATTCTTAGAGAAATTAGGATCTTACAACCCAAACCATAATCCAGCAATCATCGAATTAGATGTTGATGCTTCTGTAAAATGGTTAAACAATGGTGCACAACCAACAGATACTGCAAGAACAATTTTATCTACTAAAGGTGTTTTATTAAAGAAACACTTACAAGGTGGTGTTAAAAAAGGAGCTTTAACAGAAGAGCAAGCTGAAGCTAAATTTAAGGCATGGGTAGAGTCTAAAGAGGCTGCTATTCAAGCTAAAAAAGATGGATTATCTGCTGATCAAGCTGCTGCTAAAGCTAAAGTTTTAGAAGCTGAAAAAGCTGTAAACGAAGCTCGTATTGCTGCTGCAAAAGAAGCTGAAGAAGCATTGTTAGCAGAAGCTAAGGCTGCTGAAGCTGCAACAGAAGAAGCTGCTGCTGAGGAAACTACAGAAGAAGCTGCTGAGTAATTTCTAGAAATTCGATTTTATGAGAAAAGAAGATTGTTTCTATTTAGGTAAAATCGTTAGAAAACACAGCTTTAAAGGCGAGGTTGTTATCAAATTAGATACAGATGAACCGAACCTTTACCAAAATATGGAATCAGTCTTTGTCGAACATGGCAAAGATTTGATTCCTTTTTTTATTGAAGAAAGTTTATTGCAAAAAGGAAATCAATTAAGAGTTCGATTCGAAACTGTAGATACCGAACAAGATGCTGATGCAATAATGAATGCGGGAATTTTCTTACCACTCGCATTTTTACCGAAATTAACGGGGAACAAATTTTATTTTCACGAAATTATAGGATTTACAGCTGTAGATGTTACTTATGGTGAGTTTGGAGCTATTGTAGGTGTAAATGATAGTACTGCACAGGCATTATTTGAAATAGACAATAATGGAGTAGAAGTACTAGTACCTATGATTGATGACTTTATCAAGAAGATTGATAGAGAAAATAAACAAGTTGTTTTAGAAACTCCACCTGGCTTAATAGACATGTATTTGTCGTAAAATTATCAGAAACATTTGTATTTTTATCTTCTCAAGATAAGTAATGTTTCAATTCAAACAATTTTCTATTTTACAAGAAAAATCAGCCATGAAAGTGGGTACTGATGGCGTACTTTTAGGAGCTTGGGCAAGAGTTCAAGGTCAAGAAAAAGAAGTGTTAGATATTGGTACAGGTACTGGATTGATAGCTTTAATGTTAGCACAACGCACAACAGACAAAGTAAATATAAGTGCTGTAGAGGTAGAAAAAGAAGCTTGTGAGGAAGCACAGTATAATTTTGAAAACTCAAAGTGGAATCATAAATTATCACTTTATAATACATCTATTAAAAACCATCATCCAAAGGTAAAATATGATGTTATTGTTTGCAATCCTCCTTATTTTACAGATACGCTAAAAACACCCTTAAAAACTGCAAGAACTTTAGCAAGACATGTTGATGATTTGTCTTTTAAAGAACTATTAACTCTTACAGCTAATCTATTACCTACAACAGGAAATGCTTTTTTTGTAATTCCCTTTAAAGAAGAAGAATATTTTATTGCTTTGGCAAAAGAGAGTGGTTTGTTTGTAAACAAAATAACGCGTGTAAAAGGCAGAGAAGAAGTCGCTGTTAAACGAAGTTTATTAGCTTTTTCAAAACAAAAACATTTGATTGTAGAAGACGAGCTTGTTATAGAAATAGATAGGCACGTATACACACAAGACTATATCAACTTAACCAAAGAGTTTTATTTAAAAATGTAAAATCATGAAAAAATATATTGCCATTGCAGCATTAAGTGGAGCATCATCTGTAGCATTAGGTGCATTTGGAGCTCATGGCTTAAGAAATGTATTAACAGATGCTCTATTAACAAGTTTTTTAACAGGAATACGCTACCAAGTAATTCATAGTTTACTGTTGTTAATTATTGTATTGTTACCTGTATTGTCTGAAGCTCAGAAAAAAATAACGGCAAATTTTATCATTGGCGGAATTTTACTTTTTTCGGGTTCTATTTATTTGTTAACGCTTGGCTTAGTACCGTCTAAATATGTTTGGTTTGTAACTCCTGTAGGAGGTTTGTTGTTATTAACATCGTGGTTGTTACTAGCTTTTTATGCATTTAAAAAACAATAGATTCTATTTTATTATAAACCTTTGTGTGTAAAATAAATATAATAAATAAGAGGTTATCCTAAATTTCTATCTAACTTGCGCAAACGATAAACCCTTAAAATTACAACAATGCAAAAAAGAAATTTCATAAAAATATTCTTATTTAGTTTATTATTAGTATTTACTGTAGCCTGTGGTTCTGATGATGTTGAAAATCAGGAAGAAATAAAGATGGAGGAAACAAAAGAAGACACAGAAGAAACTCCTGTAGAAGAACCAAAAACAGATGTAGTAGAAGAGCCTGTTGAGGAGGAGATGCCAGTAGAACCAGAAAAAGATAAAGGGACAAAACCTTATTTTACAAGTGATGTAAAAGCAACTATTCCAGAAGGAATGCAGTGGGTAAAAGTAGAAAATATGTCAGATGAATTTGAAACCACTACTTTAGATGCTAACAAATGGCACAACAACCCGAAGACAGATGGTTTTGGTTGGTTAGGTAGACCACCCGCTTTGTTTGATCCTGAAAATGTGAGCGTAAAAGATGGTAACTTAAATGTTACTACATTAAAGTACGATACACCTAAAACAGTAAATGGTATTAAATTTACACATGGTGGTGCAATTCTTAGATCTAAAAACACAGGAAATAGCGGAATGTATTACGAATGTAGAATGAAAGCAAACAAAACAGTAATGTCTTCTACATTTTGGTTATCTATGAAACAGAGTTGTAATACAGGTTCTAGTTTGCCAACAAGAAAATTAGAATTAGATATACAAGAATGTGTGGGGAGAACAAGTAACAATGCGGCTCCTTGGTCTCGTAATTTTGATAACAATTTTCATTCAAATGCTTTTAGACATGCCAGACCATGCGATGTTTCTAAAACAGAACAAATACAAGGTGTTGTTAATTTTACAGAAAAAAATCATTCAAGATATTTTGTCTATGGTTTTTGGTGGAAAACACCAACAGATTTAAGATTTTACTTAGATGGTGAATACAAATATTCTATAGTACCTTCTACAGATTTTGATATTGATGGGTATATTACAATGGCAATGGAAACATATGATTGGAATCCTATTGATGAAGATAGTATTTTCGAAACGGCATCTTGGGATGATAGAACAACAAAATATGACTGGGTACGTACTTGGAAGTTAGAAGCAATAGCAGAGTAGTTAAGTTGCTATACAATAAAAAAAGGGAAATCTAAATGACACTGTCCCACAATTTGTGTAAGTTTTAAAAATAGGGTTTAGTTCTTTTATA
>JAHDFK010000008.1 GCA_020628175.1 Wenyingzhuangia sp.
GATCTGTTTTTAACTACAAAGATACATTTATCCCCAAGTTTTTAGCTTGAGCCTAATAATTTAATATATTGCAGAAACAATAATTACGAAACATTATTTATGGAAATAGCAATTGTAGCACACGATGGAAAAAAAGCTGATATGGTACAGTTTTTAATGGAGCATAAAGATATTTTAAAAGCAAAAGGAATTAGCTTGATATCTACAGGTACAACAGGTTCTAAAGTAGAAGCAGCTGGTTTAAATGTACATAAATATTTATCGGGGCCTTTGGGTGGAGATGCACAAATTGCAGCGCGAGTTGCAGAGGGTAAAACAGGAATGGTTATCTTTTTTAGAGATCCGTTAGAAAAGCATCCACACGAACCAGATATTTTTATGTTAATGCGTTTGTGCGATGTGTATAATGTGCCCTTAGCTACAAACCCAGCAACAGCAACCCCTCTAATTAAATCGTTATAAATACAAAAATTTAATATTGATAAAAAAGGCAGCTATTTAGCTGCCTTTTTTGTGTTATTTTTTCTTCTTAAAAATTCCAAAAAGTCGTTTAAAAAAGTTTTTCTTTTTAGTTTTTTTGGTGTCTTTATCTGTTTCTGGTGTAAAAATGTCTATAATTTTCTCAACAGTATTTTCTTCTCTAAAAAATTCACAGTCACAATTTGTAACTATTGTTTCGTTAAAGGTGTCAAAACCACGGCTTAACATTCTATTGGTACTTGTATTGGTGTATTCTTTTTCTATAATAGATCCTACAATAGGAAGCGCAGCAACGGATCCTCCTCCAATTTTAGAAGGTAAATTTATACTTGGGTATTTACAACCTACCCAGCTACCAATAACAATGTTTTTATTGAAGCCAATAAACCATGAATCGCTGTATTTTTGAGAAGTACCTGTTTTTCCAGCCCATTCACCTTTGGTATTGTAGCTTGTGCGTAATTTAATAGCGGTTCCTTTTTCTACAACGTTTTTAAGTAAATATTGCATGGTTTGTAAAGAGTTGCTACTAATAGTACTTTTTATTTTTTTTGTTTTGTGTTTATAAATTGTAGTTCCCTTAGTGTCTTTAATTGCAGTAATATAATAAGGGTTTACAGTATAACTTCTTGTAGCAAAAGGAACATACGTATGCACCATGTTTTGTAGCGAAAAACTATTTGTACCTAGTGCTGTGGTAGGTGTTTGGGCGAGTACTTTATTGAGTCCTAATTGGTGTGCTGTTTTTTGAACTTTTGTGTGTCCTACCGAAACATATGTGGCAACAGTAGGTATATTGGCACTTTTGGCTAAAGCTCCTCCCATACTATAATAACCACCCTCTGAATGGTCGTAATTTTCAGGTTGCCAATTGTCGTAGTCATCGTAAACTACTTTTTTATTACTAATCCAATCACAAGGCGCAGCACCATTTTCTAATGCAGCAGTATATACAATAGGTTTAAAAGTAGAAGCAACTTGTCTTTCGCTTTTTATTAAGTTGTAGGGCAGGTATTTGTAGTTGTTACCCGCAACGTAAATTTGTACGGCACCATTTTGTGTGTTTACACCATAAATTGCTGCGTTAATCATTTTTAAATAATGACTGATAGAGTCTAATTGAGAGTAGTTCTTGTTTCCGTTTTCCCAATCAAAAACATGTACATTGTGTTTTATTTTGGCCTTTTTGTAAATTTGATTGTATGTAAGTCCTTGCTTTTTAAAACCTAAATAGACTTTACTTTTTTGCCATTCTGTTTTTATTATTTTTTGAATTTCTTTTTTTTGTTTGATGTGATTCCAATACGAATCCATCTGTTTTTGTAAACTTATTAATTGTTTTTTTCTAGCTTTTAAAGCACTTTCTTGGAGCTCATGATTTAATGTAGTTTCAATAATTAACCCATCTTTTTCTATATTCCAAGTTGTTCCTTGCGCCTTATTTATTTTTTCTAAAATAGAAACAGCTTTGGTTTTTACTTGTTGTAAAAAATATCCATTCGGATTGTCGATACCTAAGTTTTTATAGTGTGTGCTTAGAGGTTTTTGAATAGATGTTTGGTATTGGCTTTCGCTAATTAAGTTTTCTTTTAACATTTGCCCTAATACAATGTTTCTACGCTGTAAGGCATGGTCTGGATTTTTATTAGGATTGTAAAATGTGTTAGCCTTTAGCATACCTACTAAAATGGCTGCTTGTTCTAAATTTAAGTGTTTTACAGATTTAGAAAAGAAACGTTGCGAAGCAGACTCTATACCATAAACATTTTCTCCAAAAGGTACTGTATTTAAATAAAGCGTAAGTATTTCTTGTTTTGTGTAAATAGTTTCTAGTCGGTAGGCTAAAATGGCTTCTTTGGTTTTGTTAACCGGCATAGATAAAAATGCGAAATCTTTTCTTTTGTATAAGTTTTTTGCTAACTGTTGTGATAGGGTACTACCTCCTCCAGAAGAGCGATCTCCTAAAAGAATTGTTTTGACTAGAACACGGAGCATAGCCATTTTATCGATTCCTTTGTGTTGGTAAAAACGACTGTCTTCGGTAGCAACCAAAGCATTTACAAGATGCTTGGGTAATTGCTTATAAGAAACATTAGTTCTATTGGTTACAAAATACTTTCCTAAAATTTTACGATCGCTACTGTAAACAATACTCGCTTGTGCTTGTTTAATTTCTGTCAAATCGTTTTCAGAAGCAACAGGTCCAAATCCTCCAATATATACCAAGCCTATAAATAACCCAATAAGTACAATACCTAGAATAAGAAGTTTTATAAAAAAACGAAACAGAAATTTAAAGAAAGTACGCAACATAAATTATAAGTGAGCGATAATAGAAATTTCGATGTTTACATCTTTAGGAAGTCTAGCTACTTCTACACATTCTCTAGCAGGTGCGGTAGCTTCGTTAAAATAACTAGCATACACGGTATTTATTTTAGCAAAGTCGTCCATGTTTTTAATAAAAATAGAAGCTTTTATGATGTTTTCGAAACCAATATTGGCCTCTTGTAAAATGGCGCAAATATTTTTCATTACCTGATGTGTTTCTTCTGCAATTGTATTTGTAATTAAATCTCCATTTTTAGGATCTATTGCTATTTGCCCCGAAGCATACAAAACTCCATTAAAAGAAACTGCTTGGTTGTAAGGTCCGACAGGACTAGGTGCTTGATTGGTTTGATGTATTTTTTTCATAATTAAGCTGTTTGTTTTTTAGAAAATTGCTTGTCGTGAAGGTTTTTGTAGTATCCGTCAGTAATACCTATCAATTCTTGATGGGTTCCTTGTTCTACAATGTTTCCTTTGTCTAGTACAATAATCTTATCAGCATTTTTAATTGTTGCTAATCGATGCGCAATAATAATACTAGTTCTATTTTGAGTTATTTTATTAATAGCGTACTGAATCATTTGTTCAGAATGTGAATCTATAGATGAAGTTGCCTCATCTAAGATTAAAATACTAGGATTTGAGACATAAGCCCTTAAAAAAGCAATCAATTGTCTTTGTCCAGAAGAAAGCATCACACCTCTTTCCTTTACATTGTAATTAAATCCGCCGGGTAAGCTTTCAATAAAATCAATAATACCTATTTGTTTGGCGGCATCTTTTATTTGCGCTACAGAAATAGTCTCTTTTTGTAAACTAATATTGTTTTCTATACTATCAGAAAATAAAAATACATCTTGCAACACAACAGCAATTTTATTTCTTAGGTATTGAAGATCGTATTGCGTAACAGATTGGTTGTCTACAAGAATTTCTCCGCTATCAATTTCGTAAAAACGATTGATAAGATTGATGATTGTGGATTTACCAGCACCTGTAGCTCCAACAATGGCCACAGTTTCTCCTTGTTTTACATCAAAAGAAATTCCTTTTAAAATGGACTCGTTTTTTATGTAGCTAAAGGCAACATTCTTAAAACGAATATCTCCTTTGATGCTCTCAGGTTGTAAAGTTCCAGAGTTGCTAATGTTACTTTGGGTATCCATTACTTCAAAAACACGATCACCAGCAACCATCCCCATTTGTAGTGTGGTAAATTTATCTGCAATTTGTCTTAAGGGTCTAAAAAGCATTTCGGTCATCATTATAAAACCTACAATTTCTCCTTGTGTTACACTTCCGTTTATAGCTAATTCTTTTCCTCCAAACCATACTAACAAACCAACAGCTATGGAAGATAAAATTTCGGCTACTGGATAAAAAATAGAAAAATACCAAACCGTTTTTACATGTGCCGAACGGTGTTTTTTATTGATTTCTTGAAAATTATGATGTTCAATTTTTTCACGATTAAATAGCTGTACAATTTTCATTCCCGTTACTCTTTCTTGTACAAATCCGTTTAAGTTTGCTACCTGATTACGAACTTCTTGAAAGGCAGATTTGATAGCTTTTTGAAATATTTTGGTAATGTATATTAAAATAGGCAGTACAATAAAGGCGATTAAAGCCAATTTCCAATTGATGTAAACCATCATGATAGCAATACAAAACATTTTTAAAATGTCGTTTACAATCATAAACAAACCTTGACTAAAAAACTGAGCAATGGTTTCTACATCAGAAACAACACGAGTTACCATTTTACCAACAGAAGAGTTGTTAAAGTAAGCCATGTTAAAGTTTAAAACATGTTTAAAAAGTTTTGTTCGGATGTCTTTAATAACATTTTGACCTAGTAAATTGGCTAAAAATATAAAGCATAATTGCAGTAAAACTTCGGTAAATAAAATGGCTACAATCAGAATCGTAATCATTAAAAAGCCTTCTTCGGTTTTTGTGTAAACATACTCATCAATAGCTTTGATAACAATATAAGGACGAAGCGTTGCTATGGTAGCTAGTAAAATAGAAAACAAGCCCGATAAAATAAAAAGCTTTTTATGCGCAGCGGCATAACTCATAATACGTCCAAATACGTTAAGGTCGAATATGTTTGTTTTTTTGTTAGATGCCATCTGTTATGTTTTCTGGGTATAAAATTTGGGTTAAAAATAAACCATGTGCTGGTACAGAAGCTCCAGCATTCGATCGATTTTGACTTTCGATAATTTCTACCATTGCTTCGGGCGGTATTTTACCCAAGCCAACCTGATACAAAGTACCAACAATGGCGCGAACCATATTTCGTAAAAATCTATCTGCAGATATATAAAAAGTTAATTCATCTCCGTTCTGAATCCATTCGGCTCTGGTAATGTCACAATCATAGGTTCTTACATCTGTTTTAGATCTAGAAAAACATTTAAAATTGGTAAAATCTAATAAATAAAGTGCTGCTTTATTCATGGCCTCCACATTTAAAGTTTGATTGATTTGCCACTGCGTGTGATTTGTAAAAGGGCTTTTGCCTTGTAAAACACAATACTCATAACTTCTTTTCGTGGCGTCAAAACGGGTATGGGCTTCTTTATATACTTTAAAAATTTTCTGAAAAACAATGTCATCAGGTAAAAGTGCATTCATTTTGTAGCAATATTTCTCGGAGTTAAGTTCCAGTGCTGTATCAAAATGAATAAACATTTGCGATGCATGTACACCAGCATCTGTTCTACCGGCAGCAACCACTTCTATAGGTGTTCTTAAAATAGTTGATAAGGCTTTTTGTACAACTTCTTGAACACTAATTGCGTTGGGTTGTATTTGCCATCCGTGGTAATTTTTTCCTAGAAAAGAAAGCTCTGCAAAATATCTCAAGTGATTGTTTTTTGAAAACATAAAGGTATTGAATTCAAGCCGTACTATCAATAGAAACTAGTGGCTAGAAAATTGTTTATAGTTATTAAAAAATAACGATTTTTACCTTATGAAAATATTATTACTATCGGATACACACAGCTATATAGATGCTACAATTTTAAAATATGTAAAGCAAGCCGATGAGGTTTGGCACGTGGGAGATATAGGAGATGTGAAGGTAACAGACACCTTACAGCAATTAAAACCGTTACGTGCCGTATATGGTAATATTGATGGGGCCGAAGTACGTGCCGAATTTCCGTTAGATAATAGGTTTGTGGTTGGTGGAGTTGATGTTTGGATGACACATATTGGAGGATATCCTCATAAATACAATGTGAGAATTAAAGAAATAATTAAAAGAAATCCTCCAAAACTATTTATAAGCGGACATTCGCATATATTAAAAGTGCAATACGATCAGAAATTAAATTTATTACACATGAATCCTGGTGCTGCTGGAAAACATGGTTTTCATGAAATGCGTACCATGTTGCGCTTTGAAATTAAAAACAAAGAAATTACCAATTTAGAAGTAATTGAGTTGGGGAAAAGAGGAGCTATTTAAAAAAGAAACCCCTTAAAATAGATTTAAGGAGCTTGTTGTATGTTTTGAAGTTTTTATCTGTAAATTTTATCATACAAATCTGCATGAATTTCTTTTACAATTTTTCGTTTTACTTTCATAGTTGGTGTAAGGTGACCACTGTCTACCGTCCATTCGTTTGGTGTTAATTCGAAACGTTTAATTTGTTCCCACTTTCCAAGTTTGCTGTTGCATTTTTCTATATCCTCTGCAATTCTATCAATTACTTGTTGACAGCTAGCTAGATCTTTATGAGAGTTTAGGTTCGGAATGTTTTTAATTTTACACCAGTTTTTTACGTGCTCAAAGTTTATTTGAATAAGAGCAGCAGGCATTTTTTCTCCCTCTCCAATCACTAAAATTTGATCTATAAATCTTGATTTTTTTAGTTCATTTTCAATTACATTAGGCACAATGTATTTTCCTCCAGAAGTTTTAAAAATTTCTTTTTTACGATCTGTAATTTTTAAATAGCCTTCATTGTCTACCTCACCAATATCTCCTGTATGAAAATAGTCTCCTGTCATTACAGAAGCTGTCTTTTCGGGATTTTTATAATAGCCTAGCATAACATTAGGTCCTTTTACTAAAATTTCACCATCTTCGGCAATCTTAACGTCCACATTCTTAATGGCTTTTCCAACGGTACCAACTTTAAAAGCTTGGTTGTTTAAGCTATTTACGGCTATTACAGGCGATGTTTCTGTAAGTCCATAACCTTCTAAAATAGGCATTTCAGCAGCTGCAAAAACTCTTGCTATTCTAGGTTGTAATGCAGCACTACCTGATACTAATATTTCTAAATTACCACCAAGTGCTTCTTTCCATTTGCTTAAAATTAGTTTTCGAGCAATTTTAAGTTGTGTATTGTAGCACCATCCTTGATTTGTAAACGGTTTGTATTGCAATCCAATTTTTACTGCCCAATAGAATAAAGCTTTTTTAATTCCACTTAATTCGCCTCCTTTGGCATAAATTTTATCATATACTTTTTCGTACAAACGCGGTACAGCCGTCATTATTTGAGGTTTGATTTCTTTTAAATCATCGCTAATTGTTGCAATAGATTCGGCAAAATATATTTCTGTACTGGTATATTGGTATAGGTATAGTATCATACGTTCAAATACATGGCATACAGGTAAAAAACTAAGTGCTTTGGTAATTTCACTAGCTTTTGGCAATCGCGGAGCACTATCTAATGCATTTGAAATTAAATTTTGATGACTTAACATTACACCTTTTGGTTTACCGGTGGTACCAGAGGTGTAAATAAGAGTTGCTAAATCGTTGGTTGTAATACTTTTTTTGCGTTCGTCTAAAAGAGCACTATTGTTGGCAGTAATTCCGGTTTCTAATAATTCTTTCCAGTTTTTGTAACCTTCAATTTCATCAAAAGTATAAACACCTTTTAACTGTGTGTTGTTTTTTATTTTGTTTACTTTCTCTAATACTTCTTCATCAGACACAAAGCAATAAATAGATTCAGAATGATTTAGTACGTATTCATAATCGTTAGAAGAGATGGTTGGGTAAATAGGTACATTTTGTGCACCTGTTTGCAATACAGCCATGTCTAAAATATTCCATTCGGTTCTATTTGTAGATGATATTACGGCAATTTTATCGTTTTTCTGAATTCCTAAGGCCAATAGTCCTTTGGATAGGTACTCTATTTGCTCAACATACTCTTCGGTAGATATCGAAATCCAATCGCCATTGTATTTTGCGGTAAACGCTTTTTTTAAGGGATTGTTTTTTAATTGATATTGAGGAAAATCAAAAATTCGAGTAATTGATTGCATTTTTGTGAATTTAGTAACGTATAAGTTAAGTAATTTATATTAAGTTGTCAAAAAAAGAACTGTTATTTTAGTTTTAAGGGGCTAATAATATCAACATCACTAAAAGCAATAACTCCTCTAAGGGCTGTTGTTATTTCTTCTTTTAAGGCATTGATGATTTGTAATTTTAATCCAGCTTTGTGATATATGATACTTACTTCTCTTGCAGGATGTGGTTTTTCAAAATCTCTAATTAAATATTGGTCTTCTTTTTTGATATCTAAGGAGTGTAAATAGGGTAGCAGTGTCATTCCTAAACCTTCTTTGGTTAATTTAATCAAGGTTTCAAAACTTCCACTTTTTAAACTAAACTTTTTGTGACTATTTGTGTTTAGCGAACTACATATATTTAGAACACTTTCTTTAAAACAATGTCCATCTTCGAGCATCAATAAATCATCAATATCTAAGTTTTCAGGCTTTAGATTTTTATCATTGTATAGCCTATGGTTTGCGTGTAATAAACCAACAAAAGGCTCGTAATACAAAGGTGCTTCTACAATATGTTCGTTGTTTAATGGAGTTGCTGCAATAGCGGCATCTAAATGTCCATCGGTAAGTTTTTGCAATATTTCAGAAGTAGTTAACTCGTTAATAACAAGTTCTACTTTCGGAAAATTTTTATTGAAATTTTTAACAAAAAGAGGTAATAAGCTAGGCATAATTGTAGGAATCATCCCCAGTTTAAATTGGCCGCCAATGTATCCTTTTTCTTGTTCTACAATATCGTTTATTCTGCTACTTTCACTTACAATAGTTTTAGCTTGCGCTACTATTTTTTTACCAACTTCAGTAAGTTCAATAGGTTTTTTGTTCCTGTTAAATATTTGCACATCTAATTGCTCTTCTAGTTTATGAATTTGCATACTCAGCGTTGGCTGTGTTACAAAGCAATATTCTGATGCTGTTGTAAAGTTTTTATGTTCTGCAACAGCAAGTACATATTTTAACTGCGTAATCGTCATAAACAATAATTTTATCAGGTATCAATAAAGACTATAAATATATTAAATTAATCAATTATACTTATGAGTTGATTTGATAAAAAGATTACAAAAAGAGTTTTAAAAGTTATTTTTTTGAAGCTTTATTTTTTCTTGTTAGTGTTTTATGAATCCCTTTTACATATGTATAGGAGGTGTGGCATTTAGCACACTTGTAAAAGTTTACAAAGTACAGTAACCTTTTAAGTTTTGTTTTACGCTGTTTAGAACGCAGTGTAGAAGTGCAGCAAGGACAGCTTATCTTTTTCATTTTAAAATTAACAAGAAGAAACCCTAAAATAAGAAAAAGATAAGTTATTTGTCTTGATATTAGTTAGTTGTCTTTAGAGCATATATTTTTCTATCACCTCGGCAACACCATCATTGTTGTTGGATGCTACAATGATATCTGCCTTGTCTTTTAATTCTGGTGTTACATTGGCTACCCAAGCACCTAAGCCAGCAAATTCTACCATTGTTAAATCGTTACCTGCATTACCAACAGCAATAGTTTCGCTTTGTTTTATGTGTAATTTAGCTATTAATTTACTTAACGTGGCAGCTTTGTCTATACCCTGAGGCATTACTTCTAAGAAAAAAGGTTTAGAGGTAGCAATACTTAAGTCTGGCCTTTGTTTTTTTAACAAAGTTTCTACTGTTTTTAGGTAATTCGGCTCTTCTAGTAATAAGCATTTTACACAGTTTTTGGTTATTACAGATTTTAAATCGTCTACTTTTACATAGGGCATTCCTGTAAGACTTTTTTCTACATCTATGAATTCAGAGTTTTTAGTACCAATAATACTTCCGTTTTCATAAGTAATAAAAGCTGTGTTGTTGGCTTCGCTAAAATCGTAAATTTCATGTAAATCTGTTACCGCTAACGATTGTTCAAAAATGCAATTTCCACTTTGCATTTCAATAATCTGTCCTCCGTTAAAGGATATGATGTAAGAGTTGTATTTGTCTAATTCTAGTTCTTTTGCAAAGCTAAGCATGGCATCTGTAGGTCTACCAGAAGCTAGTACAACATATTTTCCGTTTTCTTGTGCTTGTTTAATTGCTTTTTTATTTCTTTCAGATATGGTATGATCGTCGGTAAGTAACGTATCGTCCATGTCTAATACAATCATTTTGTAATTCATGTTGTTGGTATTTGTTGTGGCAAATTTACCTAGAATTTTAAACCTGTAAGTTGTTTTGTTAGTCGATTTTTAATGTCGTTACCCGCGTCTAGAATCATTTGTTCGTTTGTAGGGAAATTTACTTGTTGTAGACCTAACATATTTAAATATCGGTTCGTTAAGGCTCTTCGGTCTCCAGTTTGAGTAGCATAAACGTGCTCAAACACAAAATTACTTCTATAAGGCTGCGTGGTTATAATTTGCTGCGTATTATTGTCTTTAACAATTGCGTTTGCTAAAATAGTACATTCTTTAAATTGTGTAAATTGGTGTACATTACTTTTAACAGTTACATAATCATCTACTTTAATAACTCTCCCTTCTTTATCCCTTTTCACATTTCCGTTTTTGTCTAACAGCTTTTTCTTACCATTAATAACTTCTTTTTCTTGTAAAATATGTACCTGATTCATTTGCTCTGGGCTTATGTAAATACGGTCGAAAGATAGATTTAGGGTATAATCATACTTAATATGTGGTAATTTGTTTGTGTGATGTACTGTCCAGTAATTGTTAAGTCTTTGTTGATCTATGTTGAGTAAGTTGTTTCGGAGTCTTCTAGGTATAATATATTCTGTGTTGTTTTGTAAAGACACGAATACATAATCTGTTCCTTTTTCTCGAGAGCTGTTTAGTAACACAGGTACATCTTTATAATTGGGATTGATGTTTTGAATGTAACTAAAATCCTCATGTGCCTCTTTTGCAAGTTGTTTGTTGTTGGTGTTGAGTTTATTAGTAGCTTTTGCGTATAAATATTCCGATAATTTATTTCTAGAGCTTAAAATTTCCTGTGTGTAGTTTTCTGTCTTAAACGTATACCCTTCTATAGGTAACAAAGGTTGTATTTTGGCTTGTCGTTTTTCTAAATTTATATAAGTCTCATATAAATTTTCTAAACCTTCTGGGTTTGCGTCAGCTTTTAAAAAAGCAATGCTTTTATGATCTCTTTCTACAGCTTTTTTATAAGATTGAGAAAGTAGTTTGTGGTATTTAGAGGTTTTTCTACCCGTTCTGTTTTTTTGTAAATACGCTATAGAGTTATTTATAGCAGCGTCATAATTCCCAGACGAAAGGTGTTTGTGCGTGTTTTTTAAATTGCTACAACTTACAATGAAAGCAAAAGTTAAAAAGTAAAATATTTTTTTGATCATACAACTATCTTTTTGTTTACCTATAATTCAATTTACATGCCAGAGTTATTGATGTATTTTAAATTTGGATGTATAGAGCTATGAAAATTAGTTTAAACATATTTTCATAGATGAATTTGAGCAATAAAGGTAATAAAAAGGCAATTGTAATTACAATTGCCTTTTTTAAATAGTGTTTTTAAGAAGATTAGTTCTTAATGATTTTTATGGTTTTAGATTGCTTATTAGGATGAGAAATCTGTAAGAAATAGACACCATTGCTTAGATTTTGAACATTGATGGTTTGTTGTTTTGAAACAGCTTTTTGGCTGTATAATTTTTGTCCTGTTAAACTATATAGACTTAAAGAAGCATTAGCCTGCTCTAAACTTACCTCTATAAAGCTAGTAGAAGGGTTTGGGTAGGCGCTAACATTAATAACTTTGTTAATTGTGTTAGAAGATAGGGTAGATGCGTTTTCTTCTCCAAAAGTAGGAGTCGCTCCAAAATAATCACTAGCAGTATCTCCAGTTCCATCAAATTGGATACTTTGGTTTTCGTCAACGGCAGTTATTGCGTTTCCAGCAGTCCATGTTCCAGCTGCAATTCCTACAGAAGCTCTAGTGTGTCCAGTATTTGTCCATTCTACATAATCAACAATAGCGGTAGAGTTACCAAAATCCGCACTCGTATAAATTCCTAATTCGTCATTGTTACCTAAAGAGTGTCCAGATATTACTAAAAGACCACCTGCAGGTATTGTTTTAGTACCAGAAACTACTGTTAAATCATCAATTTTATTATAAACAGGAAAAGAACATGTCCAGTAATCAGAAACATCTACAGCTGTGTTTCCAGTGTTTTTAAGCTCTATCATATCAGTACCCTCGTACTGAATTTCGTTTATAACTATTTGAGAATGCATTTCGTAGCTCATAAAACCAGCGATTGCAAATAATACGGTGTGTAATTTTTTTTTCATCATTTTAAAAATATTTAAATTGGTTTGATTTACTTGCAAAGTAACAACGAACTCTTTGTTTGTGGACTAATAATGTAGGTGAGAGGGAAAATAGAACGATGAAAAAGAGAAAAAAGGGTTCAAAAGGAAAATTAAGTAGCTGTTTAGAAAATATATAAAGTATATATTCTCGTTTGTTTTGATAGCGCTTGAATAAATATTTTGTATTTTTGCAATTCATTTTTCAACCTCAAAAACATCTAGAATATGAAACGTGATCAAATCATATTTGATTTAATTCAAGACGAAAAAGAAAGACAATTAAAAGGAATTGAATTAATTGCTTCTGAAAATTTTGTTAGTGAACAAGTAATGGAAGCGCAAGGTTCTGTGTTAACAAATAAATATGCTGAAGGATATCCTGGTAAAAGATATTACGGAGGTTGTGAAGTTGTTGATGTTGTTGAACAATTGGCAATTGATAGAGCTAAAGAATTGTACGGTGCTGCATATGTAAATGTACAACCACACTCTGGGTCGCAAGCAAATGCAGCTGTTTATTTTGCAGTATTGCAACCAGGAGATAAAATTTTAGGATTTGATTTATCGCATGGAGGTCACTTAACACATGGTTCTCCTGTAAATTTTTCTGGAAAAATATACAAAGCAGCGCACTATGGTGTAGATAAAGAAACAGAAGTTTTAAATTACGATTCTATTTTAGAAATCGCAAAAGCAGAAAAACCTCAAATTATTGTAGCTGGAGCATCATCATACTCTAGAGATATTGATTTTGCTAAGTTTAGAGAAATTGCAGATGAGGTAGGTGCTTATTTGTTAGCAGATATTTCTCATCCATCTGGGATGATTGCAAAAGGTATTTTAAACGATCCAATGCCACACTGTCATTTTGTTACAACTACAACTCACAAGACTTTAAGAGGTCCTAGAGGAGGAATGATAATGATGGGAGAAGACTTTGAAAATCGTGATGGTATTACTTTAAAGAATGGAAGTTTAAAGAAAATGTCTGCGATGTTAAATAGTGCTGTATTCCCTGGAATGCAAGGTGGGCCTTTAGAGCATGTTATTGCTGCAAAAGCAATTGCTTTAGGAGAAGCTTTAACAGACGAATACTTACATTACCAAGTTCAGGTAAAAAAGAATGCTGCTAGATTGGCTAAAGAATTGGTAGCTAAAGATTATAAAATTATTTCTGGAGGTACAGATAACCACTGTATGTTGATAGATTTACGTAATAAAGATTTGTCTGGTAAAGATGCTGAGCAAGCTTTAGTAAAAGCAGATATTACAGTAAACAAAAACATGGTGCCTTACGATACACGTTCTCCATTTGTAACATCAGGTATTCGTTTAGGGGCTTCTGCTGTAACAACTCGTGGTTTAAAAGAAGATGATATGGTTGTAGTAGCTAACTTTATTGATGAGGTTATTACAAACTTCGAAAATGAAGAATTGTTAGAATCTGTTGCTAAAAAAGTAAATGAATTTATGCAAGATAGACCGTTATTTCAATGGTAGTATCTTACTAAAATAAAAACTAAAAAGAGCCGCTGTATAGCGGCTCTTTTTTATTTAGGTTTAATAGTTTCTATTTTTTGTTGATGGTAAAGTTTACCAGTGTCTTTAGTGTAATCCGTATCTTGAAAAATTCCGCAAGATGTATTGGCTCTTACCAATGATTTGTTATTGTGAAGCTTAGACAAAGCTGCAATATCTTTTGTTAAGTATTTCATAAGCTATGTTTTATCAAAAGTTTGGTCGGTTTTAATGTTACAAACTTACATATTTTAAATTTTACTATACTATTACAAAGTGTTGCGATTAATTGCTGTGGCTACTCTGAATATAATCATCTAAACTTGAAGCGTTGTTTTCATAACTACGAAAATGAGTAGAGGTTTTAGAATTGTTGATTAATGATTTGGTGCTTAGTGTTTTTCCAATTTCCTCAATGTTTTTGTTTAAATACTTCATGACTTTAAGTTTTAAATGTTATTATTTCATATAGTAAAATTAGAGTATTGATGCGGTAATGAGACTGATATATAGCAGGTTTAAACACCTTTTTTCGTACATGTTTTTAAACATGGCTACTGCGGTTTCGTAGTTGTTGTTAAGCTATCTTTAATTATTACGCCGTTAAGAGTTCCTTGAATACTGATGTGGTTCTGCCCTTTGACCAATTGTATGTTTTTAAAAAGAACAGTGTTTGAAGTGTTTTTTATAGTTTTAATTTTACGGTCATTTATGTACAGTGTTATCTTAGAAAGATTGGTGAAAACTTTTATTTCGTTGATTTCTCCATTATTTTGATGCATTCTTTTATTACTAATGTGTAACGTAGGTTTTTTAGACCAATTAGCCTTATAGAAATAGAAAGCATCTTTTTTTGTAGACCGGTCAAAGGTTACTAACCCTTTATGATTAAGGTTTGGAGTTCCCCCTCGATTCCATCCTGCAACTGAAAAGTCGAACATGTTCCATATGAATGAACTCCATATAAAAGGACGATCTTTTAGAATATTCCAAGTGATTTCATGGTATTTGGTTTGCTCTGGTTCTGGGAAATAATTACCACTTGGTTTCTCTAGCTTTGTGATGTCTTGTTGAAAAATATTCCCTCCAATACCATACTCACTAATACCTACAGGGCGTTCGGGGTATTTTTGATGATAATCGTCTAACCATTTCCCCATATCAGGATATTCCCCATAATACCAGCCATAGTATTTGTTCCAAGCTTGAAGGTCTGAAATGTTTCCCATATTCGATTCCATGCCACGGTCACTTGCAGAAGTTGTTAAGCGTGTTGGGTCTAATAGATGTGCTAAATCGTTTAATTCTTTAGTAAGTATCACACATGCTTCTTCTGGGCTATCATATGCTCTAACTTCATTCCATAGTCCCCAAACATAAATACTTGGATGATTATAATTTTGTAAAATCAATTCTTTCAACTGTTGTTTTGCATTTTCCCCTTCTCGACCACTATAATCATGAACAAATGGAATTTCAGCCCAAACTAATAATCCTTTTTCATCGGCTAATTGATAAGTTAAATCTGAGTGTTGATAATGAGAAAGTCTAACTGCTGTGGCTCCAATTTCTTCTACCATGTTCATGTCTTTTTGATGATACTGAGCAGTTAAAGAGGGACCAACTTGTTTCCATTCTTGGTGCATACAAACACCGTAAAGTCTATAAGGTTCATTATTTAAGACAAATCCATTATTTGGGTCAACGATAAATGACTTTAACCCAAAAGATTGTTCTATAAGGTCTGTTGAGTTTCCGTTGGATACACTAATTTCGGCAGTATATAAATAAGGATTTGTTTTAGCTTGCCAATAGTGCGGGGTAGGTATAGAGATATTGGTAACTATAACAGTATCCTTAGAAAATCCGGTAAGTTTAAGTTTTTTATTGTTTACTGTTTTTCCTGTTTTATCTTTTAAATTAAGAAGTAGTATTGTTGGAGTTTTTTTTATTGAAGAAAGGTGTGTTCTAACTTCAATATTTGCATTTGAAGTATTGTGTTCCTTTAAAGTGATAAAAGCACCAGATGATCCAAAATAATCAGGTTTTATATTGGTATTTTCTGTTGCAAATAATTGTACAGGTCTATAGATACCTCCATAGTGATTGAATAATTTATCATTAACAGGAATACGTTTAAAGTTAGGTTCGTTAGTAACTTTTACGACAATATTATTTTCTAACCCTATTTTTGTATGTTCAGTGATTTCAACACAAAAAGCGGCATATCCACCTATATGTTTTTCTACACGTTTGTTATTTACGTAAATCTCAGCTTCCTGTCCAACCCCTTCAAATCTTAGATAGATTCGTTTCCCTTTCATGGATTCAGAAATTTTTTGAGTAGTACGATACCAGGCTACTCCTCGGTAATATCCAACATCATTAATGGCATCCATAGAATAAGTGTGCGGTATGCTTACTGATTCCCAATTAGAGTCATTGAATGTACTACTCTGCGCATTGTAGATAATTCCTTTTTTGAATTTCCATTCGAGTAAATCTAATGATTCACGATGTTTTAATAAAGGATGTTGCGCAACAATACTTGTTGTGTATAAAACGAAAAAAATAAGATATTTCATCTTTAGCTATTTGGTAGAATTAAAATTGCGTTCTTCTATTCTCTTTCGTTGTTCAGCGCTAAGGCCTTGTCTGAAATACCAATCATTAGGCAATAAAATATTAGATTGTTTTAAACTAGGATCATTTACTTTTTGACTCAAATCACAATCAAAACGTCCTAATTTTGTATACATTTTATTCCAGTTGTTCCCAGCATTTATAAAGTGAGAAAGCCCCCATGTAATTCCATCCCCATCATGATCATCATCAAATGCATCGGGAGAGTATACACCAGCTGCAGTTGGTAATAATTGAGTTACGGAAGCAATTTCAAAATTTACCCAATCTTTTGCATATTGAATGGTGTAATGTTCAATACCATCAGTGTTTACAATTGCAGCAACGCCTTCTTTAAAAGGAAAGATAATAGTTTCATGTCCTGAATTCATGATTGGGTTTAACTCATGCTTTACAAATGGCCCTTCAGGTTTGTCAGCTACAGCAACTCCCCAAGTATCCCAAAATTTACGATTTTCATCTCGTTTATCCATTCCAGATTTATAATAGATATAAATTTTCCCATTATGAACTAAAGGGTTTGGGTCATGGATGACTCTATAATCCCATTCATCTTCACTCCCGAAAGGAATAACTACATTATCTAAAGGAGTCCATGGGCCGTCAGGAGAATCAGCCCAAGACATGGCTACAGGACAAATATCATAGGCATCCCTTTTCTTGTTGTATTTACCACTTGGAGCATCAAAAGCTTGATAATAGAGGTAGTATTTATTTTTAAATTTTAAGATATCAGCAGTAGCAACAGAACGCCATCCGGGTTTTGGTTTAGGAGGTCTAGGAACAGCAACTCCTTGTTCTTCCCAAACAAATCCGTTTTTACTGGTTGCATACCAAATTTCTGCTAAATCCCAGTCTTGAGAAGGGATTACATCCGTAGCGCCTTTAAAACCTTTGGGTTCAGTGGGAGTCTCTCGATGGGTATACCACACATAATATTTTCCGTTTTCTTTAATAATTTTAGAAGGATCTCTTCTAGATATAGTTCCATCCCCATTGTGATAATCAAATCCTTTTAATTCTGTGTACTTAAAATTTGTGTACAATTCATTATCCAAAAGTCTAGGAGCTTCGTAATTTTCAAAACTTCTTTTAATTGCACTACTTAAAGGTTTGTTAGGGTCTAAATCTTTTAAGTAAAGAGGGAATGTCTTTTGAACACTTTTATCAATTGTGTTTTTGGGTATTGTTTTGGCACATGATATTAATAATAAACAAAATGCAGATAGTAAAAAACGATTCATATAAAGAGATTAGTAATAGTGAATGTAAGTAAAGTGTATTACAATAATACTTAAATACTCGGTTTTAATTAAGTTTAACGTATCTTTAACGGTAGTCATAACGGTTAAAGTTGTTTTTATTATTGATTTTATCAGCAAATGAATAGAAAGGAAAAAGAAGAGTTAATTGATTGTGTTTTAAAAAGTAATACATTTAAAAATGCTCCAACAAGTATTGCGTTATTACAATTTTTGGCTAAAGCAACCTTCGAAGAGGTAGATTTAAAAGAAACAACAATTGGGTTAGAGTTTTTTGGATTAAAAGATCCGGGAACACGCGTTCGTGTAAATGTCTTTAATCTTAGAAAAAAAATAACAAAATATTATGAAGAAGAAGGTTGTAATGATGTAAAAAGAATTAAAATAATTAAAGGACAATATGCTGTTTCGTTTTATAGACTTCCGAATGTTAAATTACAGACAAGGTATTCTATATTTAAAAAATTAACATTAGCGCATTACTTAATAGCGTTGTTTGTTTTTGTAGGATGTATTTTATTCTGGCCTCAAAAAAATCCTGTATTGTGGAATTCTTTTTTTACAAATGGTAAAGAAACAAACTTAGTAGTTGGCGATGTGTTTGGAATGATTGGAAAAACAGTTACAGGAAATACAGGCTGGACACGAGATTATTCAATCAATAACCTAAAAGATTTTTATGCGTTTCTTGAGGAAAACCCTAAATTAAAAGATTCTATACATCCTCCTCCATATGTTTATGTCAATCAAATGGCTGTAACAGGAGCTGTTTCACTGTCTAACTTTTTTGCGAAGTACGATAAGAAATTAGGGATAAGGTTTACGAGTAAAACATCGATAGATGAAATTAAAGAAAACAACACAATTTATATTGGACCTGTTAAGAATAAAAATGTATTTATAAATCTATTCAATCAATCCAATCCTTATTTTACGTTAAAAGATAGTGTGTTAACTTTTAGAAATCACCCACATTTAAACGATACGGTTTATAAATTTCCTTATAGAGTTTACAAAAAAGAACTGGCCATAGTTGCAAAATTACATGGCTATAATAATTCAGAACAGTTGTTGTTTTTTTCAAATCACGATATAGGTATAAATGCTTGTGTAAAGCTTTTTACGGATACGAATGCATTGAAAAAAATGAGTGATAATTCCTCTTATTTTGTAGCTGTTTATGAAGTAGAAGGAGAGCAAAGAACAGATATTAGCATAAAGAAAATTAGCAAAATAGCATTTGATTAACGTAAAAAAAAATCCTTTTACAATTACTGCAAAAGGATTTTTAAATATTTTAAAATATTGATTTTACATCAAATCAATATGTCTGTCGTGGTATCCTAGTAAATATAAAACACCGTCTAAACCTAAGCTCGAAATAGAACTTTCTGCACTTTCTTTTACTTTTGGTTTTGCATGAAAAGCAATACCTAAACCAGCTAAATTTAGCATTGGTAAATCGTTAGCCCCATCTCCAACAGCAATAGTTTGGTTGATATGAATCCCTTCTTTTTCGGCAATAGCTTTTAGGTATTCCGCTTTTTTATTACCATCTACAATTTCTCCTAAATAGTTACCTGTTAAGGCTCCGTCTTTAATTTCTAATTGATTGGCGTGTACGTAATCAATCCCTAATTCTTTTTGTAAATAGTGTGCAAAATATGTAAATCCACCCGATAAAATAGCTGTTTTAAAGCCGTAGTATTTTAGAGCTTTAAACAAACGATGCGCTCCTTTTGTAATAGGTAGGTTTTTAGCCACGTCTTGTAAAACGTCTTCACTTAAACCTTCTAACATTGCCATACGCTTTTTAAAGCTTGTGTTAAAGTCTATTTCTCCTCGCATAGCCGATTCTGTAATAGCAGAAACCTCTTCACCAACACCAGCTAATTCAGCTAGTTTGTCAATCACTTCAGCCTGTATTAAAGTAGAGTCCATGTCAAAACAAACCAAGCGTCTGTTTCTTCTGTAAATATTGTCTTCTTGAAACGATAAATCAACATTTAAATCTCTAGAAATGTCCATAAATTTAGAAGTCATTTCTTCTTTATTACGAACTTCACCTCTTACAGATAATTGTATACATGAACGAGATTGCTCGTCAGTTTCTATTAAAGATGTTCTTCCTGTTAAACGCTTGATAGCATCGATATTTAAATCTTCTTCTGCCATCACTTTGGTAACAGCAGCTACTTGTTCTGCAGCTAATTTTTCACCTAAAATTGTAACAATGTATCTAGGTTTTCCTTGTGCTCCAACCCAATTCTGATAATCTTCTATAGATATAGGTATAAACTTAACTTTAATGTCTAGTTCGTATGCTTTAAATAATAAATCTTTTAAAACAGGAGCAGAATCATCGCCAGCAGCAACTTCAAACAAAATACCTAAAGATAATGTGTCGTGAATATCTGCCTGACCAATATCTAATATATTTGCATTGTATTGTGCTAAAACAGATGTAAGACCAGAGGTTACCCCAGGTTTGTCTTGTCCTGAAACTTTTAATAAGATGACTTCTTTTTGTGCATTTGCCATATTGAAGTAGAATTTATTTTAAAAATGTAAAAGTCGCTAATCTATTGTTTAAAAAAAAGAATTCAATGGGGTTTTTTAAGCCGATTGTAAATTGGTTTTCAACAACGTAATTTGAAATAAATATTTACGACTTACTAACTTTACTACCTTTAACAAGATGAAATAATAAACTATATATGAATAAAAAAATATTGATTGTTTTTGCGGTTTTACTAACTTTTGGAACCTATGCAATATGCCAAAACAAGGAAGATGATATTACTTACGAGGAATTGTTGTTTTTTTTAGAAGATGAAACTATTCAGTTAGTAGATGTTAGAACTACCAAAGAATATAAAGAAGGATATATAGGAAATGCAATACATTGTAATGTAATGAATTCTGATGCTTTTTTACAGCAAATAGAAACATTAGATAAAGAGAAAACTACGGTTCTGTATTGTAAATCTGGGGTTAGAAGTACTTGGGCATATAAAAAAATGAAGAAAGCAGGATTTACGAATGTAAAAGATTTTAAAGGAGGATATAAAGAATGGCTAAAGCACAAGAAATAATAAACTTAGACGCAAATTTTTGGAACAATAGGTATTTAGAAGGATCTCATCGATGGGATTTAGGAGCAGTGTCTCCGCCTTTAAAAAGTTTAGCAGATAGCTTAACAGATAAAAATATTAAAATTTTAATACCTGGAGGAGGGAACTCACATGAGGCTGAATATTTATTTTCTAAAGGTTTTAAAAATGTATACGTGGTAGATTTGGCAGAGGAACCGTTAAAGAATATAAAAAATAGAATTCCAGCCTATCCAGATCAGCAATTAATTCATGGAAATTTTTTTGATGTGAATTTAACTTTTGATTTGGTGATTGAACAAACATTTTTTTGTGCCATAGCTCCAAGCTTACGTGAAAAATATGTGTTAAAAATGCACGAAATATTAAAACCAGGCGGTTTTGTAAAAGGAGTAATGTTTGACGCTGTTTTGAATACAGAGCATCCACCTTTTGGGGGTAATGTACAAGAATATACAGCTCTTTTTTCAGATTTGTTTTACGTTCATAAAATGGAGTCGTGTTATAATTCTCATGAGACTAGAAAAGGGAGAGAGTTGTTTGTAGCTTTCGAAAAAAAGTAAAATAGAAGACTTTATAAAAAAAGCATCTTTACAATTTGTAACGATGCTTTTCAAAATATAAAATAATGTTCTATTTTATTATTGTAAAAGGTTCAATTTGTTTTACATCCGCTTTTTGTATTCTAGCAAAACGTTCGTTTATATTGTCTTTAATAATCCATGTATGATGCGTCTTCGCTTTCATTTTTTGATTCTTTTTGCTAATACCATACCAATCAAATACAGCAATAGCTTTAAATGTAGTTTGGTCTATTTGGGTAACTTCTAGTTTTTCTACATGATGACTACTTTGAGTTAATTGTTTAGGGGCTCCATTTAACCAAGCGTTTAACTTTTCTATAGAATTTATTTGCGAAGTTGTAGAAAAATTAAGTTTAAAATCGTTGGTAAGTAATTCTTTAAAAGGTTCTACATTACCATCAAGTTGTTCTACGTTGGCAAGCCAATAATACACTAGAGAGCTTGCTCTGTTTTTTGCATAAGAATCTTTAAAAGTATCATTTGCTTTTCCTGTAGGCTTAATGTTTACTTTTGCAATTTTAGGAAGTTTTTCATTTTCGTTGCTTTCAAAATCTACAATATAATCAATAGCGTAATTAGCAGTATCTCCGTTAGGTTGTATGTTGTTGTATACAATGGCAGCTGTAAGTTGAGTATGTCCATCTTCTGTCGTTACTACATTTGCATTTTGTACATGATGCGCATTTTTCCATCCTTTATAAACTGTCAATCTAGGAGGGTAGTTGTTTTTTCCTTTCATAGAACCTCTTGCAGTTTCTATTAAAATGCTATCTGCAAGCATTTCCATTTGATTTTGAATTCGAGCTAAACTCATTTCTCTTTCATATAGCTGATACCAGCGATAGAATTGAGTTTTAGCGAAATGACTATTCATTGTTTTTTCAGCCTTAAAAACAGGTGTTGTAGAAATGTTTTGAGGAACTTCTGTTTTGGTATTTTCTTTGTCTGATTTACATGAGATTGTTAAAAATAACAAGCAAGAAAATCCAACTTTAATGTGTTTAAGCATAATTTTTTTTAAGAGACTAGTTTAGTCTACAATATGTAATTCTATAGTATTATTACTAAGTCTGGTTTGTAGCCATTCTTTTAACTGTTCTGTTTGTTTGTTTACAGGTATCGAATCGTTCCATTTGGCTTCAAAAACTACCAAAGTATCTACCGAATTAAAATTAGTTTCTAGTTTGGTTGCATAACTTAACTTATCTAGATTGTTGTAAATTATTTTAGCTTCTTTGCTTAACTGTAGAAAAGGAATTTGTCTTTTTTGGAATTTTTTTAACTGTCGATCTTTCTCTATAATCATTGCATTTTTTTGCTGTAAAAGTTCATCTTTACTTGCAATTAGGCTCTGGTTTTTTACGTATGAATTTTTAATTGTATTAATCTCATCTTGAAGTAAAGATGATTTATTGTCTTGGTGTATTATTAGCGATGAATTAGGAATACCAAATTCAGCCATTTTGTTAGACCATATTGTTTTTTGTTCATCGTTAATGTTGCTTCCCAATACCACAATCTCTATAAAACGGTCATTATAATCTACTTTTGTACTAATAATTCCGGCTCCTGTTTTTTTATGCAATTCGGCAATAAAATGTTCGGCATTTAGGTTGTATTGGTTTTTTTGGAATAGTTTGTAAAATTGAAACACACTAAAACCTATAATTAAAGCAGCAACAGCCCCTGCCATTTGAGAAATTCTTTTTCTTTTCGCTTGCTGTATGTATTTAACCATTGGAAAACGCAATATTTTAACCACCATAAAAGTAGCAAGTGCAATAAAAATAGCATTAATCACAAATAAAAATAAGGCTCCAAAAAAGTATTCTAAATTCCATGTAGCCAAACCAAACCCTGCGGTACATAATGGTGGCATTAAAGCGGTAGCAATTGCAATACCAGCTAAAGTATTGGTCATTTCAGAGCGTCTACTCAAGGCAATAATCAAGGCCAATCCACCTGCAAGTGCTATCAATACATCTCTTACATCGGGGGCTGTTCGGGCTATAATCTCAGGAGTTTCTTCTTGAAATAGTGGAATACTAAAAAATAAAAAAGAAGTACCAATACTAATAATAACCATCACCCCAAGGTTCACTAACGATCTTTTTAGCGTATCAATATCGTTAATACCAATAGAGAGTCCTAATCCTAAAATAGGTCCCATTAAAGGAGATACAAGCATGGCTCCAATTACAACGGCAGTAGAACTAACATTTAAACCAATAGAGGCTATAAATATAGAGAATATAAGTACCCAAGCATTGTGGCTTCTAACGGGAATTCCTGCTTTTATTTTTGTAATGGTTAGTTCCTTATCGGTATCTTCAGCAATATTTAAAAGATCGGTAATAAAGGTTTTGATAGAATCAAAGAAGCCTTTAAATTCTTTTTTTACTTCTTCTTTTTTGTGTTCTAGGTTTTGGTCTGTTTCGTTTTCAGGCGTTTTCATAGTAGTTTTATATTACTTTTACGGGCGCACTTCCTTTTACTAAATATGTCTTTTTAGTGCTAATTTCCATGCATTCGTATCGAGTCCTTCTTTTGTTTAGTAGTTTAAAAGTTCTGTTTTCTAATTTAAATAGTTGATTGGGCTTTAAATCAAATATAAAACAATTTTGATTAGGATTGTTTATATTTTGTAAGGCTACTGATAACTGAGGGTCCGAATCGATAGTTGCTTTAGGATTTCTAAAATGCTTTGCTAATAGTTTTAGCAAGTCGTCATTAAAGATTTGAGGGTTTAAAAAAGGGAGCATGTTTTTTTGAAAACACTGTTTCCATTCTTTACCGTGCGGTTTCGCTTTTGGGTAGGCTATATGCGTATGTAAATGCGCAATTTCGTGTACAAGTGTAATTAAAAATTGCTCTTTTGTTAAATTGTTGTTTATGGTAATTGTACAAAGCGGCGTTGTAGCTCTAAAATCGCCTCGTTTGGTTTTGCGTTCATTTTTTATAATTAGCCTAAAAGGATGCTTTGTTAATAGCTCAGCCATATCATTTAAAGCAGCTTCGGGCAAGTAAGAACGTAATTTCTCAATCATATATTAAGGAGTTGTACTCGATACTTCTAGAACTTTTCCGTTGTAGAACTTGTGTCCTGTTAAGGTGAAATTATAAATGTATTCGGCCATTTCGTTTGGTTTTACTGGGGCTTCGTAACCCGGAAATGCTTCTTCTAACATTTCGGTTTGCACAGCGCCTAAAGCCAATACATTAAAGGCTATTTTTTTATTTTTATATTCCTCAGCAAGTAATTCAGATAAAGTGATAACAGCTCCTTTAGAAGAACTGTAAGCAGCTAAACCAGGAAACTTTAAACTTCCTTGAATTCCACCCATACTGCTTATGGTTACCACATGGCTATTAGGTGTTAAAAACGGAATAATTTTTTGAGTTAACAAGGCAACAGAGAATACATTTACTTGGTAAACCTCTGCAAAATCTTGTTGCGATATTTGTTCGAAAGGTTTGTTTACCAATTTTCCTGCATTGTGTATCAATCCTGTAACTTGAATGTTATTTTGTGTCAAATATTCTTCAATAGTAGTTAACTCATCTTCTTTACAAATATCTACACCAAAGGTGGTAATGTTTGGATGCTTTACAGCATCTAACGTTGCTGTATTTCTAGATATAGCTAATACATTGTATTTGTTTTGCGCAAATAATTGGGCTAATTCAAACCCTATACCTCTGCTTGTACCTGTAATAATAATAGTTTTATTCATTTGTAGCTTCTTCTTCGGGTTCTAAAGTTTCAAAGTCAATATGTTGGTAAGCTCCAATGTCAGGAGTATTTGTTCTATCTGTTCCTATAATATCTTTAGAAAACAGGCTTGCTGAGGTTTTGTCCGCCTTGTTTATACCTTCGTTTTCTAAGCCAATTCTTAAATCATTAGTGCTAGTATCTCTAAAATCGTAGGTTTTGTTAAATAGAGAGTTGGTGTAAAATTCATTATTTTCGGTATTCAAAAAATCTTCTCCTTTTTTTAAATCGATGAGGCAATTCTTAAAATTGAAATTAAAGATTTCATTAGTTTCACTTTTATCGAAAGATATTTCGTTTTGTCGTGTTCCAGAAATAATAGAATTGCTAAAATTAGCCTCGACTAACGGAATGTCTATTTCTACCCCTTCGCTATCTATGTAATAGTTTGCTAAAGTAACATTGTTATTGCTTCGAATACTCTTGTTCCAGTAATTCGCAAAAGTACAGTGGTTAAAATTGTAGGTACCTCCTTGTAAAAATAGTCCAGATTTACGCGCTTGTCCAATAACAAGATTGGATGCATTTAGGTTTGCATTTTGTGTGTAGATACCATATGCTGCAGCATTGTAAATTTCGCTGTTATTTAAGGTTGTGGTGTTTGCATTGTCTACTATTTTAAGACCCACGGTTGGATTTAAAATTTTTAAATAATCAGCAGTAATGGTCGCATTTTTTTCAACAGAAATTCCTTGCCATTGTCCAGGGATTTGATCGAAATTATACGACAATTGATCTCCTCTAAAAACAATAGAATCGTTTAAGGTTCCTTCTACTTTTAAAGAAGCGTCTTCTGCTACTGTTAGCGATGAGTTTTCGCTAAAGAACACTGTACTACCAGCTTCTATGGTTAAATTGTTTTCTTTCGAAACAACTGCGTTTCCGTAGATAACATAAGGTTTTTCGTTGGTAAACGTTTTTTGTTTTATAATAATGTCTTCCTCTGTATCAGAAAATATAAAATGCGCGTCTTTTACTAAAGTAATTAAATTTACATGTTGTTTTGTTCCGTTAGGGTCAAAGAGTAATTTGTCTTCATAAAGCATTTCATCATTACTGTCTTCAGCAGCGATCGTCGCTTCTACAAATACAAAAAGACTGTCTTTTTTTAAGAGTAAAACATCTTCAAACTCACTACCTACAATTCCATCAATATTAATTCGATATTTTGAGTTGCTTCTTTCCAATTCTATTTTAGGAATTGTAATATCGTTATTACTTTTATTGTACACCTTTAGTAGGTGTGTGGTAGTGCTTAGGTCGTTAAAAACAGTATCTAGCACTAGTGTATCTTTAGAAAAAGTTAAGTTTCCATTACTAGTGGTTGTACTAAAGTCCTTTCTGCAAGAAAACTGACTGATGATTAAAATTAGTGTTGCTGTTTTTAACAGTGTTTTTAATAATTTCATAAGGTTATTTTACAATTTCAATTTCAAAAATTTTATCCCAATTTTTACCAGTAACATATAGTTTTTTAGTTAAAGGGTTGTAAGCAATACCATTTAATACCTTGTCGCTAGATTCTATAACGGTTTTGTTGTCTAGCTGTTTTGCCAGGTCTTTCATGTTTACAATACCCTCTACAGCTCCGTTTTTAGGATTTATAATTGCAATGGCATTTTTGGTCCAAACATTGGCATAAATTTTACCATCAATATATTCAATTTCATTTAAGTTGTCTACACGTCTTTTATTTGTGTAAGCCTCAATATGGTGTTGTTCTTTTCCGTTTTTAGGATTTAAAAACCATATTTTTTCAGTTCCGTCTGTTTTAATTAAGTTTTGTGTGTCATGCGTCAATCCCCATCCTTCTAAACTATTTTCATAAGCAAACGTTTTTTCTACCTTAAAAGTATCTATATTGTATATAAAACCAATTTTATGTTGCCAGGTTAATTGGTATATTTTATTGTCAAAAATGGTAATTCCTTCTCCAAAGTACTTTTTTGCTAAGGCTTGTTCTTGTAGTACATTTCCTGTTTCTAATTCTATTTTTCTTAAAACAGATTGTCCTCTTTGCCCTGTACCTTCGTATAAAAAGTTGTTGTGAAACTCTAACCCTTGTGTAAAAGAAGTTCTGTCATGCGGATAACTTTGTAGTACTTTGTATGTATAAATAGTAGGTTTTTGACTATTTAGAAAAACAACGGTTTTTTGTTTGCTAATTGTTTTGTCTCCGTTTTTTACCACAGCTTTTATAATATGTTTTCCTAATGTATAGTTTTGCAAATTGATAGCTTTGTGGTTTTCGATGGCTACGTCATCAATAAAATAGTTTACGTTTACATTGGCTTGGTCGCTATTGATGGATAGTTCTAAATTTTCATCAATTTTAATTTTATCAGGAGCGTTTAAAGAAAATTCGATGGTAGAATTACAAGCTATAAAGTGAATAGCAATGATGAAGATGGGTAATATTCTATTAAAATACATTGTTTTTAGAAAAATGAGTTGTTTTTGTAAAATTATTTCTTTTTTATTTTTTGATTATTCAAAAATATACTTAAATTTGCAGTCTCAAAAATAAACACAGTTAAAACATAGATATAATTATGAAAAAAGGAATACATCCAGAAAATTATAGAATGGTAGCTTTTAAAGATATGTCTAATGGTGATGTATTTTTAACTCGTTCAACAGCTAACACTAAAGAAACTTTAGAAGTTGATGGAGTAGAGTATCCGGTAGTAAAAATGGAAATCTCTAGAACATCTCACCCTTTCTATACAGGTAAATCTAAATTAGTTGATACTGCAGGACGTATTGACAAGTTTAAAACGAAATACGCTAAGTTTAAAAAATAATTTAAACGTATTTACTCAAAATATAAAAGCTGTTGGTGTTTATCAACAGCTTTTCTTTGTTTCTATATTTAGAGTAATTCATTTGCAAGGTTTGCCAATTCCGATCGTTCTCCTTTTTCTAGTTTGATGTGCGCAAATAGTTTGTGCCCTTTTAACTTATCAATTAAGTAGGTAAGCCCGTTACTATGCTCATCCATGTAAGGAGTGTCTATCTGATTGATATCACCAGTAAATATAATTTTAGTGCCTTCTCCGGCGCGTGTTATAATTGTTTTTACTTCGTGCGGTGTTAGGTTTTGCGATTCGTCAATAATCATAATCACATTAGCTAGGCTGCGACCTCTAATAAATGCAAGTGCGGTTAAAACCAGTTCTTCATTTTCTTCCATTTCATCTAAATTCTTCCTTTTTTTAGAATCTGCTTTGTATTGCGATTTGATGAATTTTAAATTATCGAACAAAGGTTGCATATAGGGAGATATTTTTTCTTCGGCACCCCCAGGTAAAAAACCAATATCTCTATTACTCAACGGTATAATAGGACGCGCCAATATAATTTGATGGTATTGATTTTTTTGTTCCAAAGCCGTAGCTAATGCTAACAGTGTTTTACCTGTACCTGCTACACCTTGTAAAGCCACCAATTTTATGTTGTTGTTAAGTAAGGCATCTATAGCAAAAGTTTGTTCGGCATTTTTAGGTTTAATACCATAGGCATAACTTTTTTCAACACGCTCTATTTGGTTGTTTTCGTTATTGTATCTGGCTAAAACAGAGTCTTGATTGTTGTTTAGAATATAGTAACCATTGGCTATTTTTTGATCGCCTAAAATGCCGTTCTCATCAATGCTATTATTTTGGTAGAGTTCTTTAATAATATCGTCCTGCAGGTTGTCTAGATTGATGGTTCCTTTAGAAACTTTTACAATATCTTCTACTTTACCTGTTAAGTAATCTTCGGCGGTTAACTCTAAGGCTTTGGCTTTAATACGTAAGTTAATGTCTTTGGTTACTAAAATAACTTTTGCTTCGGGGTACGATTCTTGAATTAACAAAGCAGTATCAATTATTTTGTGATCGTTTTTGTTAGAGCCATAGGCTTCTTTTGCACTTACTTTGTGTGTGTTGTCGTGCATAGAAATAAACAAGTCTCCTTTGCCTTTTCCTAAACTTATCCATTCGTTTAAATTCTGGTTTTCAGAAATTTTATCCAAAAATCGAATCACAGAGCGAGCTTCGAAGTTTTTGGTGTCGTTTCCTATTTTAAAATTGTCTAACTCTTCTAAAACAGTAATGGGTATAACGACATTGTTGTCTTGAAAACTTTGAATGGAATTATGATCGAAAAGTAAAACAGAAGTATCTAATACAAATATTTTTTGAGGTTGATTTTTTGGCATACATAACAATTTGGTTCTCTTAAATTTAAGAATCTTTTTGTTGTAAAGCAATGTATTGTATGTATATAGGTGCTTAAAATAAATTCAAAAATGAATAATAATAAAAACAAATAAATTAAAGTAATTGATAATTAGGTATTTAGAGAGTAGGGGAGTGTTTGTTAATTTTACTTTAACTATTCTTTACATCCCACTTGTCTCTTAATTCGTTACCTATAATCATAAACGATAGGACAAGCGCAACAATTAACAGGCCTGGTATAATAGCTAAATAGGCTTTACCTGTAACAATATAATTGTAATGATTTTTAATAATGATACCCCACGATGGTGTAGGGGGCTGGGCTCCTAAACCTAAAAAACTCAAACCGCTTTCTACAAGTATAGAGGCTGCAAAATTAGAGGCAGAAATAACAATAATAGGTCCAATAATGTTGGGAATAATGTGTCTGGTAATAATTTGAAAATCAGAAATTCCTAAAACTTTTGCAGCTTCTATGTATTGTAGGTTTTTAACACTCTTGGTTTGCCCTCTTACAACTCTTGCAACTTCAACCCACATGGTAAGACCTACAGCTACGTAAATTTGCCACAAACCTTTACCGAGGCTAACCGTAATGGCAATAACAAGTAATATAGTTGGTATAGACCATGTAACATTGATAAACCACATGATAATACTGTCTATAATACCGCCAAAATAACCAGCAATAGCTCCCAATAATAATCCGATCATTAAAGAGATAGATACGGCTACAATACCAATAGAAAATGAAATGCGGGCACCCACAATCAACCTACTTAATAAGTCTCTTCCATATTTGTCGGTACCTAACCAAAATGTTTTTTTTATAACATTTGTGGTCTTTGTTTTTGTAACCTGTAGAGTTTCGTTTTGTAGTTGAGGTTGATAACTTATTGTGTTGTTTTGAATTTTATAATTGGCTGTAATAGGAGTTTCTTTTATAAAAATAGCACTACCATTTACAAACTTATTCCATAAAGATTGTTGTTTGGTTTGCGAAATTTCTTGGAGCATATAAGTTGTGTACCCAGGCGGTTTGGCTTGAATAGTTATATGCATGGTATTTGCGTTGCTTGTATAGTCGGGAGCTATAAAGTAAGCAAACAAGGCTATAAAACTACCCAAACAAATAAAGCCAACGCAAAGGTTGGCTAATATATTTTTAGAAAAGAGTTTCTTTAAAAACATGCTTTAAATTTATTGAACTTTAAGCATGCTTAAAATTTCTACAGCTTTGTTAGCATAAATATCTTGGTTTAACTTTTTATGCCAAGCCAGTCTTTTGTCTTTTAAAATACTGTCTTTTTGTACAAGTATTTGTTCGAATTTAGGAAACGTAAACTTGTTAATAGAGTCGTGTTTTAAAACTTTTTTATAGCTTTTAGCTTCTATGTTTAATTTTTCTTGGTTATTTTGATAGTTTTTAAGATTCAAAGAATACGTTAAGTTTTCTTGATTTTTCTTTAACCATTTTGCATAACTGTCTATTTCGTTAAAGCGTTTGTCGCTATCAATGCTCTTTTGCGCGTTGGTAACCACTTCGTTAAAATTGCTGTAAAAACTTTTATGGTCGTAAGTAGCTTCTTCTATCTGATCCCATTCTAAAGGTTCTTCTAGTTTACTTTCTGCAATATCTAAATAACTAAATCTATCTGGCATCACAATATCAGAGCTAACTCCTTTTAATTGTGTAGATCCCCCATTAATTCTGTAAAATTTTTGAATGGTTAATTTGATAGCTCCTAAATCGCTAGGGTAGTTTAAATGTTGATTGATTGGAATGATATTTTGTACAGTTCCTTTACCATAGGTTTGTTTACTACCTATAATAATAGCTCGTTTGTAATCTTGCATGGCAGCAGCTAAAATTTCTGAAGCAGAAGCCGATAATTCATTCACCATAATTACTAAAGGCCCATCCCAAATAATTTTACGATCCATGTCTCTTCTTACATCTGGGCTGTTGTTTTTGTATTTTACTTGTACAACAGGTCCTTTTTCTATAAACAGCCCAGCAATATCAATTGCTGTTCGTAAAGATCCACCTCCGTTATTTCTTAAGTCAATTGCCAATCCATCAATTCCGTCTTTCTTTAGGTTTTCAATTTCTTTACGCATATCTGTAGCAGAGTTACGTTGTTGTTTTTTACTAAAGTTGATATAGAACTTAGGCAAGTGAATGATACCGAATTTCTTCCCATTTTTTTCTGTAACCGATGATTTTACAAACGTATCTTCAAACTCTACAATATCTCTTACAATAGCAATTTCTTTATAGGTGTTGTCTACTTTTTTAACCGTTAAAACAACCGTAGTACCTTTTTTACCTTTAATAAGTTCAATACCATCAGACAAACGCATTCCAACAATATCTGTTGGTTCGTCTTTTTTACCTTGGGCAACTTTTACAATAAAATCTCCTACTTCTAAATCTCCTTGCTTATAAGCAGGTCCACCAGGTATTAACTCTACTACTTTTGTGTAACCGCGCTCGTCAGATAAACGTGCACCAATACCTTCTATCGATCCAGACATACTAGATTCGAATTTCTTTTTCATATCTGGCGCAAAATAAGTGGTATGCGGATCGAATTGCGCTGTAATACAGTTTAAGAAAATATCAAAACGTTCATTTTCTTTTGTTTGATTCTCGTAGTAAAATAAATCTTTAATATTTTCGAGAGTTTTTTCTCTTGCTTTTTTCTCCTGTTCGTCAAAGCTTTTTACAACATGTTTTTTGTCGTCTTTCTTTTTGTCTTCATCTTCTTTTAAATAGCTGTTTAATTTGCTAATTGTTGAAAATTTAAGATGTTTTCTCCATACGTCTCTTTGTTGTTGCGCATTGATAGGATACTCAGATACATCAGGATCTAAATTGATAGATTCCTTTTTATTGTAATTAAATTTAGAGCTTAATAATTCAGAATATAACTTTTCAGATTCTTTTAATCTCGTGTTAAATGTGGTAATTACTTCATCAAAAAAAGTAAATTTTCTACGTAGTATTTGATTGTCTACATCATGATAATACTTTTTAAAACGAGCAATATCGGTTGCTAAAAAATATCTTTTATATGGATCTAGACTTTCTATGAATTTATTAAAAACACCTTCAGAAAAAGTGTCATCAATCATTTTAGGTTCGTAATGTCCTCTTTCTAAAATGTAACGTAAGGCTTCTATAAGTACTTGTTCTCTTTCGGGAGTTTTGTCTGATTGATGTTTTTTGAAACTATAAAACACTGATATTCCTACAACAGCAGCAAGAATATATAGGTACTTAATGTATTTTTTCATATAATATTTTGTCTTCTAAGATAAGAGTTACTAAAATAGCTTTTTTTAGGAGCAATTAAAATTAATATTTGATATTTTAAATAAATAGTAAAGAGTGCTTCACGATAGATGTTTGCACTGTTTAATATGTTAAATTTGTCGTATAAACACTAACCAGATGTCAAAAAGTAAGCCAAAAATTTTAGTTACCAACGATGATGGTATTACAGCAAACGGAATACGAACCTTAATAGTTGAAATGTGTAAGCTTGGAGATGTATATGTTGTAGCTCCAGACAAACCACAGAGCGGTAAAGGTCATGCCATTACAATAGATGAAATTTTGGAGTTAAAACCTCAGAAAATAGACAGTGAAGCGGTAAAAGAAATAGCGTGTACAGGTACGCCTGCCGATTGTGTGAAATTGGCAATTAATGAGGTGTTGGATACCCGACCAGATTTGTGTGTTTCAGGAATCAATCACGGAAGTAATTCATCGGTAAGTGTCATTTATTCTGGTACTATGAGTGCAGCTATTGAGGCCGGGATAGAGGGAATACCTGCGATTGGGTTTTCGTTGTGCGATTTTTCTAAAACGGCAAATTTTACAGCAACCCAACCCTATGTTTATAAAATAGCAAAAGAAGTATTAGAAAAAGGTTTGCCAGATGGTGTGGTGTTGAATGTAAATTTCCCTAAAATATCGGAAGAAAGTTATAAGGGGATTAAAGTATGCAGGCAAGCTAGAGCAAATTGGAAAGAGAAATTTGACAAGCGTGTAAACCCTTTAGGAAAAGAATATTATTGGTTAACGGGTGTGTTTGAAAATTTAGATGCGGGAGAAGATACAGATGAGTATTGGTTGTCTCAAAATTACGTGTCTTTAGTACCTGTTCAGTTTGATTTAACGGCACACCATATGATTCAAAAATTAAATAATTGGAAATTAAATGAATAACGTAGCAAAAGATATAATAGTAGGAGCTTTGGTAGCTTTGATTGTTTGTTTATTAGGAACTGTACTTTTTGTATTGGTTAAATTTCCGAACTATAGTATACAAGAGGCTTTCGAAAAATTGTATTTCAGTGGTTTACTTACCAAAGTAATCACTTTAGGAACATTGCCTAATGTTTTGGTATTTCATCTTTTTATAAAAAGAAATTTAATTTACAAGGCTCGAGGAGTTTTGTTATTTGTAGTATTGGCCGCTATTGTATTTGCTGTTTTAAAATTTATGTAATATGAAGTATTATTTAATAGCTGGAGAAGCTTCTGGCGATTTACATGCTTCTAATTTGATGAAGTCTTTATTAGAAAAAGACCCAAATGCCGAATTTCGTTTTTTTGGTGGAGATTTAATGCAACATGTAGGTGGTACTTTGGTAAAGCATTACCGAGAGTTGGCTTTTATGGGTGTTTTAGAGGTTTTAAAAAACATACGAAGTATTTTTAAAAATATAGATTTCTGTAAAAAAGATATTTTAGAATATCAACCAGATATGGTTATCTTAATAGATTATCCTGGGTTTAATTTAAGAATAGCTGAATTTGCAAAGCAGCAAGGTATAAAAGTACATTATTATATTGCTCCTAAAATATGGGCTTGGAAAGAAAATAGAATTCATAAAATAAAGAAATCTGTAGATGAATTACATGTTATTTTTCCTTTTGAGGTAGATTATTTTAAAAACAAACACAATTACGAAGTAAACTTTGTAGGAAATCCTTTATTAGACGAAATAGCCGCAAGACAACCTATAGATGAAGCTCGCTTTAGAAAAGAGCATCAGTTAGGAGATAAGCAAATTATAGCTTTGTTACCGGGGAGTAGGACGCAAGAGATTCGTAAAATTTTAAGCGTAATGCTAAGTGTTGTAAACAATTTTAAATCCTATCAGTTTGTAATAGCAGGAGCCCCTAGTAAGGATAAGGCTTTCTATAACAATTTTATAGAAGGGGTAGATGTAAAGTTTATCAACAATAAAACATATGATTTACTTTCTATTTCTAAGGCTGCTTTGGTTACTTCGGGAACGGCTACTTTAGAAACAGCTTTATTTAAAGTACCACAAGTAGTGTGTTACAAAACAAGTGGGTTAACCTATAGTTTAGCAAAAGCTTTTGTGAAAATTAAATACATATCGCTAGTAAACTTGGTAATGGATAGAGCTGTTGTTAGAGAACTTATACAGCATGAATTAAATACGAGTTTGCTAAAAACCGAATTGTATGCAATTTTAGACGGTGAGGGGAGAAAGAAAATGTTACAAGACTATGAAGAGTTGCATATTTTGTTAGGGGGAGATGGAGCCTCTAACAAATTGGCAGCCAGCATTCTTAAAAAATAATTTTCATAGCTTTATAAGGCTATGAAAATTTTATACAACTATATACCTTTTCAATTACTGTTGGGAGTTGTAGTAGGAGTTCTATTTTCTGTTCAGAACTTACTACTTATATCTTTAAGTACTTTTGTGGTGTTTTTATATGTGCTATTTGTAAAATTAAAGCATTATAATCGTACACAATTTGTATTTATATCTATAGTTTTTGTGGGTGTTGTTTTGGCTTGGTTGTCTGTTTTGTTGCATAATACTACATTGGAAACATCTCATTATTTGCATCTTAAAACAAATAAAAAGACTATAATTGGTTGTATTGTTTACAAGCAGGTAAAAGCAACTGTTTTAGAAGATGAGTATTACGCTAGAGTAATACACATTAACGGGCAGAAGTATACTGGTAATGTGCTAGTTCGTTTTAAAAAAGATAGCTTAGCTATAAAGCAACACATATCTTTGGGAGATGAAATTGTTTGTAAAGCAAGAATTTACCCTGTAGCAAAGCCCTTTGCTCCCTATAGTTTTAGTTATAAAAAGTATGTAGCCTCACAACATGTTTATGGACAAGTGTATCTAAAAAATAATTTTGTAAAGGTAGGTAGCCATTCGAGTTTTATTTGGAGTTTACAAGATAAAAGAAAGTACATTATACAGAAACTGTACAACAGTAATTTGTCTAAAAATACTGTTGGTTTGTTGTCTGCTATGTTAATGGGGGCTAAAGATGAGCTTTCGAATACTGTTCAACAATCGTTTAAAAATTCAGGAGTTATCCATTTGTTGGCTATTTCTGGAATGCATGTAGGCGTTTTATATGTATTGCTTTTGTATTTGTTAAGTTTTTTAAAAAAGTACAAATACGGTGTTTTTATTTATGTAGGAGTCTTATTGTTTTCTTTGTGGCTATTTGCTGTGTTTTCTGGTTTGTCAACATCAGTTGTTCGTTCTGTTACGATGTTTAGTTTTATGTCTTTAACTTATTTAAAATCAGGGAAACGATTGTTGTTAGAGGCTATTGTTTCATCGTTGTTTGTTTTGTTACTCATCCATCCAAATTATTTATATCAGGTAGGTTTTCAGTTAAGTTACGCAGCTGTTATAGGCATTGTTATTTTTTATCCTATTTTCAATAAAAAAATTAATAACAAAGCGCTACAGTATCTCTATCGAGTATTTTTAGTTTCCATAATTGCTCAGGCGGCTACGTTGCCAATTATTTTATACTATTTTCGTCAAATTCCTTTACAATCATTAATTACAAACCTTATAGCCGTTTCGTTGTTACCAATAGTGCTTTATGGAGGAATATTGATAGTTGTAAGTGTTGGTTTACATATGAGTGTGTCTGTTGTAGAAAAAAGTTATGATGTATTAATTCAGTACTATTTGTTAGTAATTGATAGCTTGGCTTCTTTGGATGGGTTTTTATTGAAAGAAGTTTATATTACTCGTATTGATGTTTTGTTTTCGTACGTGCTATTGTTTTTATTATGGATGCTTTTAAAGCAAAAGAAACAAGTTGTGTATGTGTTGGCTTGTTTGTGTTTATGGCAAATAGTAAGTGTTGTTCAGAGCTATTTTGTACAAGAAAAATCAGAGTTAATCGTTTTTAATAAGTACAATAAAACACTAATAGGAATTAAAGAGAAACAAACCTTAGTGTTGTATGGAGATACTGAGGAAGACTCTTTTTTAGAAGACTACATACATCAATCACAAATAAAGCATATTGTTAAGAGTAATAAACAATCATTTGTATTTAAAGGTGAGTTGTACTTGATTGTAAATACATCTATAAAATATGAAGATTTACAAGTACAACATTTAAATTTAATCCTTGCAAATGCTCCTAAAATTAATTTAGAACGAGTACTGGTAAAACTACAACCCCAAAGCATTATTGTAAGTGCTCACAATTATAAACAAGATGTTATAAAATGGAAAAGCACTTGTTTAAAATTACAAGTGCCTTTTTATGATGTAGCAAACGGTTTTTTGCGTTTAGATTAGTTATTATAAATTACTTTTAAATGTAGTTTCAAAAGTTTTAAAATCTTGTTTTAAGTAAATTTCTTCTCCCATATATTTTACAATTTTTTCCATCATAGGAGCTTTAATGTAACCAGGTACAGCGTCTACAATATTTCGATCTTTGTTTAAAAATACGGTAGAAGGAAAGCTTAATTTTCCTTTTAACATCGCAGCTGCTAGTTCGTGCGAACCTCTTCTTCCGTGGCCAGTGTATTTAAAAGTAACACCATTATAGGTGATATCTTCCTTTTGCTCTGCGTTAAATTTAACCGCATAAAAGTTTTGATTTATATAGGCAGCTATAGATGTATTAGCATATGTTTTTTTATCCATAACCTTACACCAGTGACACCAGTCTGTATAGATATCTACAAGAATTGGTTTTGGGTTTTGTTTATTCAATTCTATCGCTTTTTCGAAACTTAACCATTTTATTTCATTAGGTTCTGGATTTGTAGCGAAAATTAATGTAGGTATGATGAGTAGTGTAAGAAGTAATTTTTTCATTTTCTGTATATTTTTAATTTGGTCAGTGTGAATTTAAAAAACTTACGAAATACTTATTGTATTCCATGCATTTTTTTTAAAAGTGTTTTATTTAGTAGTGCAATAAGTATACCAGCAATAACGGGTACGATGGTAAAAATTAAGAAAAATGTAGACAAACTGTATTCTTTTGTAATGGCCTCTATTTGTCCTCCTAAAGAACCTGCTATTTTATTTCCTATAGCAATAGCCAAATACCACATACCATACATAAATCCAATCATTCTAGCAGGTGCTAGTTTACTAACTTGCGATAAACCTAAAGGCGATAAACACAGTTCACCCAACGTATGAAATAAATAAGCTAAAATAAGCCACAACATACTTACTTTGTGTACTTCGGTTGTGTTTGTAATTTGGTTAGCCCCTATAGATAAAAATCCAAAACCAATACCTAATAAAATAAGACCAATAGCATATTTTTGTGCAGAACTAGGATTGTATTTACTTTCCCACCACTTTGAGAAAAAGGATGCAAAGGCAATAATAAAAAATGAATTTAAGGTACTAAACCAAGCAACTGTAACTGTGGTAACATCTGCTGTAAATTCTTTGTATATCATGGCTCCAATTACGATCCATATCAATAGAAAACTAAAAATAAGAATCCAGTTAGAAATAGCAATTTTTTGCTTTGTTTGTTTGTATAGTTGTACCAAAACCCACGATATAATAGCGAGAGGTACTACGGTAAGAAGTGTGTTGATAATTGTAAATAAAACAGCGGTATTACCTGTTAGTTCTCTTTGTGTATAATCTCTAGCAAAAATAATAAGTGATGTGGCAGCTTGTTCAAAAGACATCCAAAAAAACACGGTGAATAAGGCAAAAATAATCAGAGCAATCATTCTGTCTTTTACAACTTTTTGATAACGTGCGATACGGCCAAATACTAAAAATAAAAATAAAACAAGCCCAATTAAAATGATTTCTGAAGATCCAGAAATAGCATCAGAAACGCCTAAGAATTTTTGAGGTAATAAATGAATGCCCGCAATTTTAGAACTAGGATCGTTAAACAAATACAACAAGCCTATAATAGAACTAAGTACAATTAATACTTTATCGATTGCTGTAAAAGGGTTTGTTTTTTCTGTAGTGTTTTCTTGAGATACTACAGTTTTCTTTTTTTCTTTTTTAGGTTTTTCTCCAATAGAACCAAATAGAGGAGAAGCAAACCAGAATTGAAAAGTACCCAGTAACATAAAAATACCTGCCAAACCAAAACCATAAGACCATCCTTGAGTTTCGGCTAAGTATCCACAAAGCATCATTCCAAAAAAGGCTCCAGCATTTACACCCATGTAATAAATTGTATAGGCTCCATCTTTTTTTTGAGGAACCTTGGTGTACATTTCAGATATAATCGAAGTCATATTAGGTTTAAAAAAACCAGTACCTAAAACCAAGAGCGTTAACCCTATGTAGAGACTTGTAGAAGTTTCAAAAGTCATTGCTACATGGCCCAAAGTCATAATAAAGGCACCAATAACTACGGCATATTTGTATCCTGTTATTTTATCTGCAATAATACCCCCTAAAATAGGTGTAATGTACAATAGGCCGGCGTAGGTACCAAATAGTGCACCTGCTTGTTCTGCACTCCATCCCCAACCCGGATTGTCTACACCTGTTAGTGCCATTGTTAAAAAATTAACCAATAAAACACGCATTCCGTAAAAAGAAAAACGCTCCCACATTTCGGTAAAAAATAAAACAAATAAGCCAGAAGGATGTCCTAATACTTTGTTTTGATTTTCTATACTTCCTCCGTATGTTAATTCCATATATATGATGCTGTTTAATAACTTAAAAATAAGAATTAATAGGTATATAGTTGTATAATTCTATAATTGATTACAAGAAAAAAGAGGATGTAAAAAAGCGTCTTAAGTACTGTACTTAAAACGCTTTTTTCTGTATTAGATAAGTTTAATCTTTTTGTTTAAGCCATTTGTTGTAGCCCAAAGCAATATTCAATCCAAACCTTATATTGGCTTGTTTTACTTCTTCCGGTTTTTTAAATCCACTAAGTATTTGATTTAAATTATCTGTAGCAGCAAACAATTGTAAAGGTCCTAGTTTAGCCGCTAAGTTGACTCCAAAATCAAACTCTCCTTGGTCGTTTTTGATACCTACGACTCCTATTGTTGACTTTTCTTTTTCGTAGTTGTATCCTAAACCTAAAACAGCCTCGGTATCTTCTAATTGATGATTGTTAAATAAGGTAGCTCTAAATTGGTGTCTGTTAAATAATTTATAACTAGCAGATAGGTAAGAGGTTGTTGCTAAAGATGTTTTGTAAGAAGTACCTTCTCTTTCTCCTGTTCCTAAATCATCCAAAATATCTTCAAAAATGTCGCTGTCGCTTCTTAAGTCTCCTCCGTTGATAACTTTATTGGTGGTGTCTTCTATAAAGTATTCTTTCACATCAGTTTTCCACGTAATAGACCCAATGTCATTTATAGCAGCTTCTACAATTAAATTAGGAATTATTTCGTAAGATGCCCCAATATCAAATCCAACACCTGAGTTTTTAGGACTAAATTCATAATTATCAGAGTCATTGTAACCAGATGTTCTTGCAATAGCATCAGAAGTGTTAATTGTCCAAGTTGTATCGTCATTTATATCAATACGAGCATTTGCATTTGCGTCGGTAGCACCATTAACGATTCCAACTAAATATTTAACTCTTACACCTATTGCTAATTTGTTGTTTAAAAATTGTTGCGTAAAACCTACACCAGCTTCTGCATACGATACTACTTCAGCACTATCGTTAAGTAGTATGGTTCCTGTAATTCCTTTTGCTGGTAATTTAAGAATTCCGTTTTTGCTAAACTGTGCATTTACGTTAGTTTGATGATTTACAAAGAAAGATAATGAACCATGTTTACGTTTAAACGAAAGGTTTAAAATATTAAGGGTTTCGTTAATGTTTATCGTATTGAAATCTCCATCAATATTTTCGTAAATACTATCAAAATTAAGATTTACTTTGTCATTGTTTGAAGGGTCAATGGTGTAAATCTCATTGTAAGCTAATCCAGAAGCTAGATTCAACCCAACAGAAGGTAACCCTAAGGTAAATGAGTTTTTGGGTATGTAAACTGGAGAAACTTCAGCTGTTTGTGATACATAATCTTCTAAGTGAAAAAATGAAATTTGACTTTGTGCTTGAATACTGTTACTTATTGCGACAGTGAAAGCAGCGATTGCTATTGTTTTAAATATATTTTTCATTGTCTAAAGTTTTATAGTTGTTCTTTATCTTCGTCTTCATCTTCAAAAGAAATGCTAAGATCTCCTTTTAGACCTAGTTCTAATCTTACTTGATCTGTAGTTTGTAGTTTCGCAGCTTTTGTTGCGTCACGATCAACTGTATCAAATTCAATTTCACTAATTAAATCGGTAACATTTTGTAAAGAACTAATTTCTTCTTCGGTAAAGTCTACCCAGACAACTTTAGGATCAATTGTTAAATTTCCATTTTTTACGACAATTTCCCCATTTTCATCTTTTAATTCATAAACAGAAAAACCATTGTCGTCTATAGGTGCGGCGTCAACAAGTGCAACAGATTTAGAAAAAATAGTAGTGTAATTTGGTGAGGTTTCCGTACCTGTATTGTTTACAAAATTTAGTTTGATAGAAGCTGCAAGTGGCATAGTGTTTTTAACAGCCACACGCAAAGAAAGTTCTTTTGCATTTTCTTCTATATCTTCCAAGTCAAATTCTGTAGGATCTGTTTCAAATTTTAAGTCTTCAAAACGAACAAATAAAGGCAATTCTACTTCTACATCAATATTTACATTATTGTTTACATTAAAAAAGTTTGCATTATTTGTTGGCGAATTTGGATTTACAATACCATCAACTTTTAGATCGAATTGATTTGGTTTTGCATTTAATAACTCATCAATATTAGAATTGTTAACGTTCAATTCAATTACAGAATTTACTCCAGTATTTTTATCAGTAGCTTCATCAATTAAAGCATAGAAACCATTATTGATATCTGTATTTTCAGCAATAAAAGTATCTTCATCATTTTTAATTTCTAAGGTATTGCTTGTTACACCATTTGTTGCCGATATGTTATCTAAAGTAAGTCCTAAAGGAAATCCAAATTCATTAGTTGCATTAAATTTCATCGTAGGATTTTTAAACTCGATAGTTCCTTCTCCTAGTTCTTCAAAAAAGTCTAAATCAAAAGATTTATTACTGGTGTCAAAAGATTCTTGTTTAAAATCACCCTCAGCAGTTTCTACTAATAAATTGGTTAGATTTATTTGGTATTCAATTTCACTAGTTTCTCCAAAAACATCCCCCGTTTTGGTAAAGACTTTTGTTTTTAAAGTAGAGTTAACAGTGTTAAATTCACCTCCATCATTTAGTTTCATTACAAAACCACCTAAGTCTTCAGGTGTTGTAGTGTTGGTTTGTTTAGATGGAATATTCACAGTTGTAACAAATGGAACTTCGTTTTTTGTTAACGAATTTATGGTGAATTCAACTTCAATATCGCTGTCTAATTTGTTTGTCAATGTAATGCTAAATTCTCCTTGAGAAAAACTTAAAGTTATTAAATCGGCATCACTATTATTCTTTAGTTCAGCAATGGAATTTACTTCCTCGTTAAAAGTTACATCAGGACCTATATAGGTTGTTTTAGGTAATCCTGGTAAAATTACAATCTGATTTACATTTTGATCAGAAACATCAATAAACTCATCTTTATTTATGCTTTCAATTGTTTCATTGTATGTAAAACTAACTAGAGTTCTTCCATTGTCATCAGAACTACCTACTTCTAAATCAGTTCCAATTTCTTCAAAGAGTTCTTGTGTAGTGTATGTTGAGTGTCCAATAGGAATCCCATCTATAGGGACATTAATTTCTATATCATTCACCTCTTTTTCAAAATAGTTTGTATCTGTACAGCTAAAAAGCGATGTGATCGTAAGCAAAGAAAGAATTCCTTTACTGATCACGGAGAAAACATTTTTTTTCATACTGATTATTTTAGATAATCAAAATTACGTAAAAATAGAAGATTAACAAATGATTATACAAGAAAGTAAATACCTAAAAGAGGGTATTTTTGTTCAAAAAAAGCAATGTATATTTGCGATCATAAAATATTTAAGAAACATTATGTCGAAATTAGTCTCGGGTTTTTCCAAATTAAGCAAACAAGAAAAAATAAATTGGTTGGTAAGCACATATTTAGATAATAATAGCGATGCTAAAAACGTATTAAGTTTGTACTGGAATTCTGATGAAAAATTACAACAATTGCATGATGATTTTATAGAGAATACAATTTCTAATTATTACATGCCCTATGGTATAGCGCCTAACTTTGTTATAAATAACAGGCATTATACTATACCTATGGCTATAGAAGAGAGTTCTGTTGTAGCGGCAGCTTCTTTGGTAGCAAAGTTTTGGTCTGATAAAGGTGGTTTTAAAGCAGAGGTTTTAAATACAGAAAAAGTAGGGCAGGTACATTTTATGTACAAAGGTAGTGCTGAGGAGTTGAAAACTTATTTTGAATTTAAAAAGGAAGATTTATTTACAGCTACTGAGAATATTACCAAAAATATGCGCAAGCGAGGAGGAGGTATTTTAGATATAGAATTAAGAAATAAAACTACCGAACTAGAAAATTATTACCAGCTACATGTAACCTTCGAAACGAAAGATTCGATGGGAGCAAATTTTATAAATTCTTGCTTAGAAGCGATGGCTAAAGAATTTAAAAACGAGGATATACAAATAGTAATGAGTATTTTGTCGAATTACGTGCCTAATTGTGTGGTGAGAGCATCCGTAAGTTGTGAGGTAGAAAAGCTACATCCAACAAACGGAGCTTTGTTTGCAGAAAAAATGGAACAAGCAGTAGCTATTGCTAATGTAGAACCTCATAGAGCTGTTACGCATAATAAAGGAGTTATGAATGGTATTGATGCTGTTGTGATTGCTACGGGTAACGATTTTAGAGCAATTGAAGCTGGAGTTCATGCGTATGCATCTAAAACAGGACATTATAAAAGTTTAACAAGTTGTGTTGTAGAAAACGGTGTGTTTACATTTTCTATAGAGGTGCCTTTAGCATTGGGTACGGTAGGTGGTTTAACAAGTACACACCCATTATCTAAATTGTCCTTAGATATTTTAAACAATCCGTCGGCTAAAGAGTTAATGGAAGTTATTGCTGTGGCAGGGTTGGCTCAAAATTATGCTGCTTTAAGAGCTTTGACGACTACAGGAATTCAAGAAGGGCATATGAAAATGCACTTGGTTAATATTTTAAATCAGTTAGAAGCTACACAACAAGAAAAAGAAATTGTAACAGAGCAATTAAAAGGAAAAACGGTAAGTTTTAGTGGTGTAGCCGAAACATTAAAATCGATAAGAGCTTAATGAAGAATTTTTATAGCAATGGTAAGCTTTTAATAACAAACGAGTATCTAGTTTTAGATGGAGCAATTTCTTTGGCTTTGCCTACAAAATTTGGTCAGAACTTAAAGGTAACGGAGACTACTACCAAAACTATTGTATGGAGAAGTTACAATGTAGCCAATGAATGTTGGTTTACGGCGAGTTTTGGTTTGGATGATTTTGAGATTTTAACAAAAGAATCGAAAGTTATAGATGCTATAAAAATAGCAACAACTTTACAAGAAATTTTAAAGTCGGCAAGGCAGTTAAATAAACAGTTTTTACAAGAAAAAGAAGGTGTTGAGGTTGTAACAACGTTAACTTTTCCGAATGAGTGGGGATTAGGAACTTCATCTACTTTAATAAATAGTGTTGCGAGTTGGGCAAATGTAAATGCTTTCGAATTACTAGAAAAATCTTTTGGAGGAAGTGGTTATGATATTGCTTGCGCACAATGTAATTTTCCAATTACATATCAAAGAAATGGAATAGCTCCTTATGTCAAGAAGATAACTTTCGATCCAAGTTTTAAAGAACAACTCTTTTTTGTGTATTCTAATCAGAAGCAAGATAGCAAAGAAGGAATTAAAATGTTTAAAGAGCTTACGATTGATAAAAAGATATTGATTGCGGAAATGAATGAGTTATCGATAAATATAATAGAGGCGAAAAGTTTAACTATTTTCGAAAAATTAATTACGGAGCACGAGTTAAAATTAGCTTCTGTATTAGGTTTGCAGCCCGTTAAAGAAAAGTTGTTTCCTGATTTTACAGGCGCCATAAAAAGTTTAGGAGCTTGGGGAGGGGATTTTGTTTTGGTTACAGGTGCCTCAGCATATGTAAAACAGTATTTTACAGAAAAAGGGTACACAACAATTTTATCTTACGAGCAAATGATTTTACAGTCGTAAAACGTTAGTATTTGTCTAAATCTATATTGTCTAGGCTCTCAAAATTGTTAAAATCGTCAAACTCACTATCAAAAGCATCCATATCAAATTCTCCTTGTTGTTTGTCTGCAACAAATTCTTTTTCGGGTGCTTCATCAGGTGTTTCACCAATAGATAAAAGTAGTTTAGGTAACTCTGACTGCGTTGTTTTGGTAACTTCTAAAAGCTCGCAATAAAAAGTCCACATACTTAAGTAGTCGTATACGTAAATAAGTTTTTCTTCAGGATCTTCTATATTTTGGGCTAATGTAGTGGTAGACATGCACAAGGCATCTGGAGCATCGTCCATAGAACACAACGGAATTTCTTCACCTTGGTTCCATTCATCATCCGATCTGAAAAAAGATGCCATTTCTTGCCCATTAAATCCAAAAACTTCAGCAATAAGTCTATGAAAATCTTCTAGTGTGCTTTTAGAATCTACAAGTAAAGTTCTAATTACATCTTCTTTGGTGTCTAAAATGACTCTTATTTTATATATCATCAAATAACTACTTTAATAATGCAAAAGTAGTTATAAAAGTCAATAAATACTTAATTTTACCTTATTTAAAATCTGATTTATGGATTACAACAAAGCTTTACAAGCATTAAATAAAGCGGCAGATAATACATTAATGCAAACGCTCTCTATAACCTATACTGAGGTGGGTGATGGGTATTTAATTGCTACTATGCCAGTTACTCCCATAGTTCATCAGCCTATGGGGCTATTGCATGGAGGAGCAACTGTTGCTTTGGCAGAGAGTGTTGGGAGTGCGGCTTCTTTTTTGTTTGCAGACCCAACGAAGTATGTTGTGAAAGGGATAGAGATTTCTGCAAATCATTTAAAAAGTATAAAAGAAGGTATTGTTACAGCAAAAGCCACCATTATTCATAAAGGTAGAACTACACATTTATGGCAAGTGGCTATTACAGATGAAGAAAATAATTTAATTTCTTTATGTAAAATTACCAATATTGTATTACCCAAATAAGATAGTTTCGTTTGAGAATTTTTGAAACCCTAAAAAAGGCCACTCAAGATAATAAGGCTTCTGTAGCTTACCGAGCGCCTAATGAAAATACATTACAAGCTGTTATTCAGAAAGATGCAGCTGTAAATGTTTTTGATGATTTTAGTAAAACAGGTTTTGTATTTGCCCCTTTTGATAACAAAGAGGATGCTTATTTAATTCATCCTGATGAGGTGTTGGAAGAGCAGCTAAAAGAGTATAGAACGTCTAGTTTATTTAAAACATCTACTGATTTGGAATTTGATTTAGAAGTTAAGAGAAATCATGTAGAGAGGGTTGCGAAGGCAATAGAAGAAATACAGAATTCAGAATTAACTAAAATTGTAATTTCTAGAAAAGAAAGTGTTGAAACAGATGATTTTGATACCCTGGAAGTATTTGAAAACTTGTTATACGCCTATCCGAATGCGTATGTGTATTTGTGGAGTCATCCGAACATAGGAACTTGGTTGGGAGCCACACCAGAAACGCTTTTAACCGTAGAGGGTAAAAGGTTTAAAACGATGTCTTTGGCAGGTACACAGCCTTACAAAAATACCTTACAGCCTGTATGGGGGGCAAAAGAATTAGAAGAGCAGCAAATGGTTTCTGATTTTATAGAAGGACATCTAAAAAATAATGTAGACAACCTTGTGTTTTCAGAAGTAGAAACAGTAAAAGCAGGGAGTTTATTACACTTAAATACGAGGATAAAAGGAGAGTTGAAAAAAGTAGAAGATGTAGAGAAGTTAGTATCTTTATTACATCCTACACCTGCGGTTTGTGGTTTGCCTAGAGAAAAAAGTAAAGAATATATTTTAGCAAACGAGGGGTATCATAGGTCGTTTTATACAGGGTATTTGGGAGCGTTAAATATGAATGCCAAAACAGCATTGTACGTGAATTTAAGATGCTTTTCTGTACATAATAATGTAGTTTCGCTATATGTAGGAGGTGGTATAACACAGAATAGTAATCCGGAATTAGAATGGCTAGAAACTGTAGCTAAAAGTAAAACAATTAAAAAGGTATTGGCGTAAATTGTATATCAACGCTTGTCTTTGTGCTTGATTCGTTCTAACAATCGTTTCTTAAACTTTTCTTCAGCAATTTGTAATTTTAAGAGTTGCTTAGCACTTAAAATGCCTTTTGGTTCAGTTTGAAAAGCTACTCTTGTTTTGTGCATGAACTCTTTTTTTAGATTCAGAGCAGTTAGCGTTTTTAATGCTTTTTCTTCTGTTAAATTTTCAAAATCAATATTCTTTTTTAAAAGATGTTGTTCGTGGTGTAATTGTCTCGATTGCTTTTTAAATTGATTAAAAGCAGGTCAAAATTTTTCAGCTTGTTCAGGAGTTAAGTCTAATTTGTCAGTAAGATAGCCAACCCTAGCAGCATTGATACGCTTGAATTTTTCTTTTTTTTGAGCATAAAAACTTAGGCTCATTAGTAGACTTAAAAATGAATAAAATGGTTGTTTTCATGTTAAAGTTCTAAAAGTTCGTACTCGTTTATATCATTAGAAATATCCTCAATATAAATTTCAAGGGCATTGTCAATGGTGGTAGATAATAACTCATCAGTAGTATTTGTATGTTCTATGAGTTCGTTTATGTTTATTTCATTTGTATACACAAGATATTCGTAAACTTCAGTAGTGTTTAATTCAATTTCCTGATGAGGTTTATTTAGGAAAAAGCCAATAAATAGAATCGCTGCTGCAGCAATAGAAATATAAGGAATAAGTTGTTTTAATTTTGATTAGGGAGGAGTAACAGTAAAGTTGTCTAAATAATTATCAGGAGTTTTAAACCCCGTTTGTTTATGCGTACCTAAGTTTTCTATAAATACATCGCTAGCAAGATGTTCCGATATATTATTAAAATAATTTTCGGGCGTTTTAAAAGGTTGCTCTTTATTGGGAGCTTTAAGACCTTCTAAAAAGTGCTTTTATGTTGGTTGCTAGTATTCATAGTTCTTATTTGTTAGACCAATGTATTACCAAAAGGTTTAATGGTTGTTTTTAATAAAAGCTTCTATCTTTTTTGAGGCATGATGATAGGATGCTTTTAAGGCCCCAACGGAGGTGTCTAGTATTTCTGAAATTTCTTCGTATTTAAGCTCGTCAAAATATTTCATAATAAAAACAAGTTGTTGTTTTTGAGGTAATTCAGCTATGGCTTTTTGTAATAGTAGTTGTATGGAATTTCCATCAAATAATTCGTCTTCTTGTAAGGAAACCCTAAGCTCTTTTTGGTAATATTCTATAGGGACATTATTTTTTTTAGCATTTTTATTGATACAATCGATAGCTTCGTTGGTTGCAATTCGATACATCCAAGAAAATAATTTACTCTCTTATTTAAAGTTATGTATGTTTTTGTACACTTTAATAAATGTGTTTTGCAACACATCATCGGCATTTTCGTGTTTAATTACAATTTTTCGAATATGCCAATACAACCGCTCTTTATATGCATCTACCAAAGTTTTAAAAGCTTTGGTAGATGTTTTTGAGCTGCATAAATTTCTTGTTCATCTATCAATAGATTTTACATGCTTTTAGGGTTAAAACGTTTCTTATAACCAAACAATCCTTTAAATTTAATTGTGTCTGCAATACCTTCAGGCAACATATCTTCCCAGCCTTTTTCATTGGTGCCGATCTTTTTAAATACATTAGGTGCTTGTATTCTCATATGGTCTAAATCGTAATTCGTAATATCTATAATACGATTTGAGTTTTTAAAGAATAAGTAAAGGTCCTTTATTTTTGGATGGATTTTAACATTACTACTATCAATAATTCCTTTTTCATCTCTATCTAAAATAGGGTATAGGTAGATGTTTAAGTTTTTAGCAAACAATTTTCCAACACCTTCTAAAATACTTCCTTTAAGGTGTCGGTAATATTGAATATCAAAAATATTCATAATACTATCAGCTCCCATGGCAAAACCAATTTGTTCATTGGTAAATTCACTAAAATAATTGACAAGTTTGTAGTATTCTTGAAAATTAGTAATCATTACAATTTGTCCTAAAGAGCATAATAAATCAGCTCTATCCAAAAAGTCTCTTTCGTTTATTTCTCCTTCGTTTTTTAAATTCGATAAGGTAATTTCGAAAATAGTTTCCGTTTTATCGGGATTTACTTTTTTATCGTCAAAAAATAATTTTTGAGCCTCTTCGTATACAGACATGTTAACCTTGGTAACAGGTCTAAATCTACCACGTAAAGCCAGTATGTTTTTTTTGTATAACTCTTGTGCAGGAAGTAAATTTTTACCACTATCATTAAACATAACAGCATTGGTCATTCCGTTTTTTACCAATTGTAAACTCATTAATCGGTTGTCTACATAAGTAAAGCGTGGTCCCGAAAAATTAATCATATCAATTTCTAACTCATCAATATCAATATTATCGTATAAAGATTTTATCAATTCTTTAGGGTTGTCGTTGTAGTAAAAAGCACCATACACTAAGTTTACACCTAATCTACCTAATGTTTCTTGTTGCAACGTAGCGTCGTTTTGTTTGAAACGTAAATGCAATACAATTTCGTTATAAGGCTCATTTGGAGCTAGCTGAAACTGAATACCAACCCATCCATGTCCTTTAAATTTTTTTGCAAAATCTATAGTGGCTACCGTGTTTGCATAGCTAAAATACATGGTGTCAGGATGCTTTTGTCTATCTAATCGATCTTCAATTAATTGAATTTCATGACGTAACATTTTTTTTAAACGACTTTCAGTCACATATCGTTTATCGTTTTCTATACCATAAATAGCATCCGAAAACTCTTTGTCGTAAGCACTCATGGCTTTGGCAATAGTTCCCGAAGATCCTCCAGCTCTAAAAAAATGTCGAACTGTTTCTTGACCTGCGCCAATTTCAGAAAATGTTCCGTAAATATTTTTATTAAGGTTTATTTTAAGAGCTTTTGTTTTACTGGTAAGAATGTTATCTACCTGTATATCTCCTTTGTGTGATACAGCCATGCTTCTTTTGTTGGTTTTACCCAAATATACCAATTTTACAGCTTTATTTAATGTGTTTTTGTATTTTTGATACAAGACTTTATAACATGAAAATAACTTTTTTAGGTACAGGAACTTCACAAGGTGTCCCAATGCTATTATCTGATGAGCCTGTGAACTTTTCTAAAGATAAAAAAGACAAAAGAATGCGTTCTTCTCTTTATATAGAGTGGAATGATTTTTCGTGTTTGATAGATTGTGGGGCTGATTTTAGAATGCAAATGTTAGAGAATAACATCAAGAACATCGATGCTATTTTATTTACTCACGAACATTCAGATCATATTGCGGGTTTAGATGATATTAGACCTTATTGCTATAAAAAAGGACCTATGCCTGTGTATGCTATGCCAAGGGTTCTGGAGAGTTTAGAAAAACGTTATGCGTATATTTTTGAACAAGAAAATCGATATCCAGGAGCAGCAGCGGTTGTACCTACAATAATAAATAAACAAGTATTTGAGTTAGGAGGACAACTTGTAACACCTATAGAAGTATTACACGGAGCATTGCCTATTTTAGGTTATAGAATAGGTAAGTTAGCTTATTTGACGGATGTGAAATATTTAGAAATATCAGAGCTTGATAAGCTTAAAGAATTGGATGTTTTGGTATTAAATGCTTTGCGAATAGATGAGCACCCAACACATTTAAATTTAGAAGAGGCATTGGCAATTGTAAAAAAACTAAAACCTAAGAAAACCTATTTTACACATATTAGCCATCGATTGGGTTTTCATGAAGAGGTAAGTAAAATATTACCCCAAAATGTGTTTTTGGCTTATGATGGATTAGAATTAAAAGTATAACTTACAAGTAGATTCACCTTAAAAATGGAATAACTATGAATAATAAAGTTTTACTAATCATCTTATCTTTTTTCGTGCCACCTCTTGCTGTATTTTTAAAAAATGGAGCTGGAAAGCATTTGCTAATAAATATTGTATTATGCTTGGTGTTCTGGGTGCCTGCTATAATTCATTCTATTTGGTTGGTAACACAAGATTAAAACAAAAGGCTTCAAATTCATTGAAGCCTTTTTCGTTTAAATTCGTTTTAAAATCCAATCTTTAAAATCATAAAAGTTTGTAGGGTGAATTCCGTGTCCAACAGGATATTCTTTGTAGGTATTGTGTATGTTAAGGCTGCTTAGCAACACGGGAGCTTTGTTAGCCCAATCTAAAGGTATTACTTGGTCTACAGTTCCGTGAGATATAAAGTATTCTACCTTGTTTGATTTGGGTTGCTCAAGTAAAAATTCGTGGTTAAAATACCCGCTTAAAGCAACAACATACTGCACTTTTTCTGGAAAAGTAAAAGAAAAGGCATAGCTTAAAATTGCACCTTGACTAAAACCAGTCATAAAAATTTTAGAACTATCCACATTGTATTTGCTAATAATTTCATCAATAAAAACATGTAGTTTTTGTACGGAATCTTTTCCTTCATCAGGATCAGAAAATTTGTTCTCATCAGCATCAAAAGTAATACTGTACCATGCATAACCTCCAAAAGGAAGTGCTGTAGGTGCTTGTACACTCACAACAAGAGCCTGTTTAGGCAACTCGTTAGCAAACGAAAATAAATCTTCTTTATTACTCCCGTATCCGTGTATTAAAACAATTAAGGGAGCTTTGGATGTTGTGTTTTCGGGTTCCCTAACTAAGTATTCTAAAGATAAATCATTCATTATTCTGCAAGTGTTAAAATTCCATTATTGTAAGAACCGTAAACTTTTCCGTGTGCTTTTTTTCCTAAAAAAGCACTGTTTTTTGAGGTTGATAAAATAGCTTCTTCGTTAAAAATAGATGTTCCTTTGGTTGAGAATAAGCTTAAATTGGCTTTTACACCTTGTTGAATGGTTGTTTGTGGTAAGTTAAACACTTGTAGTGGAGCTGTTGATATTTTTTCTATCAAAACTTCTAATCCTAATACGTTTTGTAAACTTACAAATAAGCTTTCTAGACCAATAGCACCATTTAATGCGTTGCTAAACTCTAATTTTTTATTTTCAATATCAATCGGATCGTGATCAGATGTTATAAAATCAATAGTATTGTCTTTAATTCCTTCTATCAGTGCATCTACATCATCTTGAGTTCTAAGTGGAGGCGCAATTTTATAATTGGCATCAAAATGTTTTAGTTCAGCATCTGTAAGTGTTAAATGATTGGCACTTACACTACAGGTTACTTGTAATCCTTTTTGTTTGGCTTCTTTAATTAATGCTACCGATTTTTGAGAACTAATGGTAGGTATATGTAATTTACCTCCGGTATATTCTAGTAAGAATAAATCTCTACTAATTTGCAGTTCTTCAGCCAAACTAGGCGTTCCTTTTAAACCGAGTTGTGTGCTGTTTGTTCCTTCGTTTACAATTCCTTCTCCAGTAATTTCACAATTGTTAGGGTAACTCATCACAAGCCCGTTAAAGCTTTGTGCATATTGTAGAGCTATTTTTAAAAGGTTCGGGTTTTTTGTGTTTTTCTTATAATCGTTAAAGGCAATGGCACCTGCTTGTTGCATATCGTACAATTCAGCAATATCAAGCCCTTTACTTTGTTTTGTTAAACTACCTATAGGGTAAATTGTAACACCTGTACCAATGCTTTTTGATTTTATAAATTGAACAATAGATTTAGAATCTATAAAAGGATTGCAATTAGAATTTAAAGCTACCTGTGTAAAACCACTTTTTGCAGCTACAGAAATTCCATTCTCTATCGTTTCTCGGTCTTCGTAACCAGGTTCTCCAAAGCTCACACTGGCATCAAACCAACCGTTAGAGATGGTTAAATTTTCTAAATCTATTTGTTTTACATTTTCTGAGCATACAATGCTTTCGTCAATTTTAGCAATAATGCCGTTGTTAATTAAAACATCTTTAACAGTAGCGTGATGTTTGCTTTTAGGGTCGAAAATAGTTGCCGATTTTAACAGAATATCCATGTAATAAATAAAATAGAGAGGTTAGAAAATAGGTTTCTAAAGGTTGTAAAACTAAATAAATTAACAATGTTGCTCTGTAGAGCCAAGTGTTGTTGCGCGTTAAAATGTATAGCGTTTCTTGTCATTGTTTAAAGATCGCTCAAAGATACAGAAACTAAATTAACTGCAATAGTTTTCGAGAATGCCTTTTGCGTATTTACTGGCAATTTTTTTTGTAAAAACAGGAAAGTCTACAGGGGCACTATCGTCCGCTTTATCAGATATTATTCGGATAATATTAAAGGGAACAGCATATTCGTAACAAACTTGTGCTACAGCGGCTCCTTCCATTTCTACGCATTGTAAATTAGGAATGTTTTTTTGAATCTTTTCAAAACTTGCTTTGGTACTTATAAACTCATCTCCACTTGCAATAATTCCGTTAACAATTACAGGTTTTTTTATACCAAACTCGTTAGCTTCTTGCGGTGCTATAAGTTTGTAGTAATTGGATACAAATAGTTTCGTTGCTGTTTCTAATTTATCATTTGCAGTTGTGTTGATATACGTTGTACTAAGTAACGGAATTTCTAATTGAGGAAACAAAGGAGATGCATCCATGTCGTGTTGTACTAGCGATGTTCCATATACAATATCACCAATGTTGAGGTTTGTATGTATAGCACCAGCAACTCCTGTAAACAGAATTTCGGTTGGATTAAAAGTACTAATCAACTGTGTAGTGGTTAAAGCAGCTGCAACTTTACCCCATTTAGAAAATACAATAACAACCTTGCTGTTATTAATAGTTCCTGAGTAGTATTCTCGGTTTCCTAAAACTGTAATTTGCTTGTCTTTTAAAATTAAAAGTAATTCTGCTAATTCATCGTGCATGGCACTTATAATTCCAATCATTTTTAACTTTGTATTAAGTTTCCGTCTTTCATTACCAATTTTCTATCTGCCATAGCGGCAAGTTTTTCATTGTGTGTAACAATTACAAATGTTTGATCGAACTTATCTCGTAACTCAAAAAACAAATCATGTAAATTGTTCGCACTTTCGGTATCTAAATTACCACTAGGTTCATCTGCAAAAATAATAGCAGGTTGATTGATAAGTGCTCTTGCGACTGCCACTCTTTGCTGTTCTCCACCAGAAAGCTGATTGGGTTTTTGATGTGCTTTTTGTTGAATTCCTAACAAATCTAAAAGTTCCAAAGCCTTTTTTTGTGCAAAAGCAACATTTTTATGTCCAATATAGGCAGGTATACAAACGTTTTCTATTGCAGTAAATTCAGGTAGAAGTTGATGAAATTGAAAAACAAAACCAATGTGTTGATTTCTAAATTCGGCAATCTTTTTGTCTTTTAAGTTGATAGGGGAAACACCATTAATTGTTAATTCGCTATTTACGTTAGTATCGGGTTTATCTAACGTACTTAAAATTTGAAGGAGTGTTGTTTTTCCAGCTCCAGAAGGTCCAACAATAGCAACAATTTCTCCTTTCTTTATATGTAAATCAATTCCTTTTAAAACATGATTGTTTGTAAAAGATTTTTGAATGTTTTTGGCAAGTATCATAACTATAAAGTATCGAAACGAAAGTACTAAAAAAGATACGATTCTGGCTTTTTTGTTAAATACTTATTTTTTAGGAAAAATTATCAATACAATAAGACCATTAGTTCGTTGATATTTATATTTTTGGAAAACATTATATTTTAAGAGAGAGTTTTATGAATTTACACGAATTTCAAGGAAAAGAAATTTTAAAGAGTTTTGGAGTAAAAGTGCCTATGGAACTTGTTGCTACAACTCCTGAAGAAGCATTAGAGGCTGCAAATAAGATTCATGCAGAAAAAGGATGTACCGTTTTTGCTGTAAAAGCACAAATACACGCTGGTGGACGTGGTAAAGGAGGTGGTGTAAAAATCGCTAAATCTATCGAAGAAGTTAAAATGTATGCAGAGCAAATCATCGGAATGATGTTGGTAACACCTCAAACTTCTGCAGAAGGAAAAGAAGTACACCAAGTATTAATTTCTGAGAATGTATATTACGATGGACCTTCGAAACCAGAAGAATACTATATGTCTGTTTTATTAAACAGAGCTACAGGTAAAAATATGATTATGTATTCTCCAGAAGGAGGTATGGATATTGAAGCTGTTGCTGAAGCAACTCCTGAATTAATTTTTACAGAAGAAATCGATCCTGCAACAGGAATTTTACCTTTTCAAGCACGTAAAATTGCTTTTAACTTAGGTTTGTCTGGAGCAGCATTTAAAGATATGACCAAGTTTGCAATGGCATTGTACAAAGCTTACGAAGGTTCTGATTCGTCTTTATTTGAAATTAATCCAGTGTTTAAAACTTCTGATGATCAGATTTTAGCTGTAGATGCAAAAGTGTCTTTAGATGAAAATGCATTATACCGTCATAAAAATTACATAGATTACAGAGATGTTCGTGAAGAGCATCCTACAGAAGTAGAAGCGAAGGCTGCTGGTTTAAACTATGTTGCATTAGATGGAAACGTTGGATGTATGGTAAACGGAGCTGGATTGGCAATGGGTACGATGGATTTAATTAAGCAAGCAGGAGGAGAGCCAGCTAACTTTTTAGATGTTGGAGGTACTGCAGATGCTGAAAGAGTAGAAACTGCTTTTGGAATTATTTTAAAAGATCCTAAAGTAAAAGCTATTTTGGTAAATATTTTTGGAGGTATTGTACGTTGTGACCGTGTGGCACAAGGTGTTGTAGATGCTTACAAAAACATGGGAGATAGTATTAATGTGCCGATTATTGTAAGATTACAAGGTACAAATGCTGTAGAAGCTAAAGCTTTAATTGATGCTCAAGAAGGTTTAGATGTAATATCTGCTACTGAGTTCCAAGAAGCTGCAGAAAAAGTACAACAAGTATTAGCATAACAAAAATAGTGTTTTAAAACACTTTGTTTATAGTATAAAAAATCCTGTAAATTAATTTTTACAGGATTTTTTATGTTTTATAGTTTCTGCTATTTAACTTCTGGTAATGTTATTAGAAGAATAGATGTCATGTTGTTTATATGACATGTATGTGATTATGAAGAAAAACAATTAAAAAAAAGTATCTAATTTTCTTCTAATATGTTAAGAATCATGTCACAACCTTTTTTTATTTCATCATCGCTAATTGTTAAGGGAGGGCTAATTCTAACAGCTCTTTTTTCGTACAATAAAAAGAAAAGTAGGAGTCCTTTTTTTAGAGCGTTTAAAACAAGTTGCGTAGCTGTAGTTTCGTTTTCGAAAATTAAAGCGATCATAAGTCCTTTTCCTCTAATTTCGAATATTTTAGAATGTTGTAAATGTTGTCTAAACAGCTGTTCTTTTCTTAGAGCTTCTTGCATCAATGTAGATTCTGTAATCTCTTTTAGTGTAGCTAGAGCAGCAGCGGCTATAACAGGATGTCCGCCAAATGTAGTAATATGTCCCAATTTAGGGTAGTTCTGAAACTTTTCCATCATTTGATTACTGCTTATAAAGGCACCAATAGGCATTCCTCCACCTAAGCCTTTTCCGGTAATAACAATATCTGGAATACAATTGTAGTGTTCAAAACCAAATAATTTACCAGTTCTACCTACCCCTGATTGAATTTCATCTAAAATAAGTAAAGCTCCAACGGTATCACATTTTTGTCGTACCTTCTGTAAATAGTTGTTTTTTGGAGTAATAAAACCAGCTCCACCCTGTATGGTTTCTAAAATTACAGCAGCGGTATTGTGTGTTATTTTTTCTAAATCTGTTTCATTGTTAAATTCAATAAATTTAGAACCAGGAATAAGAGGTCTAAAAGCGCTGTTTTGTACTTCAGCACCACATACACTCATGGCACCTTGGCTGTTACCATGGTATGCGTTTTTAGCAGCTATAACTTCGGGTCGTCCTGTAATTCTCTTGGCAAGTTTTAGAGCTCCTTCGGTAGCTTCTGTACCCGAGTTTACCAAATAAACTGTGTCTAATTGTTTGGGTAATAAACTAGCTAGTTTTTTGCAGAGTTCGGTTTGTGGTTGCTGTATAAATTCTCCATACACCATTACATGGGTGTATTTGTCTATTTGATTTTTAATAGCTTGACTAACCTTGGGATGATTGTGTCCTAGACTATTGGCAGATACACCAGCAATAAAATCTAAGTATTTTTTCCCATTTACATCATAAACATAGCTTCCTTTGGCTTTTACAATTTCTAAAGCCAGTGAGTGTGGTGTTGTTTGGGCTTGATGTTTGAAAAAATCTTTGGCTAAATCAGTCATGAATAAAAATATCTTCTTTTGTTAAAGGTCTTTCATCACCTCTCCAAATAAATCCTTTAATTAACTTTTTATCTTCAGGAAATTGGCTAGGAGGGTAGGTTTTACCATCAGGCTGTTTCAAAAACAAAATGTCTTGAATTTTATTATCTTTTAAGTTAAACAAAATGTTACTACATTCCATATCCATAATAGCAGTTAGCAATCCTTTATCGTCTCTAGCATAATTTACTACTGCTCCATTTCCTTTGGCTAAAAGAGAACTTAGCTTCTGATTTAGAAACTTACCAAACATATTTTTACCCTTAATTTGATTAAAACCAATACTGTCTTTTTGTGCAATAAATGCATTTCTTATAATATTAAGAGAGTCTAATTTGTTGGTCGTTTTGTTGTTGATTAAACGAATACTATCTCCTGTAATTTGGTTTTCGCCAGACCATAAAATGGGTTTTCTAAATAATTCTGTAATTCCTTTATTTTGATGTGTTACAAGAGAATCACATTTCCCACTTAAATCAGATTTGTAAATTTTAACATGGTGGTATACTTTCATTAACTTGTTGTTCTCAGGTCCGGTAACAGAAAGAATATCTCCGTGTATGTACATAGAGTCTTGTTCTACAGCCGATATAGCTACTGGTTTTTTTGTAATCACAATAGAGTCTTTGGCTCTATATACCTCTCCATAATCACCTTTTACAATAATATTATTTATAGTATCTGTAATTACTAAATGACCTGTTCCAGAGGCGAAACCAGTTTTTTTGTCGTAATAGAGACTGTCACCCTCTATTTCGTTAGAAGCATGGTAGATTTTTGAATTTTTTAATAAATAGCCTAAAGATAATCTGGTGTCGTAAATACCTTTTTCAGTGTAAAGTTTATTTTCGGGATTGATAATGGTAGAAGGACCATATAAATAGGTGCGACCACTTGTTGTAAAGTAATCCATATGTCCCGTTTTTAAATTGGTACTCTTATTAACCACCTTTACATTTTGTCGAGCAGTTAATTTTTTGTCGTTGGCAAAATATTCTCCTATTTGACTTGTTAAGGTGTTTTCTTGATTTACGATAGTACCAAAGCAATCGTATTTTAAAACTTGTGTAACTCTATTAAAACTTAGCGTATCAGTGGTAAGCACAATATCTTTGTCTTTTACAATTACAGTTCCCCAAGACAAAGCTTTCTGACTGTTTCCATCATATTGTAAATGATTACTTTGTTGTGTAAGTGTATCTGCCTGATTGACCAAAACATCACCATAGGCGTAAATTCTATTATCTTCTTTATAAAATAGTGCTTTTTTACAGGTAAGTAAAGCTCCTTGATGCGCTACTTTAACATCTCCGTTTAAAACAATAGCTTCTGGGTACTGTTTTAGGTTTCGATACGTTTGATTCGCGTGAATTATTTTGATCTGATTACTTTGACTAAATCCTAAAAAAGAGAATAGAAAAAATAAAATAACGATATAGCTATTGGTTACTTTCATACAATAACAAAGATACTTTATTCTGTTTATAATGGAAATGTTTCTTCTAATTATGGAGAGCAATAGTAGTGCCAAGAAGCTGATGGTTTAAGAATGATTTGAGGTAAGAATTTAGAATAGCAAATAGAAACCTTAAAATATAGTAATATCCGTTTCAAAATAATTTGCGCTGCATAAATAAAACTGTATTTTTGTCGGACTAAATTATTTATAAATGGCAACTATTCAAGAGCTAAAAGATTTTACACAACAAGTAAGAAGAGATATTGTACGTATGGTACATGCTGTTAATTCTGGTCACCCAGGAGGATCATTAGGATGTGCTGAATACATTGTAGCTTTGTACCAAGAAGTTATGAAGTTAGATGCTTCTAATTTTGACATGGATGGAAAAGGAGAAGATTTATTTTTCTTATCTAACGGTCACATATCTCCTGTTTTTTATAGTGTTTTAGCTCGTACAGGATATTTTCCTGTAGCTGAATTGGCTAGTTTCCGTTTGTTAGATTCTAGATTACAAGGTCACCCTACAACGCATGAAGGTTTGCCGGGTGTACGTGTAGCTTCAGGTTCTTTAGGACAGGGAATGAGTGTTGCTATTGGTGCTGCGCAAGCAAAAAAGTTAAATGGTGATGATCGTTTAGTATATAGTTTACACGGTGATGGAGAATTGCAAGAAGGGCAAAACTGGGAGGCTATTATGTATGCTGCAGGTAAAAATGTAGATAACTATATTGCTGCTGTTGATGTTAATTTAAAGCAAATTGATGGTACTACTGATGAGGTAATGCCAATGGGATCTTTAAAAGCGAAATTCGAATCTTTTGGATGGGATGTTTTAGAGGTTGAAAAAGGAAATGATATTGAAGTTATATTAGCAAGTATTAAAGAAGCACAAACTTTAACAGGAAAAGGAAAACCTGTTTGTATTTTGTTATATACAGAAATGGGTAACGGAATTGATTTTATGATGCATACACATGCTTGGCATGGTAAAGCACCAAATGATGAGCAATTAGCAAGTGCATTGGCTCAAAATCCAGAAACTTTAGGAGACTACTAAGAATATTTCTTATTAGCTATAATACATATAAAGCTCTGTTTGTAAAACAGAGCTTTTTTTATGTTTGCAAAAAATATATATGCTTTACTATAAAACGTATCAACACAAAAACAAGGCAGATAAGCCTTGGCTTACTTTTGTTCATGGGGCCGGAGGGAGCAGTTCTATTTGGTTTCCTCAAATTCGTTTTTTTAAAGCGCATTTTAACTTGTTGTTTGTTGATTTAAGAGGGCATGGAAAATCAGAATCGTTAGGAACCAAGGCTACTTATGATTTTGACGAGATTTCTGATGATGTTGTAGAGATTTTAGACTTTTTAGAGATTAAAAAAACACATTTGTTGGGAATTTCTTTAGGGACAATTGTAATTATGAATATTGCACATCGTTACTCTAGTAAAGTGATTTCTTTGGTAATGGGAGGAGCGGTAATGTATTTAAATACGAGAGCGCAAATTTTAATGAAGTTAGGTGTGTTGTCTAAGCGTATTATTCCGTATCTGTGGTTGTATCAGTTTTTTGCTTATATAATTATGCCTAAAAAAAATCACAAGCCATCAAGGATGTTTTTTGTGAACGAAGCAAAAAAAATGAATCAAAAAGAGTTTATAAATTGGTTTTCTTTGGTTGCTGTTGTAAACAAAACGCTTTTGCATTATAGGACAAAAGAAATAGAACAAAAGGTTTTGTATGTAATGGGAGAGCAAGATTATATGTTTTTACCAAGCGTAAAAAAAATAGTAAATAATCATAAAAATAGCTCTTTAAAAATAATAGAAACTTGTGGCCATGTTGTAAATATCGAACAGGCAGCAGTTTTTAATTCAGAGGTTTTAAGCTTTATCAATAGCTAGAAATTGTAGTTTTTAGAGAGATACTTCCAAAAGTTTGGCGTAGGTAGCGTGTATTGATATTTTGTTGGTAGTTGCAGGTAGCAATACGGTTTCTCCTTTTTTTATAGGTGTCTTTTCTCCTTCACAACTAATTTCGGCATCACCTTCTACACACATATAAATAATAAAAGAATCTATTTGGGTGTAGTCTTTTGCAAACCGATTTTCAATCTCAATAATATTGGTTTTAAAATATGGACAGTGTACTAATTTAGAGGTTTTGTTTTTTTCTAAAGTATATTCTGTTTTGTAACTGTCATAAGCGTTGTAATCAATACATTTCATAGCCAGATCGTTATGAAGTTCTCTTTTCTCACCAGTTGCTATATCAACTCTATCATAGTCAAATATTCTATAAGTAACATCAGAAGTCTGTTGAATTTCAGCAATTACATTTCCTGCTCCAATAGCATGTATTCTACCTGCAGGAATCATATAAGTATCTCCTTTTGTAGTTTTTTCTACGTTTAATAATTTTAAAACATCATTATTAACTAGTGCCTCGTTATATTTTTGTAGGTCCACAGATTGATGAAAACCAACAATTAATTCGCTGTCTTTCTCACCGTCCATAACATACCACATTTCGTTTTTCCCGAAAGATTGATGTTGTGATTTAGCGATTTCATCATTTGGATGTACCTGTATCGATAGTGGAGTTTTTGCATCTAGATATTTTATCAAAATAGGGAAATCATCTCTGTAGATATCATAATTTTGTGCCCCCACAGCTAAGTGTTTGTACTTTTTGATGATGTCAACAATACTTAATCCTTTTAGGTAGCCTGTACTTACCATAGATAAGTCTCCTTTCACTCCAGATATCTCCCAACTTTCTCCAATATTCTTTTTAGAAGAGTTTTTATTGTAATGTTTTGTAAGCTTTTCACCTCCCCAAATACGTTCTTTTAATATGGGTTCAAATTTTATTGGGTAAGGCTTCATGTACAATTTTAATTAGGATACAGCTTGTAAATATAACTATTTTTTGTGTTTTAGTTTTACAGAAAATAAAAAATCCGTAACAAAATTGTTACGGATTTTTAAGTGGTGCCTCCAGGAATCGAACCAGGGACACAAGGATTTTCAGTCCTTTGCTCTACCAACTGAGCTAAGGCACCATGCTTAACTTAGCGGATGCAAATATAGTACGTTTTTAGAGTTGTACAAAATTTTTTGATAAAAAATGTTTATATATTTGAGTAGAAATTTTGAGGAGCATGAATTTAGTTATTGATGAAGGGAATAGTAGGGTGAAATTAGCAGTGTTTCAAGGGCGTAAATTGATTGATTTACAGGTTGCAAAGGTGGAAGATGCTACATATGTATTAAAAACACTACAAAAAAACTATATTTTTAGTGCTGTAATAATTTCATCAGTGACAGATGAAATTAAAGAAATTTTAGAAGAATTTAATTTCAAGAACAGTTTGTTTTTAACTTCGGATACTCCTGTTCCATTTAAAAATTTATATAAAACACCCAAAACTTTGGGTGTTGACAGAATAGCTTTGGTAGCTGCTACCCAATATGAAAATGTAAACACGAATACATTAGTAATAGATGCGGGTACTTGCATTACTTATGACTTTATTAATAGTGAAAATAGTTATTTAGGAGGAGCTATTGCACCAGGTTTACAAATGCGTTACAAAAGCCTGTATACTTTTACTAAAAAACTACCAATCTTAGAGACTGTAACAAACGGAGTGGATTTGATTGGAGGCTCTACAAATGAATCTATGCATAGTGGTGTGTTAAATGGTATGATGTTTGAGATTGACGGTGTTATCAATTCATACAAACAAAAATTTGGAGATGTTCATGTAATATTAACTGGAGGAGATGCTAATTTCTTGTGTAAGCAATTAAAAAATAGCATATTTGTCAACCCTAATTTTCTGTTAGAAGGATTGAATGAAATCCTAATATATCAAAACAATAATGAAACAAATCACAAGTAGTATATTAGTTGCTGTACTAATCTTTTCTGTACAACAAATAAGCGCACAACAGCAGGTGTCTTCTTTATTATCAAATCATGGAATTGGTACTGTTTTTAACGAAGCTACTGTTGCTCAAAAGGCGCAAGGAAACTTATCTGTTATAGACAATACCAATAATGAAGTTGTTTCTATAGCCAATCCTGCATTGTTAGGCGATTTACAATTGACATCATTTTCTTTGTCTTTACAAAGTTTAAATGCTAAAACTGAAACAACGAATAATTCATTTGAGAACTCTTCATTATCATTAACGAATTTATCTTTAGGGTTTCCTCTAGGTAAAAAAGGTGGTTTTTCTTTAGGGCTTCGCTCACATTCTGCTATAGGATACGAAGTTGCCAATGAAAATTTTTACAATAGCGCTGATGGAGGTGTCAATCAGGTATATCTTGGTTTAGGGTATAAAATATACAAAGGTTTGTCTGCTGGGGTTCAGTTTAATCAATACTTTGGGCGTACTAATAAGAAAAGAGCTGCAAAAAACACACAAGAGGTTACTGTTTTAGATGATAAATACAATGTTACGGGGAATAACTTTAAGTTTGGATTACAGTATCAATATGATTTGTCTAAGAAAATTCAAGTAATGGCTGGTGTTTATGGAGTTTTAGCTCACGAATTAAATGCGTCTGGAACAAGAAGTTTTTATGCTGCAATTGATGAAGGAAATAATATTTTTCAACCGAGAAGAAGAATTATAACGAATGCCAATGGTGAAAACGAGTTTGAAAATATAGCAGAAAATAGTGCTATAGAAGGTGTTGAAGAAAATCCTTTTAAAACTGTTGTTGGATTAGGTTTAGGTAAAAGAAACAAGTGGTTTGCCGGAGTTTCATACGAGAGTAAAGATGCATTGTCTTATTCAGGAGATGCTTTTGGAGAATCAATACAAGCTAATTTTGATGCAAGTCAGCAAGTAACAAAAATTGGTTTTTCAGATTATTCAAAATACAGTATTGGTGGATATTACATTCCTAAAAAATATGCGTTAAAAAATTATGCGAATAAAGTGATTTATAGAGCAGGATTCAGTTATGAAAACACAGGGATTGAATTGAATGCTAACAAGGTAAACGATATTGGCATGACTTTTGGTTTAGGGTTGCCTGTAGGACGAGGAGTTTCTTATTTAAATTTATCTATTGAGTTAGGGAAATTGGGAGACGTATCTAAAAATAACTACGAAGAGAATTATATAAACCTAGGTTTGAGTTTTACATTATCAGACAAGTGGTTTCAAAAAAGAGTAATAGATTAAATATAAATTAAACGATGAAAACAAAACTAATTACATTATTTACAACTGTATTTTCAGTTTTTATGTTTACCAATGTACAAGCGCAAGATGATTGTGCCTTAAGGTATAATGTTTTAAAAACAGACATAAAAACAAAAAATTATGATTCTGCATTAAAAAACTTAGAGTATACTTTAGATAACTGTTCTAAATTAACAGCAAATATTTACAGATATGGAGGTACTTTGGTAAATGCTATTTTAAAGAAAGGAACACCTGCTCAAAAAGAAACAGTTGCTACTTTAGGTAATAAATTATATCAAAAAAGATTTGAAAACTATCCAGATGTGGATCCTGCAAAGGCACACAGTGATTATGGAGATTTTTTAAAGAAAACAGGAGGAGATAAAGCTGAAATATTTAACCAGTATGAAACAGCTTTTAAAATAGATCCTACAAAATTAGGAGTTGGTTCTATTATCTCTTTTTTTACAACTGTTGTAGAAGACAATAAAGATACGAACCTTCAGAAAGTATTTAATATTTATGACAATACTGTGGAGGCAATGAATAAAAAAGTTGAGGGATACCTTGATGTTGTTCAAAAATTACAAGCAAAGCAAGATGCAGGTGAAACTTTATTATCTTCAGAAGAAAGAAAGTTAAAGTCGTACAGTACAAATGCAAAAGCTTTAGGACAGATAGAAGGAATTATGGATAAAAAGATAGAAGAAATTTCTAACTGTGATTATTTACTTCCTTTATATAAAGAACAGTACGAAGCTAACAAAACAGATAAACAGTGGGTTGTGAGAGCTATTAACCGTATGTTTAAAAAAGATTGTACATCAGATCCTTTATATGCAACGTTGGTAGGTCAATACCAAGAAATAGATCCTTCTCCAGAAGCGTCTGTATTGTATGCCGGTATTTTAATGGATAAAGGAGAGACGTCGAAAGCAATTTCTTATTTTGAAAAAGCAATAGACCAAGAAACAGATCCTGCAAAAAAAGCAAAGAATTTATATAAAGTAGCAAATATCTTTAAAAAGAAAGGGCAAACTATAAAAGCTGTTTTGTATGCTAAAAAAGCAATTGCGGTAAAACCAAATTTAGGAAGAGCTTATACAATGATTGCTACATCTTATGCTAATTCTGCAAACACATGTGGAAATGGAGAGTTTGAAAAACGTATGGTGTATGCTGCGGCTAGAAAATATGCTTTAAAAGCAAGTAGAGTAGACCCAAGTATTGGAGTATATGCATCAAATTTAGCAAAATCTTATAAGGCGAATATGCCAAGTAAAAAATTAGTATTCAACAATGACTTAGGATTAAAATCTGGAGATAGTTATACTGTTAAATGTTGGATTAACGAAGTAGTGACAGTGCCTTAGTAGTGTGCCAGAATATGTGACGTCCTGAATAATCGTTACAAAGATTAATATACAAGCAAGGTAGTA
>JAHDFK010000029.1 GCA_020628175.1 Wenyingzhuangia sp.
ATTACTACCTTGCTTGTATATTAATCTTTGTAACGATTATTCAGGACGTCACATACTAAAGTGGTATACTATTTTTATTTAAGATAAAAGTCAAATATTTTCGACAGAAAATAACACTTCGGAATAACACAAAACCAAATCAAGCTACGTAGACTTTTTAAATATACTCTGTCTCTTAGTCTTAGCTCTTAATTTAGTTATGTTTTACACCGTGTTCTACGTTGTTTTTTCTTTCCTCAGTTTCACTATATCAGTTATGTGTGAATATATTACAATCGGAACCACTGTAGCTGGTAATAAAATGTAAGAAAAATAATTCGGTGCCTTGGTTGGCTGTTCAAATCCGAATATTTGAATTGGTAATTCACTCGATAAAATTTCATTAGCAAATACAAACAGAATTAAAAATAAACCAATAACGTTCCAAACAATCAAAGCATTTCGTCCAATACTTTTTTTTAAGAATAATATTCCTATTATTGGTGCTGTAATTCCTGCTAGAATATCAAAATTACGTCCTTCAAATGTCATTAGTTTGGGCATCATATTATACAAAAATAAATATAGAAGTACTATTTCAACTGGAAATCTAACTGTATGTATAAACGTACTAAATTTTATGTTTTTATTTTCAATTATCCAACTTAAAGGTTTTTTCGTAAGTCCATACATCAGCGTTATAAAAATAGGAATTAATACAAATAAAAATCTTGGCGGAATTAAATTAGTTTTTTCATAAAATCCGGTAAAAGACAAAAAGGATTGAATTAAACTCCAGATAATTATCAAAAAAGTCATTTTTTTTGGTTTTCCATTTGCATAATGAAAAAATCCAATTGTTAAAACTCCAGTTAATAAGAACAACCAATTAATCCAATTCGGTAAATTTTCAATCATAGTTTGTAGGTTTGTCTAAATAGCGTATAACGGACTTGTGTATCAAGTGTAGCACTGTAAAAAAGCGATAATTTTCGGATGAAACAAATACCGAATTTTTAAATTTTTTTATTAATTATTTTATTTTTGGAATTTTGTCAAACTTAAAAATTTGGCAGCTTCCAAAAAATGCTCAAACCTTTAAACCTTTGTGTTAGAAAAGACTCGTGCTATTTTTTATATACGTTGTTGTAAAGCGTTTTTATGACATCCAACTGCTCATAATTTTTTCAAATTCCCACTTTCCGTCTATTTTTTTATAAAGACAAGTATATCCTCCACCGCTCATGTGTACAATATCTTTGGTGTGTTTACTTACATTCCAACTATTATTGATTTTTATGATAGCTTGATTACCATCAATTTTTATCAAACTAAAAGAAATATGCAGAAAATCCTCCCAAGTTCTATCAGCTATTCTTTGTAAATCCGCTTTTGATTTTAAACAATAACTTACATTTTCAATTCGATTCGGAATATCATTTGGATTTAAAAAACTCAAACTTTTATTCCAATCTTCTCTTGAAATAAAATCTGTTTTGTCGGTTTGATATTCATTTAGAATATAAATCCGATGTTTTTTCCATAACAGTCGATAATCAGGAATATCTTTTTTGGTAACTGTTGCTCTTTTCAATGATTCATAAATCACTTCTTTCAAGTCCGAGTCCATTTCATATTCCGTCTGAGTGCAGTCAAAATATCTATCTTTTATGTAAAAAGGTCTTGAGCAACTTGATAATACAATAATAAAAAGAAGTATTATTTTTTTCATTCTGAGTTTAGTCTTGAGAAATGCTTTACAACACTATTTAACATCACTTATTTTGTATAATAATCAATTACAAACAAATCGGCTAGCATGGGTTGTACAGCTGCCCCAAATTTTAAATGCTCTTTGTGTGTTGCATATACTGCTAAAGTTTTGGTGTTTTTAAAAGTTAAAACAAAATTGTGTGTAAATCCTTTACTAAAACCTTCTTTGCTATTATTTATTCCCCATTCAAAATCTAAAATTTCTGGTATTTTATGTTGTAAATCTATAAATACATTAACAATGGCCTCTACCTCGCTATTTGTTATGTTTTCTTTAAACTTAAAACTAACTTGATGCTTTAAGAGGCCTTTTTGTTTTTTATGAATTGCGGTTTCTATATGATCCTGCGGCGTATTTTGAGCCATTACATTAGTAGTACTAATACCATTAAAAAGTACATAGGTAAATACACACAACTTAATGGCTCTTTTTAAAAATACATTGATTTTAAAACTCATATTATTATTTTTTGTTTTAGACAATTTACTAAATAAAAAACAAATTATAAATGGTACTAAAATCATGAACTTAAAATTTGCGCTATACAGCTATTAAAATGTCTGCAACACCATTTGTAAGATCTAAAGCACGTTCATCATATACTTCTAAATCTGTTGTGTATGCTCTTTTCAAATCAGATTGCCATATCTGCATCCATGTATCTATAACAGCATTTTGTATCAAATTGCCTTTCGCTTCAAATTTTACGTACGTAGATCTTGGAATGATTTTTACAGTTAAGTGTTCGGGAATAGCATCTAAACTAGATACACTACAACCTATTATTGTTGTATAAGGTTTGTTATAATCCGACTCATAATCGGTATACAAAGCATATAGAGTATCTCCTAGTCTATTTGGTATTTGCGCTTTTATATTTTCCTGCATAAATCGTTGCCACAGAGCAGGAATATCTTGTGCTGCTTTTCCATTTTCATTGGTGGTACGAATCTCAATTCCTACAATTGTAATTTCTTCTTGGGTTACTGTTTTCATTATCGTGTTATTTTATACTTATTAGGGTATAAAAATAAAATGCATTCATGACAACGGTATGTCAGGGCTTAATGAGCTGTTACATATTTTTTATAATACGCTTCTAAACTCATATTATGAGATTCAAAAAACTCTTCTTTTACATGCAATTCTTCAATACAATCAATTCTAAAATTTCGAAACGATTTTCTAAGTCTACAATACGCTATTAATATCCAATTGTCTTTTGTACTATACAATGCAAAAGGTTCAATACATCTATAAGTTGTTTGCTCTTCTAACGAAGTATATGTAATATCTATAACTTTAAAATTAGTAAGTGCTGTCTGAATTTCTATAAGATAGTTGCTTGTTTGTTCTTGTGCGTAATTGTTTAGAAAATAGACTCTGTCTGTTAGCAAATCAATTTTTTGTTTTTGATTATAATTTAAAATTGATTTTATTTTTAAAATAGCATTTTGATAATATGCTACCAACGAAGTGTCTTTGTTTTTAACAATCAACTGCTCGGCTGTTATTAAAGCATTTGCTTCCTGCTCTGTAAACATAACTGGGGGCAATTTATAGCCTGGCATCAAACTGTAGCCTTTACCCTCTTCGGTTATGATAGGAACTCCAGATTGTTCCAAAGTTCTAATATCTCTATAAATGGTTCTTACACTTACTTTAAATTTATTAGCAAGTATAGGAGCGGTTACCAAGCTACTAGACTGTAATTGCAGTAGTATGGCTGTTAATCGCGATAATCTAGGTTTTTCTGCACTCATAAAAATTAATTCTACTTTTTTAACCTCGCAGCATTATAATTATTTATTTCTTTATAAAATAAGTCCATCAAAACTAATTTTTCCTTATTTGTGTAGAGCTTTACAATATCTTTTTGATCACTACAGTACATAAGAAACTCATTTATTTTTATTTCCGAAAGATGTAATTCTTCTGTAAAAAAAGAAACACCAAATTCCTCTATAATACTTTCAGTAAAAGTATTCCATTCCTTTATTTTCTCTCTTTTACTTTTAGTTTTTTTCTTAAATAATTTAGATACTAACGAAAAAACTGCTAAAATATTTATACTCGAATTATTTGAACTTGCCAAAGGATCTACATTACCAAAATTCTTATCTTCTTGTTTCCTCATGGCAATTAAATCCGGATTTGTATCTGGTTTATAAGCCGCTGAAAAATCTAATGCAGCATCACTTAAAACGCTATTTAAAACTACTTCTTCTAAAAGATTTACTTGGCTAGTTAACTCAATATTAACTTTTTTATCTAAGACTATCTTTTTACTAATTATAAGTGTTTCTTTTTGTATATGAACTGCTGAAACTACAATTGAATCTCCTAATCTAACAGGTATTTCAAAAACTCCAAACTCATTAGTTTCTTTATGAATGTTTAAGTTTTTATTCGTAACAACAATACTAGACACATCTATAGATTTGCCTTTAAGTGTACCTATTAATTGTATTGTGTTTTCTTGTGCAAAACAAGTACTTGTTATTAACGTGATTAAAATAAATGAACAAAGAATTTTCCAAATCATTTCAAGACAAAATCAAAAACAATACCAAAATCACTTCTAAAGACAGAATGATTTTTAGTTAAAAATGAATAAAAAAAGGATCAGCAATACTGATCCTTTTTTAATAAATTATAAATTCAAATTATTCCCATTCAATTGTTGCGGGTGGTTTAGAACTAATGTCATAAACAACTCTATTCACACCTTTTACATTGTTAATAATTTTGTTAGAAATTTCTTGTAAAAATTTATACGGTAAATCAACCCAATCCGCAGTCATTCCATCGGTAGACTCTACAGCACGTAAAGCCACAGCTTTTTCATACGTACGCTCATCTCCCATTACTCCTACAGAGTTAACGGGTAATAAAATAGCTCCAGCTTGCCATACAGAATCGTACAAACCATGCTCTTTTAATCCATTTATAAAAATAGCATCAACATCTTGTAACATGGCTACTTTTTCTTTCGTGATATCTCCTAAAATACGAATTGCCAAACCTGGACCAGGGAAAGGATGACGTCCTAATAATTCTGGATCAATTCCCATTGATTTTCCTGCACGTCTTACCTCGTCTTTAAAAATCATACGTAAAGGCTCTACAATTTTTAACTTCATAAAATCTGGTAAACCACCAACATTATGATGTGATTTAATTGTTGCTGAAGGACCTCCATCTGCAGAAACAGATTCTATAACATCTGGATATATTGTTCCTTGCGCCAACCACTTTACATCTTCTATTAAGTTTGCTTCTTGATCAAAAACATCGATAAATGCTTTTCCAATAGCTTTCCTTTTCAATTCTGGATCTGACAAACCTTCCAATTCCTTCATAAATCTTTCTGTAGCATCAACTCCTTTTACGTTTAAGCCCATACCTTCGTATTGCTTTAGAACGCCTTCGAATTCGTTTTTACGTAACAAACCGTTGTTTACAAAAACACAGTATAAGTTTTTACCAATAGCTTTGTTTAATAAAACAGCTGCTACGGTAGAGTCTACACCTCCAGACAATCCTAAAACAACCTTATCGTTACCTACCTTGTCTTTTATTTCTTGTACTGTTGTTTCTACAAAGTTATTAGGTGTCCACTGTTGTGCTACATCTGCTATATTTACTAAAAAGTTTTCTAGTAATTTACTTCCATCTGTAGAGTGATATACTTCTGGGTGAAACTGAATTGCATAGGTATCTTCACCTTCTGCACAATACGCTGCGTTTTTAACATCGTGTGTACTGGCAATACATTTGTAGTTTTCTGGTAAACTTAAAATCGTATCAGAGTGGCTCATCCATACTTGGCTTCCAGCATCAATACCTTCGAATAAAGGATTGTTCGTATCTATAAATGATAAATTTGCTCTACCATATTCTCTTGTGTTAGAAGCACCTACTTCACCTCCAAAAAAGTGAGCTAAATATTGTGCTCCATAACATATACCTAATAAAGGTTTTTTTCCTTTTACTTCTGATAAATCTATTTTAGGGGCATTTTCTCCTCGTACAGAGTGTGGAGAACCCGATAAAATAACTGCTTTATAATCGTTGAAATTGTATTTATCGCTATTATACGGGTGTATTTCACAATAAATATTTAACTCTCTCACTCGACGCGCAATCAGCTGCGTAACTTGAGATCCAAAATCTAAAATAAGTACTTTTTGTTGCATGCGCAAAAGTAACTTTTTATTTAATGACTACAAAAATTAGCTCGTAATTTTAGTAGCCTTAAACGCTCGTTTTACCATATACATAACAACAAGCCTATGAAATGGTGCTATGCACTTCATATAGATCTTTCCTTTTGTATTATGAAACATTACTAAAGTTGTTACATTTATGTTGTAAGTAGCTGCTTTTGTATTATAAACAATGGCTCTAAAACTTAAATGATTTTCGTTTGCTCCTACAATAATTTCTTGATCGGATTGGTAATAGGTTTTAAAAAAACTTGCATCTGTTTTAGAAAAAGAGCTAGTACTAAAAGGTTTTGTATACGTTGTTGTTATGCCTAAAATCTTCACAATTTTATCTCTAATTTCTAATAAGAACTGTACCCAAACAGGAAAATTACTAAAAATTAACGCCGTTATGTTTTCCATAGTATCTATCGTATTTGTAGTAGCAAATGTATCCGAAAAATCAACTCTTTCTAATTGAGTTTTTCCTATTTCACTTACAAAAACAGTTTCTTCAATTACCTTTTTCATATTCTAATTAATTTTTGGTATGCTAAAAATAGCTTGTAATTGCTTTGTGTTTGCTGGAGCTAGTTTCATCAATAAATTTCTTGTTTTTTGTAAAAAAACAAATGGTACATGCGCTAAAACACCTATAATTCTACTCGTTTTTACAATAGTATTCACCTTTGATTTTCTTATGTTCTGGTACTTTAAAAATGCTTCATTATGCGGATACTTCGCTAATAACTCTGCCAATACATAAGCATCTTCAATAGCCTGACAGGCTCCTTGTCCCATATTCGGTGTCATCGCATGAGCTGCATCTCCTAACAAACAAACGTTGTTTGTAAACCAATTTTGAAGAGGCTTCACATCATTAATACTACTCTTGTAAATTTTATTAGGGTCTGTAGTACTTATAAGTTGTGTAATTATTGGGTTGTACTTTTTAAAAATTTGTTGAGGATCAAACAAGACATTTTTATTATTAGACTGTAAAGCATACCAATACACATTACCTGCTCCTATAGATACAAAGCCAAAACGCGATGTATTGCCCCAAGCTTCATACAAACCTCCTTTAAATTCACTTTCTAACGTAAAATTTGCAACACCTCTCCAACAAATTTGATTGGTATTTCTAATTATTGTCTTTTTAAAAATTTGCTTTCGTACCAACGAGTGAATTCCATCGGCAGCAATTACACAAGTTGCTCCCACACGCTTTCCGTTTTCAAAAAACAATTCACTTTTGCTTGAATTTTCTTTTATATTTATAAGTTTATAGCCTAGTTTTATTTCACTTTTGTCTAAATTATTTAGTAATATGCTATGTAAATCCGCCCTATGTATAGCTTTACTTTTTATTTTAAACTCTTGTTCAAAACCGCTTAAATCTGTTTTCTGAATTGTTTCTAGAGTTTGGTTGGTAAGTGTCATGTGAGAAACAGTAGCACCTTCTTTTTGTAGCAATACATCTAATCCTAATTTTCTATACACTTGCATAGCATTGTTTGCTAATATAATCCCCGCTCCTACATTTTTTATATGCTCAGACTGTTCGTATACACATACTTTAAAGCCTTTTTGTTTTAGAGCAATGGCCAATGTTAAACCGCCTATACCTGCACCTATAATATGTATCATATCCTTTTTAGGTCAAATGTACTAATTTTTAATTATAGTAGGTCAACAATACTAATTGTATATTTGTTACATGAAAAAAACAAAGGATCGAATTCTTGAAAAAGCACTATTACTTTTTAACGAAAAAGGATTGGCGACAATAACCTTACGTAAAATTGCGAGTGAATTAGGAATGAGTCAAGGAAATTTAAATTATCATTTTAAAAAAAGAGAAGCTATTATAACAGAACTCTACTTTAATTTGGTGGACGATATGGACAACAATTTAAGAGCTGTTTTTAGCCAGAAAATTAATCTAAATAGTTACTATCAGCTTACAAGTACGACCATCCAATATTTTTACAAGTACCGCTTTATATTTTTAGATTTCACACAGATTATAAGAGAAAACGACACCATTAAAAAGCATTACAATCAATTGCTTTTGGCACGCGAGCAGCAGGCTGCCGACTTTTTTAAAATGTTAATCCATCAACAAATTATTCGTCCAGAAGCTTTTTCTAATGAGTACGCAAACGTGTACAAAAGAATACAAATTTTAAGTGATTTCTGGATAAGTTCTCAGTCAATAGAATCAACAACTATTGATATAACTATGAAACAAAAATATGCTCAACTTATATTAGAAACCATCTATCCTTATTTATTAGAAAAAGGTATAAATGAATATAAAGCTATTCTAAAAAATAATAATACCGTTACAGGGTAATTACATAGTAGCATGTCTTAAATAAAACCTTAAGACCTAACCTATGAAAACTCTAATTTTAAGCATCTATTTATTAATTTGTTTGTATGTGATTTTAGAACTTTGGACAGCTCCTTTAGAAAAAGATTTATACAACACTCATCACAAACAAACCTTTTATTTTCGCTTTCTAAGAAAGATAAAATCATTGTATTCGTAAAACAAAATAGTTTTCACGTAAAAAGCTTTTTACATTTTAATACTTCAATTAAACGCTTATCTTTGCTTAGCAAAAAATAAAGCAATAATGATTAAAATTACTTTACCAGACGGGAGTGTAAGAGAGTACGAAAATAACAGTACTCCAATGGATGTGGCTATGAGTATTAGCCATGGTTTAGCCAGAAATGTAATTTCGGCAAGTTTTAACGGAACCACCGTTGAAACCAAAACCCCATTAACCACCGATGGTAACTTAACCTTATTTACTTTTGATCAACCAGAAGGGAAAAAAGCATTTTGGCACTCTTCTGCCCATGTTTTAGCACAAGCCATACAAAAATTATATCCTGGAGTAAAGCTAACTATTGGTCCTGCCATAGAAAACGGTTTTTACTACGATATTGACTTTGGAGAACACAAAGTTTCTGAAAACGACTTTCCTAAAATAGAACAAAAGTTTTTAGAACTAGCAAGAGGTAAACACGAATTTACGTTACGCGAAGTTTCTAAAGCCGATGCTTTAGCGAAATACAAAGAAGAAAACAATCCGTTTAAAGTAGAGTTGATAGAAAACTTAACAGACGGAGAAATTACTTTTTGCGACCATGATGACTTTACAGATTTATGTAGAGGAGGTCATATACCTAACACGGGTATTTTAAAAGCTGTAAAAGTAATGAGTGCTGCTGGAGCATATTGGCGTGGTGATGAGAATAAACCTCAGTTAACACGTATTTATGGAATTTCGTTTCCAAAAGCTAAATTGTTAAAAGAATATTTAGAATTATTAGAATTAGCAAAACAACGTGACCACCGTAAATTAGGTAAAGAATTAGAATTGTTTACTTTTTCGCAAAAAGTAGGACAAGGGTTACCTTTATGGTTGCCAAAAGGTGCTGCTTTAAGAAGTAGATTAGAAGACTTTTTAAAGAAAGCACAAAAGAAGGCGGGTTACGAAATGGTAATGACGCCGCATATTGGTCAAAAAGAACTATACGTTACTTCGGGGCACTATGAAAAATATGGAGAAGATAGTTTTCAACCTATCAAGACTCCAAAAATGGACGAAGAGTTTTTGTTAAAACCTATGAACTGTCCCCACCACTGTGAAGTATTTAACTACAAACCTTATTCTTACAAAGAATTACCAAAGCGTTATGCAGAGTTTGGTACCGTATATCGTTATGAGCAAAGTGGTGAGCTACATGGTATGACACGTGTGCGTTGTTTTACACAAGATGATGCGCATATTTTCTGTACGCCAGATCAGTTAGATCAAGAATTTAAGGATGTAATTGATTTAGTTTTATATGTATTTGGTTCTTTAGGTTTTGAAGACTTTACAGCACAAGTATCTTTAAGAGACCCTGAAAATCCAGATAAATATATTGGTACTGATGAAAACTGGGACAAGGCAGAAAATGCAATTATAAATGCAGCCAAAGAAAAAGGGTTGAACTATGTGATAGAAACTGGTGAAGCTGCTTTTTATGGTCCTAAGTTAGATTTTATGGTAAAAGATGCCTTAGGAAGAAGCTGGCAGTTAGGTACAATTCAGGTAGATTATAATTTACCCGAACGTTTTGACTTGACTTACAAAGGTTCTGATAACGCATCGCATAGACCTGTAATGATTCACCGTGCTCCTTTTGGATCTATGGAACGATTTATTGCTGTTTTATTAGAGCACACAGGAGGAAATTTCCCACTTTGGTTAATGCCAGAACAAGTTATTATCCTACCAATCAGCGACAAATATCAGAAATATGCTGAAAAAGTTTCAGAATTGCTGGAAAATTCCGAAATTCGCACGCTAATCGATGACAGAAGTGAGAAAACTGGTCGTAAAATTAGAGATGCTGAGGTAAGTAAAATTCCTTACATGATTATTGTTGGAGAAAAAGAAGAAGGAGAAGGAAGTGTATCTGTTAGAAGACACGGACAAGGAGATTTAGGAACTTTTTCTACAGAAGATTTTATCAAACATGTACAAGAAGAAATTGATAAAACCTTAGTTAAATTTTAAATAAAGAGTTTAATATTCTCATAGTTTTATGAGAGCAAAAATATAAAGCCATAGCAATTAAAAGAAGAAGGTCAAGAGGACCTGCCAGAATCATTAAAGAAAATCCACACAGAATTAACGAGCATATTCGTTATGTGGATGAAGTACGTTTGGTTGGTGAAAACGTAGAAGTTGGTGTATACCCTATTTCTAAAGCCAAACAAATTGCAAGAGAGCAAGAATTAGATTTAGTAGAAATTTCTCCTAAAGCTGTTCCGCCTGTTTGTAAGATTATTGATTACAAGAAATTCTTGTACGAGCAAAAGAAACGTGATAAGGTTATGAAGTCTAAAGCGACGAAAGTAACTGTAAAAGAAATACGTTTTGGACCTCAAACTGATGAGCATGATTACGAATTTAAAAAGAAACATGCTATTAAGTTCTTACAAGACGGTGCTAAACTAAAAGCATATGTATTCTTTAAAGGACGTTCTATTATATTTAAAGATCAAGGGCAAATTTTATTATTAAAATTGGCTCAAGAATTAGAAGAATATGGTAAAGTAGAGCAAATGCCAAAATTAGAAGGAAAACGTATGATTATGTTTATTGCTTCTAAAGTAAAAAAATAAGCAGTATTTAATACTGAACAATATATAAGCAAGAATTAAATCACTTATTAGAGATGCCTAAATTAAAAACAAAATCTAGTGCTAAGAAGAGATTCAAAGTAACTGGAACTGGAAAATTAAAAAGAAAGCACGCGTTTAAAAGTCACATCTTAACAAAGAAGTCTAAAAAACGTAAATTAAAATTAACTCACGACGGTTTAGTTCACAAGAACGACGAAGCGAGTATTAAAAACATGTTAAACTTAAAGTAATTTAAGTTAACAAGGGAATATTTATTATTAACCATGGAGTGGGCAACTAACAATTAACAAACTGTATCCTTAATTTAAGAATACAATTGTAAATGGCCTTACTACAAAACACATTGAAATTATGCCTAGATCAGTAAATTCAGTAGCTTCAAGAAATAGAAGAAAAAAAATCTTGAAGCAAGCAAAAGGTTACTTTGGTAGACGTAAAAACGTCTATACAGTAGCAAAAAATGCGGTTGAGAAAGCTATGTCTTACTCTTACCGTGATAGAAAAAACAAGAAAAGAAGCTTCCGTGCTTTATGGATAACTCGTATCAACGCGGGTGCACGTATTCATGGATTGTCTTATTCTCAGTTTATGGGGAAAGTTAAAGCTAACAACATCGAATTAAACCGTAAGGTTTTAGCAGATTTAGCTATGAACAACCCAGAAGCTTTTAAGGCTATCGTCGAAAAAGTAAAATAAATTTAAAATAATCATCTTGCTTATAAAAAAACCTCTAACGAAAGTTAGAGGTTTTTTGTTTTCTTAATATGTCCCGTCCTAAAATAGCGTTACAGTTAACTGTTATTTATGGAATCAACACA